>JADQBA010000157.1 GCA_016903675.1 Stigonema ocellatum SAG 48.90 = DSM 106950 | reverse complement strand
TCGTCATATCACGATTCTGGGCTATTTTTTTGAGGGAATCTAAGGTATCTTTTGGGATTTCAAGAGAGACTGTCTCTTGAGTGCGGGGGTGTAGTTGTAATGTAAATTCTTCTTCAGGCAAGTTCATAAAGTTTCTTTTCATGGTTTGACTTTTTTCTCTCTGGTAAGTGACGACAGTAAAAAAGTAAGTTCCCCCTAGTGTTTTTGCCCGACGATATTGCATCTGTTCCCGTAGGTTGGGTGGAGCGACAGCGACACCCAACTTTTCCCAAGATATGAAGCCATTTCGTGAAAGTAAACCGTAATGTTTCGGGTATGTGTCCATATTGAGTTGTTGGGTTTCATGCTTCAACCCAACCTACGGGCGATCGCACTAGGGCACTGGAATAACGTCGCTCATTCGGCGCAACCGAGCGAGTGTGCAAAGCTGTGTGAATTTTAATTTCCATTACCCTGATTGTTAGCGGCATTGAGATACCTGAGCAATGCCCAAAGGAACCTGCCATTAAGATCTATATGATCAAAGATCCTTTCCTGTATGAGTGGCGGAAGGTAGTCGGGCATCGGAACATTTTGTTGCTGATAATGATTCGCCTCGTCCGCAAGCGCGTTTGCCAGGTGGTTTGAATACGTATTCGCATCATTTTGCGATAAACCGGCTTGAACCAGCACATTGAAAGCAGCTGCGGGATTCGCCCGGAACAGTCCGAATTCATGGCTGAACGTTCCCTGGTTTGCCGCCCAGACGATTCCCAAGTTGTAGTGAAGGTTCATTTGGGCCAGGGTCAATGTATTAGCCGCCGCCAGGGCGATTACGGGTACCCCTCCGACTTCGCCATTTTCCGAGATATCTGTATCAGCATCGGCAGAGATGTAGAATTCTTCGGGCAAATCATTTTCATCGAGAATGCCGTTATCCCTCAGCGACGAAGCCACAGCTCTTGCGCCAAATGCATTCAGCCTCCGGGCATGTTGATCTTCATCGCCGTAACGGCCCGGCTGCTGGGTGAGAAACGGAACTTCGTCAGAATGCGTCCTAGTTTCATCACCCGTCAAAAATGTCGTGCCGAATTCCATCGAGCTGTATAAACCGGATCGGCTAGGCTGCTGACCATGCAAGTGGCGCGACGCAATAATCCCGCCCATGTTTCTGGCTACATTCATCTGGGCGTATTCACGGACAGTATGTTGTTGATTGGCCTGTTCTGTGGATGGGTGGCGCATAGCTCTGTCCTCCCTGTCCTGGTCTTCTGGCGTGACATGATCGGGTTGGATGTGAGCCCAGGCTGCGCGGGGGTAATCCGGTAACCCGTACTGCTGCAATTGTTGCCTTGCAGAAACTCCCCCGTGGATGGTTTGTTCCGAACGCCTAGGTTCCCGATGTTGCACCCGGACTCCTTCGTGGAACCATGATACATCTTGGTGGCGTTCCTGCTCTGGTATCTGCTGATCAGAACTTGGCTCATTCAAGGGAAACGGGGCACCTATTTCGCCTGGGTCAGAATCCCTAGGTGCCAGGAAAAGCCCGTGTGGTCGGTTGGCATTTGGTGCATTAGGTATGGGCTGGTACGACGGATAATCTACTTGAACCCTTCCACGGCGCTCCAACTCGACGATATCGCGTGGTTCTGGTCCACGCCTACCCCTACCTTCCCAATACGATTGATTTGTGCCTTCAATGTCTATCCACCGCAACTGGAAAACATTGAGGGACCCGGCGAGTGTCTTTAATGTTGAAGTCGTCTGCTCCATGGTGCGCTGATCTTCAGGAAGCCGCAGAGTCATTGCCTTGGCCCCCATCACATCCGCCTCTCTTTCCAGGCTGGCATCATCGTTGACATTCACCTTGCCTTTCATCTGCATGGTAGGTTTCACCCTGCCCTGCGCCTGCTGAACAATGTGCCATGCTTCATGGGGTAAATGTTCCTCTTGTCCGGATGCGACATGAATATCCGTTCCTTGGGTGTAAGCTAATGCCTGTAATTGGGCAGGTTTTGGTGAATTATAATGAACTCTGACATCATCCATCGAGTAGCCAGAGATGTTTTCTATGCCTGTTTTGATGTGATCGGGTAAGCCTGTTTTGTTCGGGCGCAGGACTTCTGATGAAACTTGGCTATTCCCTGTCATTTCCCCTTTCCCTTGGATCACGCGATTGCCTGGTTCCCCGATAGTCATCTTTGCCTGGATAGGTGGCACCGGATGACTTTGGGGATTTCTTACCTGAAACTGCTGTGGTTTAGTCGGGCTAATAGGCACTTGGCTAAAGTCATTGGAAAAAGCAGAATTACTTAATACCAGTGCTTCATTATCCTCTGTCGATGCCATCCCTGCATCCGCAACCGATCGCACACCTGCACGCTGTAAAATGCCACTCCCTTTGGTTGTCTCACTTTTTTGCTGTTGATTAGTTTGTGCAATTCTTTTGCTAGTCATGATTTCATCCCTCGATATATCCCTTGTGCAATTTGTTGTCCCATAAGGGTAGGATTAGTTCCAGGCTTGAGTTGAATACCCCCACTCGGCACCTGAGGCACCACCCCACCTGCTTTCCACTTATCTGGTATCCCAACAGTTGCCATCAACCGCCCCAATTCAGCCTCCACCGCCCCTTGCAACAACCGCCGCTGACTGGGAGAAATAGCCATCCCCTCAAAAACCAGCTTTTCTATATCAATATTGATATTCATCCCCTAACCCCCGTAGGTACTAAAACCCGAAAATCCGCCTCATTCACGGGTCGATCTAATTTGCGAAACTCACTCCGCGCTGCTGCTAACACCAACGCCATTGTCACAGGCGTACCCCCTTGCGCCGCCAAAAAAGCTGCATTCAAAGCCACATTGTGGATATTTGCACCAGTCAAATTCAAACGCGCCAAGCGATTAAAATCTATATCCTCAGTTGGTGTCTGTGGTGGAAACACCTTCTCCCACATCACCTGACGTTCAGCCACGCCAGGGAAGGGAAAATTGACAATAAACCGCAAGCGGCGCATAAAGGCTTGGTCTATAGAACTCTTAAGATTAGTTGCCAAAATTGCCAACCCGCGATAAGCTTCCATCCTCTGCAACAGATAATTTACTTCAATGTTGGCGTGGCGGTCATGACTGTCTCTCACTTCGGAACGTTTGCCAAATAAAGCATCCGCTTCATCAAAAAACAGAATCGCACCGCCATCTTCGGCTGCATCAAACAACCGCCGCAGATTTTTTTCGGTTTCGCCGATATATTTGTTAACCACCGCCGAAAGGTCAATCCGATAGAGATGGAGTTGCAAATCATTGGCTATCACTTCCGCAGCCATTGTCTTACCAGTACCGCTTTCCCCTGCAAACAAGGCGCTGATACCCATACCCCGATTCATACGTTTATCAAATCCCCAATGTTGATAAACTTGACTACGCTGGCGGATTTGTTCGGCTATTTGCTGCAATAAATTTGTCTCTTCTGGTGGGAGAACAATATCATTCCAAGTGGCTTTCGGGTTGAGGCGTTGGGCGAGGGAATCCAACTGTGGGCGCGTACTAGCAAGACAACCAGACCACAACCGTTTCTGCATCTCATCTCCCCCCTTTTTAAGGGGGGTAGGGGGGATCTCCATCTCATCTCCCCCCTTTTTAAGGGGGGTAGGGGGGATCTCCTGTGCTATCTCCGCAATTTGCCTAATTGCCACTACATTCAGATTAAACTGAGTGGCTAATATTCCCGCATACGACCGTGAAGAAGAATCTAGCACCGCCTCCCAGAGGGCAAGTTGTTCTTGTGCTGTAGGTTTATCTATATCTACAACAATGGTTGGAAGTCCTAAATTCTGCCTAGCTTCACGGGTACTCAGAAAAATTAACCCGCCACTGCGGTTAAGAAACCGATGTAGGGGTGGTAATTCTCCATCCTGATGCTGTTTCCCGTCCACCTCTTGGGCATCTAAATATAAAGCCAGGGGTAATAACAAAGTTTCCCGTTGCCAAAGACGGGCAAGGGTTTCTAACTCACTGGCGTTGCTGGGTAATAGTTCCACCGGTAGCCGATAGATGTATCTATCCATCTGGGCTACTACTTGCTGGGCTATTAGTTGTTTACTCTGGGAATCTGCACCAACTAACTGTATCACAGGTAAAGGTTCCCCTCTGCCTGTTTGTGCTAGTTGTTGGAAAATTGACTCCACAACAGTCTGCTGGGAATGGGGTAATTCTACCTCCCATTCTTCAGTCGCCAGTGGCATTAATAATGATGCCAAGCGGTCATCTAAAAGATTTAACCCTTTGATATAGTGAACAATTCTCTCATCGGCACGCAACGCACTACTAGTCAGCACTTGCACACCCGACTGGTGAATTTCAATTAATCGCCAATACCGTAAGGGACTTTCCCAAGAAAGGGCATTCCAAGCAGGTTCGTCAAATAGGGATAAAGCCAGGGCAAATGTGGGGTAAGGCTGGTGCGGATTATCCTGTGCTTTGGCGCACAGACGAGCCATACCAGTATCTAACTCCATAGCTACACATAATAGTAGCACCTGTTGCTCAAAACGCGATAGCCCTAATTTATGGCTTAACAACATCAGCGCCGGTGGTGGATTCATCCCCTCCCCAGTGGGAAATTCTCTCACCTCTGGTATTTCTGCATCTGGTAATTTTGCCATTTCGTAAAGACGCGATCGCAACCAAGCCAGCGCTTGACCTAAGTATTCTTGGTTTTGTTGTAACCAATTATTCATGTCGTTCATACTATTGTCACCTTCTGGTTCTGGTCAAAGATTGGCGGTGTCACTGTCCGATCCACCAGTAAACTATCTACGCCATCAATGCGCGATCGCACAAAATACTCACCCGGTGTGACTCCGGTAATCCGAAACTCTAGCCGGTCTGTGGTAGTTGTTCGGGGTTGTGCGAGAACTTCGCGATCGCCTAACAACAAAGCTACTCTCTGTTCTGGTCGCACCTGGGGACTGTAAACCACAGTCAGCAACACCTCACCATTTGCATCCGGTGTTACCTGTCGTGGTATAATATCCGAAATTTTTGGTGCTAGGGAAAAAGATAACTCATTGCTAGTGCGCGTCTGTTCCCCAGTCCGGGTAACTCTCACTGCCACAGTATAAAAACCAGCTACCCAGTCAGCAGCTTCATCAGGTAATTGTACCCTGATTTCCTTCGCTGTTCTCTCTACTGGAGAAGGTAATTCTACAGTAATTTCTCTACGGTTATTTGTAAATAATATAACTACATTTTCCCCATCTAAATTATCACCATTGAGAACCAAAACATCACCCAACCTAGCGCTAGGTTGCTGATTTGGCAATTGCACTGACTGTAGCATCGGTAAAAAAGACATCAAATCAGACCGCAGAATTGCCCCACTGTCATCAGCTTGGCGTCTGATGGCTGGTAGCGGAGTTTTCGACGGCAGTCCACTCTCAATCAACACCACTGACACCTCATAAGCTGCGGAAATCCGATAGGGAGACTGAAAAGTTGTCCACAGATTAAATGACTCTTCCACAGATAGCGCTTGGTAAACAATTCGCAACTGTTCTAGCTGTTGGTCTAGGTCGTACTCTGTGGTTGCAGGCAAAGCCGCTTTAATATCCGCAGGAGTGAGTATAGAATGGTCATGTAAAACACTCATAGCCAACCCCAGCAAGCGATGACTGGTAGGTTCTGGGTAATCATCATTCACAGAGTAAGCAGTTAGCAAGTAGTAGAGGTTTAACGGTAACAGTGGCTGTGCTGTTTCACCAGGCTTCACTTGGTCAGGTATATCCATGTTCCGCCAACCAGGGTTAATCTGGGTATGGTAAAGAAACAGATTTACCTGATTGCCGTTACTGATACTGTTATCTCGGACTTTATCCAAAGGTTTTGTGGTAACAACAGTCCCACCACCTTGGGTGTCAAATTTATGCTGTAGCAGGGAACGCAGTGTGGTTGTAACAGCTGCAATAGATAATGCATTACTCATATTACCTACCTCCCCCTAGAACGTTGGCGTAAGTATTCATCTAAACTCATCACAGGTGGTTTTGGTCGTGGTTTTGGTCGTGGTGGTGGCGGTGGCGGCGATGGAGTGCGAATTTCCATAGAACCAATGGAAACTTTAATAGTCGGTGGTGCTGTAGAATTACCGAAAGATTCCCTCTGTCGCTGTTCTTGTCTGCTAGCAGATACAAATACAGAACTGCGACGAGAATCATCATTTATCGGCTGAACAATATTGGGTGTGGGGTTTGGGGGATTATCTGGAAAATGAGAAGGTAGGGGCGCAAGGCCTTGCGCCCCTACAGGTACAATGCCTTGCGCCCCTACAGGTACAATGCCTTGCGTCGGTACTTGATCGGGTGTGGGTTCTATCACTACTGGTTCTGACTGAGGCTGAGTCAGCGATCGCAAAGAACTCACTACCTTTGGCGACTGGGTAAGAGAAACCGCAGGAGGAATTTTAACTGATTGCGGTTCCTTTGATTCCGTTGCAGGCTGTGTTAATTGTTCCACCGCCGGATGTAGAAAACGAGTATTTGTTTCTACCGTTAGCGCTGGCGTTAAAGGCTGTGTATCTATTGCACCCAAAACTTCCGACTTAGCTTGGGCGATCGCCTCTGACTCTGATTGCAATTGATGGAAGGAAAGTTCTTCCCTTATTACCTTTGACGATGGTGCGGATGGAACAAACCGATTACTTTCAATCGCTGGCTGTCCAGATAAAAAAGGCACAGACTGTTTCTGTAATTTTACTGCTGGTTCTGATAGGGGAGTGATTGCTGACACTGACAGCGCTGGCGTTAAAACCTGTGTATCTATTGCACCCAGGACGAATGACCTAGCAGGGGCGATCGCCTCTGACTGTGGTGGCGATTGCTGGGAAGAAAGTTGCTCCCTGATTACCTTTGGTTCGGCTGGGGATGGAAACACCTGATTAATTTCAACTGGTTGTTGTCTTGATGATTCAGTTACAGGCTGTTTCTGTGGTATCCTATGGCTCGATATTGCTTCTAATTCTTTCTGAGTAACTCGCCCAGACGCAGAGTCAGAAGAGAACAACTGTATGTTTGGAGTAGGCGGTATTTTATCAGTGGTGGGTAGAATCTCTACTGGCTGTGGGAATGGTTGGGTGGAGGATAATTTGGAGTCAGACTTATCTGCCAAGAAAGAGGCTGCGGTTGATGTTTGTTCGGAATCTCCATCACCACCCATGACAATCTCTGGGTTTATTCCCCAACTTTCCTCACTCCCCATTTCCGCAGGAGACTCTGGTAAAAACCCAAATACTGACAGATGAAAGGGTTGAACTGTATCTATCAGGTTGAGGTTTTTCGCCACCAATTGGTTGAGATAATTGCTCATCTGTTCACCACCATCTCTAAATACAGTTGTCGTCGTCTGGGACTCATGGTCAAAATGTCACTCTCACGCCAGCCATAAGCAGCAGCCAGGGTATGCACGTCCCGTAAAATGCGATATGCCCAAGCGTTAATTTCGCTCCAAAAGTAGGACACAATGTCAAACACTAATTGCCATTCGTGACTGCAAGCAGGGCAAGAAGTATCCAATGGTACATTTGCTTGCGGGTCAATTCGAGTCATCTCTGCCATAACTGCGTCAATCATATGAGATGGCAATTGGTGAAGTGACAAATTTTCACTGTTATGGGCGGCTGCTAAGATACAGCGCTCAAGCAAAAGCTGTTGGGCAGTTTCTGGCTGTTTGTGAGTTGCGATCGCCATCATATCTAAACTATTAGGAAGACGAAAGCTGACCTGATACTCAGCAAGGGAGAGGGAAAATTTTTCTACTGGTTCAAGTTGAGGTGATACCATACGGACATCTGCAACATTAAAATTGAGTTCCAAAGGTTCACCACAGTTTGGACAGGTTGTTTGACTTGCCAATTGCGAACCAAAAGTCCACTCCCGTAACGTTAGCAGCATTGCATCACGCTGACCAATACTGAGTTGGGTAAGCATATCTACAGACACCTCAGGACAAGCGGTAGTTAATAGCCTCATAGCCTTAGACCAAGATGGCTGATTGTGTCCCCACTCCCAAATATTTAACAGTTCCAAGGCTGATAGCGATCGCATAGTTTAATACTCCGTTGAACAGTCATCAGTTAACGGTTAACCAATACTGCGAAGGTTTTGCTAAAAAATCAAATTTAAGGTAGGTTGGGTTGAGGAACGAAACCCAACATTTATCGGCGTTGCTGAATCACGGTATGAATTTACCTCACGCAAAGTCGCAAAGGCGCAAAGAGAAAGAGTTTTAAAATACCCCATTTCATATTTCAATTCAGCAACGCCCATTTATCAGCATCTGTTGGGTTTCGCTGTCGCTCAACCCAACCTACAATTGCTGTAAATCATCCTTAAGCCTTTTCCCAACCTTCGTTTTCGATCTTGATATACTCAATAGCGACAGCATTAGCACTTGCATCAAGGTCAGGTAAGGCTTGATATTCAGAAACCCAGCAACCAAAAACGTTGTAAGAAGTCACCTTATTTTGATTGCCTTCGTCGTAAACCTCAATGATGATATCTTTACGGAAGTTAGCGAGGGAAACTTCTGGGCTACCACCAAGCGCCCAAACCTTCTTTGCCCAATCTTCAAACGCAGTATCTTTAGTAATACCCCGCTCTAAAGTGATAGCATCGTACTTGGTCTGTCCTGGAGACTTATAGACAGTACTAGGGTCACCACCTGTACGATGTTCTATCACCTCAGTTGTGCGCTTAAGACCGCTGACCTTACTTACCGCAGCTACAACCTGACCCTCCATCCTGACTTTAAACTTGAAGTTTTTGTAGAAATCTAAACGAGAACCCGAAATAGATGGCATATATTTTTGTCCTTTATCCTTAAACTGCTATTTGTCCGGCTATTTGCTGAATACTGATAATCACAAACTCAGCGGGTTTGAGTGGAGCAAAACCAACAACAATGTTGACAATGCCCAAATTGATATCATTTTGAGTTGTCGTTTCTTTGTCACACTTGACAAAATAAGCATCTTCAGGCTTCTGTCCCTGAAAAGCTCCTTGGCGGAACAAAGTATGCATAAAAGCCCCAAGATTCAGGCGAATTTGTGCCCACAGAGGTTCGTCATTCGGCTCAAAGACTACCCATTGAGTACCGCGATAAAGGCTTTCTTCCAAGAAAAGAGCTAAACGACGAACCGGAATGTACTTCCACTCATCAGTAAGACGGTCATCTCCCTTCCGTGTACGTGACCCCCAAATCACACGACCAAAAGCTGGCAAAGTTCGCAAGCAATTGATGCCCAAAGGATTCAACTCACCGTTTTCTGCATCCGTCAGAGGTACACTCAATTGCGGTACACCCACCAGCGTTGCTTCTGTACCGGCTGGTGCTTTCCACACTCCGCGCTGAACATCAGTACGAGCAAAAATACCAGCGATCGCACCACAGGGAGCAAACTCGTCAATCGCGTTTTTTCGCAGAGGATCTGGTTGCTTAAGCCTAGGAAAGAAGACAGCAGCATAATTGGTCGTTGCACCAATATCATTTTATGTTTATTTGTGCCGACCTACTTATTAGTGTATTTGTACATATTTATATAGTTGCGACTTTTCACTCCTTATGCACTTTTACAAATTCAGTGTTTTTTCTATTTTTAAACTCATAGCCAAATTCATCACAAGTTACTTCATTTTTCAGCAAAAGATATGCTAGTCCATAGGCACCGCTTATATCAAGTCGTAGGGGCGCAAGACCTTGCGCCCCTACTATGGAACCGGACATGATATTAGGTGTGTCCCTGCGGTATGAGGCGAGTATCCGCCTTCGCCCTGCTCAATTTGGTACTGTTTTACTCCGTGAAAATACTACCAAGATATGCTAGAAGATTGTCACTGTCAGAAGAATGACCTCGGAAACCAATGTACCAGTCCGGACGCACCAAGTATATGCAGGCAGAAGTTACCCCATACTTGTTGTGGAGGTAATGGTGACGATCCACAAGAATTGAGCCATCCCAATTTAGGTTTGCAGGTGGTGGTGTATCTGTAACTACAAGATGAGTTGTGATGTGCTTCCCATACTTGCTATTAATAATTTGAGCAATTTCCACCAGTTGATTATAAGACTTAGAATTTATCTGCTTCCCACTCAGCAAAAGCAGTGTCCAATGGGTTCCCTGAAACACCTCAAACAGACGGATAGTTTCTTTATCTGAAAGCCTGACAGCCACAGCATCTGGTGCTCGTTCACCTGCTGCTGGTCCACTACTACCACCGAAATCAGATGCTAGGGGACTGTCCTTGTAACCAATTTCGATTTCTTCCAGGGTGTTGCGGAAGCGGGTTTGCACCGATTCCATCCGGATAATAAAAGGACCGAACAGACGTGCGGCGTTCTGTAAAAGTTCGCTGGGATGTAGAATATTGCGGTAAGCCCTATCCGTTCCGTCCAATAGTGCCACTGCCACTGGTTGCCGTTCACTGTTATAACTGTCCAGTAATTGGGGATGTGCGACTCCTTTGAGAACGTATGCCAGTTTCCACGCCAGATTGAAAGCATCTTGAATGCCAGTATTCATCCCTTGTCCGCCAATTGGGACATGTACATGACCTGCATCTCCAGCAACGAAGCTACGTCCTTCTCGAAAACGATCTGCCCGACGATGGGAGGTGCGGTAACGCGCTAACCAAACCGGGTCATATAGTTCTGCATCTATACCCCCTAGTTTGTTCAAGGCATCCTGAACTTCTTGTAAAGTGGGGGGAGTCTCGTTGGTAGGATCGGGGTCTGGTAAAGAGATGAAGACTCGAACGATGTCTTCTGGCATCTCAATCACCATCATGTAGCCTGCGCTTGTCAGGAATAGATAACTTGCTCCCTTGGGAAGCGTCCAACGAATCTTCGCGTCTGCTTGGATGAATTGCTCGTTTTCGTAGCGACCACCTTCAAAGCTGAGTCCAAGATGCTTACGGACTATACTATGAGCGCCATCACAGCCAACAAGCCACTTGGCACGGTTGACTTCTTCCCGAACATCTGCATGACGCAGGTTAACTGTAACTCCGTCCTCATCCTGCTGAAATCCAATTGTTTCCACCTGCCAATCTACTTTGACACCTAAGCTGTTAAGGTGCTGTTCTAGAATGTGTTCGGTTCGGTTTTGACCAATAATTACTGGGGACGGATGAGGACTGTCAATCCCATCGAGTGTCCAATGACCAATGTGCTTGCTGTAAGCGTGTAATTCAACCCGATGTAGTGGTTTACTCTCGGCTTTTGCAGGAGCGATCGCTCCCATGGCTTCCAACACCTCCTGCGTTCGCACATGCAGGATCAATGCCTTGGAAATGTTCTTAGTTCCTGGGTCTTTGTCTACAATCCGACAACTTACACCATAGCGTGTTAGCTCTGATGCTAAAGTTAGCCCAACCGGACCCGCACCAACCACTAAGACATCTAATTCATCGGATTTTAATTCTACCATAATATCTAATTTAGATTTTCGTCTGTTTTCTGTAGGCTTTGGGCGTTGTACCCATCAGTTTGCGAAAGACATTTGTAAAATGGCTTTGATTCTGAAAACCAACTTGCTGAGAAATTTGGTCAATGGCTTCCTCTGTTCTAGCCAAGAGCCTTTTTGCTTTCTCAATTCTACAATTCAGAACGTACTGGTGAGGTGAAAACCTGGTTGACTGTTTGAATAGGCGTGAGAAATGATACATACTCATGCCCACAACTGCGGCAACTTCCGCTAATGTTAAATCTTTTTCTAAGTTATCATTAATATATTCTATTGCTTGTCTTAACTTCATTTCAGAAAGACCGTGAGAGTTGAGGGGAGTTGTGCCAAAGGATACAGAATAATGTTTGAGCAGATAAATACAGAGTGTAGTTGTCAGAGACTCTATGTAAAGACCACTACCAGTACCATCATATTCTAGCTCTGACTTAAGCGCTAGCCCAATTTGCTGAATCAACGGAGCGGGAGCAGCAAAATGTGGTATAATCTCTATTCTATGCAAATCTACTGAGTCATAGGCAACACGGGTAAAAAGTGTTTTTTCCAGACTCAGGACTAAAAATTCTCCTTCCGACTCCCAACGTAACTTGTGATAGCTGTTTGCGGGAATGACAGCAACATCCCCGTAGGCAATGCTTTCACGCTGAATCTTTCCGTTTAACAACCGCTCTGTGTTGGTTAGGCGTTGCTCAAGACTAATACTTATAATATGTTGTAGAGGGCTATGTTCCGGAGTCTCATGAGCAGGCTGTCGATGATGATCCAGGCGAATGCCATCCCACTTGGCAGTGTAACTGGAAATTAGGGGGGAACGCGGTAGAATTTCTGCACAAACATCTTTTTGCGAAAAATCAACAGTTAAGATTTTTTCCTCTGGCATCGTTCTCACCCAAAAACGATAGCTTTTTCACTTATCCAGAAAACAAGTTTAAATATCTTAACACAAAAATCTGATAGTCTAATGAATTACTACGTTATTTACGACGGCAATTGTAATCTCTGCGCTACAGGCGTACAGATTCTGGAAACCTTAGACAAAGGACAACTGTTTTGCTATATTGCGATGCAAGAAGAGGAGAAACTTACCCATTGGGGAATTACACCCCAAGATTGTGAGTTGGGTATGATTTTGATTGATGCGCATACCCCAGACAAACGCTGGCAAGGTAGTGCAGCAGTTGAAGAAATTGGGCGATTATTACCTTTAGGCAGTGGATTTGTGGAAGCATATCGCGCTTTGCCTGGGGTTAAATGGGTAGGCGATCGCTTTTACGAACAAATCCGCGATCATCGCTACACTCTCTTTGGTAAGCGTTCCCTATAAGAGTAGGGAGTAGGGAGTGGGGAGTAGGGAGTGGGGTGTGGGGAGATCCCCATTCCCCATTCCCCATTCCCCATTCCCCATTCCCCATTCCCCATTCCCTATTACCCATTACCCATTACCAGATAGCTGATTATTATTAAAAACTTCTAGTATCTGTCTGCAAAACTGTTTTAGCTTTTCCCCTACTTCTAGTGAAGGCTGAACCGCACCAACAAAACTCCAGTTTTCGACGGTAGAAAGTCGCCACTGTTCACCAAGATGGTTAAATCCAGCAATTTCCACACCGATGGCGCGATATATGCCGTTTATGGGATCTTGATAAAAACGGATTTGAATTAAAATACTGCGGCTGCGCCAGGATTTGCTGATACCAGGAAAGTGAAAGCCAATGTCTATAGAATCTGGATCGACTAACTCCCTGGTTTGTGGATCATTTTTCCAGGGTTTGAGGTCTGATCTAGCATCGGGAAACTCGAATTTGAACAAATTAACTACGGTAGCAATCTTGCTGGCAAATTCAAGGTTTGTTGCCATATCAGCTGCGTTCACGAAAAACACTCCTATGTTGTCGGCTAATTTTAGATGTGACCACAGAAAAACACCCTATTCCCTTATACCCCTACTGCACGTGAGAGTTTCCAAAAACTGTCAAAGACTACTTTAAGTAATTAGAACTTACGCACTTTACAAATTGACCATTATGTGTGTATCAAGCTGATTAAAATGATTTCCTTACACAGCCTCGTTCCCAGGCTGCTGCCACAGAATGCATTTACAGGAGGCTCTGCCTCTGGTGATCCATAGGAGGCGGAGCCTCACAAGAGAGCATTACAAGCCTAGGCTTGTAACGAGGTTGATACACAATTGTGTTTTTCTGTCAATGCGTAAGTCCTAGTAATTATACTTAAAAAACAAAGAACCTGAAACTGCCCTCTTGGAGGAAAATCCTCTATAAGGATAGAATATCTCATATCATTGTTCTACGTGTAAGACCCCGTGAAACGACCTGTTTAGCCAGATAGCCATTAAGGGCGAAAAGCTCATCCCAACTTAAGCGCGATCATCTCCGTGTCTTAAAACCGGTGATAGGCTCAATGCTAATGTTAATGAGTACATAAATAAATTCAGTTTATGGCGCGTCAACGCTCTGTTCTGTCATTCATTCTAGTCATTTTGGCAACATTCCTTATCAGTTGTGGCAGCCCTAGCGTCGCTACAGCACCTCCAACTTACACACCAGATCAACTGGAGAAAATTCAGGAGTACGTGACTGACATTGTAGCTGTGCGCGATCGCTCACTTGAGCTACAACAGCTGATCCAAAACAAACAATGGATAAATGTCGGTAATTTTATACACGGACCAATGGCAGAAGCAAGGTTAAATATGACTTATATTACTTCCAATCTTCTACCTAAGGAGCAAGAAACAGCACGTAAACTAGGGCGGGATTTATTTGAACACTTAGTAAAAATTGATCAAGCCGCTCAAGCAGGTAAATCTGAAATTGCTGTAAGTAACTATCAAGCTGCTTACACAGATATTAACAAATTCCTACAACTGCTTCCACCAAACCAGGAGTGAGGAGTTAGGAGTGAGGAGTTAGGAGGCGCGGAGTTAGAGTGAGGATAGTGACCCACAGGCGACGCACCACCCTCTAGGAATGCAAGAAACAGTTCTTCCCCCCCTCCCCCCCTCTCCCCCTCCCCCCCTCCTCTATCTTTACTCCTAACTTTATAAATACATGAATGTAGTCATCATCGGTTGTGGAGTCATTGGGGCGGCGATCGCCTATGAACTTAGCCAAGTCAAACAGCTAAAAGTCACGGTGGTTGACAGACAACCACCAGCACAAGACTCTACAGGGGCGGCGCTGGGTGTTTTGATGGGCATTATCAGCCACAAAATCAAGGGTAATGCTTGGCGGATGCGACAGACAAGCATCCAACGCTATGAAACCTTGATTCCAGAACTAGAAGCCCTTACAGGTCGCACAATCCCTTTTAACCGCCAGGGAATTCTCAGCCTGTGCCTTGAAGGGGAGAATTTCATTGAATGGGAAAAGCTGTTAGAAATTCGCCACTCTCAAGGCTTCCTCTTAGAAATATGGGACACGGCTAAACTCAAGAAAATCTGTCCTCATATAGATAACGAAAAAATTATTGGCGCTATATATTCTCCAGGCGATCGCCAAGTTGATCCCACAGCATTAACATTAGCCCTAGTTGACGCAGCTTTAAACCACGGAGTTACTTTCAAATTTGGTGTTGATGTTTTAGGCGAGGAACCCCACCCCCTTCCCCGTGAACAGGAAGGAGGTGAAAATTTTTGCCACCAACTTGAGACAACAGAAGGAAAAATATCCGCTGATTGGTTTGTAATCGCAGCTGGACTGGGTTCATCCCAGCTATCGTCACAATTAAAGCACATGATTGATATCCGCCCTGTTCTTGGACAAGCTTTGCACGTTCGCCTAGGACATTCTTTAGGAAATCCTGACTTTCAGCCAGTCATCACTGGTAACGATGTTCACATAGTCCCTGTGGGCGGTGGCGATTATTGGGTGGGTGCAACAGTTGAGTTTCCCATCAATAGTGAGGAGATACCACCCAACAAACAACTCCTGGAATTTGTCAAACAACAAGCAATAGCCTTTTGTCCAGACTTAGCAAAAGCAAATACTATCCGCACTTGGTCGGGTTTACGTCCTCGCCCCGAAGGACGCCCAGCCCCGATTATTGGTAAACTGCCAGGATTTAGTAACGTCCTCCTCGCTACTGGACACTATCGCAACGGTGTTTTACTAGCACCAGCAACTGCTGACGCAATTCGTGAGATGATTACAAACAATTCCCAATAAAAAACGACCTTTTCCTCTTTGCGCCTTTGCGCCTTTGCGTGAGACTAATAATTCAAATGTCAATAACAGAAAATAAAATAAAAGTCAACTCCCTGGAATGGTTTTATCGCGAATCCCTACCAATTGGCAAAACGGACTTACTGCCTGTATTATTACTACATGGTTTACCATCACAAAGTTACAGTTGGCGTAATATCATACCGGCTTTGGCAACACAGGGAACAAGAGCGATCGCACCTGATTGGATTGGTTATGGTTTTTCATCAAAACCGGAAAAAAGAGATTTTGCTTACACACCTGATAGCTTCATTACGGCTTTAGAAGCATTTACAAAAGCCTTAGAACTAGAACGTTTTTCCTTAGTTGTTCAAGGCTTTTTAGGTTCCGTGGGACTACAATATGCCTTGCGTCACCCAGAAAAAATTGTCAACTTAGCTATACTCAATACACCAATTTCAAGTACTGCAAAGTTACCTTGGAAAATTCAACAAATGGGTTTACCTTTGGCAGGTGAAATCATCACCCAAGACCCCCTACTGGTTGACCGTACCCTAGAAGGTGGTAGTGGTTACCGCATTGCTGATAAGGATTTGGATATTTATCGTAAACCATTTTTAAAAACTTCTGCAGCAGGGCGAGGGCTGCTAGCAACTATTCGTAATTTGCAATTAAAGCCAGCAATGGCAGAAATCGAAGTTGGCTTTAAACAATGGCAAAAACCAGTTCTAATTTCATGGGGAGTCAATGACCCTTGGCTACCTGTAGATATGGCGGAAAATTTTGCCAATTCCGTACCTCAAGGAGAATTAGTCAAACTTAACAACGTTGGGCATTATCCTCAAGAACACTACCACGAAACTATTCTGCAAGACCTTTTGCCTTTTGTGCGTTGTTCTGTATCTAGTTAGTTAGGATCACCCCACGGGCGGCGCACCACCCGTTATGAATGGAAGAAACACCACCATTCTCCCCTCTTCCCCCTCTTCCCCCACTCCCCCGACCCACTCCCCACTCAAGAGTGTTTCTTGAAAGCACCCCACCGGCGGCGCACCACCCCCTATGAATGAAACAAACACTGTCTTTTTCCCCTACACCCCTACACCCTCACACCCCTACACCCCTGTAGTGATGGTGATGTCACCTCCTCCAACAGAGACAGCGTTGGTGGATATACTACTATTGTTGAGTTCCAAGGTATCACGAGCATTAATCGTCACATTGCCTGCATTCCCCCCTCCATCTGTGCTGGCATTCAGTTGAGCGCCATTGGTGAGTGCAACTGACCCAGCTATAATGTCGATAGTACCACCTTTGCCCACACCTGGTGACTCTACCCTACTGAAGGCACCGCTTGGTGATGATCCATCGCTGCTTATGCCATCTAAAGTGACGCGATCGCGAGCATTTATCCTCACATTGCCTGCATTCCCCTGTCCAAAGGTGCTGGCACTCAGTTGAGCACCATTGGTGAGTGCGAGTGACATCTTTAATTGTATCCCACAAAATAAATAATCGCGCAAACGAAGCCATTGTCAACGAAAATTTGGCTTGGGTATATCAGCATGGCACACCCATTGGCTTGAACGAACACTATTGAGTAGAATTGGGTATAGAGGTAGGATGACTTATATCTGGATTTACGCGCTATGAATCGCTTTTCGTTTCCTGTTGCTCAATCAAATCCACCCCTCCCCCCAGAGCAAACGCTCCCAACGATGTATGATCTCCCCAGTGAAGATCCAGAGGAACCCGGTTTGCCAGACGAATTTCATGACCTCCAACCCCAACTGTTGAGTCTGACTCTGCGCCTCAATAACTATTATCAAAATGAATACTTTACAGGTACGGATTTAAATCTGTATTACGATGTAACCCATCCCCGATGGCACAAACGCCCCGATTGGTTCTTGGCTGTGGGTGTGCCACGCTTATACGCAGGGTTTGATTTGAGAAGTAGTTACGTAACGTGGATTGAGGGGAGAAACCCTTTCGTCGTTGTGGAACTCCTCTCTCCGGGTACGCAAAAGGAAGACCTAGGCAGATATGCTGAAGAAGAACCAGAAACCATTGAATCATCGCAACCGCAAGCCAGCCCAGAATTGCCTTGTGTTGAGCAAAACAATGGGATACCGACAAAAGATACTCCGCCTTCTAAATGGTTTGTGTATGAACAACTGCTGCGAGTGCCTTACTACATCGTCTTTAGTCGCTATACAAATCGTGTGCGGTTCTTTCAACTAGAGGGTGGGCACTACCAAGAACAACCCCTAGATTTAGAAAATCCCCGCATCTGGATTGGGGACTTGGAAATTGGATTGGGCTTGTGGTTTGGAGAGTTCGTTGGCATTTCTCGTCTTTGGCTGCGGTGGTATGATGCTCAAGGTAATTGGATACTAACTGATGCTGAACTTGAACGAACAAGAGCCGAACAGGAACGAACAAGAGCTGAACTTGAACGAACAAGAGCTGAACTTGCGCTACAGCAACTGGAACTTGAACAGCAAAAAGCTGAAGAACAACGAGTAGAGAAAGAGTTTGCGCTACAGCAACTGCTACAAACAGCACGCAATTTACTCGACTCTGGGATGTCAATCGCACAAGTTAGCCAACTGACTGGATTACCTGAAATGGAGGTGCAAAAGTTGCAATAACTGAACCGTATTGCTACATAGGATACTTAATTTTTGGGCGTTGCATAACATGGGGATGAAGATTGAACCGCCAAGACGCCCCTGTTCGCCAAGAATTAATTTTTTCAAAAGACATCTGGTGAAAAAGAATGTAGAACGCCCCGCGTTCTACAAGGGTGGACGGTAATGCATAGTTAATTTTCACGACTATGTCTAATTGACAGAGAAAATTAAATCATCCCGCAAATATGCAACGCCAGATTTTGCAGAACGGTTGTGCTGCCATCAAAGATGTGATTAACTGAATCTTTGTGCAGAGTAATTTTACTGTGTAGGAAAAAAGACAATGCTCTTGATGAGCGTCCAGGCACGGTGGTTATTGGGAATTGCGGTTATTTGGTTAAGCATTTTGTCTGGGGACAGGGGGTTTGCCCAGATTACACCCGATGGGACTTTACCAAATAATTCTGTTGTGACACCAAATGGTAGCACTTTCAATATTACGGGTGGTACTCAAGCAGGGGCTAATTTGTTTCACAGCTTTAAAGAGTTTTCCGTTCCCACAGGAGGGACTGCTTTTTTTAACAATGGGGTTGACATACAGAACATCATCAGCAGGGTAACGGGTGGGTCTATCTCTAATATAGATGGGTTAATTCGGACATTAGGCAGCGCTAACCTGTTTGTGATAAATCCAAATGGGATCATCTTTGGACCAAATGCTAGTTTGAATGTTGGGGGTTCGTTTGTCGCATCAAGTGCCAGCGCTATTAAATTTGGCAATCAAGGTTTCTTCAGCGCAACAAATCCAGATACACCGGCATTGCTGACCATAAATCCATCAGCGTTGTTTTTCAATCAACTTACCATTCCAGAAATTAGCAATAGTTCCGTGGCACCCGCAGGACTAAACCCAATAGGGGTGGAGGTGACAGGATTAAGAGTACCAGATGGTAAGAGTTTACTACTAGTAGGTGGCGATGTCAATATAAATGGCGGTAGCCTGAGAGCTTATGGTGGTCGAGTTGAGTTAGCAGCCATTATTGCCCCAACAGAGGTGGGGTTAGATGTAGGACAAAATACTTTGACCAT
>JADQBA010000134.1 GCA_016903675.1 Stigonema ocellatum SAG 48.90 = DSM 106950 | reverse complement strand
GGTAAAGCTGCTTTTCTTGCACTTTCTACTTTTATGCCTCATTTAGTCCTGTCTTTATTATTACTAGATATTGAACGCCTTCAACCTTTGGCACTTAGTTATGGAATTGACATTACTATTTCCAGGTGCAAGATATGAGTTTAGGACTGCTATAGTAGGATTAAGTATTTCGCTTGGTTTTTGGCTTTTGCTATTACGGATGGTTTCTTCGACATTGAATAAGCTTTGTTGCTGGTTCATATTATTATTTGTGTAAATAAATACTGCCAGCTAGGAAACTTATAGCTGGCTGCAATTGTTATTAGTGGATGTGTTTAGCTATGGCAGAAGCAGATTATCCCAAACACTTCTAGGGGTAACGTGGTATAGGAGTTGGTTTCTTGCCTGGGTGCAGCGCGCGAGTAACTGAGTGTTACGGAACTTTTTCCACCAGTTGTGTTGTAAGTAGGTAAGTAGCCATAACTGTGTCTCATGATTCCAACTTGAGATGCTGTTACTCAAACTGAGTGCGCTAAGAATGCTATCAGGAGGTACTTCCAGTTGATTTGTGATTTCTTTTGGTATAGATGTTAACATCCTAATATTGGTGATGGCTCGACCGGGGCTACCTTCACTAATAGTCAGAATTTCCTGCGTTAACTCGATTTGTTCGTCTTTAAGAACTGAAACAACGTCCTCATCAGTTAGTCTGGAAAAAGGTATGATTTGACACCTACTTTTGATAGTGGGTAATAGCTTTTGAGGACGAGACGAGACAAGGATGAATGTTCCAGTCTTGGGTTCCTCCAACGTCTTGAGAAGTTTGTTGGCGGCGGTAGGGTTAAGCATATCAGCTTCGTGGATAATTACCACCTTTTGGTTGCTATTACTGGCGCTGGTTAAGAGGAATTCAATTGCTTCGCGTACCTGTTCAACCCTGATGCTAGGGATGCCATTCTGCTGGGATGTGTTTTCAGAGAGAAGTTGCCGGGGGGATGTTCCCTCCGGCAAACTTCGGAGGCAGGTAGGCTTGATGTATAGGATGTCTAGATGGTTTTCTCCCACAATAGCGTTTGCGATCGCCATGGCAGTTTTGGTTTTTCCCACTCCTTCAATTTGGCTTGTAAATAGGTATGCAGGGGCAATTTTATTATGTTCGATTGCCGCAGTGAGTAGAAGTTTGGCGGTATGCTGTCCGATGATTTCTGTAAATGGGTTGGTTTTCATACAGTGCAGATTTCAATAATTCGACTGGTTAAACTATCAGTTCCGGTTTTGAGTTCGGTTTCGAGTTGCGCAAGTAAGATGACGCTAGTTTTGATTTTCTGAACGGTACTTGTTACAACCTCATTTTTGAGGTAATACAGCCTTTTGGAATTTTTCAGTTCAGCGATTTCTGCAATCTTGTTTTCGGCGAGTTTTGCTTCTACTCCAGCTTTAGTTATTAGCCAGGTGCGGAAAATAGACGTGAGCGTTGCTACTATTTTGAGTGGATGTTCGTTGTTATCCAGTAGTTTGGATATTTGCATCATTGCTAAGCTTGGGTGGTTTCTTAACATAGCAATCGTAAGTTCTGAATAGTCAGTGTTATTATTACTAACTAGGTGGGATACTTCTTCAAGCTCTAAGGTTTTTCCATCTGCGTAGATAGCAAGAAGAGCGAATTCGCTATCGGCTCGTGCGGTGTTGTTACCAATGGCTTCGACTAGGTAATAAGTTACATCTGGTGTGAGTTTAACTTGATGAGCAGCTGCATACTTCCCTATCAAATTAGTTATCCCTTTTTTATCCCAACTGGGAACGAGAGGGAATTCCTCTTGTTGAGCATATTTTAGAATAGTTTTTACTACTGCCCTACGAGAATCTGGCTTGTTATTACCAGTAATTAAAAGGATATTGTTTGAAGGTATTTGCTCAAGCTGATTATCGAGGTCTTGGTTATCTTCATTTGATAAACTTCCAATCAGATATTCGCTGTCTACATGAACAATTTTGCTACCTTCTCCAAAGGGAAGAGTCATTACCTCAGTAAAAACTTTAGCAGCAATATTTTTCTCATTACCAGATAATCTGACGTAGTTAAAAGCTTTCCAGTCCGGATAAATAATTTGATTAACCAACTGGTCAATTTTTTGGTAGAGCGAGTAGGTATCCTCGCCGTAGTATAGGTATACTGGCATGGTAATTTTGATAGATTTCTAACTATCAGACGTGAGTAGTAAGTGGTAGTTTGAAAAAATAAAAGAGTTAGTATTAACTCTTCCCACTCGCCTAGTTTTTAGGATGCAGCGTCAAGGCGAATAGTTGTCTAAATCATATACTTTTACAGTTGTGACTTTAGCTTTTGATTGATGATTTAAATTTTATACAGATTTTATCCCATTAAACTTGCGAATTGAATCTAATCCTTCCAAGTAATGCAATACACATGATAGACCTCCAACTTGGTACAGCGAAATAGCTGATTCCCACTCATCAAACGACGCTTTTTTCTCTTGAAGAATTTGGACAATCGCAGAGGGGAGTTTGACTTCTTTATTGCTATCTAGGTCAAGATGGGGGGTGGTTTCAGATAGGAGTTCTTGCTCGCTTTTTGGTATTCCTCCATACCTAATGTTTATGTGATGTAGCTCTGCTGTAATACCTTCCAGAGGTAGCGTGTGCTGTACAAATTTTTTCTGTTTTTTGGTTTTAACCCTTCGTTTTGGTTTGACTACAACAGGGTTTGTCGGAGTATGCGTAACGTACAATTGGGGAATGTAGAGTGAAAGTTGTCCCCAGAGCTTATAGGATACAGTTTTATTTTCTGGTTGGTTAATTTTGTACTCAAATTTAGCAGTATGCCTGGGGACACCAAACTTGCGGAGTTTGACCTCTATTTTGTATGATATACTGCCTTCCATGAGGGTATGACTATCAAGAATGACTGTGCTTGTACTTTCCCACCATTCGATAATTACGATTCGGTCGCCGCTTAGTCCTTCGATAATGTTAGTCAACCGGGAGTTAGGATGAGAACCAATAAATTTCTTGACCCAGGCTCGCTGTTTTTTGTTGAGCCTGGGCTTATAATATGATGATTTATTTTTCATTTAATTGCCTTTATATTGATGAGTGATAACCCCACCAATCAGTTAATTAATGATTGATAGAGGTTTGGTTCTCTAGAACAGAGATAATTGTCGCTTGTTAGTTTCTAGTATTTCGGGAGCAGCTATCTTGAGGATTTCTTCTCGTTTTTTATCGATCAGTTCAAGATAATACTGAGGTGAATATTTGTCATCAATGGTAATATTTGTTAAACCTTTAACTCCGTAATAGTAAGTTACTACATCACCGGGCTTTCCTAATTTAAGAAGTTCTTTTTCACCATCACGAATTTTGCGAGTAATGGAGAGTTTTTCTATGGGGTATTTTCCTGATAAAATCTGCGATTTTATTTCTCTGAAATATTCCTCTGCTGTGGATTGTTTTTGGATTAAGTAGGTTAAATATTCAACAGGGAATTCTTTCTCTAGCTTTGAGCGAGAACGGCTTCTCCAACTACCTTTGCGGATAATCCTGTTATCTTTCAGCCATAACAGATAGTTCTTGGTTCCCCTTTCGGGAATGAACATGGCATTGGCGATAAACTCTAGCTTGACAATTATCCCTCTGGGTAATTGAGATTGAAGTGTGGCATACACTTCTTTTGCGTTGGGGTGAGTAAAAAACACCCCGTCAGTATCGACTTCTACAGGGGTTGCCCCAGCTTGATTGATTACCTCAATCATGAATTGTAGAATGCGCCGACCGTAAGCTGTTACCAAGGCGGCTGCTTCCATATCGTTGAAGGCAAGTTCAGATGTCCCGAAAAACCCAAACTGAGAATTAGCTAAGACTTTGGTGGATTCTCTTTTTTCCTTGGCAACAATGTCTCCGGTGCTGGCAAGTTTTTCCAGCCTCGATTTCTCAGTTACCAAATGCTGCAAGATGCTCAAGCCGATTCGCTTTGTATCCTTACGAGAGACAATTCCCTTCGACAATATGGTTCTGGGGTACATGGAACTGATATCGATGTATCCAACCTTTCTATACAATCCTGGAATAGAGTAGGCTATCCCCCCTTGGAATTTATACTTACGGTCGGGTTTGGGTTTGTATCCAGGGTAGTAATGCTCGAATATTTGCTTCCACTTGGTACCGTTACCAGCGAGGGCTAACTGCTGGAGGTTCATCCCCGGTACAACTAGTGCTTCGTAGTAATATGAGGGTACAAGTCTGTTAGCTATGAGTTGCGTATCTTCCAAGTCGTAAATAAGGTAATCCTTGATTTTCTGCCATCCCCTACTACCGGAACCTGCTTTCCAGCAGGCGAGAATTTCTTCATAGGGGAGAACCAGTCGCGGTTGCGAACGCAATCCCATTTCCAATACCACCTGTTTAAGCGATCGCCCGTTGGTAAGTTCCTTGGCGACAAAATCCCACCTGAGAACGCAGATAAAGATATCTACGTGCTGGAGGACACCCTCTTGGTGAGGCAGCGCTGCTGGCGGGTTGACCAACCTAGGCGACTGAGGAGTGCAGTTGCGGATGAACACCTCCCTAATCTCCAGTGGTTCGCCGCGTACTTGGGCAGTTCGGATGATTCGTGTCTTAGATGCAATTCTCAATGGATGAGGAATGCCGTGTAGGTCGCAACGGGCAATGAGAAACGGTAGGTCAAATTCTGTTCCATTGTAGGTGTAAATTACCTCTGGTTTGCTTGCTTCTAGATGTTTGAAAAACTCCAGGAGGATTTTGCTTTCAGCTTGATCCATAAAGATGGCAATTTCCCCTATCTCGCTCATACAGCCAATTGCATAGATACGATTTTCTCTTGGGTTTATCCCTGCCGTCTCAATATCGACTACCAAAGTTTTGATCACTCCGTAGGTCGGAATATTTACTGTGGGGTGCCACTCAGGTATTGGGGTAGTATCTTCCCAGAATATGTCGAGCCTTTCCTCATCAACGATGATTTTATTACCAGATTTGGTAATAAAATCTCGGTGGTTGTCACTCATAATTTACTAAAGTTTACAAAATTAATTACTTTTTCTTGGCATGAATCCTTGTGGTTTAGTTGGTGGTTTTTTTGACGCTAAAAATACCTCAAAAATGATGTCCAGATTATTAGGAAATGCGAATATTGAAAGCGGCTGCACTAACGGTTCTTTTTCTTCTAATAGTGCGGTCATAATCCTGTACCAGGGTACTGCTGCTAATATTGATGTTGTTGCTGTAAGCAGCCATACTGGAAATTCGCGTACTTTTAATTGATTATAAGTGTTTTTAAGATTTGAATTGTATTCCAGCCACGCAAAAGCTACTAATTCTTTGAGGAGGTCTTGCCTACCATTACTGTATATGTATTTGCACGCTTCATCTACACACCGCTCATGAGTTTGTTTGTAAGCAATTGTTATTTCTAGCATTTGGATTTTTTCTACTTCTGGTACTTTCCATTCGTTAATTGAATTGGCGCTGTATAAATTTTTGGCACTGCTAGAGGCAACTGCTAGAATACAGTCAAGGTTTTTTCTAAGCCTGTCAATCTCTAGCAGGCAGTCATTAAAATGCGCTATTCCATTACTGCATTGAGCTGAACTTCCCTTGATCTGTTCTGATAGCTGTCTAGTGGCGAATGGCGCAGCGATAGTTAGTGTGCCATTAATGGCTATATCTAAAATTTCGAGAAACCGTTTTTTAAATAGTGCAAGGGTTTGTTTACGGTCTAAGGTTTTAGGACGGGAATAGATAACTCCGCTAATTTCTGATTTATCGGGACATTGATCTCCTACGCCTGGAAAATGTCTCCAGTAAGGTGGCATTTTTTCACCCTTGGCAAGGCATAACTCGCCAAAACATTTGGAACATCGCGGTAATTCGTCAATATACGTATCGTAGTTTGCGATTGCTGCTGGTAATTCAAGTCCTGTACGAAGGCTAATTGCTTCAACTGGCATAATTTTAATCAGATACTTCCAGAATGCCAGTTGTTAAATTTTGTTGTGGTCTTGTTTGATTTCAGCGCATTTTAGTATTTAGCCAAAGTTGCTGGTTATGCTTTTAGGCGATCGCCTACTTCCAGCCATTGAAGTCAAAACCTGCTACCACAGTCAACTAAGTAGTCATGCAAAATTATTTATATATCTCTAGGACTTACGCACTGTACAAATGGGACATCATGTGTATGAACGTAATTTGGTCGTTCCAGGCTTTTGACAATTACCGTCCGATGGGTGGTCGCAGCTACGCCCGCCGCAGGCATCGCCAAAAGATCATCGAAAAATCAGGTTTGAATGCCTGAAATTCATACCCCATATTTGGTATTTTCTGTCAATGCGTAAATCCTAATCTCTTGAACCTGAAATCACGGTTTCACAAGTATTTCAGGCGACGTGAATATAAAATTAATTTTGCACAGGTACTTACCCCGTCGAACTCACGTTTTTTATGTGTAATTTTATACATTCTATCAGATTTTTTATATTTAATAAAAATTTTTCCCCAAAGAAAAACTTTGGGGAAAGTGAGTCTCTTTATAAAGTGATGAACATTTGAATTAGGCGGTTTGTAATCGAGATTCTATCTGAAGCTTTTGTACCATTTGTACCCATACAGGTGCTTTTTTCCCATTAATGGGAGTAAGATTGTTCCAGTACATTTCGAGTTCTGATTGGGATAAATGTGGGAGTTGCTCCTTACCCCAATTGATAGCATCTTGGATTGTTTTCCAACTGCTCCAAGGTTGTTTTGCTCCCTTGATATTGCTTAACTCAATTAGTGTCGCTTCCAACCAAAGTTTAGCTGCCTCCGAGTCACGCATTAACTGTTGTCTTGACATTAACAGGGCAATACTTGCTTGAATCTGGTTTATTTCCCACATTTGAGAAATAGTTATTAGTTCCTCCCAGGTGTCTTTCTCCAGTTGAGTAATGTGTCTATTATCAGGAGCAGTTTTGGCAACTAGCAGGTCTTTGAAAAACCCAGTAATTGCTAAGTATATGACGAACGGGTTCTTGCCATACTCAATTAAGTTTTCGAGGATTTGTAAGTTAGCTGTTACTTCCCCTTTCGCAAGGTTTTCGGTTATGGTAAGTAGGTCGTGTTCGGGTACTACACCTGATAGTTCCCAAACCCAGTTTGGTGTGATTTCTTCTACTCCCAGATTGCTCAATTGATCGAGCAATACAAGACAGTTCCGAAGAAAACCTCCACAAGACTTGACGATCGCCCAAATACCAGATGCGTTAATGTTGATGTTTTCGTCCTGGGCAACTTCTGATAAATACTGAACAAGTGTTTTTAGTCCTACTCTCCTAAAATCAAACTTTTGGCAGCGCGAAACAATAGTTTCTGGAACCTTGTGTATCTCAGTTGTGCAGAAGATAAAGACTACATAACGGGGAGGGTTTTCAATTGTCTTGAGGAGTGCTTGCCACGACTGAGAACTAAGAGCATGACATTCGTCTATAATGAAAATTTTGAATCTGCCTTCAACTGGTGCAAACTGGGTAGTAGATATAAGTTCCCGCATCAGTTCTACTCCGCTATTGCTTGCAGCATCCAGTTCGGTGACATCGAGGGAAGAGGAAGCTGTAATCCCCTTACATGAGTTGCATTCCCCGCAGGGCTTGATTGTCGGTTCATGGGTTGACTGACAGTTGAGAGATTTAGCGATGATGCGGGCAGTACTAGTCTTGCCCGTACCTTTGGGACCATTAAACACATAAGCAGGTGCAATCTTCTGGAGTGCGTTCGCGGAGCTCGGTACATTTCGTATCCATCAGGCGATTCGTACACCCCGACAATTTTGCCGTCATCACGCTGTTCAATATATCTGGGAGAGACATCAAGAACATGCATCCTGGGAGATTGCAGCAGTACTCCCATCTCCGGTGTGCCGCTAGAGAAGGTGTGCTTGTGGGTGGGTTCTTGCCCCTGCCAGTTGATTCCTGCCAAGTACTTGTCCTTAATGAACAACCCGACTTTTTCTGCTTCCATATGGTTGATCACTTGAAAGATGCAGATATTGCTAATTGGTGCGTTGTACCTGGTTTCGGCAAACTTAGAAATAGCTGATTTGCGTTTATGCGTGTCAGCTTTCCCATTTTGAACAGTTTCTTGAGTTACCTTGTTGGAAGAAGTTATGTGAGTGGGTTCAGTTTGTTGATCTGTGGTTTCTTCAGTAACAGAAGTAGTAGGTTTTGTGTGATTTCTTGCCATAATTATAGTTAATTGAAATCAATATTTCATGCGTCAAGCAGAAAGCAGTGATCAAAAAAATAAGTCGCCTGTTAAAAGACGACTCTTGAGATTCATTAATTTGAAAATTTTCCTATAGTGCCGTTCAAGTACAAGTAGTTGAAGTACATTAGGGTTTGATGATTTTGATGATTCTGGTGGCTACACCTGTTGGGTTAGTTGAATTAAGGAAGGCATTTTTGTCTACCATTTCGATGTAGGCATTGTTAGCTTTTAACCACTCTTTGAATGTTTTGTACTTGCGATTGAAGAAAACTGACTCAGGGACGACTGAAACTAATACTCCATTTGATATGAGTAGTTTCCATGCATGGTAGATGTGTTCCACAAGTTCACAAAATGGAGGGTTCATGATGCAGGCATTGTATAAATGAGTGGGATGAAACTCTAGAAAGTTTTTCCCTATGAGATTAAATCCTTTAAGTTGCAGAATTTGTCGTAATATGTAGTTAACTTCAACTACCTCTAGTTGAATATTTGAATGAGTTTGAATGAGCCACTCAGCAATATTTCCACTACCAGCACTTGGTTCCAGAATTCGCCAATTTTGTTGAATATTCGCCAGTTTAATCATCTGCTGACAAACTGATTCAGGAGTTGGGAAGAAATCTCCAATTTTCATTCCAATAATTTCCAACTCTAGCTTGTTAAGTTGTTGTTGGACAGGATTGATTTTTTCTGGTTTTACTATCTGCTGAATCTCTTCTATGGCAGATACAATTTCTATTGCGGTGTGTAAACCTGCACGACTAAGTGATTTTACCCAGTCTTGGGAATATTCATCTTCGAGGATTTCTTGTACTTTCTGGAGGCTTTTTTCCGGCTGAGAAATCTTGAATAGTACCTCAACCTGCGATTTACGAGATATACCGCGTAGTACAGGTGGGATACTTCCTACTTCCCACATTTGTGCGATCGCAAACAACCAAGACTGGATCATCTCAAGTTCCATCCCTTCCTGGATGATTCCTTGGGCGATGGTTTTGCGACGGTGCGTTGCCCTCTGCTTACCAATATTAGGATTTTTCTTTCGGTCAATAGTTGACTGCATTGAAGTTGCTAGCTTGCGGAGTGCTTCCGCTTTTTCTAGGTTAGGGATAATCTCTAGAGGTGAATTATCTTCGTTGGAGGACAGAAGTAGGGATAGTTGCATTATTTGATTCCTTTAAATCTTTAATGGCGCATTCAAGAACAAGGGAGGTTGCTACGCCCCAACCTTTAACCTCCCATCTGGTGGCTAACCGTTCGGTGGGGCGGACAACTGCGCTAGCACATTTATTTTTACGAACCAGCCAATCTCTAAACTTCTCGGCTTGTTCCTTGGTATCGAACCCAAAGTAACTGGTTTTTCGATTTCCTCGGGGGTCAGTAATTGTTGCTACCCGACGTGAAAGAATATTGAGCGTCCAACCGCTGTCGGGGGTGAGTTCGATTTTGGTTATTTCAAGTTCGTTTTTGCTCATATTTCAACTTCCGGAATTGCTGCTAAATATTCCTCAGTTGATATTTCTTTTGTTAGCCATTTATCATGTGCTTCTTGAGGAGATACTTTGAAGGATGAATTTATCTGTTTGCTAGAAAGACTTTCTGCATTGGTTATAAATGGTGCAAGCGTTGTTTCTAGTCGTTCCTTGAAAGCTAGATATTTTTCTTCAGAGTAAGTAAACTGGTATATACTCTCAGCATTAACGAACAAGTAAATTAGACTAATTTGTTCTAAGGGCATTTCAGCTTGTTCGTGCAAGAGGAATAACCTTAATTGGGTTTGCCATTTATTTTCTAAAACATCGAACTTAGGAGGTTTTAGAATAGTCCAGTCAAACCCAATCACTTGATTTTCGCCATAGACAACGAGGTCATATTTGCTATATAGTAAGTTTTGATGGTATAAGTATTGAAGTTGGGCATTCCATTGTTTGCTTCCAGGAATAACCAGAAAAGGTTTTACTTTATCAACCCAATTTGCAATTTGACAGGATTCTTTCAAGAAAGGTTCAACTAGTAATCCTAGCCCGATTTGCTGCATGATAAGGTGAAAGTGACTTCCGGCTATCTCAGATTCACTTCTTGTAGTTATAACAAAAGGAAATGACTTAAAATATGCTGGATTCTTTTCAATAATTTCAAGAATTTTATGATTGAATCGATTCATAAAAATTGTCCTAAATCTATTTTATCAGGACAAATACGTTAGTTATTTGTGGTGGTCTTTCTATGTGCGAAAAGTTTATTGCGTTAACAGTTTAGCTCAGTGGTAGCAACAGGCTTTTCCTACTTCCTACTAACAATGTAAAGTTAGAGATTCCCGTGTCATTCGGGAAAATAGTAAGGTAAGAAAATCTAAGACCAAATCCTTCGGGCTATGGTCTTAGATTTTTACTAAGTAGTCATGCAAAATTATTTACACATTTATCAAACAGAACTCAGGAGTCAGGAGTCAGAATGAGCGCATGAATTCTGTACGACTGGTGGATGAGTCTAGGGGTTTAAGACCACAGCGAGATCGGAGATTGAGCGGTCTACAATTAGTGGGGGTTTGAATCCCCCTCTAATTGATTCTGAATTCAGAATTCAGAATTCAGAATTCTTCTTCATTTATCCTAGAATGACGGTTTTACAAGCATTTCAGGCGATGTGAGTATGAAATTAATGCACAGGTACTTACCCCTCTTGATTGCTGCTTTTTCTGTATTTTCTCCAAAAGACGATGATCGCCATTGCGTCTGGTCCCCGAAAAGCTTCCTTATCACCGTTACTCCAAGTAATGATGCAGACGATTTGCTCTTTCATATTAAGATGAGCTTTCCGAAAATTAATTTGGCGAGCATAGGTCAAATTCAGCCAGCCTCCTGTGGGTGTTTGGCAAAAATTTGGTTGCGTCATAATTGTTCCTCAACAACAAAAATCGGCTAAACAAGTGGTTTGCGATCGCCCCCGAATAAGAGGTGATCGCTTTTGTGTCAGTTGTTGGTATTGAACCGGGAAGTCCGTAAACTCTTCTGCTTCACCTCCACCTGACTAGATGCGGGTCTGGCAGACTTAGCCCAAGACTGCATCCGCTCGACAGCAGCGGAATCTTGCACAGCAAGAGGCGTTATGCTACTTGCGGCGGCTGTTAAATCTGCCAGTGTGACTTGTTGCGGTCTACCCTGATCAAATGCGAGTAGTGCTGCTTCTGATGCCAGAGTTTCTAGTTCTGCGCCCGAAAACTTAGCAGTGCTGGATGCAATAGTCTCCAGATATTCTTGGTGTACTCTAATGCCAAATCTCTGCAAATGAATCTTGAGGATTTGAAGACGCTCTAGCTCAGTAGGCAGATCAACAAAGAAATTCTCATCAAAGCGACCTTTACGTTTGAACTCGACAGGCAGTGCTGTGGGGTCGTTACAGGTTGCCACTACGAACACACCCGCAGTACACTCGGACATGAAGGTGAGAATATTTCCGAGAATCCTTTGTGAGACTCCAGAAGTATCGCCATTGCCCGACAAAGCTTTCTCCACTTCATCTAACCACAAAACGCACGGTGCGATGGTGGAAGCCGTCTTGAGTGCGCGGCGAACGTTACCTTCAGATTCACCAACAAGGCTACCCAGCATCGAGGCAATATCCAACTGTAACAGTGGCAAGTTAAGTATTGTGGCGATATTTTTGGCGAGCAGAGTTTTTCCTGTACCCGGTGGACCGGCTAACAACACACCTTTTGGCTGTGGCAGATTCAATGCCCTTGCTTCTTGTGTGAATAGGCGACGGCGGCGTTCTAGCCATTCTCGTAGTAGGTCTAAGCCTCCGAATGGATGGGACGCTGGTTTGCCCAATTCGATACCCATCTGAGAAAGTAGCCGGGTTTTATACTCGACTACACCAGGGATAATCCCAGAATCTATGATTATGCCGTTATTTGTGAGAGTTTCCTTGACACTTAACCTGAGAAAGTCGCTGATTTCTTCCAAGGTCAGACCTAGCGATGCACGAGCAAGACTTTCCTTTTCTTCATGAGCCAGTAAAATTGTGAATGGAATTTCTTGTTCTTGGGCAGACTCTTTCAAATACTGTAAGTAGGATTCGAGATGTTCTTGAATCTGGTCAATATTTGGTAAGGGTACTTCACAGAACGGAATTAATCTAACCAAAGACTCATGTAACTGAATATGCTGACCAAGTAGCACAATGCGTTTGTCGCTTGGTTTAAGTCGATGGTACAAATTTTTCACCCTTGAGAGTATTTCCCAACTTAATTGTGGAGAATTCTTACCGATAAATGGATGTACATCTCCAAGGATGAATACGCCGACTCCATCAAAGTTATTTATATAATCGAAGACATACAACAGAGGATCTGCGTGAGGAGGCTTTTTGTACTCTGGCACTGGCTTGAAAACCAGTCCCCCATCTTCAGCAATCTGACATTCTTCCAAACCCGCAACACCCAAATTCCAAAAGTATGTGGGATACTTTAGTTGTTCTCTGGTTTCTTTCGTTAACCACTGTACAATTGTGGCTTCTTCAGGACTCAAGACATCAACAGCAACAATAGGAATTTGAGAATCAAGTGTGGAGATTAGATTAGATAACTTCATGATTTTGATAAGGTAAAGGAGAAAGTTGGTCGTGAGTCGTAACAAGGTTTACGACGACTTCATAAACCTCGGCATCACCGCAAAATACTTCGGCAATTCCAGATGTGTTGGGATGTGCGATCGCAGAAATCAAGGCATTAACCAGGCTCCACAATCCTTCTACATTTCCTTTGATTACTACTGGTTCTCTAACTCCCTTTTGGGGATAGATGTGAACCATTGGGTACTTTGAAGGTAATTGGTTCATAGAAAATTTGGAGGGGGAACAAGTTTTGTCCCCTTAGGAATCATCAAATTACTGGCGTAGCCTTTGCTGATGGTTTGAAGTAGTGTGGTGCTGCTGAGCTTCTGGTTTGTAGGTGCGATCGCCCTCTACCACACCTAGAGCCTCTTCAAAAGGTTGAGTAGCTTCCAGACAACTTAAACCTTCAAATCCAAGAGCCTCAATCTTAACTTCACCTGTGGAACTATCAAAATGAATTAATATTGCTTTTTCCATTGATTTATCTCCGAACATACTGTTGTTGCTGTTGGTGTGCTGCGAAAGTTAGACGCAAGGTATGCACATTACCGTTGGTTTCTTCGGTAATGTTGCATTCACCGAATTTCGAGCGCAGTTCAAGAGCCTTAGCTTGAACCATCCGTTTTCCGTAAGCTTGCATTAAGGTATTTGTAAAGAAGTTCTCCCCAAGGCATCTTACAGTTTCATAAGGATCGTGAATTGCTTCATAAATGCCTTCAGAAGCATTGAGTTTGAATCCTATATCTGCACGAAGGCGCAAACTATCACCAGGAACGATAATCTCTGCACTTTGCCCTTGGGAACTCCCGTAGTATCCCCTTAGAGGATAAGGCTGTTCATAAAGTTGCACTGTCAAATTTAAGTCTTGCAGGGCTTGAATTAGACACTCGCGGTTAGTCAATTTTGTAGTAACTCTTGAAAAATGTGACACAATGTTATTTCCTAGTAGTTTGAAGTGGTAAAGTTTGGTTGCGATCCCCCAGCGTTGAATTAGGGCATCGCGTTTTTTATATCACCTGAACTTGAAGTTCATGACAGTGGCTTTAGTTAGACCAACTTCACCACTAACTAACTTCTGAAGATTAGATTGTTCATCTAGCAGTTTTGCTTTGATTTCATCCATCTTCTGCTGCAATTCAGATCGACCATCTTCATTCAGTTTCTTAGCATCAACAGAAGCCTTTTCAAGAACATCTTCCAAATGCGACATCATTTGCTGGAGACTATTTCCAGCTTCAGGAGCAGCATTAGCCAACAAAACCTGAACTTTCTTCAGATGCTTTTCTATCTTTTTCTTAAAAACCACAGGCTTGCGTCCCGGTTCCCATTTGCTCAGGTCATCTAAGAGTTGCGCTGCTAATGCTTCTCCGCCTGCGATCGCTGATTGCATCAATCGTTGTTCTAGGTTAGAATCGTACTGCTGAATAAATCTGGTGATTTGTTGGAGACATTCAGCTTCTTGTTGCGACAACTGTTCGGACAAAGCCGGAATGATTACAGGGCGACCAATAATGACTTGCAAATAATCTTCTAGTTCATCTAGCGGTGGAAAAGCTGCCATCAAGTTAGCTTTAACTTCTTCTTGCTCTAAGAGTGAAAGTTGCCAAGCGTTTAACGAGAGGAATTGCTCAATCCGTTCTTGATAATCTACATACCCGCTATCGTACTCGTCTTTTAACTGAGCGCGGAGATTAGGGGTGATTACATCTCGAATTTCTAACAATTCATTCCAAACCAAAGGCGCTAAATCAATCGGGCAAATCCAGTCGCCGTTATCGTTGGACATCCACTCTTGCACTGAAGCAATCTCCTCCCGCAGTTTGCTTGCTTTTTCGTCCAAAGCTTTGAAAACCTTGATTCCTTTCAAACCGACTTCGGAAGTTTTTACTTTGACCAAATCAGATTGTTGTTCGCCCTCAGATTTTAAAACGTCTGTCCATTTCGGAGCATTACTTTTGGTCGTTTTCTTCAAGCGAATTTGGAATCTAATACGAGTCTTGTTTAACTTAGAGAGATTGTAACGTTCGACTGAAGCATCTTTTAAGAAGCTGTCAGTTTGATTAGTTGCAATTGTTTGTACCATAGTTGTTCAGTTGATAAAAAACCTATCCAGAATCCACTGGATAGGTATGCGTTAGTTTTTGTGGTGGTCTTTCTAAGGAAAGTGGTATTTTTTGAGGTTATCAATGCTGGTGTATAACCAACGCACCAACATTTTCGTTCAATCTTAAGAAAGATTGGCAAACCTAAACAAAGTACGGATAGTGATGCCAGTTTTGCGGAACGACTGCCATTTGTAGGCGCATTCGCCTAGTTTGTACTTGGGGGAAAGTTGGCTCCAGGTGTCCCATGCTTCAAAAAGGATAGGACTAACACTTGAGAGAGCCATACCGACTTGAATCCACGACCAATAATCATCTGCAAACCGAGGGTGGATAACTTCAAGTAGTGTAAGTGCAGTTTGGATATTGTTTTCGATATTGGGGTATAGGTAAGCGTATCTGTCTATTCCATATCTGCGGTCATATTTTTTTTGAGGTAGATTTAGATTGAGCTTTCTTGTTTTCTCCTGTTTGACGAGCATCTGGGCGATTACCCAGTCGGGGGATTGATGCACTTCTATTTCTCTTGGACTGCAACCTGGCAGCCATTTGTATTTTCTGCCGTCTGGGTGAAAGGAGGGAGGGAGGATTGAGGCTAGGTTTTTGCCTCGAAACTCCAGATTTTCGTCTGATCCGGTTTTGATTCTGCGAGATTTTAGCTCTTGGGCTTTTGAACCTGGGATGAGGTACAAATGTTGACTGCGGTACTTTTTTCCAGAGGTAAATGCAACTGTGGGAGGGAGATATTTTTGAGCGCGTTCGTACAACGACTCCGCAAGAGTATCGCCTGCTTCGACGGGTGTGACTAGGTCTAGTTCCTCTGGCTCTAAGTGTTCGTTAATTTGGATAATTTTTCGCCATGAAGTTTCTCCATCGCAGTCGATAGCTACCAGATATCCTAAGGGGTTATTGAGTCCGCACACTAAGGCGACGCCGGTGGGGACGATGTATCTGTCATTTATCCAGACTTTAAAGCAGCGGCGGCTCAGTTCAGCTTGTAGTTTTCTAGGAGAGTAAGTGTTCTTCTCCCATTCTTTTCCCAAAGGACGTTTACCAAACGTGGGGACAACTTGCCATTCTTCCGGCAAATCATCCAAGGAAGCAACCAGATGACGAACTTGGGCGTGCATGAATTCATAGAAGCAATACATTAAGTGATTTATGCAGCATGAGCATTAGTTTATGTAGTGGTTTTGATTTCTGTAGGTGGTTCATTTAAGTGATGTTTAATGTGGAAATGCCTGTTAGTAAATAATTGATTGGTTGTTCTTCCATAGTTGATATTTTGGGGTGGGTCATAAAAATCACCTGCTCGTTAATCTTAACAAGCAGGCGTTAGTAAAAGTCGTGGTTTTTAAATAAAACCGACTATTAGAGCGTCTATCTATTACAGACAGGACAAAAACGGCGACTGTTCTTCTGTCGTTTTATCTGGCGTTCAAAAGAGCGATCGCTCTTTTGAAACCTCAGCAATTGTGAAAGTAATCTAATTATTTTTCCCACAGTCTTTTGATGCACGACCGATCTGGGGTAGGCAGTGGCTGTCACCGTCTGGTTTACCTAGTAGTTCCCAGTTACCTCATATCTTGCACCACGGTCTTGTTGAGAAAATCAAAGCCCAAAAAGCCTATCCCGATCGTAGGGTGGGCACTGCCCACCTACCCTCCCTATCGAAGGTGCAAGATGTCAGTTACGCCTACTGTTGCTGCTTGTAGGCTAACACTGATTAAACTATTCTGGTTTCATCAGTACGCTGGATGATTTCTGTCCTACTTACTCATCAGAGTCAAAGTCGTCCTCATCTTCCTCATCCGGAGTAAGTTCCCCAAGCTTTCCAAGCATTGCAGCAATTTCATCCAACTTTGTGGCGAAATCAGCAATTTCGAGATCTAACTCTTGAGCGACTTCCCAAATGCACGTCCCTGTGGGTGCATTCATTGTTGAATCCCCATTGATCATCGTGTGAGCCATCGAATGGAGATTTAGCAATTCAAGTCTTATCCCATCTGGCTCACAAATACGAGAGCGAATCTCATCAATGGTGTCCACAGCCGCCAAAATTTGGGTAGTATCAAAGTTCTGTTGCAATTCATCCAGCTTTTTGCTGCTCACAGTCCCGTAAATCGTCTCGTGGTTCTTCTTGCTCATCTCGTGGTTCTTCTTGCTCATGGCGACAAATACCTGTTGGTATACCATTAAACGGTTAATCATGCCATTCCACTAGCTCTCTTGGGAACCCTCCCATCTCAGCATAGGCTGAGTAGACTAGAGGTTGGATACGTTAAGCCTGCCGTGGAACTACAAACCGCTACAATTTTACGCGAAATAGCTTTAAAATCTCTTTCACTGGCGTTTTTTCGGCTTCAAGCTCCTGAATTCTGGTTAGCAGCCGTTTTGGAATGTATTTGCTCTTTTTAACTAAGCGATCGCCATCTTGCCAAAACTCATAATGATACCAGGCTTGGGGATAGTCCTTGCCATTAAGAGTAATGGTTTTCCATTGAATTCCGCCAGTGCCTAAACCTTTGTCCCGTCTTGTTTTACTAGGGCTATTTTTACTAGTGGTTGCTGACAACTGTTCACCATCGTTACTAGGGCTATTTTTACTGGTGGGCAACCACTGTTTGTCATCTGTACTAGGGCTGTTTTCTATACCCACCAGTAATTCTTCATTGCTATCGTTTGGCACAACACCCAGCAATCCCAAAATCTCTATAACTGGCCGCTTTTGCTCCTCTGCTTCTTGAATAACCCCCAGTAATTGCTTGGGAATGTACTTAGTCCTTTTCTTCCCGTTTTCCTTCCAGTGATAGTAAGCCTGGGGGTAGTCCTTTCCATTCTTGGTAATGGTGCGCCAATGAATAGTACCGTTACCCTCACCCCAATTTCTGTGCTTTTTACTAGGGCTGTCTTTACTGGGGGATATATGGGACCATGAGGAGGTTTTACTAGGGCTGATATTACTGGGGGGTATGCCAATATGATTGGATTTTTTACTAGGGCTATCTTCTATATCCCCCAGTAAAAACTCACAGACATTACAACTGGGGGATATATGGGACCATGAGGAGATTTTACTAGGGCTGATATTACTGGGGGGTATGCCAATATGATTGGATTTTTTACTAGGGCTATCTTCTATATCCCCCAGTAAAAACTCACAGACACCACACCTATTACAATTTCTTTGTTGCGCTTCCTCTTGATCAGAGATTAATCGACAACTTGGGGGCGATGTCCACCCAGGCGGCAATCCGAACTGTGGGTTGCTCTTATGGCCGTTAAAACCCAGTATCCATCTATTGGGGCGGATGGTTTCGACAGCAATTTTAGCAATCAGCTCTTTCATCAGTCCCAATTCCTGATAATTCCTTCTGAACAGTTATCTCAAACCCCAATGGCTGATAACGATGCTCTGTCCGTGTACGGGTGCAGTACAAAGTACTGACAATATGCTCGTGTGTAGGGATCGCTATCGTTGCTGCTCGCTGTTTATCCTGATTCGAGTTCGCGATGTTCACGATATAATGTCCTTAGTTTTAAATAACCCCCAGCCCCTGTCCCCCCAGACAGTGGCTTGTTTGTTGCTATTTATCATTGGCAGAAAATTCGCTCTTATTCAACGAGGCAGCAAGAGCGCGTTTCTAAAAGCCCATGATTTTGATTGAAATGTTGTATGGCAATATAGCCGAAAAGTGCTTAAATCAAGTCCTTGTTTTCCAGTTACCAGTGCTATAGTTTGAAATAAGCCTAGGTTTGGTCTGGACATGGATCATGGACTATAAAGTTTGATAGGATTAAGGTGTAGCCCCTCCTTTGTTCATTACCTCTCGCTGATTATAATACAATTTTTTGAATTTAAATTTGTACTGCTATACGTAAAGATGGATTACAGAGAAGCGTTTAACCAGACTTTGGAGAAGTTCAACATTAGTGCTAGGTCATTAGCACTAAAGAGTGGAGTACAGGAGCGTCAAATCAGCCACTTTAGGAAGGGCAAAGACTTGATGGCTGAAACTCTTTTCGCTCTGGTTACCGCACTACCGTCTGAGGCGAAGATTTACTATTTTTCGTGCATTGGTGGGGAATCAGCGTTGGAGACGATTGATTTGCGATTGCTTGTCAAGTCCATGCCTATTGCTCGTAAATACGAGGTTCTGAGTCTGATTGCTGCTTCTTTGATGGAAAGTCGTGAAAACACTGATAAAAGCGAATTAATGCCAGCAGCATCATAAGTTGCCATTTTCATAATGGCATTGCTAAAGGCTGTTCCATTGGAAGCGCGTGACTGGTATTTGTGTCAGTCGCTCTGCGCGGCCAAGCCTGAGGTGATCTGGTCAGCCCCTACGTTCCAGTCAAAAGTCAAAAGTCAAAAGTCAAAAGTAAGAACCCCAGCCCCTACGTTCCAGTCAAAAATCAAAAGTCAAAAGTCAAAAATAATACAATAAATTTATGTAATTAACGCATTAAAAACCGAAGTTAAAAACATCTTAATTTTGACTTATTACCTTCGCTTTTGACTTCGGAGCGAAGTGACGTTGTCCCTTTTTTCACTTTTGACTTTTGACTTTTGACTTTTGACTTTTCGCGAAGCGAGTGGTCATGTGAGCCTTTGTACCACTCTACTCTACTATACCCTTCGAGGAGCCTACCACCGGGTTTCTACGGACATGCAACGCATACGCCTTTGGCACGCGGCGCGAAGGCGAAGTGAAGTGTAGCGTAGTACTACGGGGTTAACTATTTGCTTATGCGCTGGCGTTGATACTCGTGCAGCGAGGCACACTAACGCCTTTTTGCCTGTAAAAATACGTAGATTTCTAAGATGCACATTTTATAACCCTCATACAGCAAAGCTTTCAGAAAGTGAAGAAAAATAAATGTGCATCTAAGGATTTAGGGCAAGGTACAAGATTTACAGTATAATAAGCCAAGCGTGGTATCAGAGGCGACAAGTCATGTTGGACTGGCTTTCCCCTTGGGCTTTCCACCCCGATTTTTTTAGGTGTGGGTACGTCATGCGTAGTGAAGGATAATATTTATTGCATCTTTAGTGCTAATTTTATACTGTGTAGCAAGCTTATTTATATTGGCTTCACCAGCAGCATGAGCTTTGATAACTGCTTGGGTAATGTTTGGTGAAATATTAACCTCACGAGTTATAACTGCTGGTTTTGGGGTATGAGAAACGAGGAATTCTTTCCTTCTTAAGGTGTGAATTTGACGGTATCGCTCTTTTCTGGGTATCCACTGACAATTACCAGGGGCAAAGTCGCTTTCTGGATCGATACGAGATATGACTGTTCCTTCGGGTGCTGGTCCCATATCTTTTAGGAACTGGGTAAAGTTATCGCGCCATGATGCATCAACTTCAATTCCACATCCGCCATGATGCTTGTACTGATGGTGGTTTTTGTTATAGCAGATACGCTTGATATGCAGCCAGGAGTTGTATTCGTGGCTTTTGCAGCGACTGTGGACAGTTTTGCTGGTCTTGAGGCTTTCGCGCAGTAAGCATCCACAACTTTGTGTAAGCCCTCTTTTTAAGCTATTTTTGCTGACATACTTTTGGGTTCCGCAGCTGCATAGGGTAAGAAGTAGTAGTTCACCCCTTTTCCCTTTAACTTCTACATCGGATATAACTGTTAGTCTCCCAGAAGTTGTCCCAACCGGGATAGATTCTTTTCTTTTCTTACAACCGCAGTTGGTTGACCGACCATTGGTGAGGGTATGGCTGTAGATCAGTTTTTGGGTTCCGCAATCACACTGACATAATACTTGCTTTCCTTGTTTCTCTAATACAGTCCAACTACCAAATCTTTCACTAATATCAATGACTCGCTTGTTTGTCTCCATAATTAATTAAAGTTTTGATATTATCTTCATTAAGTTTGTATGAAAAATATTAATTTATTTACTGAAAGTTTACGTACTGTTTCTACAAAAAATTATTTATTTTGCGATTATATTTCTGCTAGAAGAGAGATGGCAGTGTTTTAACGGAATAATTAAATAACTACCATCATCTCTTCACATAGTTGATAAACAATGATGTTTTTGTTACCTTGTTATACATTTAAAACCAATACCCGTGAATGAAATCGATAACCAAGAACAAGTTTACAAACTGAAGAGTCCTGTAGGAACGGCTTTTCTTTTAGCAAAAAACGAAATAAAGCGGATAATTAATACAGAAGTAATTCCACTAACTGCTGATATTCTTACTGAAGCAGCAATATACGAAGATCCTTACGATTTGAAACCACAAGATGCTCTCGTTTATGCATCAGTTATTTCTGGCTAGCGACCGAGATACGTGCATTCCGGGGACACGTTGTAAACTTTTGTGAAGTTAATTGTCAAAAACCTTGATTTACCCTTGTTTCAGCTTCAACCTAAACTTGACTATTCAAATGAAGACATTCCCTAAAAAGACCATTTATGGGCAACTGTAAAGGGAACGAGGGGGTGAAAGCTCACTTTTTTCGTCCAAAATTTTGATTCGCCCAATATCATTTTTGGGAAAGTTAGTAAATTTAAGCGGTATCATTCCCCTCTAGCCCTGCGCTTGCAAGATAGGTTGCATCCACACCCACACCGAATACCCCGCTTCTATACTTGTGCAAGAGCGCCACGGCAATCAATGATGGTAATTGATAAAGCTTTATAGCTATAGAAGCTCTAAAGCAGGGGGAGAAAACAATCAGGGGAGACTACCGTGCATAAAGCAATAGTAGACGGTCACACAAAAGCTAGACTTCGCTGCTTTTCACCTATGACCCAGTGGCACTCTAGCTGGCAAGAGTTGTTTGCTCTTGAGTACCGTGAAGTCGTCATATCCTTCGGTGAGCGTAAGTACAGAGCCGACTTGTGCTTACCGCAGCCAGATGGCAGCCAGCTTTACGTTGAGTTCCAGCACAGTAGTATCAGTGTTGAGAAGATCCGCGCTCGTGAGCAGTTCTACACTCAAGTTGGTCATTTGCTCTGGGTTTTTGATGCACGAGAGTTCTGCATACAGTTAGCCCCCACATCCCCAAACAGTGATATTTATCAATTCACTTGGTCCCCACCACGCAAATCGCTATGGGTGATTAACAGCTGCTTAGCCTTTGACTTTGGTCATGTAGTATTGCTAATTGCAAAAGCTAACCAACGCAACGGTAAGCGTACCCCCTGTAGAGGTATAGGTTGGCTTTACCGTAAACTTGACTTCGCGACTATGTTGCACAAGTTTATAGAGCAATTCACCTTAGACAACAGCAAACCCTTGTGGGAAATAAAAACAAGGGGTGCGACGACACCGCTACTATTGGCAGCGACAAAGCTTGTTGCCACAGCCGATTCTATAATTATAGAGTCCGACGCACTGCTTGAGTTAAAGAAGCAGTTACCCAATGTTAATCAACTGGCATTAAGAGGTGCGCTTGCCGCCGCTTGCATTGAAGCAGGTTATGTTAATTCGAGTGTCAATCAACGTTCAAGAGCCTGGATCAAAGGTGTGAGTACACAAGGCATTCCTCACCCACCAATACCAGGCTGATAGATTTGACGCAACTCTTCAACTGTGCTGACTGTTTTTATCCCAGATAAAATCGCCCTTAATTGTTCTATATCTTCAAGTTGGGAAATTTCTGGCATAATGGTTAACCCAACGCTGCCAAATTTTAGTTCCAAACCTAGTTCAATCCCTTCTAACAATTCTTCCCTTCGGGCAATTCGCTCAAAGCTCGTAACGTACCGCATCTCGAATTCTGCCTCCAATTGTTCAACTGACCGCTTAAATTCTAGTTCACCCTTTTAACCAGACAGTCCACCGGACGGTTTACAACCAATACGATTTTTTTTGTATTAATTGTTATATAGCAATTTTTTCAAAAAAATCACGCCCTTTTAACCAGACTGTACACCAGACACTTAACCCAGTAGACCAGACAGTCCACCAGACAGTCCACCAGACAGTCCACCCTTTTAACCAGACTGTACACCAGACACTTAACCCAGTAGACCAGACTGTACACCAGACACTTAACCCAGTAGACCAGACTGTACACCGGACACTTAACCCAGTAAACCGGACTGTACGCCGGACACTTAACCCAGTAAACCGGACTGTACGCCGGACACTTAACCCAGTAAACCGGACTGTACGCCGGACAGTTCACCATGATAGAGCGAGACTACCCAAAAAGGTTGCCCATAAAATCAGCCTCCACCTAGAGTGGAATCAAACTAGAGTCATCTTCTGCTGATTCCGACAAGGGATGACCGAATAATTACTAATTCGTAATTCGTAATTCGTAATTAATAAATTAAGGGTGCAAGCCCCTTAATTTATTAATGAAAAATTGAAGAAGAATCATTCGTCAGAATTCAGAATTCAGAATCAATTGGATGGGGATTCAAACCCCACCCAATTGTAGACACCGTGTAGATGGTGGGGTCTTAAACCCGTTTATTCATCCGCCAGTCGCGCAGAATTCATGCGCTCATTCTGACGACTGACGCATGTATTCTTTGAGGATAAATAAATGCATCATCAATATTCAAGCCCCCTATTTCGGCATGGGGTAATAATTACGAATTACGAATTACGAATTACGAATTATGTTGACACGGATGCTGCTACAGGCTCGCGCGTACTGCCATTACCCCCATTCCCATCCATAACAGTAGGTGCAGACAATGGTTGAGGCACATACGCATACACAAGAGCATCCAAACCTAGCTCAACAGCCATAATGCCAAAGTAATTCTCCGCCTAGCGCCGTGCAATCAAATAAGCTTCACGCACTTGCTTTTGGGTATGCCCACAGTGGTGTTTCGCTCAAAGCAGCAAACACATCACTAGCAACTCCCGTATAAGTGTTGACCTCTCATCAGAGGGTAAATTATTATAGTAATCCGCCACAGTTGCCAGTGGTGTGCCTTCATCAGGAGTAAAGCGTGGCAGTGATAAGCTTTTACGTACTCTGTTGGCAATGGCAAAGGGCATTTTGTGCCGCCTCCTTCACAGTATCCTTAAGC
>JADQBA010000234.1 GCA_016903675.1 Stigonema ocellatum SAG 48.90 = DSM 106950 | reverse complement strand
GTCTCTTTTGATCATGGCTTTGCTTTGAGCACAGTAGACCAAACAGGAGTGGGAAAAGGCGGGGATATCCGCATCAGCGCTGAAGAAATGTCTGTTACCAATGGCGCTCAACTTGGTTCCAGTACCTTTGGCAAGGGTGATACAGGGAATGTGATTATTGATGCAAGTGGTAAAGTCTCTTTTGATAATGGCTTTGCTTTGAGCGCAGTAGCACAAACAGGAGTGGGAAAAGGCGGGGATATCCGCATCAGTGCTGATTCAATTTCTGTAACCAATGGCGCTCAACTTGTTTCCAGTACCTTTGGCAAGGGCGATGCAGGCAATGTGATTATTGATGCACGTGGTAAAGTCTCTTTTGATGGGACTTCTAGCGATGCTTTCAGCAGGGTAGAACAAACAGGAGTGGGAAAAGGCGGGGATATCCGCATCAGTGCTGATTCACTATTTGTAACCAATGGCGCTCAACTTGTCGCGAACACCAATGGACAGGGAGATGCAGGCAACATTGAAATTAATGCCCCTAATTCTTTTAGTGTCAAGGGAACCAGTTCGAGTACGGGATTCTCTAGTGGGTTATTTACATCTACAGACTCCAATTCCACTGGCAGTGGTGGCGATATCACTGTAAATACCCCAGTATTGCGTGTATCAGATGGTGCGGTCTTAGATGCGCGAACTTGGAGTAATCGCAATGGCGGCAATATTACCTTAAATGTGAAACTTGCTGAAATTCTTAATGGTGGACAGCTTCTTTCTACATCTTCTGGCGCTGGAAATGCCGGGAAAATTACAGTAAATGCTACAGACCGAGTTATTGTGGATGGAAGCGATAGCACTTTTAATAATCGGGTGGCTAAATTTGGCCCAGATGTTGTTGCACCTGTGGATGCTTCCAGTGGCTTTTTTGTTCGTTCTCAAAGTACAGGAAGCGCAGGCGATATTGAAGTCACCTCACCCCAAATTCGTTTAGACAACGAAGCAAGGTTCATTGCTGAATCTGCATCAGGTAATGGTGGTAATATTAACCTCCAAGTTAGAGACTTACTGCTGCTACGTCATGGAAGTCTCATCTCCACCTCTGCGGGGACTGCCAATGCAGGCGGTAATGGTGGTAACATCACTATCAACAGTCCCAATGGTTTCATCGTCGCTCTGCCGGATGAAAATAGCGACATCAGTGCTAATGCTTACACTGGCATTGGTGGTAGAGTCCAAATTAACGCTACAGGCGTCTATGGGATTCGATTTCGCGACAAACAAAACCCACAAACTAGCGACATCACCGCCAGTTCAGAATTTGGTAGTGCTGGTACAGTACAACTCAACATCCCCAATAATGACCCAACTCAGGGGTTATCCACCTTGTCTGGCGAGTTAGTAAATGTTGAGAATTTAATTGCCAATAGCTGCATTGCACGCACTCATCAAAAGCCGGGGGGCACTTTCTTCATTACTGGTGCTGATGGTTTGCCAAATCGTCCTGGGGATGTATCAGTTTCATCCTATCCCACTGGGGAAGTGCGTAGTTTACCTGGTAGTGCTACATCACGTCCGTGGCGCAAGGGCGACCCCATTGTGGAACCCCAAGGCGTCTATCAACTCCCGAATGGACATCTTGTTTTGAGTCGAGAGTGTAATAATTAATCTCAACTAATAAATTGTTGAAAGTTGTTTGGTGTTTGGTGTTTGGAATTAGGACTTACGCACGCTCTCAAATTTACCATCATATGCATTAACTTATATCTTGCACCTCTAAGTAGAAACCACAAATAACCAAATAAGGAGTCATAAAATTGACAGTTATTTCAAAACTCATTCAGTCCTCTTTTAGAGGACTTATGCTACTAGCCTGGGACTTCAAGTCCCAGGCGGATGTGGGCTGTATTGCCCAATAGCTGAACCGTATTGCTACATAGGATACTTAATTTTTGAAATGTGACAAAGGCAGGCAGAGCCTGCGCTAATGCATTCCCAGACTGAGTCTGGGAATGAGTCATGAGTATACGAGTATGGGAGTAAGCGTTAATTATTACACTCTCGGCTTAAAACAAGATGTCCATTCGGGAGTTGATACACGCCTTGGGGTTCGACAATGGGGTCGCCTTTGTGCCACGGACGTGATGCAGAGACGCGATAACCCTTGTCTCTACCAGATATACTACGCACTTCCCCAGTGGGATACGATGAAACTGATACATCCCCAGGACGATTTGGCAAGCCACCAGCACCAGTGATGGTGAAGGTTCCAAGTTGTTGTTTCCGACTGCGGACAATGCAACTATTGGCAATGAGGACGTAAATCATTCATGAAAAATTTTAAGTAGGGTGGGCACTGCCCACCAAAACCTGGATATGGTGGGCAGTGCCCACCCTACGTATATTTCAAAAATCGAATATGATTCCTATATAGGTATTTTACTCACCAAAATTGGGCTTGGGTTGTTATGTCTTTCCTCAACTTGATGTAAATTTCCAATTATTGCCATGACCTTTTAAAGGCGATTGGGCGTGGAGATCATATTAAACATCTCCAGAAATGATGTTGGGGCTACTTGCAATACGCCCCAAAAGCGGATTTCAAAGAACCTATAATTAATTTTTACGACTATGCATATTCAATGATACCTTATAATGCTACGAGACTATAATTATTCTAAAGGCTAGCAGCAATTCTTCTCAGTAGCCGTTTTTTATACACGTTAAAAAAATGAGACTAGATACATCAAACCCTGTAGATTCTTCCCATGTGATAAAAGACAGGGTGAAGAAAAAAGGCAGGAATAATTGGCTATCCTGGCTACTCATGGTTTTGCTTTTGGGTGGAGTTGGCTATGTGGTTTATAGTCAGTTGGTCGTTGTTCCCGCTCAACAAGCAAAACGCAAAGTGATAACTGCTGCTGTAGAAAGGCGGAATCTACGGATAACAGTTTCAGCGAACGGAACCGTAAAACCTGAAAAGTTGATCAACGTCAGCCCCAAAACCTCGGGTATACTGAGGAAACTGCTGGTAAAGGAAGGAGATACTGTCAAAAATGGGCAGATTCTGGCTTACATGGATGACTCAAATCTTCAAGGGCAACTGACTCAAGCGCAAGGACAAATAGCACAACAAGAGGCAAATCTTCAAAAGTTGATCGCAGGTAATCGCCCTCAGGATATTGCCCAAGCACAGGCACAATTAGAAGAGGCTCAGGCGGCTTTACAAAAGGCAGTTGCAGGCAATCGCTCTCAAGATATTGCCCAAGCTGAAGCACGCTTAAAAAGCGATCAAGCTATCTTAAGTAAAGCAGAAGATGATTTCCGCCGCAATGAGCAACTTTACAAATCAGGAGCTATTTCCCTTCAAATTGTCAACCAAAAACGCGCAGATCGTGATAGTGCCCTAGCAAATGTGGTGCAACTCCAGCAAGCGCTTGCCTTACAAAAAGCCGGATCACGCTCTGAAGATATAGCACAAGCACGGGCTGTAGTCAGTCAGAAACAGCAAGCTCTTGCACTCCTCAAAGTAGGCACACGCAAAGAAGATATTGACCTAGCACGTGCCCAGGTTACTTCTGCTCGCGGTTCGCTACAAACTATCCAAACTCAAATAAATGATACCATTCTTCGAGCTCCTTTTGATGGTGTTGTGACTCAAAAGTATGCTGACCCAGGAGCTTTTGTTACCCCGACAACCTCAGGTAGCGCTGTTTCCTCAGCAACTTCTTCTTCAATCTTTTCCTTGGCTGCTCAAAATGAAGTTGTGGCAAATGTAGCTGAGGTGAATATTTCCAAAATACATCTGGATCAGCTCGTCATCATCACGGCAGATGCTTACCCAGGATACACCTTTGAAGGTCGAGTCATTCAAATTGGTGTTCAAGCAACAGTAGAGCAGAATGTTACCAGTTTTCAAGTGAAAGTCGCAATTGTCAGAGATCCCAAAAACCTGTTGCGGTCTGGGATGAATGTGGAGGTGGATTTCCAAGTCGGTGAATTGGAAAATGCCCTTGTGGTACCAACAGCAGCAGTTGTACGCCAAGAAAATGGCACAGGCGTATTTGTCATGGGAGCGAATAACAAATCACCTATGTTCATCCCCATTCAAACAGGCGTGACTGTAAATAATTTTACTGAGGTAAAGTCTGGATTACAAGGAAATGAGAGAGTATTGATTAGCTTCCCTCCAGGCTTACGACCGCAATCAGTACCGCGAGGAATGTTTCCTGGTATGGGAGGAGGTGGTTCTGGTGGCGGTCGTCGTTCTGGTGGCGGTTTTCCTTAAGGGATTACCTATTTAACGAACCGCCAAGACCAGGCAGTCTGAGCGCCGGCTTCCGGCGATCAGAACTGCCGTGCCAAGGACGCCAAGAATAAGATCGGTAATGTTATACCGGGAAGGGAGTAAACACTTCTCCCTTGTCCCCCTTGTCCCCCTTGTCCCCCTTGTCCCCCTTGTCCCCCTTGTCCCCCTTGTCCCCTTTGTCCATCTTATTTCCGCCTTTGGAACAATATGTTTAAAAGTTTTTATCACCATAGGGGTAGCCGCACGCTATCAGTGCTGGAAATATTATCTATGGCGGGGGAAGCTCTGTGGAGTAACAAATTACGCACAGGGCTAACTATGTTGGGCGTGATTATTGGAATTTCCTCAGTCATTGCTATTACCTCTGTGGGTCAGGGAGTGCAAAAGGGAACTGAGCAACAGATACAGGCGTTGGGTCCTGATATTCTGCAAGTTTTTGCAGGTGCAGCAAGAAGCGGGAATATCCGTCAAGGACTTGGTTCTAGTAGCACCTTGACTTGGGATGATGCCAAGGCGATCGCCCAGCAAGCACCATCTGCCCAAATTGTCTCTGCCTATTTACAAAGGTCAATACAAGTGGTATATGGAGGTGAGAATGACACAACACCAATCTATGGCACAGATCTAAACTACCCAGCAGTGAGAGATATTCACATTCAAAAAGGGAAATACTTTAACTCCGAAGAACTCGATACTGCTAAGTCAGTCGCTGTTATTGGTCCCACAGTCGAGAGTAAACTCTTCAAAGATGGTGCCGATCCCATAGGCAAAAAAATTCGGATTCGGGGAGAGGCTTATCAAGTCATTGGCATAACAGAGTCTAAGGGTGCCCAAGGAGGAATAGACCGAGATGACCAAATTTACATCCCCCTAACCACTATGTCAGCAAGACTAGTCGGTCACAATGCCCTGTCAGGCATTTCAGTAAATGTCATTTTGGTCAAAGCTGGGAATCAGGATCAGTTAGAAGCTGCTCAGTTTCAACTAACCAACATTTTACGCCTGCGTCACAACATTTATCCCCCTGAACCTGATGATTTCCGGATTATCAACCAAGCTGATATTATTAGCACCTTCACCAATATCGTGGGTTTATTTACAGTGATGGTAGTTGCGATCGCAGGAATTTCATTAATAGTTGGAGGAATCGGCATTGCCAATATTATGCTAGTTTCCGTGGTGGAAAGAACACGAGAAATAGGAATTCGCAAAGCCGTAGGAGCAACCTACTCAGCAATCCTCAATCAATTTTTAGCCGAAGCAATCATGATTTCCACTGTTGGGGGAGGTATTGGCATAGGGACTGGCATTATGATTGCGGCGGTGGCTGCTGCTATTTTCAAGTTTCCGTTTGTCATATCTGCTTGGTCAATAATCGTCGGATTTGGACTCTCATTCATCGTAGGATTATTAGCAGGAGTCATTCCAGCACAGAACGCAGCCAAACTAGACCCCATCACCGCCTTACGAAGCGACTGAGGAATTATGAATTATGAATTATGAATTATGAATTAACTCCCCCACTCCCCCACTCCCCCACTCCCCCACTCCCCCACTCCCCCACTCCCCACTCCCCCACTCCCCCACTCCCCACTCCCCCACTCCCCCACTCCCCCACTCCCCACTCCCCCACTCCCCCACTCCCCCACTCCCCCACTCCCCCACTCCCCACTCCCCCACTCCCCACTCCCCACTCCCCCACTCCCCACTCATCTCATGATTTGGATGGAATCGATTACCAAAACCTACCGCCTAGGAGAAGTCAATGTCCCAGTACTCAAGGGCATCAACCTGGCAATTGAGCAAGGGGAATACGTTGCCATTATGGGTATGTCGGGTTCGGGTAAATCTACGCTGATGAATATTATCGGTTGCCTCGACCGTCCCAGCAGCGGAAACTATATCCTTGAAGGCAGAAACCTGACAACTTTTGACGATGACGAATTGGCTTATGTCCGTAATCAGCGGATAGGTTTTGTATTCCAACAATTTAATCTCTTGGCACGGGCGACATCTCTAGACAATGTTATGCTACCTATGGTATATGCCAACGTCTCGAAGCCAAAACGTCGCCAACGAGCAATTGAAGCTTTGACAAGTGTCGGTCTAGCAGATCGCATGTTCAACCGTCCCAGTCAACTTTCAGGAGGACAACAACAACGAGTTGCTATTGCTCGCGCTTTGGTGAATCGCCCAGCCTTAGTCTTGGCAGATGAGCCAACGGGAGCCTTAGATACCCAAACTTCTCAAGAGGTCATGAGTCTGCTTACACAGCTTAACGAGCAAGGAATCACAATTGTGATTGTCACTCATGAGCCTGATGTTGCTGCCCAAACAAAACGGACTATTCGAGTCCAGGATGGTTTGATTGTAGGTTAATAATAAGCGCTCTTCTATGACTCTGGACAGATAATAATATCATTAAACCCCGAAACAGGTGCGGTTATACAAACAAAGTCCTCCTTGAGTGGGACTAACTCAACCGGATTTGATATTACCCCTAAAAACATATGCCATATAGCGAATTCACAACAATCACAAAAGCGGAAGAAGCTTTTGGTTTAACTACCGTTGAAGGAAAGCGGTTTGTTCCAGAAATTGAACTCATAAAACCTTCTAATCAACTTGTGGAGTATTTGGAAGAAGTTTTACCCATCGCGATGCCCCAAGGGGGCTTGCCGCTTACGGCTCGCAACTGGTAGCGAAAAAGTGCGTTCTGAATTAATTATTGCTCCCATACTGGTGGAAGTGTGGAGAATATTAGAAAAACAAATCGGTATTTTTTCTGGAGAAGATTTCGATGTTGATAGTTCTGTGGGACTAAACGGAAGATGTGATTTCTTGCTCAGCCGCTCACCTAAACTAATAGAAATTGATGCCCCGGCAGTTGTCATTGTGGAGGCAAAAAAAGCAGATTTAAGGAGTGGAATTGGACAGTGTGTAGCAGAAATGGTTGCTGCTCAGCGATTCAATAAAGTGAAAAAGAAATCTGTTAACACCATCTATGGGAGTGTCACTAGTGGCACTCAATGGCGATTTATGAAGCTAGAGGAAAATATAGTGACTTTTGATTTGTCGGAATATCCGGTTCCCCCAGTAGATTTCATTCTTTCTTTTTTGATTTGGATGATTCGCAATGCTTGAAAAAAATGATACTAACGTCTGCGTGAAGTATCTCAACGGTGAACCCATCGCCGACGAACTTTATCAATTTGCGCAAGCTCTTTCTTCAAGTTAAAGTTCGTTCAGAGAATTTGCAGTTATCTAGAAGAAATTTCAGACAGTAAAACTACTGATATGTTTGGGATACTTTGAAAGCGTTGGTCATTAGTTATGAAGGTCGAACATTGAGTTAACATTGCTGTTGCTGCATGGATAGCATCAGGTAATTTGATGTTAATACTAGCACGCAGTCGGGCTGCTTCAATAAGAATATTACGAGAAACAGGAATAACTGATAAGCTCTGTGAGTTACTGATTAATTTTTTGTATGTTTGCTGTTGTATTAAGTTCTGGTTTTGAAAAGGTTTTACTAATACTTCAGCTAGTGAAAGTTCACTTGTTACAGCACTTAAATTACCTTGAGTAATATTTTGGAATAGCTGAGTCAAATCTTGGATAAATTCTGGATATCCTTCTAAAGCGTAAATCCAGATATTTGTATCAAGATAAACTTTGTTACCTTGAATAGTTTCTATGATTCCCATGCATCCCGTTCATGGCGAATAAACTGATCGACTGCTTCTGGGGTAGCAAAGTTGCCTCTAGCAGCTCCAATGAAACTAGTTAAAGACTTTTCCGATGGATTTTGGGCTGATTCTAGAAGAACGATAACTTCTACAGTTGCCCCTGGTGGTAATTCAGGCGAACATATCTCCACTACGCCACCAGGCTTTACAATCGCCCTTTGTCTAATTTCACTAAGCATAATTATTCATCCTAAACCTCTATACTCAATTCTACTTTAGCTTGTTCTCATGTTTCTCAACGACTCAAATGTCACTCCTTTAGCTTGTTCTCATGTTTCTCAACGACTCAAATGTCACTCCTTCAGTGGTAGTGGCAGAGGGACGATACAGTGGATCGCTGAAGAAAACGCGGGTATTAAAGGTGATATTGCCGCCCTTACCCTGAGGTGCAAAGGCAAGGATATCGAATTTTAGAAGATTCCTAACTGGTGCAATCCGTTAATCAGAGATGCACATCGGTAGACCATCGCTGCACGACTATCGACATTAAGTTTAGTGAAGATGCGACGCAGGTGAGCAGAAACCGTCCATTCACTGATGCGCAGTTGCTTTGCTACTTGCTTATTGGGCCAACCTAATGCAATCAAAGCCGCAACTTGCAACTCTCGACCTGTTAAACAGCTCATCAATGTGGAATCTATCGTTTTTGAAGGATTGGGTGTATGGATAACTGCGTAGGGATACCCATTGAATTCAAAGTGTCCAAGAACTGAAAAATCTTTTTCAGTAGGGACGCGATCCGAAGCAGATGTTGTCTCACTATCGGTCAATTGATCGAGCGGAATGACTAAAAAGTGGAAGTTGTTGAGATGAAACTCACTCACTGCACCAAAGTTACAAGTCTGGTTAGGCTCTGTGATGCTTGAAATAGGCGATTTCATGTCTGGTTGCATGATCCTCTACTCACAAATGATTTACCAAAGGGATTGATTATCTCTACTTTCTAGAACTTACGCATTGACAAAATTTTGATTGTGTGTTAATCACCATAGTAGACACAGATACTTCAAAAAGTCGAGTTTTGAACTAGCGAGGACATAAGCCCTCCTTCTACTTATATAGATGTAAGTGAAATCAACTTATGCACTGGCGAAAGATGAACGTGAATTGTAGATCGAGTAAAGCATTTTGCCGCCACAGTGCAATTGATCCAAAGAAAAGACAATGCTTCCACGCGATTGCACACGTTATGCAT
>JADQBA010000184.1 GCA_016903675.1 Stigonema ocellatum SAG 48.90 = DSM 106950 | reverse complement strand
AAGTCTTGCCCTACCTCGTTCCCAGGCTCTGCCACAGAATGTGATCAAGGAGGCTCTGCCGGACGATTTGACAGGAGGCAGAGCCTCCTACAAGAGCATTACAAGGCAGAGCCTTGTAACGAGAGATAATGCATAGTTGTTCGTCTCTGTCAATGCGTAAGTCCTAAAATATAGGAATCCTCCGCAGATTTTTGAAACACATGTAGGGTGGGCACTGCCCACCATGTCTGGGTTTTGGTGGGCAGTGCCCACCCTACACTAATACTTAAGATTTTTCACAAATGGTTTAGTTTTGGTGGGCAGTGCCCACCCTACACTACTTAAGATTTTTCACAAATGGTTTAGGATTCCTATATTTTTGCGTACCTACTGAGGATTACTTATTTCTTGAGGATGAATATAGTTTCTCTCAAAGGCATGATGTAAAACTTGAAAAATTTCATCACTATATTAAGACCAGGGTGTACGTATGCTGTTGTTAATGAGTGTTAAAGGTTCTTGCAACCAATTTAAAGGACAGGAATTTCAACACTGTTTTTGCGACGGCACAGTATTTAGCAAAGGCAGGGTGATTAGGAAATATGATAGACATTATACCTAGAGAGCGTAAAAAAGCTCCGCTTCCAGTGGCGGTGTTTCTTTCGACATTGTTAACAATCCCGATGCTGAGTAGCTGTGGCGGAGGTTCCCGAACTAGCGCACCGCCTGCACCTGTTAATGATACTGTTGGCAGACCAGTGAATAACCCTGGTCAACCCCAAGCTAAGAAGGGATTGTCAACGGGGCAAAAAGTGGGGATAACTTTAGTGGGAGCCGCAGCACTTTACTACCTCTACAGACAGCATCAAAATTCTCAAAAAGAGGGAGCGCAGGGTAAGTACTACCTTTCTAAAAACGGTCGTGTTTACTACCGCGATGCTCAAGGTAAGCCTCAGTGGGTATCACCACCTTCCGGAGGAGTTCAAGTTCCAGAGTCTCAAGCGCAACAGTACCAAGATTTCCAAGGTTATAACGGGCGTACAACAGGTCGCACTCTAACTGACGTAGCCCCAGCCCAGTGATTTCAGATGGGCAAGGCAAAGCTGCTTCGCCTTGAATGACATTGACTGCGCACGCGGAACAGGCGACTCAAAGCCACAAAAAAACATAACGGCAAAGTTCACTACGAACTTAAATAAGGAGATATGTCATGGTAGATGATTTTATCCGTAAGGCGAAGGATTTACTCCTCGGAGGTAATGACGCTCAAAAAGACGCCGAGTACGGCGATCGCCAGCCACGTCCAGCCAGTGAAGATCCCTACGGCGACGCTGGCGATCAGAATAACTACGGCGCTATCCCAGCAAGCCAAGACCCCTATGGCGACCCTGCTGATAGCCAAGGACAGTATGGTGATGTCCGCCCAGCCAGTGAAGACCCCTACGGCGACCCTGCTGATAACCCAGGACAGTATGGTGATGTCCGCCCAGCCAGTGAAGACCCCTACGGCGACCCTGCTGATCGCTAATCTACTGAATTATGAATTATGAATTATGAATTATGAAAAAAATTCATAATTCATAATTCATTATTTACGTATTAAGAAAACTTCCTGGGTTCTATCAAGAATTTTACGTATAGCTTGAGCAGAAGCGTGCAAAGCAGACATTTCTACATCGGTGAGGTTCAATTCCAATACACTCTTAATTCCATTGTTTGCCAAATAACAAGGAACGCCGATAACAATATCCTTTAAACCATATTCACCTTGGAGATAGGTCGCCACTGGTAAAAGGCGTGACTGATTCTGCAAAATTGATTCCAGCATCACACAGGTGGAAGAAGCAGGGGCAAAAAAAGCGCTACCTGTTTGCATCAGTGCTACGATTTCTGCCCCTCCATTACGAGTGCGTTCTACTAAACGCTCAATTGTTGCTGCATCCAGCAATTCTGTGATGGGAATGCCGTTGACGGTAGAATAACGTGGCAAAGGCACCATGAGGTCCCCGTGGCTACCTAATACCATAGCGTTAACATCGCTGGGAGAAACCCCCAATTCCATGGAAATGAAGGTTTGAAAGCGGGCAGAGTCTAATACACCTGCCATACCCATGATGCGATCGCTTGGTAATCCGGTTGCTTGTCTTGCTAAATAAGTCATGACATCTAAGGGATTTGTCACAACTATATAGATGGCATTGGGTGAATAGGCGATCGCTTTAGTTACTGAATCCACCACAATCTTGGCATTCATCAGTAGCAAATCATCCCGACTCATCCCTGGTTTACGGGGAAACCCTGCCGTAATGACCACGATATCAGAATCAGACGTGTCAGCATAGTCGTTTGTACCGATAATCTGGCGATGATGGAGTTCAATTCCTCTTGCCTCCATCAAATCCAGAGACAGTCCTTGAGGTATTCCCTGGACGATATCCAGCAACACGACATCTGCCAGATTTTTTTCCGCAATGCGTTGGGCGAGGGTACTACCAACCTTACCAGCACCGATGACGGTGATCCGGGGTGAATGACAAAGAATTGGGGTGTCAGGGAAATAACTCATAATTGCAGTTAATTGCAGTGCTTTTGGGAATAATCGAGTGTTATTTAAACACTTCTAGTTGATCCAGACGTAACCAAATATTTGGCGTTGGCACTTTCCCGAACTTCACCAAGGCGTAATCACCCTTGATATCTACAACTTCTCCCTTGCTATCAAACAAATAGGAAGGAAAGCGAGAGTCACTGGCTTGTGCTTCTAGACTGTTTTCCAGCTTTTCGCGGACAGCCCGAACCATATCTCCTTTTTTGACAGCCATGAGTTTCCCTCGATAGTATGTAAATTGTTTTCTTCAGGATTTTACCTCGTGCTTGGTCTGTCTTCAGCCTCGGGAAATGCTTTTTCCATTGCTTTTGCTGTAGTTTTTATGGCAGTTGGTTTTGTGGCTGCAAAATTTGTAACCATCACACTTAACCACTGGTAGCAATACAGTTGAGTTAGTAGTGTTCACAGACTCAATATCCCCCCAACCCCCCGAACCAAGGGGGGAATAAGCCCCCCTTGGTTCGGGGGGTTAGGGGGGATCAAAGCCTTAACTGAACGGTATTGCCACTGGTAGTAGTATTGCCCCTAATTCAAAATTGCCACCGCAGATGCACCCGGATGAACGCTCCATCTGCGTTTCAAAATCCAAAATTGGTATCGTATCAGCTAGTAGTGCCATTAATTCTTATACCGTTAGATTGCCATCTTTGCTGAGCAAACTTTCGGATTTTTTAATGTTGTGTTTTAGGGTGTAAGCCCCACACCCCCACACCCCTACACCCTCCCCCCAGACCGCTGACACTGAGTACAAAAGTGAGTTGATCGCCCAGCTAACCTACTACGCACAATGGGTGTACCACAAACTCGGCAGGGTTCTCCGGCGCGGTTGTAAACAAATGCCACACCGCCATAGTTACCGTTGACGCCGTTAACGTTAAGGAAATTACTAAAAGTCGTGCCACCAGCGTCAATACTAGCTTCTAATACTTTAATGATGCTCTCGCGCAAACGCTCTATTTGCTCTGGCTGCAAATTTGTACATAGAGTAGATGGCAGAACTCCACTCAGAAACAATGCTTCATCAGCATAAATATTACCTAATCCCGCCACCACTGACTGATCTAGTAGTGCAGTCTTGATGGGACGGCGACGGTTTTGCAGTTTGCTTGCTAGATACTCCACGGTGAATTCAGGTGAGTTGGGGTCTACTGCTAGTTTTCCCAAACCCGTAATAATGCTTTCTACGGCAACTCCAGGCGGAACCCACCACATTTGACCGAAGGTGCGCTGGTCAACAAAGCGTAATTCCCACTCATCTCCCATGAATAGTCTTACCCGCGTGTGCTTATGTAATGGTTCATCTCGATGCAGCCAAAGTAGTTGACCGGTCATTCTTAGATGAACCCCTAGCCAACTTGTGGGGGGCGACGAGGGAATTAATTTATCTTCCCCTACTCCCCTTTGGGAGAGTTCGGCTAGGAGATATTTGCCACGACGATGCCAAACTGTGATGGCACTTCCTTTGATTCCGATTAAAAACTCATTTACAGAAATTGGGTAGGCGATCGTGCGATGAAGCAATACATCTCCACCCGTGATTTCTTGGTTTAGGGTCAATTGATTTAGACCCCGCCGGACTGTTTCAACTTCAGGCAGTTCAGGCATTCAGACATTCACACTGAAGTAAGCAAGCAAAGCAGGTTTTTTGGCACATAGAGGGACAAGAACTCCGGGGTTGTGGGGGGGGGAGGAAATTGCCCCAGTATCCCCAACTTCCCCAGCCTTAAGTTCGGCTTAGCCGCTTACTTTTTTGGCTTTGCCTTTGGTGCTTCAACCTCTAATAATTCATTCTCAGCAAAGTTGTTGGTGTTGATACCAGAGTAATTTACCTTGTCAAACCGGACAATTACAGGGTATCTGCCGCTGCCTTGCTCAATAGTCGCCACAGTTCCTAGATCCTGATACCAGTAGGATTCTGGGCGGAGAACACGTACTTTAGAACCACGTTGAACCATGAGTTTCTTCCCTTTTAGTTATCAATTGCCAATGTACACGGCTAATTGACTTCACTCTACAACTTGACGGTCTCACGTAGAAGCTTTGTTAAGTTATTTGTTGTTTGTTATTTGTTGTTTGTTGTTGGGCCCCCTCCTCCCCCCCTCCCCCCCTCCCCCCCTCCTCCTGTTATGGGGTGAAACCCGTCTTGACAAAATTTAGAAGATCAGGTAATTTTTATGTTCGCTAACTCTATTGATGTTGTTGGCGAATAAATAATAGGTGAAATCCCACACCTCAACTCGTTCTTAGGCTCTGGGTAGGGAAGCAGCATTGTTTATAAGCTACTGCCTGCTGAAATGTACCAGAGGCAACAGCCCCTGGAACTGCATTCCCTCTTAGGAGTCTGAAAAAGAGGGATGAGGGGTCAGACCCTATAGGAATTCATTAACAACATCACTCTACTTCACGAACATCTTATGATTTTGTCAAAACAAATACACTCCCTTCGTTACCTCTACCAATACGCAAATTACTATCTATATATGTGATATCCAACCAGCCTTGTTGTTCACTACTTTTTATAGGAAAATCAATCGCAGTGAATTTGTTACCTGCTTCAATTTGTTGGATAAAATTATCCGGATAATCATAGCCTATTAAACGTTGTAAACCGATAATAGAACGCTCAAATTTGACGTTGACGCGACGATCTGAGACTGGTTCAAATTTTGCACCTACGCTGACTAAGCCTTCAAGATAAGGCAAACCATAAAACTCAGCTAGGTTGTAAACGCTGTTAGTTTCTACGCGAATACACTGATAAATTTGACCAAGTTTGTACAAGGGGAGTCGATCTAGGTTTAATAGTGCCTTGCTAGTTGTATATAGTAGTCGCCAAGTGCCATTAAGTAAATCTGGAGTTTCCAGAGGACGTGGCGTGGGATTAACGTCTTCTAAATTAGCAATTGCTACTAAAATAGCTTGTTTCTCCGGCTCAGTTGCCAATAAGCCCCGATTTTTAAGAGCGATCGCTTCAAAGAGGGCTGCTTTTCCCATCATCACCTGTCACCTCACACAACATCTGTATTCAACATGAATTCATCACATATGTATAGTGTCATACCAATAACTAACCAACTGCAACTGTTTGCCCTATGAATAATAAATAAAAAAATTTTTTGTCGGATTTTGGGGCAAAAGAGTTGAATCAACAACTATAATGATCTCGTTCGCAGTGATAGACTTTTAATGTCTACTAAGTTTACCCTTCTTGTGTCTTGGTCGATATGTTGAATTATCCATTACGTGAAGAACCTCGTAATCAGCGTGCCACCGTAATTCCATTAAAGCAAGAGTCCTCCCTATTAGACTGGTTACAGTCAAGCGGTCGTCTTATAGCCCGTGACGTTCACGAACCAGCGTTTTTGGATGAGGAAGAAGAAATAGAATCGCTAATGGGTGTAGACGATGGAGGCATTGGCGATTATGACTTCGATGACGATGATAATCTGGTTCCTGACGAGGAATAGTCGATTCAGGCGCTAATCATTGTTGGCATACACAATTGTTCAATTTAGCAGTGTGGAGTGAGGGGAAATTTTCGTGGACGCTAAATTATCTCCAGACCGAGGACTAAATATTTCTGGCATCGGTCTAGTTTCTTTATTGGGTGCAGGGCTTAGTATAGCAGCACTGACTTTGGATGGCATGGCGAATAGATTGCCTTGGCAAAGTATTTCGCTCACCCTACCTTTATTATTCTGTGCTGTGACTTCAGCCGCCATCGGCTACTGGGTAATACCGATGCTGCAAGCGCTGAAAACTGGGCAAATAATCCGCGAGGATGGTCCCCAAGCCCATCTGAAGAAAGCAGGTACACCGACTATGGGGGGTATATTTTTTGTCCCCGTAGCAGTGATAGCTGCCTGTGTATGGTCTAACTTTGCTGATGAAGTGCTTGCTGTTTGTGCATTAACACTCAGCTACGGTTTGATTGGCTGGATCGATGACTGGCAAATTCTGCGCCGCAAGTCGAACAAAGGCATATCCCCCCGTCTAAAACTGGCTTTGCAAATCGGTTTTGCGGCAGTGTTCTGTTTATGGATGATTTTTACTGAACCCTCTAACATTACAAATATTGCTTTACCTTTGGGTTTTTCTCTACCTTTGGGAATATTTTTCTGGCCTATGTCGGCGTTTGTGCTAGTAGCAGAGAGTAACGCTACTAATCTAACTGACGGCATTGATGGTTTGGCAGGAGGAACAGTAGCGATCGCATTGCTAGCATTAGGTGCGCTGATTGCACCAACTTCCCCTGGATTAATGGTTTTCTGTGCTTGTCTTAGTGGCAGTTGCTTGGGTTTCTTAGCCCATAACCGAAACCCAGCCCGTGTTTTCATGGGAGATACTGGTTCCCTAGCCCTAGGAGGAGCGTTAGCAGCAGTAGGTCTACTAACTAATAGTTTAGTAGCTCTGTTCATTCTTAGCGGTATCTTCTTTGTAGAAACCCTTTCCGTCATGCTCCAGGTAAGCTACTACAAAGCCACCAAAGGTCCTGACGGTAAAGGCAAGCGCCTCTTCAAAATGGCACCACTACATCATCATCTAGAACTTACTGGCTGGTCAGAATTACAAGTAGTTGGAGTATTTTACACCATCAGTGTCATTCTGGCTACGCTGAGTTTGGCCATCGGTCGGCTTTGACCAGAGTTAGGAATGAGGAATTAGGAGTGATCAGAGTTAGGAGTGAGGAGTTAGGCGTTAGGAGTTAAGAATTTTGTTTTTCAAGATTTAGCTATTCCGCGCCCTCGCCTCCCACGCTCATTCAGTACTCTGAAGAGCGTGGTAGTTGGGAGGCGGGTAATGACGATTCTGCCTCGCTCCCTAATCAACCTACAGGTTGATTAGGGAGCGAGGTGGATGAGCCATTACCATTTTTTGTGGCTGCACACAACCCACTTCTTCTCTTTATCGGCTGAACTTGATTAACATTGACGACTTTATTCTTGACACCAGGGTAATCTCTACCAGTAGAAATGTTTAATCGTTGACCGCAGTATCACGGGACTAGGAAACGGGTTGCTAACCCTACATACCCGGAGTCCCCATGCCTTTAGGCATGGGGATTGTGTAAGAGGTTTAGCCTTTATCTCTCACATATCCGACTGTCGGAGAAACCCGCACATTGGCGGTGATTCCCGTGCATAAGTTCTTCCAGGACTCAACCCACAAGGGATTGGTACGGGCGTATTGCGATTACACCACCACACCCCTACACCAAAGTGTTTCTTCAGCGCACCCCACAGGCGGCTGACCTCACCCCCTATGAATGAAACAAACACGAATTCGCCCTACACCCCTACCCCCCTACTCCCCCACACCCTCACACCCCTACACCCCTGTGTTCCTTAATAGCACCCCACGGGCGGCGCGCCACCCGCTATGAATGAAAGAAACACGAAGTCCCCCCCTCCTCCAACTCGTGTTTCTTGAAAGAAAGGATAAATTCCCTTGCGTGCTTTTTTCAGCTAAGAATAGCCTAAAAAATTATAAGTATAAAAAAAACATATTTTTCTAGCTAATCTTGATTCAAAAATCGATATATACAGTCTGCATGCATAAAGTCAATGACTTTTTTTTTGATGATTTTGAAAAATTTTTTGAAAAAAGCTATTTTAAAGAAGTTATCGATATTATTTTTTATGGAAAAAAATAGCATCCTAATAAATAGTTTAGGACTTACGCATTGACAGAAATCGTCAGATATGGTTTAGGGGCGTATTGCAATACGCCCTTACTCAACGTTTGATTTTTGAACTAATGAGAGCGAACATACAGCCACCTGCGGGGTGCAAGCATCTTGGCCCCTACAACTGTACTTTGACATTATCCGTTGACGCATATGATAGTCAATTTGTACAGTGCGTAAGTCCTATAGTTAAGAGAAATTCAATAATTTAACAAAATATCATCCTAAAGATAGTACTCACAAAAACATTGGTTTTGTATGATAAAATTATGTTAATATTTCTTAAGTAAGCAAAAGCTTGTATTTATCAAGTGATCGCTTCTTGGTTGATATGATTTTCCGGTTTGCTTAATCAAAGCACATTGAATATCAAATAAAGCTGTCAAAAGTCAAGTTTTTAGAGTCATGCTGAAGTCGGCAATAGTTAATAAACCATTAGATCCTAATTTGAATGTAAATCTGGGTTGTCATCTCAAGTGGAAGCCAGCAGATGACGCGGATGAGGAGTTTTGTTTGGCAGAATTTCTCAGAAGTATAACTAGTGGTCTGTCAAGTCAACTTTGCCTAGTAGAACTTCCCCGCTTCCCCGTGTCTAAGAGTCTGGGCGTCGGTTCACACCCAGCCAAGTTCGCCTGCCAGACTACTAGTGGTCTGTGAAGTAAACTTTGCGCTTGTTTGGTGGACCACTAGGCAGCCAATAGTGAATAGTGCTAATGGCTAATGGCAATGAACAATTAGCCAGTGCTATTTCATTTTACACCAGAGCCTTGAACTCAAGTTCAAGGCTCAGAGCTACTGTGCGTTGAAATGGACGCTCATTCCTTCTAGTTCTAGTCGGCTTCAGCCGACTTCAGCTATTAGCCGTGCGTAATTTATTCCTAGGTTGCTTCGCCAAGGCTATGAAAGCTTGGTTCGTAGTTGCGCTTTAGCGCTAAAGCGCAACTACGAACCAACTCATTTACCTTGCTTTCCTTGACTTAGAGAACTACTAGGTCAAGCCGTTTTTCCGAACAATCTTCTCGGTTTAATTTGTCATACTGTCAACTTCAACAAAAGGTAAATAGTAATGAGTATTGTTCAGTCAAAGCTGCAAGTAACTGAAAGTGCATTCCATGTAGAAGCTTACGAGAAGATTGAATATAGCCTTGTTTATGTTGATGGAGTCTTCGACGTTAATAATAGAGAATTGGCTGAGTGTTACGAAAAATTTGGGCGCTGCTTGGCTGTTGTAGATGCAAATGTGCATATGTTTTACAGCAGCCAAATGAAAGAATATTTTCGGCATTATGATATTGACCTGACAGTATTTCCCATCACAATCACCGAACCTAACAAAACAATCCAAACCTTCGAGAAAATTGTCGATGCCTTTGCAGACTTTAAGTTAGTTAGGAAAGAACCTGTCTTAATAATTGGCGGTGGACTGATTACAGATGTAGCGGGTTTTGCCTGTTCCGCTTACCGTCGCAGCACTAACTACATCCGCATTCCTACTACCCTAATTGGACTGATTGATGCCAGTGTTGCCATTAAGGTAGCTGTTAACCATAAGAAGCTGAAAAATCGTCTGGGTGCTTATCACGCCTCCTCGAAAGTGTTCCTTGACTTCTCCTTCTTAGGTACCTTACCAACAGAACAAGTACGCAATGGCATGGCAGAACTAGTGAAAATTGCCGTGGTTGGCTGCAAAGAGGTTTTCGATTTACTGGAACAGTACGGGGACGAGCTGCTGCGTACACACTTCGGTAATATTGATGCTACAGCGGAAATCAAGGAAGTCGCTCACAAAGTGACCTACGAATCCATCAAACGCATGTTAGAATTTGAAGTCCCCAACCTACATGAATTAGACCTAGACCGGGTGATTGCTTACGGTCACACTTGGAGTCCGACCCTAGAACTTGCACCCCGTGTGCCTATTTTTCACGGTCATGCAGTTAATATCGACATGGCACTATCTGCTACCATTGCCGCACGCAGAGAGTATATTTCTGTAGAAGACAGAGACCGTATCTTGGGACTGATGAGTCGTATTGGTCTCACCCTCGACCATCCCTTACTGGATGAAGAACTCCTGTGGCGTGCTACCCAATCTATTAGCCTCACCCGCGATGGTCTGCAAAGAGCAGCTTTGCCCAAACCCATTGGTGAGTGCTTCTTTGTCAACGACTTCACCCGTGAAGAACTAGCAGCAGCATTAGCTGAACATAAGGAAATCTGCCAAACTTATCCCCGTGGCGGCGATGGCGTAGATGTTTACCCCACCTATCAGCTAGAACCAGAACTTGTAGGGAGTGAAAAATAATGACTAATGTTGTCGAACAACACACTACTGCAAGACCTGTAACGCCTTTAGGTATATTGGCGGAGGAGTTAGAAGGTATTGTGCAAGCGGTCAATGAACAAACAGATTTGTCCGCAGAACTTAAAGCCAAGCTCAACTTTGCATGGCGTTTGGCAGCTGGTTTAGATCCCTATCTGGAAGAATGCACTACAGCTGAATCACCAGCTTTAGCAGCCCTTGCCAAAAAAACATCCGTGGAAGCATGGACTCAACGCTTCAATGAAGGCGCAACGGTCCGTCAGTTGGAACAGGAAATGCTCTCCGGTCATGTTGAAGGACAAACCCTGAAAATGTTTATCCACATGACCAAAGCTAAGAGAGTGCTGGAAATCGGTATGTTTACTGGCTACTCTGCACTCGCCATGGCAGAAGCACTACCAGCAGACGGGGAACTAGTCGCTTGCGAGGTCGATCCATACACTGCTGAATTCGGTCTAGCTGCATTTCGTCAATCTCCCCACGGGTTGAAAATTCGTGTGGAACTGGGTTCAGCCCTAGTAACCCTAGATAAATTAGCTGCGGCTGGGGAATCCTTTGACTTTGTCTTTATCGACGCTGATAAAAAGGAGTACGTCCAGTACTTCCAAACCTTACTGGATAAAAATTTACTCAAAAGAGAAGGATTTATCTGCGTAGATAACACACTGCTTCAAGGACAGGTGTATTTGCCAGTTGGCGATAGCACCCCCAACGGTGAAGCTATTGCTCAGTTTAACCGTGTCGTCGCTGCTGAGGAGCGTGTAGAACAAGTGCTTTTACCCCTGCGTGATGGCTTGACTATTATTCGGCGAATTTGTTAAGAGGAGGCAGGAGGCAGCCGCTTCTCCCCTTGGGAGACGCACTCGCGTAAGCCCTTGCGGGCACGCACTCGCGTTCGGGTTCGTCAAAAGTCAAAAGTCAGAATACCCAAGCTGTATTCTGACTCCAGACTCCTGGATTCTTCTTCAGTTACTTATGGACTACTATGCTTGATTGGTGGATTCTGAAGACGAGGCTTTGATTTCCTCTGCTTGCTCTTCAACTTTTTTATCATTACTTAGAGCAAGGTAAATACCCGGCAAGATGATAGCAAATGCTATTAAGTTCAATCTACTGAATGCCTCCCCAAAGACAATCCAACTAAATGAGGCAGTCACAATGGGATCGAAAAAATTAATCAATGCAATAAAGGTAGAAGACAAATGTTTAAGGCTGTATGCAAGCAGCCCGTGAGCCAGAATAAGAGTTAGAGCCAAAGCAATAACAGTCAACCACCCTTTCCAAGAGTGAGGAAACCATTCCTCGTGGAGAGTAAACACAACTAGTCCAAATAAAAGCGTACTAATGCTACAAACCCAAGTTAGAATAGTTGTAGCTGATAATTTTGTCCGAAGTTTTTCAACTGTTAGAAGATAGATACTCCAAAAAAATGCTGAGATAAATGCAAGTGAATCACCTTGAAGTTTAATAGAAGCAATTTGTAGATCATCTAACCCAAGGATGATTGTTCCAACAGCTGTGATGAATAGACCCGACAAAAATTTAGAATTAAAGCGTTGATTGAAGAGTAGCCATCCTCCTAGTGCAGTGAAAAATGGAGTCAAGCTATGCAAAAATGCTGAGTTAGCAATGCTAGTCTGTGTGATCGACAAAGCCCAAAGAAGCTGAGTAGCGAAGAAACTTACCGATGTAACCAGTAATAGCAGGATTTGCTTATTGTCAAGTGACTGCCTGGTGACAAGTTGCTTTGTTGATCGGCGCTGACGCAGAAGCAAAAGCTCTTGCCATAGAACAAACATGATGGATGCTATCCAACAGCGATTGAACATTGTGGCACTGGGGCTGATTTCGTTTTCGCTCCATCGGATCAAGACTGGGACAATACCAAAAATCCACGTAGCAGCAAAACTAGCAAAAATTGCTACCACTATTGTTTTGTTACCATGCTGTTGTTCAGAAATTTCAAGCTGAGTGGTCATATAATCTTCATCAAGTTTAAGTAGAATAATGATACTGCTGCGCCTATTATCATCGAATCAGATCAGTTGAGCCAACTGATCTGATTCGATAAGGAACACGGACTCGTGCAATGTTGCCCAACTACCTAAACTCAACTGGGTACGTAGTTAAAGTTTATGCTCTTGTTCCATGACTGAGTGAATTGTATCGCATGTCATTGGAAACAGTAAACTAACTTTGGTTGGAGGGAAGTGATACAGTTGTAAGCTATGTGGATGAAGTAAAGCTTTACATCCAGCATTCAACGGATACTTATTGTGTGACTATGGCGGTTCTCGTTTGTCCAGTTTTGTCCAGTTCAGAGTCTACCCCGTCAGATTTGTGATATGGTATTAAAGATTTTTTCATGGCTGTAGCTTCTGTGCGGGACTATTGAGCAGCCATGCATTTTGTGTAAGGTAACGTTCTTTTAATTGAACAATGGATTTAGAACAACAAACTCTAATAGCTAAGCAAGTTCCCCCAATTTGGTTAAAAATATTAGTGATTTTCCTAATTGGGTTAGGGATTTTTTTTCGCTTTGCCCATTTGGGTCAAAAAGGGATCTGGTTCGATGAAGCTTTTACCTCTGTAGCGATTTCTGGTTATACTGTCCCTGAAGTACGACAGTTCGTCTTTAATGAGCGCTTAATTCCTGTTGCTGCCTTGGATAAATATCAACACCTTAACCCAGACCGAGGCTTCAATGATACTGTTCGCTATTTAATAACAAAAGACCCGCAGCATCCCCCTTTGTATTATTCGATGGTGAGATTGTGGGCGCAAGTATTTGGGGATTCAGTAGCTCAAGTGAGGAGTTTATCAGCGACGATCAGTTATCATTTTACAAATTAGATAACTCTTTCGATTTAATTCCTATTTTAAAGACTTATATGGAACAATCAATTTCTGAATCTCAAACAACCACTCAACCTATTTCTTTGGGAGTAAAAGTAGCTGCTTTTTTCCAGAGCCTCGCTACTTTAACATTACTCTTATTGGCGCTGCCAATTAACGCTACCATCGTTTTGATATCTTTGCTGTGGAGTAGATTAGCTCATCCTTTCCAGCGCTCTCCAGTAGCTGCACACCCCAAAAATATCCTCATCAGCGGCGGCAAAATGACCAAAGCATTGCAACTTGCACGCTCATTTCACGCCGCCGGACATAGGGTTGTGTTAATTGAAACTCACAAATACTGGCTATCAGGTCATCAGTTTTCACATGCTGTTGATAAATTTTATACAACTCCTGTCCCAGAAAAAGATCCAGATGCCTATACCCAGGCTCTCATTGACATCATTAAGAAAGAAAATATCGATGTCTATATTCCCGTAACCAGTCCAGTAGCCAGCTATTACGACTCCCTCGCCAAACCAGCGCTATCGCAATACTGTGAAGTTTTCCACGTAGACGCTGATATATGTCAAATGCTGGATGATAAATACGCCTTCAGCGAGAAAGCGCGTCAATTAGGATTATCAGTTCCCAAATCCTTCAAAATGACTTCACCCGAACAAATCCTAAATTTCGACTTCTCCCAAGAGACTCGTAAATACATCCTTAAGAGCATTCCCTACGACTCAGTACGCCGCTTAAATTTAACAAAACTTCCCTGTGAAACCCCCGAGAAAACAGAGGCATTTGTAAGAAGTTTACCCATTAGTGCCCAGAAGCCTTGGATTATGCAAGAATTTATTTCTGGCAAGGAATTCTGCACCCACAGTACTGTTCGCGATGGCGAATTACGACTGCACACCTGCTGTGAGTCTTCAGCCTTTCAAATTAACTATAAAGATGTAGAAAAACCGAAAATTCGGGAATGGGTCACTCATTTCTTCAGGGAACTAAAAATCACCGGTCAGATTTCCTTCGACTTTATCGAAGCTGAAGACGGCGAAGTTTACGCCATTGAATGTAACCCCAGAATTCACTCAGCAATTACCACATTCCACGACCATCCAGGAGTGGCAGATGCTTATCTCAAAAATAGTCAGGATGAAAACGAACCACCCATCGAACCGCTTCCAGATAGTAAACCAACCTATTGGTTATATCACGAACTGTGGCGACTGACTGAGATTAGGTCTTGGTCTGGATTACAAGCATGGCTAGAGAAGATTGTCAAGGGAACTGATGCTATTTTCAAGCTAGACGATCCTCTCCCATTTTTAGCAGTCCACCATTGGCAAATTACCTTACTACTGCTGGACAACCTGAGAAAATTAAAAAGTTGGGTGAGGATTGATTTCAATATTGGCAAGTTAGTACAATTAGGAGGTGACTAAAAAATAGGGCGTTGCTGAATCACGGTATGAATTTACCTCACGCAAAGTCGCAAAGGCGCAAAAGTTTAAGCTATGAGCTTTTTATTACTACCTAAAGTTTCATTAATAGCCGTCATTAATAACTCATTTAGAGGGATTCCTGCTGCTTTGGCCATAGAGGAAATCACACTTTTAGGCGCAAAAGAACAATATAAGCCGGCTTCTAAGAACCAAGGTTGTCCCTTTGGGTCGATGCGGAAGTCAAATAAACTGTAGTGGCGACAACCCAAAGCCTTGTGACACCTTTTAGCTATTTGCTGAACCTTTTGAGTGAGAGGGTCGCTAGGGTCTACAATCCAAGACTTGATATTATCTTTAGCGCTAAAACTCAAGTGGCCATCCCCCGTTTGTTGGAGTTTATCAGCATGGGTGCGAATGGGTTTGGAGTGGGGGTCAACCAGATACTCTTCCAGGGGTAAACCAACTAACTCTCCGTCTTTAACAAGGATGCCGCATCTGACTTCTCTACCAAGTTCGATGAATGCTTCTACGATAACCTCATCTGCATATTCAAATGCTTTTTTCAGTGCAGCATCATAGTCAGTAACCTCTTTGACTAAAGTCACCCCTAAAGAGTTATCCGAAGTGACAGGTTTGATAACGACTGGAGGTGTAATTGTCGGAACATCTCCTTGGCGTAGAAGTTCTCCATAAGGGACTTTCACACCAGCAGCTTCGACAATTGCTTTGGTTCTGGCTTTGTGAGACGTTACTGCCATAATATCCGGAGTATTGCCTATGTAAGGGATCTTGAGTAAGTCAAATAGGGCGCGGTAGTGAGTCATTCCAGGGATACAAAACATTTGCGGTATCATTATGTCAATGTTTTGCGTTGTTAAAAACTCTATTGCCGAGAACAGAGGAATTGGCTCAACAACAGCAATATCTTCTGGACTTAGGGAGTGAGGAAATCGCCACTGACCATCAGGTGTGATGTATGCAATCTGAAGGTCATAGCGCGATCCTTCTGCCATTGCTGCCAAACAGTCTTGGGCGTAAAGGCGTGATAAATTACAGTAAAAATCGTTGTATGCAGATCCGACTAAATGAAGGATACGAAGTACTTGCATGATTCATCTGCTTGCTACAGCAGTTCTAAAGTGTAAATTTGTTGTGTTTGACTTCCTGTTCTTATATCTTGCACTTCTAAGTATAAACCACAAATAACCAAATAAGAAGTCATAAAATTGACAGTGATTTCAAAACTCCCAAAAGTCCTCTAAAAGAGGACTTATGCTATTAGCATGGGACTTCAAGTCCCATGCGGATATGGGCACAGTCAGAAACCCATTAAATACTGAGTTATTTTTTTGATGTA
>JADQBA010000502.1 GCA_016903675.1 Stigonema ocellatum SAG 48.90 = DSM 106950 | reverse complement strand
TGCAGCATATGCATTAGGAGAAATCAAAGATATCCAGGCGGTAGCAGCATTAATTCAAGCTTTGAATGATGAAGATTCTCATGTGCGTACTCGTGCAGCATATGCATTAGGAGAAATCAAAGATACCCAGGCGGTAGCAGCATTGATTCAAGCTTTGAATCATGAAGATTCTGATGTGCGTACTCGTGCAGCAGAAGCATTAGGAGAAATCAAAGATAGCCAGGCGGTAGCAGCATTGATTCAAGCTTTAAATGATGAAGATTCTGATGTGCGTTATTCTGCTGCAAATGCATTAGGAGAAATCAAAGATACCCAG
>JADQBA010000254.1 GCA_016903675.1 Stigonema ocellatum SAG 48.90 = DSM 106950 | reverse complement strand
AAATCGATATTACTATCCCGATGTGATGGTGACTTGCGACGAACGAGATCAGGAAACTCCAGGGTATAAAAGATTTCCCTGTTTAATTGTCGAAGTTTTATCTAACTCTACTGAAGCCTTTGATCGGGGGGACAAATTCGCCGATTACCAAACTTTAGAAAGCCTCAAAGAGTACGTTTTAATTAATACCAAACGTCAGCGCGTCGAATGTTTCCGCCGTAATGATGAACGGCTGTGGGTTTTGCAATCTTACACAGCAGAAAATAAATCATTTCCATTATACAGTATTAATTTTGAAGTCACAATAGCCGAGCTTTACGAAGATGTCGTTTTCTAGTAACAATTCTCAACAGCATGATTTTAAAAAACGGCGTTGCTGATTTAAAGTATGAATTAGCACGCGCGTAAAGGCGCAAAGGCAAGGCAGTGCGGTCTTGGGGTTTCCCCAAGTAGAGCAACTGCCGCGCAAACAATCGTTGTTTAATCGTGTCGAAAAATGTCAATTCATACTCCGATTCAGCAACGCCAAAAAAACTTCTAAATTTCTGCGGCTTGTCCCCAATCAGGTAAACTTGTAGCTGCGATCATACACACGCTTTAAACAAAGGACAGGTGATATCAATACAACCAAGTACACTGCAAGCGCTAGGGCAGGCATACGAAAACTTGCAACAAATTATTACTGATTTGTATGTCGAGTTTGAAAAAGCCATGGAAAATGAAAACTATGGCGATGCTAGCCTGCTTCAATCAAGAGCCGAGAGGTTATTTGAGGAAGCTGAGGGAATTTTAATCGTGATTGCGGAGCAAGAAAATGGATAAGGAGCAACTACTCTCACATGCCCATCAGGCAGCCTCTCTTAGTCAACAAGCTGCTGCCCTTATAAAAAACGGCGAGTACAAAGAGGGTCATTCTCTGATGCGACAAGCTGTTGAAGCTGGCAGGTCAGCTCAGCAATTACTTAAGGGTGACAAAGTTGAACTTGGTTTGGAACGCTTGCAGGAAACACAAAGTTAGCTATCAACTTACAGTATCAAAGCAGAAAGCCCATGAGGTTAAGAGTTGAGTATCCGCTCAATTCTTAACCGTCCTTCTCCCAAGGGGAGACGCTGCGCGAACAGGCATGGGATGAATGCGATGCACTTAAAAGTGCAGTCATTATTTATTTTGTATGCTACAATTTCATTGGTCAGCAAAGACCTTAAAACCTACCCCCGGACTGGGGGAAAGTTGACGCCCAGTACTCGAATTAACGAGACTTTTAGGAAACAACACTCTATCCTTCGGGATGAACAGGGTGTGCCTGGGAACCCGTAAGGGATATAAGAAGCGAAATCTTCTTAGAATCCCATGCCTTCTAGGCGTGGGAGTGTCAAAACTCGTGTTTATAGAGCGCTGTACAGCTACACAGCGCTTCTCTCAACTACCTACACTGCCCTTCTTCTTCAGTGTAGGCTTGCGGAAAACCTAGCCTAGCTAGGCTCATGGTACGAAAGGTAACATAATTACTCTGGTGCTAATTAAACTTGAAACCCCTATTTTCAGATTAGTCCCACTCAACGAGGACTTTGTTCGTTTAGCCGCACCTGTGTCGGGGTATCATGAGATTATTCTCTGTTCAGAGTTATAGAAGATTTTTTCATCGACACCACTCGTCAAATTGCTGAAACCCTATATTTTTCGTTGAGTGGTGTCGATAACTTACTGGGTAAGGGTTTGAGGTATGTGTTTTGCTCAATTTTTGGGAAAATGTACTATACTTTTACCAGTGGTGTCGATTTTGTGGCTGAAACCCTTACTGGGTAATGGCTGCTAGATGAACTCCCAACCGTATGGGTTAAATCGGACTAGTTGGAAACGATAAGGGATAAGGCTTTGCAGCCAAATTCCTCATACCCTACCGATTGGGTTAAATCGGACTAGTTGGAAACGTTGCGTGGGTATGGGGTGCCCATGCCAACACCGAGTCCCCTACCGATTGGGTTAAATCGGACTAGTTGGAAACTTAATCTGCACAGATGAACCATTTTTTATTTGATCACCCTACCGATTGGGTTAAATCGGACTAGTTGGAAACAAAAAGATTCTCAGCAACACCATTGAGAATGCCCTACCGATTGGGTTAAATCGGACTAGTTGGAAACTTTAAATTTGCGGCTAGTCATTCATTAGAATTATTAGCCCTACCGATTGGGTTAAATCGGACTAGTTGGAAACACTATTTCTTTTATTTCGTATTTCGGCATTTTAACCCTACCGATTGGGTTAAATCGGACTAGTTGGAAACAAGATGTCAAGATTATTCAGACCTTCTGTTTGTGTGACACCCTACCGATTGGGTTAAATCGGACTAGTTGGAAACCTTTCAGTTGAGTTACTGTTTGGTACTTCAAATATTACCCTACCGATTGGGTTACATCTGACTAGTTGGAAACATATAAGACGTGGTTTAACACCGTCGACGTTATAATCCACCCGACCGAGTGGGTTAAACCGGACTAGTTGGAAACAAGCGTTATCCTAGCGTTTTAGGGAAAAACCTCCACCCTACCGATTGGGTTAAATCGGACTAGTTGGAAACCGCAAGCGTTAAACGCTTGACCGCTGAGGTTCGCACACCCTACCGATTGGGTTAAATCGGACTAGTTGGAAACTGCTGCTAAATGTTAGACTTCTTTTTGTTCAGAAGAAGACCCTACCGATTGGGTTAAATCGGACTAGTTGGAAACTTTGGGGACGCCCCACAGGAAATCCTGAACGGCTTCCACCCTACCGATTGGGTTAAATCGGACTAGTTGGAAACTTCAATGATTGCACCATCAAAACGGTTGAACTTCCATAGGCCCTACCGATTGGGTTAAATCGGACTAGTTGGAAACGGTCCTACTCCTTTTCTTGTTACTTTAAGAATGTGAGACCCTACCGATTGGGTTAAATCGGACTAGTTGGAAACCTTCTGTTCCAGTTAAAAACAGACCCAGAGCTTTCTCGGCCCTACCGATTGGGTTAAATCGGACTAGTTGGAAACATTAAGTCATGGTACAACTTCCCTTTCTTTGCACCAATCCCTACCGATTGGGTTAAATCGGACTAGTTGGAAACTTTACTTGGTAATTTGAGGGGCCAGCAACACAAGCCCTACCGATTGGGTTAAATCGGACTAGTTGGAAACGTTGCAGGATGGATGATTGATTAGAAACTAGTTTCTCCCTACCGATTGGGTTAAATCGGACTAGTTGGAAACTTTTTGGTTTGCCCAGCGAACGCATTCATCGTGAGCCCTACCGATTGGGTTAAATCGGACTAGTTGGAAACGTTGCTGTCAAACCTTTTAATACGTTCATGAGACCCTACCGATTGGGTTAAATCGGACTAGTTGGAAACTTGACGTTCTGGGAAGCAAGTACTGCTCGGTATTGCAACCCTACCGATTGGGTTAAATCGGACTAGTTGGAAACGTTGTGAATTGAATCGCAACAGCTGGGAAACCGGGAGCCCTACCGATTGGGTTAAATCGGACTAGTTGGAAACAAGAAGCAACGGAAATAAGCAAAGAAAAAGAAGCCCTACCGATTGGGTTAAATCGGACTAGTTGGAAACAACCAAGTTACGGCACACTCATACGTTGGAGCATCCCCTACCGATTGGGTTAAATCGGACTAGTTGGAAACAATAAGCCTGTTTCCGAGCCTCTTCTATAGACCCTACCGATTGGGTTAAATCGGACTAGTTGGAAACAGGAGTATATAGTCCAAGGCAAGTTTTAAGAAGCTCACCCCTACCGATTGGGTTAAATCGGACTAGTTGGAAACAATAAGCCCTAGCCAAAATAAGCACCACAGAAAGTCCCTACCGATTGGGTTAAATCGGACTAGTTGGAAACGTTTTTTCTCCGCTGAGGGGATTGATTTTTTTGAAACACCCTACCGATTGGGTTAAATCGGACTAGTTGGAAACACTTTTTGTGGCAACTCTTCATTTTGTATGAAGACCCTACCGATTGGGTTAAATCGGACTAGTTGGAAACGGTTTTTCTGCTTTTGGGCGTCATCATGCCCAAGCGGGAAAATTGTACGCGCCACTAATATGTTGTGAAGGTAAACCGTTTCGGACAAGGTAAAATCCTCTCCCCTGAAGAATTAAAGCTATTGTTCACCGAGGGCTTAACCTCGCCACGCGATCTGCCGCAGGCAGCAGCGCAACGCTTACGCGCTCTCTTTGCCACCTGTCTTTTTACTGGTTGCAGAATATCCGAGGCGCTGGCACTCCAAACCTTGAAATAGCGTTAACTCATATCTTGCACCAACGTGTTAATACTGAATTTTTGCACTTTCAATAAACATATATTTTTATCAATAAAACCCAAAATAAGGGTTATTAGCCTGGCTTTGGCAGGCAATGCTAGTGTAGCCTCACCCTTATAGGGTGTAGGTGCAAGATATGAGTTAACTTTTGGTCAGGATAAGCTGCTACTCACCCTAAATTGAATATTATCTCGCTTTGTGACTGTAAACCTGCGACTTATGACTGTCAACGGTTAGCAGTCAACGACCACAACGAGTGTTTATACAATTTAAACGCGCCTTAGCTTATGATTCAAAATTTGCTCATCCGGGGGGTAAAAACACATTAAGGAGTTGGATCAAAGCATAATCTACTTTTTTCAACAGTGGTTCCGCTTCGCTGTACCTTCCTTGGTCAGAGTAGAATTTAGCCAGGTTGTTGTAACTGGTGGCGACATACAGATGCTTTTCTCCCAGCCGCCTTTGCGTGAGTTCTAAGGCTTTTTTCAACAGTGGGTACGCTTCGCTGTACCTTCCTTGGTAATTGTAGAGTTTAGCCAGGTTGTTGTAACTGGTGACGACATCCGAATGCTCTTCTCCCAGCAGCCTTTGCGTGAGTTCTAAGGCTTTTTTATACAGTGGTTCCGCTTCGCTGTACCTTCCTTGGAAGGAGTAGAGTGCTGCCAGGTTGTTGTAACTGGTGACGACAAGAGGATGCTCTTCTCTCAGCAGCCTTTGCCAGAGTTCCAATGCTTTTTTCAACAGTGGTTCCGCTTCGCTTATCCTTCCTTGGGACTCGTAGAGTTTAGCCAGGTTGTTGTAACTGGTGGCGACAGAGGGATGCTCTTCTCCCAGCAGCCGTTGGTAGAGTTCTAATGCTTTTTTATACAGTGGTTCTGCTTCGCTGTACCGACCGCGTTCCTTCAAATAGTAGCCCGTCCTAGCAAATAATAAAGCGGCTTTTTCCAACTCAAATTGACACTGATTTATCCAATTAATTGCAGCTATCGCATGGGGCAAAAGTCGCTCACAGTCCCGCCAATTTACATATTCAGCATTAGGGAAGACTTGTGTGACCGCGCAAACAGTCCTTTGAGCCCAAAGACGGCGGCTGTCGGAATCCATCTCGTCTTTTAACACTTGCTGCACTAAGCGGTGAATATCAAAGGTTTTATTATTTGGGTGGCGATAAATCAGCGAAAACCGTCCCGCTTCTTTGATGACATCCCTAAAATCTAGGGGTTTGCCTGCTAATCGGCTGAGATTTTCCCCCAATTCTGTCCCACCCGAGGTAAAAATTTCTTCGGGAATCGTGTCGGGTGCTAAAAAGGCGCAAACGCGAATCAAATCGGCGGCGGTGGGGTTGCGTTGTAAAACTTTCTTAAAGGCTAGAGAAAAGGTGATGCTAACGCTCTCGTGGTCAATTGCCAGTTCACCTCGTTCTGCCAGCAGTCTCGCCCCTTCTTCCTGGTACAATTGCCAATACTCCGCCAAACTAGAGGGAGTTTCTTCAATAAACGCTCCAGCCTGATCCAATGCTAGGGGTAAACCGTCCATTGACCGCGAGATTGTTTCTGCCAAACTGCGTTCTCCTTCCGTCACCCCATCCAACTCCTCATCCTCTGCAATCAGTTTGGCACGTCGTAGCAGAAACAGCGCCCCCTCTGACGGTTGCATCTTTTTAATCTCAATTCGCTGATATCTCTCCGTAGCCTGAGCGCGGGTAGTCAACAACACATAACCTTGATGCGCCCCAGGCAGAAACTCCCGCAGCATCGTTATTTCGTCGGCGTTATCCACAATCAACAGCCAACCGTTATGTGTCGCTAACCACTTTTTAACTGCGGCAATTACCAGGCTTTGATTCTTTTCCTGGCGGACGGGTAAATTGAGTAACCCTGCAATCTCCACAAAACCCGACTCCAATTCTGTTTGTAAAGCTGCCCTCACCCACAGTATGTGCTGATACTCATGGCGATAGCGATAGGCATACTCGATCGCAGTTTGAGTTTTGCCGATCCCACCCAAGCCACTAAATGCTGCTAACTTCTTTGCTAACAGAGCATTCCGCATTTCTTGCAAATCAGTTTCACGCGCTGTAAAAAATCGGTTGCGCAGGTATGGTATATTCCATACGCGATCAGCTTGAGTTGTAGTTGTTGGTGTAACCGCCAATGCAGCCTTTAATGCTGTATTAATTTTGATAACGGGAGTCAGATCCTCTGGAATTCCTTGGAGTTGAATTGCATTGCAACCAAATTTATAAGCCTCTTCTACAGAACGTCCGCCACCGAGAGCATCATAAAACCCCACAGAAAAATTAATTGCAGCTTTATCCCCAATAGCTTTGCTCATCCCAATCACATAGCCAACGTGCAGGATCATAGCTTTGGCTTGCGCTTCTGAATAACAAGCATTTAGTACAATACACTCAACTCGACCTACAAATAACTCAAACAGATTCGCCAAAGCTTCTGTATTGACTAATTGGCTTTTGCCTTGTTCATCCTCAAATATAAGTCCTTCATCAACACCATGACCGCAAAAATGAACGATCTGGGGTTCAACATCTAACAATACTCGTTGCAGATCATTTCTTCTCACAGCCCATCGAGATTGCAATTTGATTTGGTCACCATATCTAGACCGTCGCAAACCCTCATCAATCTCACGCACTTCCATATCTAAGCGCAGTTTTGCTTGATCTACGGGGCTAGCTGCCAGTACCAGAATTGTTTTGACCACAGGACTATTGCTCATAATGGGGTAAAAAAAGTTATAGCCAAAACTTAGTACTCAGCTTGAGATGGCTGTTCTCTATACCAAGCAGTCTATCAAAGAGAACCATAAATACATTTTTTATATGCCAGGTTCAACTTTTTTTACAGATTGCTTACGCATTCGGTCTAACAACTCTCTCTAAAATCAATACTAATAGAAGTCTTTTTATACTAGTTATGTTGAGATTACGGAATTAGAGTTAGATAGATACGACCTAAGCAGTAAATCGCCTTATCCCTTGCGTAAAAGGGAACAGGGAACGGGGAACTCTTAACAGTGACGGCGTATGGTGTGGTGTTAATACGGTTCGGTTAAGATCTGAACGCCTGCGGCGACCCCCTTAAAAAGGGGGTAACAGAGGTTTATTAGCCCCCCTTTTTAAGGGGGGTTGGGGGGATCTTCACTCATATTAAAACGCTAACCGAACCGTATTGGGTGTGGTGTTACACCGCACCAACGCCTACCACGCTCTTTAAATGTGCCATTTAAATATCGTTGGGGACTCAGACCATCGGATTTTACTTAGAAGGCGACAGGAAACAGGTCGTTCCTCCCTGTTCCCTGTCGCCTTCTTGTTGAATAAAGGTATCCCCTACACTTGGCAACCTGTTTGCTCTCCTCCGTAATCATGTACGTGGCTCAGGTTGTCGTGTTTATATCGCCGACATGAAAGCACGCATCGAATCGCTAAATCGATATTACTATCCCGATGTGATGGTGACTTGCGACGAACGAGATCAGGAAACTCCAGGGTATAAAAGATTTCCCTGTTTAATTGTCGAA
>JADQBA010000206.1 GCA_016903675.1 Stigonema ocellatum SAG 48.90 = DSM 106950 | reverse complement strand
CTAATATCTGCTAACTAGTATTAGCAGATATAAAATGGCTCAAAAATAGGATTTTATGTCTGCTAATGCTCCTTAAAAACCCTAAAAATAATGTCTGCTAATGTAAGTGGCACTTTTTCTCAAGGATCTCGGCTCAATCCCAAGTATGCAACTGCCCTGCGACTGGGTATGGCGGCATTCGTGACAGGTTAAGGCTAAATTACTTTTGTCAATTCGTAATTTTACTTAAAAATTAGCAAAATGTGAAGTATAAAATTTACATTTGTACTGATTTTTCTGAGCCTGGATGAATGATCGGTTTCGAAAATTGTGTTTTTCACCCGTATTTTTGGCAGACTTTTAAGCACTATTACTTATTGACAAATTGTTCATGACCTTAACCTATCGCAGATGGTTTACGACGGATAGTTTCCATGTAATACACGGTTAACATCGTACATTATTTTCCATGTAATACACGGGTTAAGATTTTAGTAGCTCCACAATTCTTTTGTTCCCTTACCAAATTTTGCTTTTATTCCTCTTTCTTTTCAATAGTTAAGCGAGTGTACAGTATCTTCATTAACTTAAATTACTTTCCAGCTTCTATATTCACGTACACATATTTTTGTCAAGACTGTTTTTGACATATTTTAATGCGTTTGCCCTGGATCGTCACTACCCCTATTCCATCGTTATTCCGGCGGTAATTATGGAATAGTAAGGAACTATCGGGTAATTGTTGTTTCAAGTTGCGATCGTTCATTCATTAGTTAATCCGTGCGATGATCGCGCAAGGATTGCAAATTGTTGCGGGTAGCGATCGTGTTAGGATGATTTACTCCTAAACTTTGTTCAAAAATTTCCAAAGCTTTGATCAACAATGGTTCAGCTTCACTGTACCTTCCTTGGGAATAGTAGAGTAGAGCTAGGTTGTTGTAACTTTGGGCGACATCAGGATGGGATTCGCCCAGCTGGCGTTGCCTTAATTCCAAAGCTTTGATTAACAATGGTTCAGCTTCACTGTACTTTCCTTGGGAATTGTAGAGTACAGCAAGGTTGTTGTAACTTTGGGCGACATTGGGATGGGATTCTCCCAGCAGACGTTTCCATAATTCCAAAGCTTTAATGAACAATGGTTCAGCTTCACTGTACCTTCCTTGGGAATAGTAGAGTGCAGCAAGGTTGTTGTAACTTTGGGCGACATCAGGATGGGATTCGCCCAGCTGGCGTTGCCTTAATTCCAAAGCTTTGATTAACAATGGTTCAGCTTCACTGTACTTTCCTTGGGAATTGTAGAGTGCAGCAAGGTTGTTGTAACTTTGGGCGACATTGGGATGGGATTCTCCCAGCAGACGTTTCCATAATTCCAAAGCTTTAATGAACAATGGTTCAGCTTCACTGTACTTTCCTTGGGAATTGTAGAGTGCAGCAAGGTTGTTGTAACTTTGGGCGACATCAGGATGGGATTCGCCCAGCAGGCGTTGCCTTAATTCCAAAGCTTTGATTAACAATGGTTCAGCTTCACTGTACCTTCCTTGGGAATAGTAGATACTAGCAAGGTTGTTGTAACTTTGGGCGACATCGGGATGTTCTTCTCCCAGTAGGCGTTGCATTAATTCCAAAGCTTTGATGTACAATGGTTCAGCTTCACTGTACTTTCCTTGGGAATAGTAGAGTAGAGCTAGGTTGTTGTAACTGGTGGTGACATCGGGATGGGATTCGCCCAGCAGGCGTTGCATTAATTCCAAAGCTTTGATGTACAATGATTCAGCTTCACTGTACTTTCCTTGGGAATGGTAGAGTTCGCCAAGGTTGTTGTAACTGGTGGTGACATCGGGATGTTCTTCTCCCAGCAGGCGTTGCCTTAATTCCAAAGCTTTAATATACAATGGTTCAGCTTCACTGTACCTTCCTTGGGATTTGTAGAGACTAGCAAGGTTGTTGTAACTGTTGGCGATATCAGGATACTCTTCTCCCAGTAAGCGTTGCCTTAATTCCAAAGCTTTGATGAGCAATGGTTCAGCCTCACTGTACTTTCCTTGGTCACGGTAGAGTAGAGCAAGGTTGTTGAAACTGGTGGCGACAGAGGGATGGGATTCTCCCAGTAAGCGTTGCCTTAATTCCAAAGCTTTGATGAGCAATGGTTCAGCCTCACTGTACTTTCCTTGGTCACGGTAGAGATTAGCAAGGTTGTTGTAACTGGTGGCGACATCAGGATGCTCTTCTCCCAGTAGGCGTTGCTTTAATTCCAATGCTTTAATTAACAATGGTTCTGCTTCACTGTACTTTCCTTGGTCACGGTAGAGTAGAGCAAGGTTGTTGTAACTGTTGGCGACATCAAGATGGGATTCTCCCAGTAGGCGTTGCTTTAATTCCAAAGCTTTGATGAGCAATGGTTCAGCCTCACTGTACTTTCCTTGGGATTTGTAGAGATTAGCAAGGCTGTTGTAAATGTTGGCGATATCAGGATGCTCTTCTCCCAGTAGGCGTTGCATTAATTCCAAAGCTTTGATGTGGAATGGTTCAGCTTCACTGTACCTTCCTTGGGATAAGTAGAGATTAGCAAGGTTGTTGTAACTGTTGGCGATATCAGGATGCTCTTCTTCCAGCAGGCGTTGCCTTAATTCCAAAGCTTGGATGTACAATGGTTCAGCTTCACTGTACTTTCCTTGGTCACTGTAGAGATTAGCAAGGTTGTTGTAACTGGAGGCGACATAAGGATGCTCTTCTCCCAAACGAGATTGTAATACTGATACACATTGCTCTAACCAAGGTTGAGCCAGCGCATACAAACCTTGTCCTTCATAAAACCAACCTAAGCCAGTAAAAATCCAAATTAAATTTTTATCACTGGTTGCATCAGTCAGATTTTGTGCCACCTCTGCTAAATGTGGAATTGCATCTTTTACTGCTTCAATATCTTTACGGGTGGGGGAAAAAGGAATTTCCTTCTTTGAAACTTCCATCATTGCAGCAGCAACAGCACGTTTTAGTTTCTCTGCTTCAGTTAATTGCTTGACTTCAGTGACTGGCACGATCTAACTCCTCTAGCTAGCCTTGGAAAAACTTTCAAATTATGTTAAGCCTGAAGTTGTAACATCAGGTTCTCCTTCCAACTTACTTCTGAAGAACTCTCGAATGAGCGAATGTAGACGGTAGATTTGTTCCTGTTGCTGTGAAAGTTGAAGCAGATGGAGATCTAGTAGCTTAGTTCTGGCTTTTTCCACTTCTTCAACATCAAATTCCCTGCTATCGTCGGAGTTCTCACAGTACTTTTGCTCAACTGACTCAGCTAGATACCAAGGAATAGGAGCAGGTGCTAGCAGACTTAATAGTTTACCCAGGTGCTGACTGTTTTCGTCCAACTCGTCCCAACTCAACTCAAATGCAGCTTCTGCCCCCCGCTTTGCCGTCGATGTACGGGTCGCTTCATCTAGCTGGAGAGAATCATGCTTAATTGCTTGCCGTTTCTGAGCTTTCTGTTTTAGTCTAAACAATAATGTGGACAGCGATAAATCAGTGCGTTTGAGCAAATAGCGACCAACTAACTCGATTCCTAATGGCAAATACTCCAACCACTGGCAAAGTGTTTTCGCAATGTCCAACTCCTGCTGAACTCGTTCTTCCCCAATCAAAACTATCAACAGTTCTAAGGACTGTTCTTCTGACAACACATCTAGAGAAATCGATTGGATTGGTGGACCAAACTTGAGCCGCGTTGTCATCAAAATTTTAAACCGATTTGATGCCGCCCTCGGCGGCAAGTACGGCTCAACATCACGGCTGTAGTTGACTACATCATCCAACACCAGCAGAACATCTCCCTCTTGCCAGTTCCGCCAGCAAAAAGCAACCTGGTCGCTCAGTTCCAGCCCTTCAGGGATCTTCAGGCTCAGTTGAGATTGGGCAAAGCCAACCACCTGTGTACCAATATTAAATTCTCTGGCGAATAACCAGCAAATACCTCCCTCGTAGTTAGACTTATACTGCTGAGTATACTGAATTGCCAGTTCCGTTTTACCTACGCCTCCCATTCCTTCAACGGCAGAGATGGCAACCAGATTGCCCTGTTGCAATTGTATATGCAGTCTCTCCAGATCCACTTCACGCCCAATAAATTTTGCAACTCCACTACGGGGAACATTGTTTGGGATTCCAGCAGGTTGGAGAGACCTCCAGAAAGCTATTAGAACCTTAACCAGCTTTTCTTCATCAAAATTATGCAGATGGACGCCAAGGTTTGCAATTCCACCTTTTTCCACCAATGTTTGAAAAGCACGGGCGTTTTCTGTATTGATTTGAATGATGCGATTATCAGCCTTCAAACGCTCAACAAGCTCTTCAACTGTTGCATTCGGAGCAGATTGCAGGTTTTCTGCAATAAACTTACTCAGTTGTTCAATTAGGTCAGCCATCACAAATCACTTTTTTTTCAGGGGGTAGACTCTTTACCGTGGAAGTTTATCTCACCAACGTAAGCGGTTCCACCTTCAACCTTGGTTTGCCAGCCTCTGGCGTTGTCGTAATTATTCTGGGTCATGCTGTTGCTGTCTTGCAGCTTACCTGAATTAATCTCATGAGCGAGTGCTTGCACTTGTGCGGCAAATTGCTGATCATCCTCCATTTCATCATGTAAATATATTGTTAGTCGCTCTAAATCTGTTTTAGACCCCTGCTCAACAGCAGTGAAGGCTTTCTCTGCCCTTGGATTACTCCTTAACTGATCCCAAATCTTTTGACGCAGCTCGTCTATTTTGGCGAGTGCAGCGTCGGTAAATTTTTCTGCACTTTTTTCTAGATTTTTACTGAAAGCTAGAGAAACGATTAGAGTTGCTGAAAGTGAAACTAGATTCGTAGGTTTATTTAATTGATTCGCACTACTAATATCTGTTTTTCTTTTTAAAACGGGAATTTGCTCTTCAGAAAGATGCTCTAGTTGAATTGCAACCTTACCTTCCTCAAAAGCTCTTTGAAACACATCTTGATGATTTGGAGTTGTGTAGCCTAATCCATCGTAAAACCCAGTCGCAAATGAGATCGCCGCTTTATCCCCAATCGGCTGATTCATCCCAATCGCATAATTAACGTATTTACTGATTGCAGTAGCTGTTTCGGCAGAATGACAGGCATTAAGCAGTACGCATTCTACATAATCTGTGTGCAACTGAAACAGTGATGCTAGTCCGGATGTTGGGACAGGTTTGTTTTCTCCCTCATCGTCTTCTAACAGCAAACTACCATCTTCCAAGCCATGTGCGCAAAAGTGGACGATTTGGGGGTGTTCTTCTGCAATAGCACGGCGAATATCCTGAGGGCGGACAGCAGTCCTAAGCGTAATCTTGAATAAATCCCGCTTTGCAGCGCGGTTGATAGCTTCTGCAATTGAGCGAATTTCTTTATCCAAGCGCAAGGAGTGGGGAATTGCCGCCAGAATCAGAATTGTTTTGACACACACACTGTTACTTATAGGCATGGAAAAAGGGTTAGTCCCGACGCTCTCGGACATACTAATTGTAACCTTTCACTCCCCCCAATGCGCATGGCATGAAAATTAGCCAGTTAGCACGTATGTAAAGAATTTTGGCTCAAAAGGTGGTGATGAAACATTTACCACAGATCCCAAAGGCTCTACCATTTGAACCCCTCTAATTTTTGTAGCCTAAAACCCTTATGGCTAGTGCTCTGTCCCATTAATTTTGCTGGGTTGGATAAATCTTTGAAAGCTTAACTCTTGCGTCTTCTGTACGAAAACGCCAATCTACACAAACTTTATTTGTGTTGCGATCGCGTTCCCAAATCGAGACCTCTGTTTCTAAAGTTTCAATATCTGGAATTCTTCGTTGAAGACATTGACGTACGAGCACAGATAACTCCGATTCAACCATATTTAACCAACTCCCATGTTTGGGTGTGTAATGAATCTCTAGTTTTTTGGCAATTCGTCTTGCTTCGCTTGGGGTAAATACTTCATACAATGCACTAATTGTATGAGTATTTAAGTTATCTAGGACTAATCGAATTACAAGAGCGTCCGGAAAGTGGATATCAACCAATTCCTTCATACAAATCGCAAAATCTACTTTGGTACGACGCTCAGTTACTTTCATATGTCTCCATCCTAAATATGGAGCAAAAAATGCGAACAAATTGCCACTCCCATTCCGTTCATACTCATAATCAAACTTTTCGATTATTCCCGGTTTCTCTTCTGTTTTAGGTGTTGGTGGCAGGGGTTCGTGAACATCTTTAATCAGAAGGCATAACCTTTCATCAAAGCAGACTAGTGGGCGTTTTGGGTCAACTGGTTGAGCATACAAATCAAGCACATCTTCCATTCAGCAGACAAATTCTGAACTTACCTGTGGAATACACCATTGTTCTTTTAACCAAGGTTTTAGCTCGTTTTTTTTAAGAGCCGACCAACTGTACTTTTACTCAAGCTATCAACTATTTCCAGACTCACAAGTTTGTCTGCTAACATTCTTAACGTCCAGCGTCCGCTACCCGAAGGTGCATCACTACAAGTTGTCGCGATTAAATATGCTTGTGCAAAAGGAGTTAATTTCTGTGGTTTCCCAATACGTGGACGCTCAATAAGTGTCGCTTCTAAATTCTCTTCACAGAACTGCTTACGAGTTCGCTCAATCGTTGCTATTGATACATGTAATGTTTTGGCGATCATTTCATCAGTCTTACCCTCACTAGCCATTAGTAGCGTATGTGCCCGCCGAATTGTTCTGGCTGGAGAAGAACCTTTTTTGACCAGATCGAGTAGTTGTTGCCTTTGTTCTGACAATAGATTAATTTGATACTTTTTGCTCATATACCCCAATTTTAGCCTGCGATCGCCTACCTGCTCCTAGACAATAAAAGTCCATATCGCCTTTAAATTAGTATAGGACATAACCCAGCAAAATTAATGGGACAGACCACTAGGTTGTAAAAAGCTGTATCAAATAGCGTATAGGCTAGTTGGTACACGTTTTCCTAAGAATGTGTAGAAGGGGCGAAAAGTCTTAATTTCTCGTGCAGAGGAGTGACCGGAACGTTGCATAGGATAAATATCGCTCCATACTTTGATGGAAATTCTAACGGATCCAAAACTGTGCTACCTAATCAAGACACTGCTCATGCACCGGCGCATGCCGTCTTCAATGGTAAACTATATCTTGCCTGGACAGGGACGGATAGTAATGCTACTATCATTATCGCTTCATCCTCTGATGGCGTGAACTAATGTGCTCTTTTTCTTCACCCCAAGCCCAGTTAAAATAACCTTCATCGGTGACAACCCCAACAATAGGAAGTCTTTGGCTTGTCCGCCTGTTTTGGTAAAAATTATCATCTTTCCAGTAGATTTGGGAATCAATCAGCTTGATTGCTTTTCTATGAGTTTTCAAGTAGGATTGCCAAAGTTTAAACCAGGGTTTATGTGTTTTTTTAGACCGCAGTGCAAGCAGTACGTAGCCTGGCCACCCCATTTCCATGAATTCCTTTTCGTATTGTTTTTCGATGGCATCACCACTATATAGATCGCTCAGGAATTTTAGGTGTCGGCGGTAGTACTCCTTGTACGCTCTCTTATTTTGCCATGAAGGGATTAAACTGAACGCAAGTCCAAGCTCATTCGTCTCAAATCTGGCTTTGAGGATATAAATAAAAAGTTCAACAACACAAGTGTTGGGATAATCAATGCCTTTAGCTTTTGCCCAAGAGCAGATTTCCGATTCTCCCGCTTCTAGCAGGTCATAGAGGGCTTTGTCTGCATCAGTCTCTAAAAGCAGATTTGCAAACGCCTGCGGCGGTAACAAATAGCGGAGGTAACCATCAGCTAGAGTTGGATCTGGAATTAGTTTAAATATCTTGTTTGCCAGCAAGATAGATTTAGCCTCCCAATATAACTGAACGCATCGCATCCAAATCCCTTGGTTTCGATTGTTTGGAGCGACATCAAAGTGGGCAATATCTCTGATAGCTTGGACTAGCTCACAGAAATTTCCTGTTTGCGGCTTGTTGGGCAATAAAATACACCTAAAAGGAATACGGTTGCGTGTGATGCCAAGTGCTTTATCTTTAGCCAATGCTTGTGCAAGTGCTTGTTCCAGGTTTAAGACTAGGACTTGCGGTAGTTGGAGTGAGCAACCGTTCTGGTCAAATACTTCCATATTAATACTGATATGTGGGGAGAATTCCCCATGCTGATTTTACCATCATAAGCCGGATATTAGAAATCTACGTATAGGGGCAGGGAGGAGTAGCGGTGCTCTTCTTTACCGAAGAGAGGCAGCTATGCTGAATTCGACACCTGCCTAGTTCGGTCACTTGCTTAACATTTCTTAACTGAATTCGACAAAAAATCTATTCTTTGAATCACTCTGGTAAGTTGATATGAAAGTGATTTTTTCGGCTCTAACAGTTAGGGAGATCGATAAACATAAATATCCAGCCGTATTAAAACTCTTCACCGACTACGCCGACAAACCAACGACCTTTCTCTGGATATTTATTTACTGGTAAGTTGCTTAACAACCTCTTTTAGTAGCAAAAAGGTGGGCAATTTGTGCAACTGTAATTCAAAGGACATGGCTTGCTCCACACCCTCCCCCACGGGGACTAGAGGACGAGGACTACCCACAACGCGGCGGCAACACGACAGTCCTCCGGACTACCCAGAACCAGGGGCAACACGACAGTCTGGGGGCTACCCACTGTCCGGGAGTTCCCACAACGTGGGACTACTCACAGCGTGGGGAATGAGGAGAGTCCGGGGGACTACCCACTGTCCGGGTTTTCCTTGGGTTGGGGACTACCCTAAGAGTGGGGGGCTACTCCGGGAACTCTAGAGGTGGAGTAATGAGTGTGAACAGAGTATAACTATTAGGTTTTGAAGTAAATATGATGAATTCACGATTTTTTGGTGTAGATATCATCTATTTAATTCAAGTAATCTTCATGAAGTTTTTAAGAGTTTTCACTTACGTTTTTTCAAGCAAACTTTGTACCAATTTCTAGAAATATTGTGGAGAATATTTAAATAAGAAATTAGTATTCAAACTTTTAATGACTCCACCGCAAGACACTGAACGAATAAGTAAAGAAAAAATACCTTCTGCAATAGAGGCGCTAAAGTCGCTTGATGCTAAGGAGCTACCTGATGTGCCAGCACGAGAGGCAATCCGAAAAATGCGACGGCAGATTGAGCGGGTACTAAAGCTTGGCTATACCTACGATGAAGTGTCTGAGGTATTGGCTGGGCTGGATATTCACATTAGTGGTAGTCGGCTGAAGTATTTGTTAGGAGAAGTCAGGAAATCTACTCGGTCTAGAAACAAGAAGAAAGCTGATTATGTGGAGGGGTCGGATACTGACCTTGGGGATGTTGTTGACCAGGGGGCAACACTTGCTGATTCGACTGAGCAATTGTTGAACGAGAAGAAAAAGCCACAGTCACAGGCGAAACCACAAGCACAGTCAGAACAAAAGCTGCCAGTACAACAAAAGCCGCCAGTACAGTCATCTACTCCTATTGAAACACCCACTGTGGATGTAGCAAGTGACGATTATCAACCGATGATATTGAGGAAGAGGTAAACACAAATGCCAGACATTCATGGTGTAGGGGGCGAGAAAGGTGGGGTGGGTAAGTCCACCGTCTGTAAAAGGATTTTGGAATACCTCCAGGACAATGAAATCTCCTTTATCGCCTTTGATACTGATAGGTCTGCTCCTGATTTGAAGAAGGCTTACAAGAAGCAAGGTATCGATATTCGAGAAGCATACTTCTCAGAAGCGGTAGACAAACAGGATGCAGCATCTGTGATTGTGGATGTGGCAGATGAAGCCACAGTGTTACTAAACCTAAGTGCTGCTTCCTTTGATGCGGTAAGCACTTGGATTAAAGAAAATGAGGTGCTGGAGGTGATCGCTGGGGAGAATGAATTTTACCTCTGGTTTGTAACTGATGGTGGGGTGGAGTCAGTTAGTTCGTTGTATCGTTCGCTGGCGACATATGGCAAACAAATACACCATATCTTGGTCAAGAATGAGGGTGTCAACAGGAGTAAGGATTGGCGACTGATTGACTCTGACCAACGCTTACAAACATTAATCAAACAGTGTGGGGTGAAAGAGTTGGTTTTTCCAGAGTTTTATGGGATTGAAACGAGCAGAATAATTCGAGACAACAGCTTGGGATTTGCAGAAGCATTGGAGAAAGCTGGCGATTTGGGATTTGGGAAGATTGACAAACAAAGGATAAAGCGCTTTTTGAGGGAGAGTGGGGAAGCAATAGAGTCGGCGGGGATTTTTAAGAAGCTAGCCATCACTAGAGAGTAGTAGGAGTAGTAGGAGTAGAAATCAATGGACGCAAAGAAAGAATACAGTGGTGCTAAGCACAATTTGGCGGCTGCACTGCAAAATGAATCAGCAGAACATCGTGCCAAGGTGCTGGAATTTGTACTGGATTGGGAGATTAACCCCAATGAGGAATTCTTCTTAATTTTTGCAGCGATTGGTCACCTAAAGATACTCATTGAACAAGCACCAGAAGACATTAGGCAGTTGTTTAAATCAGTTTTACAGGAGTTGGATGAATGGAGCCAGATAACAACGGAGAAGTTGCAGATAGACAGTCAGCATATCAAAGTGACAGAGAGCTTAGCACAGTCAAGCAAAGCGCTTGGGACAGCCTTGAACAGTCTAGACATGACCTCAACTCAGCTGCTGGAGCAATTGAAGAGCTTACCAGAACTCTTGAAGCTTTTGAAAGCCGTCGCCGAAAACCTTCCCAGCACGAACTCACTGTTACATTCGTGGATAGAGGCGGTGGAGAAAGAGAGGGTAGCGGCAACAGGCAAACTTTCTTTGATGCAACACGTAGAGAACCATATGACGTACAGTTCGGCACATCTGAGGGGGACATACGAGAAAGTGGAGAAGATAGAAGCGCTGATAGAGAAACTGTGCGCGAACATGGAGTTAATTCAACAGAACAAAAGCCAGAACCAGAACCTTTCTCAGAACAAAAGCCAGAACCAACAGAAGAACAAGAGCCTACAGCAGAACAAGCTAAACCTAATAGAATTGTTAGGCGTCGGTCGGGCGGTTTGGAACTATAGACTGAAAGTTTTGGGTGTGTTTGCTGCAATTCTGGTGATGACAAGTTTCATTGTTAACGGTGTGGTTAAAGGTGCCGTGGCTTCCGCGTTAGAGACTACAACTGTGGTATTGCCAGAAGATGTAATTCAGAAACTTGATTACGCAAGCTCTCAATCGGGTTATGCTACTGTGAAACTGCAACGGATTGAGAAGGCGTTGGGAATTAAGAAGCGTTCCTGAGTAAACTAGGCAGAAGAAAAGCTAGAATTTGGGTTGATTAAGAAAAACTAAACTTTTATCCCTTGAATGTGCCTTCAAAATTAACAAAAAGATTTGGGCTAAAAACTTGCTATCCCTATACAGAGATAACGCCGTACTCTTTATTGATGAGGCAGATTCGTTACTTTCAAAAAGATTATTACACGTTACCCAAGGCTCTGAGCAAGCAATTAACTCCATACGTAGTCAGCTTTTCATTTGCCTAGAGCAATATCAAGGAATTGTAATCTTTGCGACTAATCTTGTTGAGAAGGGGCGTGAGTATCAATGGATACTGTTGGCGAAGTCAAAAAAGGCTGTCTGCTAATGTCAGTGGAACGATAATATTGCCAAAATGGAAGTATAACGTTGCCAAAGTCAATTGGCAACGTTATACTTCTAATATCTAGAATGCTTAAAGGTTCTATATTTCATTAAAATCGATTGAGAACAGATCCCGAAAAATCAA
>JADQBA010000353.1 GCA_016903675.1 Stigonema ocellatum SAG 48.90 = DSM 106950 | reverse complement strand
AAAAGAGGGAAGTGTTACAATACAACCTAATTTAGAAAAAGAGGGAAGTGTTACAATACAACCTAATTTAGAAAAAGAGGGAAGTGTTACAATACAACCTAATTTAGAAAAAGAGGGAAGTGTTACAATACAACCTTCTTTATCCTATAAAGAAGAGATAAAAGAATCTGATCTGAGTAGCGAAGATACCTAAAACTGCGTAGAGGTTTCGGCTCGACACCGAGATGAAAGAACTGGTTGACAAAACTTGTTAACAGGTACAAGGAGATACCTGTTAACAAGTTTTGTCAAAAGATTTTAGTCTTCTATGTTATTGTCCCAATTGGGCTAAATTATAAAGCTCCATCAAATCCTTAATCAACTGAGCCGCAGAATTGCTTTTATATCCAAATGAAAAGTGATAATAATAATAATCAACAACAGCAATCAGAACCAGAAACTATTGATAAAATGAACAAGTTAGTTGAATATCTTGTTAGGTGGTGCTGTTTTCTTGATTAAAGAAGGAAGAAAATTTTACAAAACAGCATACTTATTTACCCAAGAGGGTCAAAAGTCTTATCGTAGGGAATCTGATAGAGTAGAGATCAAAGAAACTGATATACCTTCGGATCTGCCTGCGTGCGATGGTACCTGAAAAAACGAATAACGAGGAAACAGGACTCCAAGTTGCAACACTAAAGTACTAAAGCAAGTTGCTGGTTAGTGCGTGTAAACCGTATCTAAATGATACAAAAAGTGCATTTTTAAGTACTGTTAAGTACAAATAATTTCAGTTTTGTACTTAAATTGAGGCACTTTTTGATAACTAGCAACTCGGGTAACTAAAAAACTTAAAACCTGATGCTCTTCAACTAAAAAACTCAATTAATTCTTTAAGAGGTTGTTATGTCGGAAGAAAGTTTGACTGATAAGTTCAAAAGATTATTTAATACTACACAGTCTGGTATTGATAAAATTAAAACTGCATGGGAAGAAAAAAACCCCCAAGACAAGCAAGAGCCCCAAGACAAGCAAGAGAAGGAATTACCTACTTGGGCAGTAATTACACAATTAATCATAGAAATTCTAGATCGTTTTGTTTGGGTGATTGTGCTTGGTATTATAGCAGCAGTCATGGGAAGCCTTATTGTCTCGCAACAGCCGAAAGTTGCTGTGAATCCTCCTACTTATCAAGCTGTTGTTAATCCTGTAAACTGGGAAAAAGTTGATCAAGCAATTCGTTCTGATCTAGAGGCTGTACATAACGAAGTTGACCAATATGCATCTGGAAAATTAGATGTATGGGTAAATGAGTTGATGATAAAGGTTGACAAGAGTTTTCTTCCTTGGTACTTCGGCTATTGGAATCAGCAAGTCTTTGGTGTGCAATCCTTATTTCAAACAGCTTATCATTGGTTTAATGGCAATGCACTTACCGCAGGGGAAAAACTTAATCAAATAATTGAAACAGAGTTTACTAATCGAGTTTTGCAGCCACAAACCGCTCAACTTCAGATTCAGATGTTGACTGATGAATCTATTAACCTCTATATCAGTCGTCTTCAGAATAAACTCGACATAACTCAGCAGCAATTCAAGATTCCACAAGCAAGATGGCAGCAACACCTTCAAGATATTGCCCTGATAACAAGCACAAATGAAGGCAATCGCGGTGTTTCACTTGCATTTAAATCAATAGGAGGTACAGCCGCTGCTGGAGGAGTGGTTGTAGAGAGAGCTGTGGCAAAAACAGGAGCTAAAACTCTCAGTAAAACAGTAGGTAAGTTGACTGGGAAAACTGTTGGCAAAATAATTGGTAAGGCAGGAGGAGTTGCTAGCGAAGCTGTAGGCGAAGCAGTTGCGGTCGCTACTGCACCAATCGTAGGTCCAATTCTAGGAATAGGTATCGTTCTTTGGGACTTCACGGATCATTATTATACTCGCAAAGTAAACGAACCAATTCTGAGAAGGGAAATAGAGGAATATTTGACAAAAATGAAAGCTATCATTCTTAATGACAAAAGTACTGGTATTATGTCTGCAATTCGTGAGTTGGAACTAAAAGTTTTACAATCGCTTTCTACTCCTCAAAAAGCCTAGATGTCGAAAATAAGTAGTTGGACAGAATTAATTACATAGTGTCATCACAAATGGATAATAGCGGAATCAAGAATTTGCAAGGATTTGGGTCGTTTGTTTTAGTTTGTTCCCATGGAGGTTGAGCCGAGATAAGGACTAGAACGGAAATAGGGGCTCTTAACCCTTGATTTTTCGTTACCTATAAGTACTTACACAAAATTAATTATATATTTCTCTCCATAATTACGAAAGATTTCTTCTATTGCTTCTGTGTGTGACTTAAAGGAACAGTTTGCCGTTTATTAAAGTATAAGTTTGCCGGATTATGGCTTGAAAGACTTATTTTCCCTTATAGCAATGAGCGCGGTATTTAATATTAAGTTTGCCGAAAATACAATTTATGGGCATAAGCTT
>JADQBA010000229.1 GCA_016903675.1 Stigonema ocellatum SAG 48.90 = DSM 106950 | reverse complement strand
TTAATTTTAGTTACGTGATGAGCTTTGAGGGCAACTTGCAGGAGTAGAACCAAAATTAGTGGGGTTAGACACTTTGGAAATCAGCGTTACTTCGCCTTTTTCCTTGTTGAATACCCAACCTGTAGCAGGATTAATGACAATGGGCGAGGGTAGCTTCTTCAAAGAAGAATCGCGTGTTTGCTGTGTTGTGTGTGGAGTTATGGTTGACATTGTTTGATTCAATGCACTGTTAATGTTTGTTAACCGAGTATCTGACCAGATCGCATCACTGCTGAGGGGTTCGTTAGGACTGGGAGGTAAACCACCACGCCCAGTGACAACGAAGCTACTGCCTTTTGAATCTTCTGCAAAGACTTCACAGTTTGAGGCTACTAGTACTGGGGTGTTTGGCACAACTGTGGGTAGAGCAAACAAACCACGACTAGGATCTACATCCGGTGTGTTAATAATTACTGTGCCTGCTTGATTAAATTCAGAGCTGGCATCAATGTCATTGGTAGTATTTGCTGGAGTTGACTTACGCTGTGCAAATTCAAAGATACTCTGTGTTGTGATGGTGATATTGCCACCTTGACCTTTATCAGCATTAGCAACGATGTCATTATTTTGCTCAGGAACTGCTGCCACAACACCATTTCTAGCGTCGATCTCAATGTTACCGCCTGTGGCATTGTTGAAAGCTTGAGCAGAGATTAAGCTATTGTTTTGCAAGAATAATAAGTCTAAACCTTGTAGCTGGATATTCGCTCCCTCTCCCGCCTTAGTTGTAGCCAGCAATTTTCCTTGATTGAGACGAATATCCTTAGCTGTAATTGTCAAATTCCCCGCAGAACCTGAACCCTCACCACTCACAGACAAGGTGCTGACACCAAGGGAGCCAATGCCTATGACATCAACAGAATCGGCATTTACAGTCAAATTTCCGCCAGCACCAGAAGCAAAAGAGCCAGCCAGTACCAAGCCCCCATTCTGAATCTTTAACTCGCTGACATTCAAAGTTAGGGTTCCACCTTGACCGCTACCGAGATTATTAGCTGAGATTTTACCCCCATCTTCGACAGTGAGCAACTTAGTGTTAATGTTGAGATTTCCGACATTACCTGTAGATCCTTGCTGAGCAGAAACAAAAATGCCACTGCGATTAGTATCCTTTAGATCTGCTGTGGCACCAGGTAAAGCACCACTTAATGTAATCGCATCTGTGGCGTTTATAGTCAAATCTCCCCCACTTCCAGTTTTCCGGGCTGCGGTGGATATCTGTGCTCCATCTCGGACAGTTAGCCCTTGAGTTTCAATGGTCAGGTTTCCTGCATTACCTGCATTGTTTATAGCTCCAACTCCGACTTGGGCAAAAATCCCACTGGCAACGGGTCCTTTTGGTCCTGTCCCATAACCCTCGAGTTCTACATTACTTGCTTTGACTCGCACATTTCCAGCAGTCGGCGTCCCAGAAGTTGAAGCATCCACGGCAGCTCCACCTTTGATTGTCAGTTGTCCAGTTTCAATCGTCAGGTTTCCACCCTTACCTGTAGCGTTTGCTACGACTTGAGCAGACAAGCCACTGGGCTGACCATCGGTTGTTGTTCCTGATAGTTCTACAGCATCAGTGGCTCTCACCAGTAAATCCCCAGCAGGACCCTGACCACTACTAGGAGTTGCTATAAATGCACCACTTTCAACTGTTAACTTCCTAGCACTGATTGTCAAGTTGCCAGCAGACCCAGTACTTAAAGTGTAAGTGAATAATGCAGTGTTATCACTTAAGTTTACAGACTCAGCCGCGTCTACTGTCAAATTTCCGCCTGTGCCTGCACCTTGAGTAATAGACGAAATTAGGGCACTACTTGTAAGGTTAATGTTTCTACCCTTTACCTGAATACTGCCACCCCCCACACCGCTAGCATCAACACTAGTGCCATTGGAAAGTCTAATATCTTGGAAATTCTGCATGCCTGAATATTCTAAAGCGTAGCCTTGTGGAATCGCATTCAGATTAACCAAACCTGACCCAACGCTACCAAGCTCAATTCTTCCACCTGGTGCTGTTAAATTAAAATTATCTAGGGATACATCACCGCCAACCAGCGCCAAGGTTTTCCCCTCAGGAACTTTCAAACCTGGCTGCGAAGTAACATTATTTACTGCTTCATTCGGATCATTGGCTCGGTTAACAATCTCTCCCGGATTTGAGCCAAATTGCAGCCCTAAAGGAACACTAACCATTAACAGAGGGGGGGCTTGAGGATTAGTCGCGCTAAATTCTGTACCATCGGCAAACTTTAGACTGTTCGCTGTACTCCCAACAAACGAACCCCCAATATCCAAACTAGCATTTAGTCCAAAAATAATGCCATTGGGGTTGATAAAAAACAAATTGACGCCGTTGGCTTTGATTAAACCATCAATATTAGACTTAGACTCACCCGTTACCCTGGTAATGATGTTCTGAATGTTACCAGCATTGTCAAAGAAAGCTGTGCGGCCTTTGGGGACAGAAAACTCTTTGAAGCTATGGAACAGGGTTCCCCCCGCTTGGGTTCCGCCAGTGATAATGCTGATGTTACCATTGGATGTAACGATGGAATTGTTCGGAAGCGTTGCATCTGGGACGATTTGTGCTGTTACTGGGTACGAGGCTAGCAGCCAAAATAACGCACTTCCACTCAACTTGCAGAATCGGAATAAGCAGAGTTTCATAAGCTGAATTTTCACGACCTAAATAAGTCGGCGCGAATAAACAGAACTATGTATTGAAAAGTAAATCTCATCAATTCGCTCGTAGTAAGCGCACCAGAGCGCTAAAGCGCTTACTACAAACCTTCTTAAGGTTATGCAATCTAAGTAGATCCGTACAGAAAAATGTATTGGCTTGTAGTTGCGCTTCAGCGCTCATATCTAGGGCGCTGAAGCGCAACTACAAACCTTTATTTATTTGTTCTTCAAACGTTAGTTGCGCTTCAGCAGTGATACTGCACCCAAAGCTCATAAGTCAAAAAGACTAGTTGTAGGAGTAGTTTCGGGTACAGTGACAAAGGTTAAGGCTCGTCTAGAAGGATCGGGGTTGCTGGCTACAAGTTTTTCTACTCTACCAATATCGGGACGACTTACCACTGCTTGTACTTGACCGGAGGCTAAAATATCATTTAAATCTGATAGCGAATTAATTCCACTAGAATCATTAGATGGAATGAACAAAGTCAATGTTTCAGTTGTGTCGGGAAATGTAACATCAAACCTCAACCAGTCATTATTAAAAGTGCCACCTGGTGAGAGATCGGAAAAATTAATGTTGAGATTTTTCTGGTCGTCTTTAATTATGGGTAATACTTCACCAGTAATAGGGTCAATCGCGAGTCTAGAAGTTGTCACATTTCCAGAGGGAAAAGATAGAGGACTGAGATTTGTGTTTGGATTGCCACTATCTGTAAAGTTTTGAATAGCTCCAGGAAACTCTCCTACAGATTCTAGGCTGTTGATATCCGCAACAGAGGTATCTAAAGAAAAGTTCAAATAAACCTCAGATGCAAGATCCGAAAGCCCAGAAAACTGGAAGAACCTTCTCGCTTGAGCTAGAGATTGAGCTTGAGCGATCGCCGGAAATAGACATGCAATCCCTATGGCTACAGCAACGGTTGCTGTGCGAATTTTCTTAGTTAACATGATAATTATCCTTGGTAGTTATGCATTTGTGGCTCCAACTTCTCAAGGTAAATGCTACGTTGTAGTATCTAAAAATAGCAATACCTTATCTTAAACTTTATACAAATTTCAAATTTCATTGAGTGTTTTTTCCAAATTATATCATATAATTTTTAATCCTCATATCATGTCCGTTGAATCACACATAATAAAAGAACCCCACCCCCAGCCCCTCCCCGCTTGCTCTTAGGGGAGACTCTGCTTTCACTTTTAGGCGGGGTGGGGTTGTGGGAATTATGGTTTAAAAGGGCTGCTCCCCACTCCCCATTCCCCACTCCCCACTCCCCATTCCTTACTTCCGTGTATAACGATGCTTTACTCCCATAGGAAAATACTCCGCATCGCCGATTGGGGCTAATGCGACTTGTGGCATTTGGTATTCTGGAGGAACGTAGTTAGCAAATTCGCTATTGAGACGCTTTAGTTGGGAGAGTATGGAAGATGCGATCGCTTCCCTTTTCTCTTCACTACCCTCCACCAAGGGTGCTAACTCCACAACAACAGATAAAAATCGATTCTTATCCCCATCTTCGCACACCTGCAACACGAACTTACCCGTTACCCATTCTCTAATAACTGGTTGCTCCAATCCCACCGTTACATTTTCTGGATAGATATTTGCGCCAAAATAGGAAACTGTAAAGTTAGAGCGTCCAAAGACATAGACAAAAGGCAAAGAACGAATTCCTCTAGGTTCTTGTGGAGACGTTATATGTAACCTCTCTACAACCTGATTTTGCAATTCTGCCACCGGATCGAAACCCCATTCCTTCACAAATTCCAGCATGGCATCGTAACTAATTATCCCCCCAGTGTCCGAGATGTGATAACGCACTAAAGGTATACCATTGTCTCCAGAAAATAGCAAAGTGCCATCTTTAACTTCAAAAAAGCGACTTAGGGGATCGTACTGCATCAGTGTGGGTAAACGAGATTCCCCAAACAAGGTACGCGCAGCATCAGGATGATTTGCCAAAAATCGCCGAATGCAGATACTCAAAGGTGTTTCATTACCCAACACACCCGCATCCGCCGTACCATAGAGTGATGCTGAGTCATAGCAGGGATTTTGTGAACCAACTCTTTCCCCAACTAAACTGCGCCATTCCTCACTGAACACCTCTCCCGCCATTACCAACTTAATCTGATATTGCTGCCATTCAATACCACGGGCAATACCAGTATCAATGACATCTTTAAGGAATGGTGGGTATCCCAACAGTGCAACCTGCTCAAAAGCCGAACCCAGTTCCTGCACCACTCGCAAAATTTCTTCTTTATTATTACCAGGAGTGATGACGGTGATGGGATAACCTTTGCTGGCAAGATAGCGACAGCAGTTGGTTGTGAACATTCCACCTACCCAGGTTCCTAAACTAAAACAAATGACAGCTAAAGTGCGTCTTGTGTCTGCGTAGAAACTGTCGTGAAATATCTGCTCAAACCGTGTGGCAATTTGCATTTCATCTGCAAAGAAACGGGGCCAAAATGTGGGTTTTCCCGTAGAACCAGACGAAACAGCTATCATGTCACATGTTTCTAACTGACCATGACGGCAAAAGTTAGCTAGAGGATGATGCTGGAGGTAATTTTCTTTTGTCAGTAAAGGAAGTCTTTGGAAATCCTCAAAGCTTTGGTATTCCGAGGGATTTATCGCCTGTTGTGCCAAGAAAGCCTTGTAAGCAGGTACACTAGCAGCTACTTCGTGAAATAACGCCAAAGCTGCTGCTGAAGTATTAATATTTAGATGACGTTGTAGTAGTGTTTCTAGGGGAGTTTGTAAAAATTCTGCAAATGCCCTAATTGCCCGTTGCCGTTGTTCTTCGGAGTTCATGACCCTCGCCACATTATTGGTGTAAAAAATCCGATTAATATCCTCAATTAGAGCTTATACCACCATTGGCTGTTGGTTGTTGATTCTACACCGTGATTAGTGCGATGGCGTTTGGTTTTGGAGTGCGATCGGCACTTAACTACAATACCCGTGAATGAAAGCCCTCACCCCTAGCCCCTCTCCCAAATTGGGAGAGGTGTTTGTAACTCATACGACTTACGCATTGACAGAAACCACAAACTGTGGATTACCTCTCGTTACAAGGCTCTGCCTTGTAATGCTGTTGTGCGAGGCTCTGCCTCGCGTCAAACTAGGAGGCAGAGCCTCCTTGAACTCCTTCCCAGGCAGAGCCTGGGAACGAGGCAGGGCAAGACGTTTAGCAAAACATGCCTCTTTATCACATGATGGTCAATGTGTAAAGTGCGTAAGTCCTAACTCAAATGGATTGCTATATTTGCTTGAGATAGGCGATCGCTTCTGTGCGTAATTGGGGCTTCTCGCCTTGTAGTAAATATAAAAACCCTTTATTTATCCTTCAGCACCATGCACGTCTATTGCAGTAAACAACACGCAAATCATGGGAGCAACCGTTTTTGTCTCCAGTGTGGTGAGCCATTACCTCTTTGGGCAGGGATGGTTGTAGAGAACCGCTATCGAATTGTACGTCTACTAGGGCAAGGCGGTTTTGGACGTACCTATTTAGCTGAGGACATAAATGAATCACAGCAACAGTGTGTGCTGAAGGAATTTGCACCCCAAGTAGAACATCAGCGCGATTTACAAAAAGCTAAAGAGTTATTTGAGCGAGAAGCGAGTGTCCTGAAAAAACTCCAGCATTCACAAATTCCACGTTTTCACGCTTCACTTGTAGTGAAGTTAGCCAATAAAGATTTGTTCTTTTTAGTGCAAGACTATGTGGAGGGTGATAACTACTTGCAGTTGGTAGAAAACCGTAAAAGTCAGGGTGTGAGCTTTAGCGAGGAGGAAGTCATCAAGCTGCTGGAACAGATTTTGCCTGTTTTGTCCTACATCCATTTACAGGATGTAGTTCATCGCGATATCTCTCCTGATAATTTGATTTGGCGGTGTACTGATAATTTGCCAGTGTTGATTGACTTTGGTGGTGTGAAGCAATTACCAGCAAGTAAGGGTTTTTGGTTTACTCAACTGGCTGCAAATTGCACTTTGTTGGGTAAAAAGGGCTATGCGCCAGAGGAACAGCTACGACAGGGGAAGGCATTTCCGTCTAGCGATTTGTATTCTTTAGCGGTGACGATGCTGGTGTTGCTGACAGGTGAAGAACCACAAAAACTCTACGATAGCTATCATGGGACGTGGCGGTGGGGAGAGGAAATCAAAGTCAGCGCTAAACTGGAAGCTGTGTTAAAAAGGATGCTCGCTTATAAACCGAGCGATCGCTACCAAAAAGCCGATGAAGTCCTCAAAGATTTACACTCATCTACTCCTGTAAAACCCGTAAATTCTCAGATCACCAAGATCAAGACTATGATAGTTGCTCCAGGGCGTCAACGCGCCAATGCTATTGTGAGCCAACTCCAAAGCAAAACTCAACTTATGGTTAAAGCGGTATTTTTGCCTGCTTGGCTGCGCCCTTTTGCTCTGAGTCTTGTTGGGACAAGTCTAGTTGTTTTAAGTTTCGTAGGTACTTGGGTGGTAGTAAATTCCTTGATTCGTGGCGTATCTTCCATTTCTCTACCAAAAGTCTCATTACCAAAAATCCCAGACGGTACAAATTCCCCCAGCCCCAGCAAACCATCAGAAAACAAAGAAACAAGTCGGATCAGCCAAATTTTAAGTCGCCGCCAACAGCTAGAAATCCCAGACGGTTTTTTCAATGTCACAGTTAATGATATTTTTTATACTAAAAATTCAGGGGCGCGGGGACGTAGCCTCACAGGTAACTCAGAAGATACAGCATTACGGAATGAATGGCTGAGTATTGCTGAAGAAACGTTAAATAAAATAGAACAGAGTAACCTAAGTACAGTAGCTCGTCGTAAACTCGGAAGCTATAGTCGCCGAGACTACGAAACTTGGAGGCAGCAAGCGCAAGCAGGACAGTTGGGTGACTATACAATCAATCAACTAACCAAAGACACAAATGAAAAATTTGATCAGATGTTTCCAGGTCAACGACGTGGGAAATTCAATCAACAGACTTTGGGTCAAATTTGGTATGCGATCGCCGCCGATCAAGTGAGTAAGAGAGTTAGGAGTTAACAATTAGCCCAAACCAGGGACTAAACGCTTGAGAGCGCGACCAGCAACGTCGCCGTAGTGTAATTGGCCACAGAGGATCTTACCCATAATCTGGACAGCAGAGGGACGGCTAACACCTACTTTGTAGCCAATACGAGGAAAGTGGTAGAATGCCCCAGCTAATTTTTGCGCCCAAGCCATATCACTACCCCATTGTTCATTGATTGCAACAGAGTAATCATCTAAAGCGTTCGACACGCCAGCCAAAGCTTTGTCAATGGCTCCTGCGGCAAGCATTCCACTAAAAATTGAGGGGCGAATCCCTTCTGCTGTAAATGGGTCAACAACACAAGCAGCTTCCCCAGCTAAAACAGCATTTTCAGTGTGCAGCTTTTGATTGCCATTCCACAGGCAAAGAGCATGACCATACTGCTTGCAGATTTTCAGATCCACACCAAACAGATTACCGTACTCACTCACGATGCTCTTGAAGTCTTGAGGTTGACCGCCAATGAATGTACCCACACCAATGGAATACCCATCCGCTTTGGGGAAGTTCCAGAGGTAGCCGTTTTTCACCAAGCCAAACTCGAAGTGGGCGATGTTACCGTTCTCCACTTTGGCTTGTGCTTCCGCCTCCAAGGCTCCTGCTAAACGGCGTTTACGTTCTTTGAAGCCCAGCCATTTTGCCATTGATCCCTTAGCACCATCGGCAGCAATTAAATAACGACCAGTTACTGGTCCGTTAGCTGTATTAACTTGCCAATGGTCAGTTTTAAATTCAATTCCTGTTACTTCTGTATGATCTCGGAGTTCAGCTCCTTGCTTCTGGGCTTGCTGAACCAGGTAATGGTCAAAAATCTCCCGCCGCACCATCCAGACGGGTTCGGGTGTATTTAGTTCGGCTTCCACTGGCTCACCCATTTTCCAGGTGCAACGAATAGTGTCTGCCTTGATTGAAATTGCTGGGCTAAAGTCAAAGTCAAACCATTGGGCGATGACTGGTGACACCCCACCCCCACAGGGTTTATATCTTGGTAGAGATTCTTTTTCTAAAAGTAATACTGAGCGCCCAAGCTTTGCTAAATGATATGCAGCTGTCCCACCAGCAGGTCCCGCGCCGACGATGATGCAGTCGTACATGTGGCTGAATCTTTGCTCCTAAGTTAGTTGATTTTGAACGCACCCTAACTGATTCTACTTAAAACGACACAAGGAATAGTTGGTTTTATTATTCCTCACTTCGATGCTACGGTATATGATTAGTCATCGCCTCATTGAAAAATCTTCTCTTCCTTGTTATCCCTCATACATAAATTGCCGAATTTGTCCATGCGTAAGTTCTAATGTTAGCGGTTCTCAGTTGAATGCCATACACGAGGAGTGAGATCGGCCCTCACCCCCAACCCCTCTCCCAATTTGGGAGAGGGGTGCCCACCAAGGGCGGGGTGAGGGCGTTCTATATGTGACTTAAACGAGAACCGCTATAGTACCGCCAGATTTTCGTCAAAAGTCACGCATTCAAAAGTCAAAAGTATTATATATCAAAGCTTTTGCCTTTTTGAAATGGGTGGTTTATTTACGCGCCCGCTGTACTAAGCTGTTATGCATTTAAATTGAATATTAACTCGAGTAGACTGTTAACCGAAGACTTATGACTGTCAACAGTTAGCAGTCAACGACCAAAACGAGTGTTTATAAAATTTAAACGCGCATCAGCTTATAGGAATCATATTTGATTTCTGAAATATAAGTAGGGTGGGCACTGCCCACCAGATCCGGGTTGTGGTGGGCAG
>JADQBA010000304.1 GCA_016903675.1 Stigonema ocellatum SAG 48.90 = DSM 106950 | reverse complement strand
CTACAAATTCTACATTGACCTGCTGATGCAGTTGCACAAAAAACATCCTTCCATAGGATATAATGTTAAAGCCCTCAACGCGAGTGAAAAATCCCGCGCTCGTGTGCTGTTGGAATTGTTAACAGAAGCTAGGGCTAACATCCGTAAGGGCGCAAGTCCACAACTTTTAGACCAAGAAAAGCGATTGACAGCATTAATTGATGCTAAAGAGAAACTGAGGTTCGAGATTGTTAATAGTGCTAAAATTAGTGACCCTATTTCCAAAGCCGCTGCTTCCAAGTTAAGCAAAGAAATCTCACAATACCGTGACGAATACCAACAACTCCAAGACGAAATTAAAAAAAGTAATCCTCAATATGCTAGTTTGAAGTATCCTTCACCTCTAACCTTACCCCAAATTCAGCAACAACTGGATAAAGATACTCTGCTGTTACAGTATTCTTTGGGTAAGGAACACAGCTATCTTTGGGCGGTAAGTTCCAATTCTGTTGATAGTTATGAACTTCCAAAACAAGCTCAGATAGAGAAAGCTGCTATCAATTTATTTTGCCTGACCAGCCACTCTACTTCAAAGCCCCCAACAGCACCAGGTAGAGAAAATCCTTGCAAGGAGATTGAAACTCGAAGTGTGGATGTAGCAGCGCAGGAACTCAGTCAGATAATTCTTGCACCTGTTAAACAGAAGTTAGGACAAAAACGCTTAGTGATTGTGGCTGATGGTGCTTTACAATATACTCCTTTTGCTGCACTGGCTTCTCCATCGGGTGAAAAGGCTCAAGATCTGGGGCGCAGGGGAGCAGGAGAGCAGAGGAATAATCGTGGTGCGATTAATGTGGAGAAAAATGATGCTGAGCCAAAGTCTGATTCTAACTATGAACCGTTGTTGGTTAAGCATGAAATCATTAATCTGCCATCGGCTTCTACTATTGCTATTCTACGTCAACAAGTTGCTCAAAGGAAGAAGGCTCCCAAAACTTTAGCTATTCTAGCTGATCCAGTCTTCGATCCAAAAGATGACCGAGTGACTCTTAAACATGAAAGTTCTCAACTCGCCCCAAACTTGGAACTCGAACGTTCTGCTCTTGCTCGCTCTGCTAATCTTCTCAATCGTTCTGGTTGGAATCGCCTAGATGGTACTCGTGCTGAAGCTGAGTCTATTTTAAAACAAGTTCCCTCATCCAGCGATCGCTTACAAACCTTTGATTTTGATGCTAACTACACTTGGGCGACATCGAGTCAACTCAAACAGTTCCGCATTTTACACTTTGCTACCCACGGATTTGTTAACGATGAAAACCCGGAATTATCTGGTATTGTTCTTTCTCTTGTTAATAAGCAGGGTAAAGACATTCAAGGCTACCTACGATTAAATGAACTGTTTAACCTCGACTACCCTGCGGACTTAATTGTTTTGAGTGCTTGCGAAACCGGTTTAGGGAAGAATATCCAAGGTGAAGGTTTGGTGGGGTTGACAAGAGGACTGATGTATGCAGGAGGAGAAAGGTTGGTGGTGTCTTTATGGCAGGTATCCGATGAAGGCACATCTATGCTAATGCAGGAATTCTACAAGGAAATGTTGCTCAATGGCAAGTCTCCCAATGTAGCCCTGCGTGCTGCACAATTGAAGATGTGGAATCAACAACAATGGCGCTCTCCCTATTATTGGGCGGCGTTTACCTTTTTGGGTGAGTGGCGTTAAATATCCTTGTTCAATGCATCAAATAACTTGACATATACAACGCCGGCGATCGCATTGGTGTTCTTATCTAACTCACCACCTTGGAGTGGAGTGCTGGAGCTTCCCAAGAATGCTTAAGTTTACGCACTCTTCCCATAGCGATCGCTTTGAACTACTACTGAGGAATTCAAAATTGTTTATTTCTTAATCTTCAATGCGTGAATTTTCTTGTTGGGTTTCGTGCCTCAACCCAACCTACTATAAATTTTTGGGGTAATATATGCGCGTACATTTTCCCATTATAAGAGAAGCATAATCCAAAACACAGAATTTGTCAAGCGTTGAATTGTATTGTGTTGACTAATAGACATAGGCGTGAAATTAATTATGCGTTGCCCGAAACCCTTGGTAGAGACGCTTCGGAATGGCGTTTATACATCTTTTCCACTGATGCGCGTTTAAATTTTCTAAACACTCGTGCGTGATCGTTGACTGCTAACTGCTAACAGTCAACAGTCAACAGTCAACAGTCAACAGTTAACAGTTAACAGTCTACTCGAGTTAATATTCAATTTATGGCATACAAGCTTATGAGTCTACGGACTTTAACTTATTTTGTAACCATTGTTCTAGGTCAGTCGTAGCAGAGAGAGTGAATAACACATCAGTTAATTCTTCTAATTGCTCAGTAGATAATTTACGAATTTGTTCAATGAGCGGCTGTCCAATCTCACCAAAACGTTGATTGACTAACCGCATAATTATCTTTTGTTCACCTTCAAGTCTACCTTCAAGTCTACCTGACTCTTTACCTTGCTCAAGAGTTGTTTGTTCCCATTCTATGTAAGCTGTGGATAAGTTCATTATTATCTCCTGGTCTTCATCAGTTAAGTTTGATTGTTTCATGGTGAGAATGCGCCAATTGGCGATAAGTCTCAACGTATTTTCTTTATACACATTCGTGTCTGGAAGTGCCAGCAATTCATCAACAGCATTACGTTGAACCTCTCCCTTACCTAAAATTCTCAACCACAGTGTTCCATTTGTAACTGGTAGCTTATTAACTGCTATGATTGAACCAAACCAATTTCTAGGAAATGAGTAGACCCCATCACAGTTAATCTCCAAGTCTAGTTTAGCGCCAAAACCCTCAAGTAAGTCAACAGAAGCTGTGGTAGAGATAATCAATAGTTTTCCTAAACCTTTAAAGTTAATGGGCGTATCTTCTCTCCTTGCTTGCCGATTTAATTCAGCAAAGTAAGAGTATAGCTTATTTGCGCACATAAGTACTTGAAACAGATTAGGTTGATTACGGAATATCTCTATACTGGAGGTCTGAGTTACTAATCTACCAAGTAAACCTAAAGATTCAGGGGGAACAATGGGGGGAGAACAAGGAGAGAAGAGAATATCAATTTGACGTGCTTCGTCTGTGACTACACGATTAATCTCTACTTTGCCTAGAGGAGAAAGAAGTTCTTCAAAATAATATTTGGCAAAGTTGTCATGAGGTGTTCTTGTCATATCGTTGATAGTGGATGTTAGCAGGGAATGAAATTAACTCAAAGAGAAATATTCAGAACGCACCCAAAAGAAAAATCAAACGATAATTCAGTTATTCCATTAGTTAATTCTTATCTACCATTTTACCTGAAAATACTGAGATTAAGTAAGTTGTTGTGATTAAACCGATGTATGTAAAGTTTTGTAAGAATGCGTAAGTCCTATATATCTTGTTTATGAACAAGAGCTTCTACCAATTCATTAGCCACTCCGATTTCCGTAGTTGTGTTTTCAAAGCGATCGCGCCCTGGATTCCATCCGGAGAAACCTTTCCCAAATAGCGGGCGATCGCTTTTATACTAAGCTGGGATTTTCCCTCACCCCTTTCCCCTCTCCCAAGAATTGGGAGAGGGGTAATAAGTGAGTATTAGTTCCACGAATCCCCGGAGTGGGAGAAGGGGTTAGGGGATGAGGGCAAAAAAAGTCTACATATTAACCGTTTGTAGTATAAGTTCTTGCTGTCAGACTGCCACCTTTTGAGCAATAGCCATAATGTGAGCGCTCACACCTAGTGTAGAAGGTTCAGTCTCCAGCCAACGAATAGCTTGTAGGAGTCTTTGACGGCGACTTTGTTCACTCCAATGTTCCTCAAAATTTTGTAGTAATTTGCCAGGGCCTTCTATGGCTAACAGCTTTTCACAAGATAACCCTGCTTCTTCTACCTCTGCTTTTAGTTCATCAGGATGATGAAAGAAGGCTGTTGTAAAGTAAGCAGGATGGTTACTCGGATTACGATGCTGCCCTGAAAGCAAGTCTTGATGAGCAATTTCCACAAACTCTGGATCGTCTAACCATCCCCGAAATAAACCATCTAAGAGCGAAGCAAAGCGAGAACAAGCAACGGCAAAAACAAGACCTCCGCTCTTTAAAACACGATCAGCCTCGCGTAACGCTTTTATGCGATCGCTACGTTCAATCAAGTGATACAGTGGCCCAAATAGAAGAACTGCATCAACGCTGTTGTTTGCTTGATTTAACTGACGGGCATCTCCAACCTCTGCACTTGCAAGTGGATAATCTGGCTGAACCTGAGAAGCAGAACGGGCTTGTTCTACGTGCAAGGGAACTGCATCAATCAGATGAACTTTATACCCTAGTTGGGCAAGCCAACAAGCATAGATGCCTGAGCCGCCACCAACATCGAAAATCACTGCGGGAGGAGGAGGCAAGTAGCGGCTAAGAAGCTCTTGGGTGCGAACTAGTTCAATCGGATTTGTACGCTTTGATAAGCGTTCAGCTTCCAAACCACGCTCATAATGAGCTAGTACCTCATCTAAAAGCGGGTTTTGTAAATTAGACTTGTCTGACATGAAATTTCCTCTTTTTAAGATTTAATCGTTGAATTGCTCTGTGACTAAATAGTAAACAGTTTTCCTCTTGGACGAAGTGCAGATTCAATAGAAGCACGCCTTGCTAAACTAGAGAGACATTGGTATTTTTCAAAGATGTCTATTGGGTCAAAGTCGCTACGCACAGCACTGGTATTAAAACCCAATCACAGAAACAGCCTTCTTCCGTTGCTCTGGAGTAACTTCCAAGTAGCGCTGCAATGTCCCCAAGTCGTTGTGACCGCTGATTTCTTGGATATGGCGCAAAGGTATACCAGCAGAAGACATCATGGTTAGGGCTGTTCTCCTAAACGAGTGAGTGCTGACGCCATCTTTGGCAACGCGATCGCACGCCATTAGGAGTTGCAGCAAAGCTAAATGACTCGGGCGATCGCAAAGCCGTCGTACCCTTTGCTGCCCACGGTCTGAATTGCTGTGGCGCTCACATGGGGCGAGGAGGCGAGCAACTCGTTGAAGCGGCGCACTCCCAAGACGCTCTTATCGTCAGTGGCGGCATCCACCACGGCTCCGTTGCGCACAACATTGTCG
>JADQBA010000313.1 GCA_016903675.1 Stigonema ocellatum SAG 48.90 = DSM 106950 | reverse complement strand
CTACAAATTCTACATTGACCTGCTGATGCAGTTGCACAAAAAACATCCTTCCATAGGATATAATGTTAAAGCCCTCAACGCGAGTGAAAAATCCCGCGCTCGTGTGCTGTTGGAATTGTTAACAGAAGCTAGGGCTAACATTCGTAAGGGCGCAAGTCCTAAACTTTTAAACTCTGAAAAGGAATTAACTGCAAAAATTGATGCATTGGAGAAACAGCGGTTCGAGATTGTTAATAGCAATAAAATTAAAGATCCTGTTTATAAAGCTACTGCTGAAAGGTTAAACAAAGAAATCTTACAATCCAAAGAGGAATATCAACAACTCCAGAACCAAATTAAAAAAAGTAATCCTAAATATGCTGCACTGAAGTATCCTGAACCGCTGAAGTTACCCCAGATTCAGCAACAACTTGATAAAGATACCCTTCTGTTACAATATTCTTTGGGTAAGGAACACAGCTATCTTTGGCTAGTTACTCCCAATTCCCTCGATAGCTATGAACTTCCAGATGGCGAAGCGATCGCAAAATCAGCAGGAACATTTAAGGAACTCTTGAAAAAATGTCAACAACCAGGTTATGACTGCCAGAAGTTATCAGCAGAACAAAAAGCCAAAGATTTTCAACAAACCACCCAGGCTGCAACTGAACTCAGTAAGCTGATTCTAACACCCGTTGCCGGAAAGTTGGGGAAAAAACGCTTGGTCATTGTTGCGGATGGTGCATTGCTGGAAATTCCTTTTGCTGCACTAGCACAACCGAATGAGAACGCCGCAACCAATCAGGAAAAGTCGTCACAGGCTGGTAAATCTAATTATCAGCCCCTGTTAGTCAACCACGAGATTATCAATCTACCCTCCATCACAGCCATAGCCGTCCAGAGGGTAGAATTGAACCTACGCCAACCCGCACCCAAAACCCTAGCAGTTGTTGCAGATCCTGTATTTACGGTTGATGATGAGCGAGTCACTGGTAAACCTCCTTCCCTCGGTCCTGAACTTAACATCGAACAGTCTAGCCTGCGACGAGCCGCAAAAAATCTTAACCGTGGAGAATGGGGAAGACTAAAGGGTACGCGCACAGAAGCTGAACAAATTCTCAAACTTGTTTCGGCACAAGAAAGTATACACGCCTTTGATTTCGATGCTAACTATACCTGGGCAACTAGCAAACAACTTAAACAATATCGATTCATACTCTTTGCTACCCACGGCTTTGCAGACCCGAAGAACCCAGAATCATCAGGAATTATACTATCTCAAATCGACAAACAACGCAACCCTCTGAATCCAAATACCCTAAAGCTTGGTGACATTTTTAACTTAGACTTGGATGCAGATTTAGTGGTGTTGAGTGCTTGCGACACGGGTGTGGGTAAGGATGTCCAAGGTGAAGGATTGGTGGGCTTGACAAGAGGATTGATGTATGCAGGGGCAAAACGTGCCGTGGTGTCTTTGTGGCAAGTCAACGATACCGCTACATCGGAATTAATGCCCCAATTTTACACCGCAATATTACAGCAAAAGGCATCTCCCACAACAGCCCTGCGCGAAGTTCAACTCAAACTGTGGGAAGAAGGAAAATGGAACAATCCATACTATTGGGCAGCTTTTACTTTGCAAGGTGAATGGAGGTGAGGCGAGGTTTCGTTGTTTTTCAGCTGTGAATGAGAGGAAGTTTAGCTAGTTCACATACTTAATTTAGGAGTGTTGATAGTCATGAATACAAAATCTTTCGTCTTCTTGTTTACTGGACTTATTGGTGTCACAACTATTAATTCTTCGGCATCAGTGCAAGCACAAGCACAGATGAAACAACAGCAAAGCATTACACCCAAATTTATCAGTTCTGAACAAACAGGTCAACTCAAGCTACTTGGTGATGGCAAACCTTTTATACCTCCTAGTTTGGGAAGAAATGCAAAACCTAACGAAGGCAACTCTAGAGGAATTCCTACTGGTATAGATAATCGTATCCCGATGTTGAGCCGGAAATATCCTTGGTCTACAATTGGTCGAATTCAGGGAACTACAGCCGATGCCAGAGGTTATTATTGCACAGGAACGTTAATTTACGATAATTTGGTGTTGACTAATGCTCACTGTGTTATCGACCCCGAAACTGGTAAACGCAGCACTAAAATTCAGTTTATGCCAAACGTAATTGATAAGAATTACGAAGACATAGCGGACGTTGAGACTGTTATTTACGGTACAGATTTCAAGCAACGCAGCCATATCAATCCTAATGACTGGGCTATTATGAAAATTAACCAACCTCTTGGTCGTAAATACGGTTATTTAGGATTGAAATCTATACCAACTGCTACGCTAGTGAGCAACCCAAAAGCTTTCTTTTTCGTTGGCTATTCCAGTGATTTCCCTGATGACAAGTATCAAAAATATTTGAGTGCGGGTCCGGGATGGACGGCAAGTTATGAAGCAGGATGCAGTATAGTAAAGGAAGAAGCTGGTCTTTTATTCCATAATTGCGCTACTGCTAGGGGTTCATCCGGTGGCGGTATTATCGGCGTGATTAATGGCGACCCTTATATTGTGGCTCTTAATAACGCTGAATGGAAAAATCTCCGCACTGGACAAGATATCATTAACTCGGCGGTGAAAGTTTCTACCATTACGCAGGCTTTGGGTGGAAAGTAGATAGGCTGAACAGGAAAAATCTTCAAACTGTCCAAGCCACCTACCCTTATTGCAACATTACCGAAGTGAAGTACCTACACCAACTGCGGTCCTCAGGTGTAGGCTTCTGGTTAATTCTGTGAATTTCATTCAGGGTACTCAAACGCCTCTTGCTACAAGGAAATGTTGCTCAATGGCAAGTCTGGCAACGTAGCCCTGCGTGCTGCACTAATTCTAGATGTGGAAGCAACAACAATGGCCCTCTCCCTATTATTGGGCGGCGTTTACCTTTTTGGGTGAGTGGCGTTAAATATGCTCGTTCAAAGCATCAAATAACTTGACATACACAACGCCGGCGATCGCATTCGTGTTCCTACTTACCTACCACCAGGGAGTGGAGTCCCTTTCCGGTGTAAGAATACCGATCTTCTTCTCTTCTTTCTTCGTGTACAACGCGTCTATGCGCAAGCGCACGCAAGCTATTGCGGTTCATTAAAATAGGTAATCTTTCCTGCGGAACGCCTGACGGCGAACGGGCGGTTCGGGAGTAATCTTCAATGCGTGAATTTTGAATGCGTGAATTTTCTTGTTGGGTTTCGTGCCTCAACCCAACCTACCATAAATTTTGGCGGGAATATATGTGCGCACATTTTCCCATTATAAGAGAAGCATAATCCAAAACACGGGATTTGTCAAGCGTTGAATTGTATTGTCTTGACTAATGTGTGGTTGACGGGGTAGTATATATATAATGGAAAAGGAGTGCGCAGGTATACGCCCACATTCTTTGCCCCAAACGCCACATAGGATAAACAAAAAGCGATCGCGCCTTCAACCACACCCCACACCCTACCCCCGACACCGTAATTTTTTGTCAGGATAGGTTGCCAAAAATGAAACTAACACGGCTCAAGCTCAAGTAAACGCGTAAAATCGGCATATATTGTTCGTAAGATTCTTGTAGAGAGCTAAATACGTCACGATCCACCAGAATTATTGGGGATTGTCCAATTGTTGTGGGAACAAGCAATTCGGTTTGGTTTGAGCAATGAAGAGGAGTGCAAAGTCTGTGTGTAAATTTTGGTGTTGTTTAGTATATGTACGTCGTTACAGTGTAACGTTATTATTAAGCATGATTTTGCTATCAGATATGGTGGGTGCAACACCATCAGGTAAAGAATTCCGGATTGGACAACAGTCAGTCACAAACCAAGAAGATGCAAAGCGTGCTGCACAAGAAGCTTTCCAAGAGGGATTTAAACTCTATAAGCAAGGGACAGCAGAATCGCTGCGGTTTGCGATCGCAAAATGGGAAAAAGCCCTAGAATTATGGCGACAGTTGAACGATAAAGCAAACCTTGCTCTCACCCTCACAGGTATTGGCAAAGTCTACTCAGATTTAGGAGAAAAGCAGAAAGCACTTGAGTACTACAATCTGGCTTTACCCCTAACACGTGCAGTGGGGTACAAATCACTGGAAGCCTCCACCCTCAATAATCTTGGCTTAGTCTACAATAGTTTAGGAGAAAAGCAGAAGGCACTTGAGTACTACAATCAGGCTTTACCCCTAACACGTGCAGTGGGAGACAAGTCAGGGGAAGCCAGAACCCTCAATAATCTTGGCTTAGTCTACGATGATTTAGGAGAAAAGCAGAAGGCACTTGAGTACTACAATCTGGCTTTACCCCTAACACGTGCAGTGGGGTACAAGTCAGGGGAAGCCTCC
>JADQBA010000212.1 GCA_016903675.1 Stigonema ocellatum SAG 48.90 = DSM 106950 | reverse complement strand
AGGTTTCCCGCAGTTCCTGCGACGACTAGATTCTTTTGAGTACAAGCCGGGTCGTGTCATCCTGCGTCATATTCGCAAGAATTACGCTACCGCTTACCTGCCTGGAATTGGCGAAGTGAAATTTCACAACAGCCGTGATTTATCCTTGATTCAGGATTTAAGGACTTGCACAATCAAGCGCGAGGGTGGTAATTGGTATGTCTCGATGTTGGTGGAAATTCCTGGTATGTTGCCAGAACTAAATCCGCTGGATTCGTGTAGATCAGCTGTTGGCATAGACGTAGGCATAACCAAGCTAGTAGCTTTATCTGATGGTAGCTTCCTTGAAAACAAACGGGCAGCAACCAATAAGAGAACAGCCCGTCGGTTAGCGATGCGTCAACGTGCTATTGCCCGTAAACAGAAAGGTTCCAAGAACAAGATTAGAGCTATCAAGAAATTAGCCAAACAGCAGCACAAAATTGCCCAGCACAGAGATGGGCACAATTGGCAAGTCGCATCCACTATTGTCAAGACTGCTGATGCTGTGGCACGAGAAGACTTGAAAATCAAGAATATGGTCAAGCGTGCCAAGCCCAAACATGATGGGAAAGGTGGGTATAAGCGCAATGGAAGTTCTCAAAAAACTGGATTGAACCGCGTTATTCAAGATGCTGGTTGGGGTGATATTTTTAACAAAGTTACTTGGCTTGCAGTCAAAACGGGTAAGCCAGTAATAGCAGTCCCAGCGAAACATTCGAGCCAAGAGTGTCCACAATGTGGGCATATAGATAAGGGCAACCGTGAAGGAGAAAAGTTTCTATGTACGCAATGTGGCTACACAGAACATGCCGACACAAAAGCCAGCAGAACGCTTGCCAAAAGAGCGGGATTGGTCTTCCCAAAAAATAGAAAGACCCTACCCCCGGACTGGGGGAAAGTTACGCTTGTGAAGTTATCAACGCCATTTGGCGTTGAGTCCAAGAACCAAGCCTCTGGTGTTTCCCCGCCACGTGCGGGAAACTCCGACAGTCGGATATGTAGGAGATACGGCCCAAACTCTTACAGAATCCCCTTGCCTTTAGGCATGGGGAGTGTCAATGCCGTAAATCAAATGAAATGTGCCTGTGAATCCTGTTTGTGCGTTGTTTCGCTGTCTGATGCTATCATGAAAGATGATAAGCCCTACTGTAGTGAAACCTGTGCCAATCATCACCCTGATGGAGAAGGCTGCGGACATACTGGCTGCACTTGCCAAGCATAAGGCAACCTTGGTAGGATTTACCTACGTCAGAGAATTGTCAATCCCAAGGTTAAGTGGTAAATTGTTTACTCTCTAGGAAGAGGTTCCTTCTGGTGTTTGAGCATGTACTCCCGTAAAACAAAGTTCATGAGGGTCTGGTACCCTCGTGCCTGCTTACTCTTGAACCATGCGACGACATCAGCATCGAGCCGCATATTCACCGGCACCTTTGGTACTGGGACGTTAAACGCTGCTCCCTCCCAGAACGCCTCGTCGGTTCGAGGAGCATCCGAGTAATCGATATCACTCTCCTTGATCGAACCAAGGATCTTCAATTGTTCCTCTCTTGAGATAGCCATCGTAATATCATCACACTTGGTCGAGTAAGGAAATATGGTTAAAACTCAAAGGAGAATTCCATCAGCTTTAACCACGGGAGTGTCAAGGAACAGGACTGAGTTTAGTGGTGCATCTTCAAGCTGACAGTAGGGGCGACTATAGCTGAGTGGTGACTCTAAGGCGTGCTGAAGCAAAAAGGTTGGATCGCTCATTAACCGTTCAGTCTGGCCATCATACACCACCTGACCTTGACTCAGAACAACAGTGCGAGTACACAAATCCAAAGCTAAATCTAAATCGTGGGTTGCAACCAGTTGAGTTATGGGTAAGCTTTGCAGGAGCTCAATTAATTGACGGCGAGAACGGGGATCTAACTGGGCAGAGGGTTCATCAAATACCAATACTTGGGGGTTCATTGCCAAGACTCCTGCGATCGCAATCCGTTTCTTTTCGCCTCCAGATAAATTATCAGTGTTTCGATGCCCATACCATTCTGGGTCAATATCAACTGCTGCCATCGCTTGCACAACTCGGTCTGTTAGTTCCTGACCTCGCAAGCCCAAATTCATCGGGCCAAAGGCAACATCCTCCCACACTGTTGGCATGAACAGCTGATCATCTGGATTCTGAAACACCAACCCGACAAAATTCCGAATGTTTCGCAAATGCTCAGATCTCACAGTCCACTCCCCAATCATGACCTGTCCGGACTGAGGTATGATGATCCCATTCAAGTGTAACAGCAAAGTAGATTTTCCCGATCCATTGGCTCCGATTAATGCCACCCGTTCAGTTGCTTTGATAGACAAATTAATTTCTCTCAAAGCCTGAGTCCCATCAGGGTAGGTATAGTTAAGATTTTGAATTGATATTGGATTGTGGTGCATTGAGAAAACGTTGACAAAAGTTACTTTCCCAAGTAAACAGCTTGACCCAGCAGCGCCAAAATGACGGTCAAAGTCAGAGCTACAACATCACGCCTCCCCCCCGAGGGAACATTTTCCATAGTCGGTGGTAGCCCTTGATAACCCCGTGACAGCATAGCCTGATTAACCCGATTTCCTCGCTCGTAAGTGCGAATAAACAGTGAACCCACCATGTTTCCAACAACTAAGCGTATAGAGCGGTTATTAGTCATCAGGTTGCGAGACTCAGCAGCTCGACGCATGGAGTTAAACTCGCCAATCAACACACCGATATACCGATACATGGATGCAATAATTGCCACCAGCAGCGGCGGGGTTCGGAGTTCAACTAGGGCATAAAGCAGGGCTGTTACGGAAGTTGTTAAAGTCAGAAAATTCAGTATCAGCAGGGATAGCAGCGACTTAAGAGTGACACTACCCAAGACCGTTAGCCCCACTGTCGTAATCTGTAGTGGTCCCCAAGACCATAACACCTCGCCACCACCCCGGAACAAAGTACCGAGGAGAACCACACCAATAAATGTGAACTCAACTGCACACCGTTTCAGTAGTATTGGTAGGGTGACTCGAGTAAGCAATAGTAGGCTTACTAGAGCTAATCCATAAATTGCCCAAGTCCACCAGTGTCCATCTGATGTTAAGACAACGGCAAACACGAACAATAATGTACATAGTATCCGGGTACGGGGAGCAAGTTTGTGCCAGGGAGTAGCCTGTTTGCTATCGACATCCAGCAGAAACGCCCCAATGTGCAACAGCATCCTTTAATTCAGTGGTGGTTGTGGGTCATCTGAGTCTGGAGAGGCATCATCCTGTGAACCAGAACCACGAACGACCAATTTGCCAATTCCCCAAGCTAAGCCAAAAGTTGCTAAGGTTCCGATTAAACCAGCCAATGGAGTGGCGATCGCTTCTGGTACACCCAAGAGAGCATACTCATGAAAAATGGCGTAAAAGGGTAACTTCTGCGCGGGTTTATCTTCAAGTTCCTTGTGGTCAAACTTGAGGTCTTTTGAGACACGATCCAGACCATCAGGGTCTTTGCTTGCCAGTGGAGAAAGGAAAATGGCAATCAGTAAGGCAATTCCTAAGCCTGTGATGACAAGAGCACGGTTGCGCGATCGCGAGAGGCTGCTACTCATAAGTTTTCAATCCTGATTCCATTTGACACACACCTTTTAATACCGGGAGAGGGGACGAGAGACGGATAAATTTTTCTTCTGGGGCGGATCGTAAAATAGATCCGGTCGAGTCCGCCAAATAAAACTAAGTGATATCACGGTTATCAGTGCTTCACCAATGCCGATGAGGACGTGCCAAGAGGCCATTGCTGTTAAAGCTACCACTAAAGTGATTGTGCCGGACAAAGCAAGTTCCAAAGCACACATAACTGCGGCAACCACTACGCTTGTCCAGGCTGCGATCGCTGTAGCAACTACCATTCCTCGCAAGGTATCGCGCCCTACAGCAAATCGAACTGTTCGGTAGAGATAGTAGCCACCAAACGTACCAATCAACCCCATGTTAAAGATGTTTGCCCCTAACGCTGTCAGCCCACCATCCTGAAACACCACACCCTGCACAATGAACACCACGACCATCACGAGCGATCCAGCCCACGGTCCTAATAAAGCTCCTGCCAGTGTCCCACCCAAAAGGTGTCCAGAAGTGCCTCCAGGAATCGGGAAATTAATCATTTGTGCTGCAAAGATAAACGCTGCACAAACTCCCATTAAAGGGACAGCTCGTTCTTGATATTCTGCCTGTGCCCGTCCAAGAGCTAGTGCAATTAGACCAATGGCGATTATCCAGGTTACAAGAATAACCGGTAGGTTCAAAAAGCCATCTGGAATATGCATAGCTAACTGCGGCTGTGTTATCCAGTACAGCCACCCTAAGGACGAAATACCACGAAACGCCACTGTAGCCATATTTAATAACTGCCGTTTGCAGCCGGATTGTTTATAAAGTTTAGTTTAACTTTATTTATAAAACATGTATTTTCTCAGAATTTCAATCCAGTAGGGGGGCATAAATAAGGACGGGAGGCTCTTGAAAATGGGATGGACTTGGAAGTATCCCTTAGGACCAGCCCCTACGCTGGACGGGAACACTCTCATTCGTGGAAAAATCAAACCTTGAGTAAGGGCGTATGGCAATACGCCCCTACTGCATATATGATGATTTCTGTCAATGCGTAAGTCCTACAGATAATCATTTTACCTTCTTAATTAACTTAAATTACTTCCCATCTTCTAAATTCACATCTACGGATTTTTGTCAAGACTGTTTTTGACACATTTTAATGCGTTTGCCCTGCTTACCCCCCCTGAACGGATACGTAGGTCGGCGTGAATAATTAAAGGTTTGTAGTTGCGCTTCAGCGCCCTAGTACCGCAAGGCGGAAGTCAAAAGTCACGCATTCAAAAGTCACGCATTCAAAAGTATTACAGAGTAAGGCTTGTGCCTGTTTGAAATGGGTGGTTTATTTACGCCGTGCTGTACTAGATATGAGCGCTGAAGCGCAACTACAAACCCTTACTTGCATTCATAAAGTTCGGTTTTTCTGTGCCGATCTACTTATCTGAAGATTGCTGTCAATGCGTAAGTCCTAATGTATTAAACCCCAGATTTTTGGACTGTAAATTAAGCGATGTCTGACGACAAGCCGCAAAGCGTCTACGCTATGGCCAAAATCCCAAAATCGGGTTAAAAAAATGATTTTCTTATAGTACAAACGTTCATCTTGAAAGGCTGTCCCTTAGGACTTACCCATTGACAAAAATCATCAAGTATGGATTATGTATGCGGTGGTATGAGTGAGGTAGGGAGCGCTTCCCTGATTTGGGTAGACCACAATATAACCGTAGGGGCGAGGAAACCCCGCCCCTACTCCCGGATCTGAAATGGCGGGATTCCGTTATACACATGAGTTAAAGAATACGCGCTCGCACTCCATGCAGTATTCTAATCCTTGCTGTCAGGAGGACTCAATAGCAATCTACTTTTCGTGCGAGCGCAAATAATAGTAATTGAAGCTTGACAGCATTTCCATTATATTAGTCTTTTGAGAAATCTAACGATAAATTTTTATATTCTCTGTATCGAGAAAGCTAAAATTCTTACATCCCCTGAATTCATGGAGAAAACTTTGCTCAAGACAGTGAAACTTCATCTGTGCAATACGATTCCTTCTTTGTAGAGATGCGTAGACGCGGAGCGGCTTTCCAGGGCTTGAAAGTCAAATCCTCGTCCACATCCGTAGTCTAGGAATGTCTCGTCATTAGAAAGTAAGCCACGCTTTAGTATGAGCCTAGCCGTCGAGGATAGTCTTTTTCTATGGAGCGCTGCTAGGTGTGAGTTGTTGGCTAAGTGCATAATAGTTACTGCTCATGCACTTAGTGTTCCCAGTTTTGGGGGAAAAATTAAAGCTGTGGATTTCAATCCCGTAGCTTCTTTTTAGCTGTATTCGTGTTGTACAAAAAACATATTTTAACCCAACGTTAGCATTCTTATAACTAGACCTAACATTCAAGCCTTACTCTAGAAAAGTGAAACAAAAATGCAATAAATATTATGGATTTATCACTCCCAGGTACAAACTCTCCACTATCTACTCCTGCTGTATTTGCAGACAATGTGTCAGATTTCCTTGGTAATGGAGCATTACAGCTACACCCCTGTGCCACAATAGTGGTAAACAGTATTGATGATGCAGTTAATTCAAGCCCTAGCGTAACCACTTTAAGGGATGCTATCAACAAGGCGAATGTTGATGCTGGAGAAGATTTAATTGTATTTGACCGTTCTTTATTCTCCACTGCGCAGACTATTACCCTGAAGTTGGGAGAATTAGATATTACTCATAGTTTGGATATCATTGCTCCACGAGATACACTGACAGGTGGGGATTTGGTAACGGTGAGTGGGAATCAAGCCTCGCGGGTGTTTGAGATTGAAAAAGAAGCAAGAGTGACGCTTTCTGGATTGATTGTTGCTGATGGCAGTGTGACGGATGATAATGGTGGTGGGATTAAGAACTCTGGTACGCTTACCTTAGACAGCAGTATTGTTCGCAATAATTCTAGCAGGGGTAGTAACTCCAGTGTTGGCGATGGTGGAGGTATATATAACAGCGGCACCAGTACGGTAAACAACAGTACCATCAGCGGTAATTCCGCAACACGTAACGGCGGCGGCATATCTAGCAGTGGGACCAGTACGGTAAACAACAGTACCATCAGCGATAATTCGGCATTCTACTTCGGCGGCGGCATCTCTAACTTTTCTGGCACCACTACGGTAAACAACAGTACCAGAGCGCGGTAATTCCGCAAGCTTTGGCGGCGGCATCGGCACTAGCAGTAGCACCCTTAAGGTTTTCAACAGTACCAGAGCGCGGTAATTGGGCAGGACGCGAAGGCGGTGGCATCTCTAACTTGTTTGGCACTAGTACGGTAAACAACAGTACCATCAGCGGCAATTCGGCAACCGATGGCGGCGGCATCTATAACTTGTTTGGCAATACGGTAAACAACAGTACTATCAGCGGTAATTCGGCAGGCTTAGATGGCGGTGGCATCTATAACACCCAAGGAGGCACCAGTACGGTAAACAGTACCAGAGCGCGGTAATTCGGCAGGCTTAGATGGCGGCGGCATCTATAATGATTATATAGGCACCCTAACGCTGTTGTTCAGTACTGTTACCCAAAATCAAGCAGCCAATGGTGGAGGCGTATACCAAAATGATGTTTCGCCTTTCGCTTCTGAGATTCGTCGCTCTTTCAGTGTGCGCAACACAATCATCGCCTCTAATCTTAACAGTGCGAACGGTATCAATCCTGACATAGGAGGCACATTTACAAGCAATGGCTACAATCTGATTGGTGACAACACAGGCAGTACTGGATTTAATGCCACAGGAGACATGGTAGGCACCAGTGACAACCCCATTGACCCTCGCCTAGATACTTTGGCTTTCAATGGTGGCCCCACCCAAACCATTGCACTTTTTCCAGACAGTCCAGCTATCGGTGCGGCTGACCCAATTATACTAGATACCGACCCCATCACTGACCAGCGTGGTCTGCCTCGTCGTGCTGCCGATGGTAGAGCCGATATTGGGGCATATGAATTGTCCTAAAGTTTGACAGCAGAACTGACGCCTGCTCACTCGCTGTCGCTCGGACGGAGCGTGCCATTCGAGCGAACAGCCGGCAGTAGCGCAACGCTTACGCGTGCAGTGTCCAAAGCGCGATGTCTAACGACAAGCCACAAAGTGTCGAAGCACTCACGTTTGGCGTATTTCTATTAGGAAATCAGCCTTTCGTTTCTGTTAGGAAATACCAAATTAATAAACAGAAACCCTGACGCACAATCACCGTAACGTTGGAAAACAGTACCATCATCGGTAATTCGGCAACCCAAAATGGCGGTGGCATCTATAACGATTACAGCGGCACTCTAACGCTGTTGTTCGCCACCGTGACCCAAAATATAGCAGCCAATGGTGGTGGAGTATACCAAAAAGAAGTTCCGCTTTTTTATACTCCTAATGCTGTCCGTGGCTCAAACAATCTGCGCAACACAATCATTGCCGCTAACCTCACCACAGATGGTGGTATCAACCCCGATGTATCAGGCACATTCACAAGCAATGGCTACAACCTAATTGGTGACGCTACAGGCAGCACCGGATTTGGTGTCACAGGAGACATTGTGGGCACAACTGACAACCCCATTGACCCCCTGTTAGCTCCCCTAGCCTTCAACGGTGGTTCCACCCAAACTGTAGCCCTACTTCCTGGTAGTCCGGCAATAGGTGCAGCCGACCCAACTATAATGCAACAATAGGATTGATTTGCTCAGTTAAAAATGTTTCTTGATAATTTATTACACTATTTAATGATGAAATCATCGTGTTGACCCTTGTAGAACAATGCATTATTTATCAGCCAAAATTTAGATATCTAAAGTCCGACGCACCGATTCATCTGCAATCCCTTTTGGCTCGATGGCTTGCAGCTATCGATAAGCAGCTTTTGCATCATGTGTTATATCCTATGACATTTTGTGTACCTTGCTCACCTTTTTATTTTTTCTCCACAGAACCCCAAAACCAGTTGCCTACAGCACCGGGTTCCTTTTCAGTTAGAAATTCTCTTTTAGCAGAAAGAAACTCTTTTTTAGAGAGGATGCCGTCCTTATCGATATCAAGCTTGGAGAAGACAAAAGCTGATTTTTCAGCATCTAGGTCAAACACACTGAAGAAGAGACGATGCTCTTGTTGTGATATATGACCATCACTGTCTAAATCAACAATGTCAAACAAAGTCTCTATTAAATGGTCTTTGTAATCTGGATTTGAAACCGCTTTCTCTATGCCCTGACAAAATTCTTCGGGACTTACCTTACCATCTCCATCCAAATCCGCTTTAGACCAAACATTCTCCCAAACATGAAGCCACTTAAACAACAAATCTTTGTGAATCTCTGAACCAAGCTCTGCGCTACGGATGTTGGCGAATCTCTCAGCAAACATCTCAGCATCTTCTTTCCCAATGAAGCCTGAATTATCGGCATCCAGACAGTAAAAGTGATGCAGTAACTTTTTTCTATGATATTCGCTTAACAATGCTTTTCCCTTTTGCTTACCAAACATATCTATATTACTACATCAGTACGTAGTCTATAACCACAATCACAAGTACGGATTGAACCCGGATTTCTCACAAAGCCAGAAAAAATCGTGGTCAAAAACTATACATTTTTGTCAATAAAACGTAAAATCGGTGACCCAAAATATAGCCGCCAATGGTGGAGGCGTGTACCAAAACGAGGTTCCGCCATCTTCTACTTCTCGTCGTGGCTCAAATGGTGTGCGCAACACAATCATCGCCGCTAACCTCCTCACTGACAACGGTATCAACCCCGATGTATCCGGCACATTTACAAGCAATGGCTACAACCTAATTGGTGACAACCCATACAGCACTGGATTTGGGATTACAGGAGACGTAGTTGGTACAAGTGATAACCCCATTGACGCACTCCTCTACGTGTCGTAGTAGCCATGGAAGAGAAGGCGAGTGAGGTTGTCTCACTCGTCGATTTTAATATTCATCCTCATCCTCATCTTGATCTTCCTCCTGAAAGCAACTTTCTGGGCTTAGGCATCCACGTAGATATCTTACGCAATAAAAGAAAAACGTTATATTGACAAAAGACAAAGCACTCACTTAATATTAGGTTCATCGTCTAGAGCAACATAGATAGGTGTTGCAATCATAAGTTGATCCCTGCCTTGTTTGTAAATTTTCAGCATTCTAGCTAGGAACTCTACTGGTTCATCTTTATGATCCACTTTTGACATGAAGCGATTGAACGATTCCAAACCTAGTAAAAATCGGAAGTTTCTATCATTCAAGGGACTTACTTTTAAGTTGTCAAGAGAAAACAGCTTTTCATCTTCAGTACAAGTATTGAAAAACTTAAAGAGATAGTAATCTGGAGAGTGTTCAGTTGCACTTTCCTTCGATTGACCTACTAGACTATATTTCGATCCAACGAGAACAATGCTATCGGTTACTTTTTGGGTTCCAAAAAAGACAATATCCGAAGCGTACTCCCTTAGACACCCCCAGTTCATAGGAATTCTTCCATAAATGTATGCAGCAGGGTTTCCTAAAGAACCTATGATTTTATTTTTCTCCAAGTACTTATGGATAGCTTTGACCTTTGAAAAAAGCATTTCTACCCCATCATTATTTTGATTAGAGATTTGAGGATAAATCATATTAATTTTTGTTTCGGATACATAAAGATAGTATTTCAAGCTAGCTTCTCTGAGACGTAAATCATTAATTGAATGAGTCTGTTCTTGCTCTAGGTGCGTACCAAAGTTTTCTGAAGCGTATAGAACTGGAGTTAACTGTTCTGAAATGCCTTGCATTTGAATCTCTACACAGCCGAACTTGTAAGCTTTTTCAATTCCCTGATTGGCTCCCAATGCTTTGTAAAAACCAACAGAAAATGCAATCGCGGCTTGATCGCCAATTGCTTGGTTCATGCCAATAACAAATGGAATATGTTTAACAATAGCTTCTGCTTGAATTTCCGAGTAACAGGCATTCAAAATTACACAACTAATTCGATCAGCTACTAACTCAAATAATTTAGCTAGGGCACTGGGCGAGACTGGTTGTATTTCTCCTAATACATTCTCGAAGCAAAGATCACCTGTGTTACTACCATGCCCTGAAAAATGTACAATTTGAGGCTCGATATCAAAAATCGCTTGGCTGATATCCCCCGGACGCACAGATTCCCGTGACTCTAGTAAAAACCTATCTCGGAATTTAGCTAATTGTAGTCTCTCACGAATATCTCGTAATTCTTGCCATAATCGTAATCTTGAAGCGTTAGTAGGATCAGCTGATAAGAAGAGAATTTTGATAGGACTGTCGCTGCTCAAAACTTTACTTGCTTCCATTCCCACAATCTCCCACAATAGGGGCAAACATAGCCAAGCTGTCACCAGAGCCAAAGTAGCCAGTAAAACCCTTACTGTCGTTATACCATAATATTGCCGAAATGGAATGTGACTTAAAGGAACAGTTTGCCGTTTATTAAAGTATAAGTTTGCCGGATTATGGCTTGAAAGACTTATTTTCCCTTATAGCAATGAGCGCGGTATTTAATATTAAGTTTGCCGAAAATACAATTTATGGGCATAAGCTT
>JADQBA010000491.1 GCA_016903675.1 Stigonema ocellatum SAG 48.90 = DSM 106950 | reverse complement strand
AGAATATGGACTTCATCAAGAGTGGGGTACTTACGGTTTGCCGGAACATTTTTACACAGATGGCGGCAAAGATTTTCGTTCTAACCACTTACAACAGATTGCGGTACAACTAGGTTTTGTTTGTCATTATTCAATGGCAGTTGAAGGTAACGCAAGGTTGTAAGCGTCATCAATTAAGGTTATTGTCAGAGTGTCCTAATTGCGGAGCGAGGTTTAAGGTTCCTGCTTTGTGGGTTGATGGGTGGTGTCAAAGGTGTTTTATGCCGTTTGGGGAGATGATGAAGTGGCAGAAAGCGATTTAGGATACCTCATATCTTGCACCATCACCTTGTTGCGAAAATCAAAACCCAAAAAGCTTATGATTTCGTAGGGTGGGCACTGCCCACCAGCCCTCCCTATCGAAGGTGCAAGATGTCAG
>JADQBA010000317.1 GCA_016903675.1 Stigonema ocellatum SAG 48.90 = DSM 106950 | reverse complement strand
TCGTATAGCGCAAGTTCACTTATGCAAAAATTTAAATCCAACAACAATATCGTTTATTCATGTAAATATCATGTTGTGTGGACCCCGAAGTATCGGCGATCTGTCCTCAAAGATGGAGTTGACCAACGACTTAAAGATTTGTTAGAACAGATATCCAAAGAAATACGGGTTGACATTATTGAAATGGAAGTAATGCCGGACCACGTTCACCTACTCCTTGAGGTAGACCCCCAGTTTGGTATCCATAAAGCAATTAAACGTTTCAAGGGTGCAACTTCTAGGTATCTCAGGCTTGAATGGACGCATTTAAAATCTAAACTTCCGACATTGTGGACTAATTCTTACTTCGTGTCCACAGTCGGAGGTGCGCCATTGGATATCGTTAAGTTGTATATCCAAAATCAAAAAGAAGTTTGACGGGGACTGAAGTCCCCTACGCACTTACCCCATGTCTGAAGCCAGGGGCTTGCATTCTAGTAGTTCCGGTCAATTGATTTGCGGTAAATCTTATGGTCAGTCCACAGCCCTACTTTTTTTATCATCGATATGGGTGCTCCTTATTGAATGTGAGAAATGCTTACCAGAGTCGAGTTAACAACTTTGGCTTCTGGTATTAGTGTGAAAGGCGATTGTTTTATTTCCTGAATGAATTGATTGAATACTTTACAAAACGTAACTAAAAATGCACGAGTCAATCTCCATCGAACAGTTGTGATAGTCCTAGTGAGATGGTTGTCATCAAATTCGACTGCAAGATGTGGTAGGATACTACTGCACCAAAAGCTGAGTTGCATTTTCTCTAATGTTGGGTTCACTGGCTGATGATGTTGATTGGATTTCGATGAGTTACACAATGCGGACGCTTCTGATCGTGGATGATTTTGAACCAGACAGAGAGCTATATCGGCGCTATCTGCTGGCTGACTCAAGCAGCACCTATCAACTGTTGGAAGCGGACTGTGCAACCGCAGGGTTAGAATTGTGTCGAACACAACAGATCGATGCCATTGTGCTTGATTATTGGCTGCCAGATATTGATGGCTTAGCGTTCATGGACAGATTGGACGCTCAAAGCAATGGAGGAGAGACGCCGCCCGTGGTCATAGTAACAGGGAGAGGTGACGAAAGGGTCGCGGTGCAAGCGATGAAACGAGGTGCACAAGATTACTTGATGAAGCACTGTCTCACGCCCGAACTGCTGAAGTTGACGGTGCAAACAGTGATCGAGAACGCCCGTTTGCGTCGTCAACTGCGGCAGAGTGAAGATACCCAGAGGGAGAGTGAACACTGTTGGCGAGAGATTTTCAACACATGTTTCCACTTCATGGGGCTACTTGCCATAGATGGGATTGTGTTGGAAGTGAATCAAGCCGCCTTAGATTCGGTTGGTGCTTATAGATGTGATATCGTGGGTCAGTATTTTTGGGAAACCCCGTGGTGGAATCATTCTCAGCAATTACAGTCCCAACTTAAAGCAGCGATCGCGGCAGCAGCCAATGGAGAATTCATCCGCTATGAGATGAATTTTCCAAATGCTATGGGTGGAACCACGACCATGGATTTTTCGCTTAAACCTGTTTGTGATCAATTCGGTCAAGTGCTGCGGCTGATTGCGGAAGGACGAGATATAAGTGATCGTAAACTGGCGGAGCAACGCTTGCGGGAGTTACAGGAGCGGTTGCAATTGGGGATTCAAGTCGCAGTTGGGCTCGCTCAAATCGATTACGCCTCGTCTACGGTTGCCCTGTCGCCGGAAGCGGCGGCGCTATACGGACTGCCTGCCGACTCCTTAGTGGTTTCGCGCGATCGCATCCACGCCACGTTTCACCCAGACGAACGCAGCGAACTGTTTGGGATCATTGAGCAGGTACTTGATCCAGCAGGAATTGGTTGGTTTGCTCGCGAACATCGTGTGGTTTGGCACAACGGTGAGATTCGCTGGCTCTACGTGCGCAAACAAGTCTTTTTTGATCGTTCTAGTGATGATCCGCGTCCAAGCTACGCAATTCTGGCGGCGATCGATATCAGCGATCGCAAACTAGCAGAAGCGGAACGCGAGCGACTGCTGAGCCTAGCCGAAGCCGCGAACCGTGGCAAAGACGAATTTGTGGCAATGGTGGCGCACGAACTGCGATCTCCCCTCAACTCCATCTTCGCTTGGGCGAAACTGCTACAAAACCGCAAGTTGGATGAGGAAACCACGGCAAAAGCACTCGCCACGATTTCGCGCAATACTCAAGTGCAGGTGCAACTTGTGGAAGATTTGCTCGACATTTCCCGCATGGTCACGGGGACGTTGCATTTAACTTTGGCTCCGGTCAACTTGGTCGAGGTGATTGAAGGCGGATTAGATATGGTGCGCCCGATGGCAACAGCCAAAAAGATTCAGCTAGACACCCACCTGACAGTCACGCCGCAAATTTCTGGCGACTGGCAGCGCTTACAGCAAATCTTGGTTAACCTGCTCACCAACGCGATCAAGTTCACGCCAGAACGGGGACGAGTTGAAATTGCGCTGTTTCAAGTCGATTCTCAAGTTCAATTACGCATTCATGATAATGGAAAGGGTATTGCGAAGGAGTTCTTGCCTGTAATCTTCGAGCGGTTTAAGCAGGGTCAGAATAATACAGGATCACAAGATGGACTGGGATTGGGGTTAGCGATCGTCAAACATTTAGTCGAACTTCATTCCGGCACAATTACAGCACACAGCCAAGGCGAAGGACAGGGCGCAACTTTCACGATTCGATTGCCCCTACTGAAGTTCATGGGGGATGAGTAGCAGTTTCGCTCCTTATATTATGGTTTAACTTAACAGCGAGATAAAAATTATGAATATTCAGCTAAAACCCGAGCAAGAAAAAATTATTCAAGTACAGATTCAAAGTGGTAAATATAATTCGGCAGAAGAAATCGTTGATGTAGCGTTTAGATTGTTTGACAAATTGCAATCTGAATATGCTGAATGGATAGAAGAAACCCGTCAAAAAGTTGATGTTGCAGTTGCAGAACTTGAGCGTGGTGAAGGGTTGGATGGGGAAACTGTGATAGCGGAGATACTAGATAGATTTAAAAGGGCGCGTCAAGAAAAAGAATGAGTAATTTGATTATTTCACCATCTGCAAGTAGGGATTTAAACCAGATTGCAGATTATTTTTTGGAGGGCAATCTTGAAGCTGGAGAAAAACTGTTTCGAGAATTTATTGAAGAAGAATTCAGAATTCAGAATTCAGAACTCAGCAATCTTTTAGAGGGGGATTCAGACCCGCACTAATTGTAGACCGCGATTGGCTCCGCAGAACGCTGTGGTCTTAAACCCATCTACTCATCTACCAGTCGTACAGAATTCCCAAGCTGAATTCTGAATTCTGACTCCTGAGTTCTGTTTGATAAAAAGTGCCAGAAGTTAGCGATGTTTCCGAATATGGGACGTAGTTACTCTCAGATTAGAGACGATTTGCGTGGCTTGCCGCTAGATGGATATATTATTTTGTATAAGGTTATTGATGATGGTATTGAAATTTTACGAATAGTTAGTGGTCGTCAAGATTTAGAATCTTTGTTTGCTGATGGTTAATTTCAGCTTGGTTGATTTTCCACTGCACCTAATGCTTTGAGGGCAGAAATTTCGGCATCGGTTAAGCTTTTGACACCTGTGATATTCATATTTTCATAAGGGCGATCGCGTAAATTTTCCAAGCATTCTCCTGTTTTTACGTTGTAGAGCTTGCTATTCCTTTCGCTCCAGTAGGCGATGTCGCCGTCAAAGGGCGATTTGGTTCCTTTGACGAGGACGTGCTTGTTTTCGGAGTAGGGAACCACTTCAAACTGTCATTTCACAGTTGTAGGGGCGCAATGCCTTGCGCCCCTACGGTGGCTGTACGTTCGCTCTCATTAGTTCAAAAATCAAACCTTGAGTAAGGGCGTATTGCAAGTAGCCCCTACCGCATGAAAACTTTCAATTGAATGTAACTTCTTCTGCTACATCTTCTGATTTATTTCGGATATTGAAGTAAGAATAAAGATTAGCAACAGTTAAGTCAGATGCTTGTTG
>JADQBA010000449.1 GCA_016903675.1 Stigonema ocellatum SAG 48.90 = DSM 106950 | reverse complement strand
TTACTTAACTTTGTTGTAGGCGGGGTGAAACCACCCTTTTATGTGGGGACGGAAAGAGAGAATTCTCCGGGAGAGATGGCTCTCCAGTTTTGAAGGCGCGGATGCGCCTAATGTACAACTTTCACGTCGCACTCCTTGGTTATCCTGTGTCACCCGTCTGACTGCAATACACTTGGCTGACCAAGACCTCATCAACGTTTTTTGGAGTCTACGAACTGCTTTCAAATCACCACGACAAGAGGCTCTGTAAATTCGTTTTTGCAACTTGAAAACTTTCCTTTCTAGCTTTCGCCAAGGGATTGTCTTCCATTCCACCGTAGTCTTAAAACTCGTTTTAGACATATCAATTGCTACTGGCAACTTTACATTCCAAATCATCGTGAGTCTGTCAGCATCTACCTATCATTACAACAGGTCAACTAGCTTCTGACTCAATCCCTCCCCTTCATTACATGCGGTTAGTACCTGCTTGGTAAATCGACCTTTATCAAGAGTATATGAGGGGTTACTTCGTTCCATACAATCATTGATTGAGTTTTTAGGGTGATGCTGTCCACCGGGTTTGTTGGTCAGTGCTTGTTAGTCATCCTATAAACTGCTAACGACCATTCCCTTGCCTTTTGGCTTAGCCCATTAACCGACGTGGGCTATTAGCGTTAACGATGGTTCAATCACATCTTTCTATTCGTACCCATGAACTCCTGCTTGGAGGGATTCTCGGTTCGGTTCCGGGTTACCTCCTTTTATCCGGTGCTTCAACTCTTTGATAACTAGTCTCAGGGCTGGGGGATACGCTGTCACCGCTGCACCTGCGGTTGTGTACTTGGCTTTTGTTGCCTCACCTATATGA
>JADQBA010000494.1 GCA_016903675.1 Stigonema ocellatum SAG 48.90 = DSM 106950 | reverse complement strand
GCCACTGGAAGCATCAATAGAGTCAACTGCTGTGCCAAATTTAGCCACCCGATCATTTCTCGTGCGATCGCTTCCATCCACAATAACTTGGTTTGTAGCATTAACTGTAATTTTCCCCGCATTTCCAGCACCAGAAGATATAGCAACAAGCTGTCCACCATTGAGAATCTCAGCCTGTCCCACATTTAAGGTAATATTGCCGCCATTGCGATTATTCGCAGTTCGTGCATCTAACACCGCACCATCTGATACATGAAAGAGTGGGGTATTTACAGTGAGATCGCCTCCATTACCAGTGGAATTGAAATCTGTAGATGTAAATAACCCACTGGAGGATCCGCTACTTGAATCGGTTCCCTTGACACTAACAGAATTTTTGGCATTAATTTCAATGTTACCTGCATC
>JADQBA010000025.1 GCA_016903675.1 Stigonema ocellatum SAG 48.90 = DSM 106950 | reverse complement strand
GAGGGGAGTTCATTGTAGCCGTCGTGTTTGAGCAGAGCGATCGCCTCTTGCTCAGATAAGCCAGCCACGGTATTGAGATCGACAGTCGAAACCATAATCCTGCTTTTTCCTATGAAACATAAAAAACAGATCAATCTGACTGGATGTTAAATGCCAAATTTGAGGAAGTCGTGAGATGATGTCCGAGATCGCTTTCCTATCAAGTTTAAAGTCCATTCTTACCGACTGCTGACTCCATCAGTCGTGCGTCCGCTCATTTCACTCTCGTGGATGCGGTAGATTGCAATCACTTCTGAACGTCCCTCAGCATCAATCCAGGTTCGATTGATAGCAGGTGACAGCATTGTATTGTGCTCTTTGATAAAGTGCATTGCCCGATGGATGTCTGACTGCTCGGTGAGGCGAAGGGCGCGACCATTCACAATCACGCTGCGCCAATGAAGCGGATCGTGAATTTCTTCAACCTGTAGGCAGATTTCTGGATTCGCGTCAATATCGTGAGTCTTCATGCCAACGGTAGTAAACAGGTAGATGTCCGAATCTTCGAGATAATAATACATTGGCATCACGTAGGGTTTGCCTTCGTGTACGCAGCCAAGATGACCGTAGCCTACTTGGTGTAGCAGTTCGTGTATTTCTTTTGAACTCATTTCATCAATATCTAACATTACTATTCTCCTAAAGATTCAATATCGTGGTTGTGGTCATGCAATTACCCCTTTATTACAGGGAAATTGATAAAGTACACTACTTTTTTGGTCAGACATAGAACCTCTACTGTAAAGCGTGTCGCTGTCCTGAATGCAGGGTGAGCATCCAAACTCCATCGAACAAGAGATTGGTTCCAATGAAAATGCCAATCAGCCAAGCGGCGCTAAACGGAAAGTTAGACCAAACGAAAATACCGAAAATAATGCCGATCATTCCGCTCACAAGCATCAATGCCCAGTTCGGTGAAGTCCGGCGCATTTGAAACGCGAGCGACACTTGAATGATGCCTTGCACAAAAATGGTAATGCCCAACACTAACGTGAAAGCAAGTACCCCTGCGAGGGGATTTACCACCACGAAAATTCCGGATAAGAGATATAACAGACCTAGAATCAGCTTCCAGACGACTTGACCTCCGCCTTTTGATTGGAAGGCATAAACGATTTGAGCAATTCCGGCAAAGGTAAATACCCAGCCAAACACTAAGGTTGAAGCAACGCTGGCAAAGAAAGGAAACGCAATCGCAATCATGCCGAATACGATCATTAGAATAGCGATCGTGGTTATCCATCCAGAGTTGATAACTTGCTCATCAATTTCAGGCTGAGTGACTCTCATGTTGGTCTCCTTTTGAATGAATATTCGCGGCTTCGGCATCTAGTCTAGCGGCGATCGCTTCCAAGGTGGCTTTTTCAGCTTCTTCTATGGTCGCTATGGCTAAGAAGGTCGCCGTAGCTGCATAGTTTTCAGCTCTATCTGCCCGATGTTCGAGTTTCTTGACTTCGCGACTTGCTTTCCATTCCTCGACATTCGACTTCACCTCAGATTCTTTTTCCTCGAATTGAGTTTTGAGCTTTGCCCGGTATTCATCGAATTCTTGTTTCTTAGCATCTAGCTTTGCCTTCACTTCATCGAATTTCGATTGAATCTCAGCTTGAGTTTTTTTCGGTGCAGATTGAATGCTTTCCTTCAGCGATTTTGCCCGGTCTTCAATCGCTTCTAAATTGTCATGAAGTTTTTTGGTGAAGTTGTCAATTGTAGTACTCATGATGCTTCCTCTAGTATGTTGAGTTTCTGTTATTTAGCTCTATTCTTTAAACAAACCGATGATGCGCTCTTTGATTTAATTTTTTGAATTCGGAATTTGTGGAAGAATATCTCGAATCAGCCCCTGGAGAGCTACCAGGTGCTAGATATGAATTGATCCTGAGTAGCCATGATTAGATTCCTGAGTGCTAAAATGGGATTTTCATCTCAAGGAAACCTAAAGGATAGACCTTTGGTTTTAGAGGGTTAGGTATGTGGATAAGTTAAGCCTAATGATTTAGAAGTGCGATCGCATCCCTCTATTGAGATAAATCTGATAATCTGTTGCAATACCTGAGCATTCCTTCGTCGTAAAAGTGCTGGATGCGCTATATACTGCTCATTCTCTGAGTATCTGAATTTTGTGGATCATTTTTTCCTTGGAATACTCTAAAACAGAAAGCATCAAATACTTCTTGTATCTTGCTAGGTAAATAATTTCAATGTCATCTACAAATTATGAATATTTTATCACAATTTGTATAACTTATACATAACTCAAACATTGATTCAAACATGATATTTTTCTACGAAACATTATACTTATTCAAATAAGGGGACATCAATGGATATACGGCCTTGCTGAATCAAAGTATGAATCATGCGATCGCCAACGGAACGAGCGAGCTTAACTGCTCATTTCACCCCCTACACCTATTCGTTCAAAAATCAAATAGACGTCCTATACCTTTGGAATGATTTAGTATAAATTATACAAATGAGACATTTTCAAAGGCTTGCTAAAACATGATTTCTCACAGCGAGGTGTTATACTATGAAGCACAGAGGAATCAGGGTTAGCGCATCTCAAACCCTATTGACAGGTGGATTCTAGGGGAGGGGAAGAGTTTGGGAGAGCCGCCGCCAACACAGAAACCATGTACCGATCATTCATCGCAGCTAGCCGTGAATAGGGGCGAATACTGCGACGAAAAGATGATTCTCGCTCCAAGGCAGAGCAATGCGACGTAGCAAAGCAAAGTTTTGTGGACTGTGCAGAGAACGAATTCGACATTCATCTTCAAGGAAGAATCATTTATATCGATTCTTGCGTTTATATCGTTTATGGCTTATGATGATGATAAACTCCCCACATAGAGCCGAGCCATGCCTTACTCTTCATTTCCCCCCACCGAACCCACCCTACCATCCAGGGACGAGATTCGATTAGCCAAGGAGTCTAGCCGCTCGCTTGCGACCGTATGGCAGAATGTCGAGGGAAGTCTGAAGGTGCAGATTCAGGACTTGGGCATTGACGTCGAGTTACCTCAGTCATCAGTTCGGCTCTTAATTGATGTGCTCATGCATATGGCAGCGGGGAACGCGGTGACCCTCGTCCCAGTCCACGCCGAGCTTACCACCCAGGAAGCTGCCGATTTGCTTAACGTCTCGCGGAAATTTCTGATCGACGAACTTCTCGACAAGAATGTTCTTCCGTGCAGAAAGGTAGGAACGCATCGGCGTATACCATTTCAAGACCTTATGGAGTACAAGGAGCGGAATCGGGCTAAGCGACGAGAAACAATTGATGCAATGGTGGAACTCGATCAAAAGCTCGGTCTCTACTAGCCGTGCAAACTACATTCACTGCGCTCTTTGACGCCAACGTCCTCTATCCTGCAGCACTTCGTGGGCTTCTCATGTATCTCGCCACGTACGATCTCTTTCGTGCGAGGTGGACCGACAGGATTCACGACGAGTGGATTCGCTCGGTGCTCCGAGACCGACCTGATATTACTCCTGAACGACTCCTGGAAACTCGTCGTTTGATGGAAGAGCATGTCAAGGGAGCATCCATCGCCGGGTACGAGCGTCTCATCGACGACCTTGTGTTGCCAGATCCCGACGATCGGCACGTTCTTGCCGCAGCGATTCACGACCGGGTCGATGTCATCGTCACGTACGATCTGAAGGATTTTCCTTCCGAGGTACTTAGTATCTACAGCATTGATGCAGAACATCCCGACACGTTCATCACTCGCCTGTTCGATCTCGACCCGGCGGCAGTTCTTGAAGCAGTTCGGAGACAGCGCACGATGCTACGTAATCCGCCGATGTCGGAAGAAGCGTTTCTAAACCTTCTTGAGCGTCTCCATCTGGTGGAAACCGTTAAAAATTTGCGCTCTTATCAAGCCATCCTGTAGTTCGTTCTGATACTCCTTTAATACTCAAATCTCTCTGCAATTTCACACTTTTGAAAAATAATCTGTAGTTTCCGCTACAAGACAAAGTACTAGGTTTGGTGAATCATTGGAGGACTTTTTCGTTTTGACCGTGGCGGGAGCAAAAACCGATAAGCGAACACTTTCACACGGTCGTTGATGAGGAAAAACAGCAAAGAGTAGCCCCACACCATGAGCGCCCAACCCCAAGTGATCGGCGGCATGAACAATCCAACTAATTAGGTCTATCGATAGATGGCATCATCGATTGTGGCTCGGAAGAACTCGCCCTCCGACTCAAACCGCTCAGTGCCAAAGTACCATCCAATCCGTAGACGGGTCGGAATGGTATAGCCGCAGAATGTGCCCTCTTCCTCTAAAATTCCACCGAAGTCCACATAATCAAAATCAGCACCTTCTGGATTGCCCCAGCGTGGTAGCTTGCAGGTCTTGAGACGACCCGTTTGATCTTGGGTGAAATCTAGTTCGGCTCGCTCGCCTTGCACGACAAAACTGGAATGCAAACTGAAGTTTAGAGGCGATGAATCTGTACTTGTCCATGAAACGCCATCGCTACAGAATACAGACGGTAACCACACTGACTCTGCTTGGAGGCGACCAACAGCAGACCGCGTAATATCAGAACCACTCGCCGTCATCACAGGGAATAATCCTAAAAGCTTCCACTGCATCGCACCAATGCCGTCGATGATGCGGTCTGATCCGACAATTGGCAAGAAGCTATTCATCCATGCTGTAGCACTCCAAATCAGTCCATGTTAAGAGCAAATGACTTGCTCTGCTTTAAATGGAATCCAATTCTTCAATTTGATTTCACCGTGCATCTGCAAGCGAACCGCAGAAGCGAGCTTTGTTCCAGGCGCGATCGCATGTTCAAGATATCGTCTGGCGACGAATGGCAGGTGAGTGAAGTCATCTAAGCGGAATATACGATCCTGAGATGGGGCTGAATTCCATAGCGTATTCAGAGAAATTTGTTTGGGCATCACTGCCTCCAGTGTTTTGATATTTTTTAATTCAACATTTGATAGATGGTGATGATTGTAATAATCGCGAAAATAGTGGTGTAGATTAACTTCGTATACTTGGCAAACCTTCTGGGAAGATAAATATCAAAATTGTCCTGGGTAGAACTAGAGTATTTTCGAGCCAGCAGATTTAATGGGCAGTGGGATTTAAAAGTGAGTAGGATTAGCCCTTCTAGAGTGATAAATCCGTAACCGATCCAGAGCCAGTGATCGAGTTTATTGGCGATCGCAGCATACAGCATATAAAAGATCACAACATTGAAGAATATCCATATCAACGTGTGAATGCTTTTAATCAAAGTCAGTTTGGTCTCACCGTTCATATAATTTCTCCTTCGGCGTTAAATTACGCCAAAGGATAGAAGCCGTTCCGAACGTTCCTGCGACGAGCAATCCAAAATCTTCTTTAACCCCGAAATTCAAAGCCGCTGAGGTTCCGACAATCGACCATAAAACTGGAATAATCAATAAACGGTGTGTAGCACTAAGGCTGGTAGCACACTTCCCCCAGTGCGATTGAACAGCCATGCGAATAGGATCGACAGGGCTAGAGTACTCACCATAAACAGTGCAATTTGAGCAATTCCGGCTCATCAGTTTCTGTTGATTAACTTTCGACCTCCGCAAGATTCCTGATTAGTTTCCTGATTTATCACTAAAGCATAAAGCATCAAATACTTCTTATATCTTGCTAGGTAAATAATTTCAATGTCATCTACAACTTTTGAATGTTTTATCAGAATTTGTATAATTTATACATAACTAAAACATTAACTCAAACATGATCTTTGCCTACGAAACGTTATACTTATTCCTTTAGGGAACATCAATGGATATACAAAAAAGTATTCGGATTGACCAGCCTGGTGGAATTGCTGGAGCAGTGATTGCAGTTTTGTGGGTTGCGATTTGTCTTCATTCCTTTAGCAAGGTTTTAGCATATGAAGGTTTCCACTAAGTTAATTCCTACTTCTTCTCTAAACCTAAATGAGGTAACGATCGACGTTCGGAAACTGTACAAAAACTATGGTAAAACAATTGCAATTCGCGGCATCGATCTCCAAATCCGCCGTGGCGAATTGTTTGGATTGATTGGACCTGACGGCGCAGGTAAGACAACCACGTTCAACATTCTGGGTGGCGTGATGGAGGCAACCGCAGGCAATGCAAAAATTCTCGGATTGCCTGCCCGCGATGCTCGAAATTACGCTGGATATCTAACTCAACAATTTTCTCTTTATCCCGATCTCAGTGTGGATCAAAATATTTATTACAGTGCAGGACTGCGACTTGTCCCCGAAGATCAACTTGACGTGCGACGCAGCAAGTACCTCAAGTTGATGCAACTCGATTCATTTCGCGATCGCCTTGCAGGTCGTCTTTCAGGTGGGATGAAGCAAAAGCTAGCGTTGTGCTGTGCATTGATTGCCGAACCGCAAGTGCTGTTACTCGATGAACCAACGACTGGAGTGGATACCATTGCCCGTCGCGAGTTTTGGGACATTCTGGCAGGACTGACTGCACAAGGCATTACTGTACTCGTTGCGACTCCCGATCTGGATGAAGCAGAACGCTGCAATCGCGTAGCATTGATCTACAACGGACAAATTCAGCAAATGGGTTCTCCAACAGAACTCAAAGCGAATTTAGGGTTGAATCGGTTAATTATCCGCACAAAGGAGCTCATTAAGGCAGAACAAGCACTCATTCCAGACATTGATCTAACGGGTCAAATGACAGAGGTTTCTACACTAGGCGATAGCATTGAAGTTTTGGTGAAAGACGTTAAATCTGGAATTGCTTTTGTGCGCGATCGCTTGACTCAAAACAATGTACAATTCGATAAAATTATACCCGAAGAACCCACACTGGAGAACGTTTTCACCACACTGTTACGGCAGAAAGGTTCTGTTCCAAAATCTATGCCATTTCCGCGAGTGAAAAACTTTGCATCTGCGGCAATCTCCGAACCCTCAAAGGCTAAAATTGCGATTTATGCACGGAATCTGAATCGAATTTTCGGTTCCTTTCACGCCGTTGTTGATCTGAATCTTGATATCCGCTATGGCGATGTTTATGGACTTCTAGGCGCGAATGGAGCCGGAAAAACAACCACCATCAAAATGCTGTGTGGACTGTTGCCCATTAGTTCTGGAGAAATGTCCCTCGCTGGGGAAACGGGCAATCTTCGGAGTGCAAAATTGCGGCAACGAATTGGCTACATGAGTCAGAAGTTCACGCTCTACGATGATTTAACCATTCTAGAAAATTTGCAGTTCTATAGTGGGGTTTACGGCATTCCACCCCGTCAGCAGCAAGAAAAAATTAGCTGGGTGCTATCCATTTCTGGATTAGAAGGACAAGAGCATTTACTGACACGACAACTCCCCGGTGGATGGAAGCAGCGTGTTGCATTTGGGGCATCGGTGATGCATGAACCGGAAATTTTGTTTCTAGATGAACCGACTTCTGGCGTAGATGTTTTAGCACGACAGCAATTTTGGCAATTGATTAACGATTTTGCTCGTCATGGCACTGCAATTTTAGTGACGACGCATTATATGAACGAAGCAGAACAATGTAGCCGGATGTGTTTTATGGTTGCGGGTCGGAAAGTTGCAGAAGGGTCTGCGAGTGAGATTAAAGCAGCACAACCCGGTCAATTGTTTGAGTTGAGAATTGCACAACTGCAAGGGAGTTACGATCGCTTACGGCAATTTCTCGAACCTTGGCGCGTCTCGATATTTGGCGATCGTCTTCACGTTGTTCTGGATCATCCCAACGAAGAACTGCCCCAAGTGCGCTCTTATCTACAATCTGCGAATCTGTCTGTTTCGGATATTCAACCGATTCCATTTTCGTTAGAAGATGCGTTTATTGGTGAAGTGCAACGGGCTGGAGGTGCGCCGCTATGATGATTCGCCGTATTCGCAATCAGTTGTTTAAAGAATTAGAGCAGTTTGTGCGCGATCGCTTAGGCGTTGCACTCGCATTCATTTTACCTGTGATTGCGCTTCTTATCATTGGGTTTGCGATTCGGCTCGAAGCGAAAAACATTGCCCTTGTGGTGCGCGATCTCGATCAGACTTCCCTAAGCCGCAGTTATATTGAACGATTGTACGCAACCAATTTGTTTGTTCCAGCAGAATGGAAGGGAGATCGCTTTCCCGATGCCATTGATCGGGGAACGGCTCAAGTGCAAGTGACCATTCCACCTGACTTTGCGAGAGTTGTACAAGCAGGGAGAACTGGGAATCTTCAGGTCGTGATTGATGGAAGTGATACGATCAATGCACGCGTGACACGACTTGCGATTGAGGGAACAACTTTATCAGTCGTACAAGCCCAACTCGGCAAACTCGCTGACTCCCTGGGTGTCATTTCCCAAGTGCGACTCTGGTTTAATCCCGGACGACAAGAATCATTGTTCATTGTGCCTGGAAGTTACGGGGTGATTTTGGCAATCTTTCCGCCGTTGTTGATTGCCATCGCATTAGTCCGAGAAAAAGAACAAGGGACTATCCTACAGCTTTACGCCTCTAGCCTCAGCGCCTCGGAACTATTGCTAGGTAAATCGTTGGCATATACGATAGTCGGATTGGGAGAAGCGTTGATTCTGTTCATTGTTGGTTTTTTGTTGTTTCAAGTTCGCTTTATTGGAGATCCAACCCCCTTAATCATCGGTACTCCAGTATTCATCTGGGTGAGTGTACAACTCGGATTAATCATCGGCATTTTCACCACAACCCAAAGCGCTGCTGTACAAGCGATTGGCACCATTAAAGTGCTTACAGCTTTCCTACTGGCAGGATTTCTGTTTCCGCTCAATACAGTTCCGTTTCCATTTTCGATAGCTTCTTATTTAGTTCCTGTGCGTTATTACATCGAACTTTGTCGAGATGTGTTTGTTCGGGGATCGGGCTGGTTTGGCACCTGGCATCTCATCGTGGCTTTGCTGCTTTTGGGCATTGCGGAGTTTGCGATCGCCTGGTGGGGAATGCGAGAGATGCAACTATAGCAATCGTATTTGAGATCTGAACAGAGGGGACTTGGAGGACTTGGAGGACTTGCCAGAGGTGTTTATAAATCCTGCGCGGATTGCTATAGAGAGTTAATGCTGATGATGAATCGCCGCCTATTTGCTCTGTTAATTAAGGAAAGCACCGAACTGCTGCGTAATCGGCAACTGGTCATTTTCCTGACGATCGCTCCTGTGATTTCAATGGTGATTTTTGGCTATGTGATGAATTCCAATGTGACGAACTTAAGGCTGAGTATTCTAGATCAAAATCAGGTGACGATCAGTCGAGATTTTGTTGATGCGTTTACTGCAAATCATATATTTCTTGCTAATCGCCACACCAATAGTCAACAAACTCTAACCCGACAAGTCGAGCGGGGTGAAGTAGATGCTGGATTAATCATTCCACCCAGCTTCGAGCGCGATCTGCTGCAAACCGGGAAATCAGAAGTTCAGGTCGTGGTAGATGGGATCAACGCCTACAGTTCTGGACTTGCAAAGGGCTATGTCAGCCAGATTACGACTCGATTTAACTTAGATTTACTCAAACGCTATCAACCTCTGTCAACTGGGCTAGAAGTCCCAGTTCAAGCTGAAATTACGTTTCGCTACAATCCCGGAACACTCGATAGCTGGTTCTTTGTTCCTGGCGTGATTGGCACAATCATCACTTTGAGTGCCATTCTTGCTGCGGCTGTCGAAGCGGTTCGAGAAAAAGATCAAGGAACACTAGAACAGTTGTTGATGACTCCAGTTGCATCAACAACTGTTCTGATTTCTAAAATTGTGCCGATCTCTGCTTTACTCACAGGAACACTGCTCATTTGTTTCATCGTTGCTCACTGGGTTTTTGAATTACCTTTTCGAGGAAATTTATTTTTATTACTACTGTTTTCACTTCTCTACATCCAGATTGGTGTTGCAATTGGACTTGCAATTTCAACATTTTCAAAGAACAAATTGCAAACAATTCTGATTGGGATATTTCTAAATATTCCTATTATCTTGTTAGGCGGTGCAGTGACTGCGGTGAATAGTATGCCGCTTGTATTTCGCTGGATTGCACAAATTAATCCGCTCTATCATTACTTGATCATTCTCCGCAGCATTCTTCTCAAAGGCGCAGGTCTTGAAGTTTGGGGGTTAAATGCGATCGCCATGATTCTATTTGCAGTGGTGACACTCCTGGTCAGTGCGAATCGTTACCGTAGTCAATTAAGTTAGCTCAGGGTAGTATTTTATGTCACATACAGTCAATTCCTCAAAACCTATTACAACTATAAAAACGTCAAAAACGTCAGACGAGCCAAAATTACCAACTCCAAAAAAACCCCGTCGCTGGCTGTGGATTTTGGGGGGGACTGTTGCGATTATAGCTGTCGGAACTGGGGTCTGGTACTTATTTTTTCGCCCCAAACCTGCAAATCTAATTCAATTTAATGGGCGGATTGAAGGCTACGAAACGGATGTCAGTACTAAAGGCACAGGTCGCGTTGAAGAAATCACTGTGCGCGAAGGAGACACCGTGAAAAAAGGACAACTCTTAGTGCGTCTTAGTGATGAAGAAGTGCAATCTGAACTGAGAGCTGCAATAGCACAGGTGAGCGCCGCAAAACAACGAGAAGCCAATGCCCGTTTACAAATTTCTGTTCTCAAAGATCAACTGGTAGATGGGAATCTGAACTTACAGCAGTCCAAGGGCGACACCCAAGGCAAAGTTGCTGAAGGTGAAGCCCTCGTCTCAACCGCACAGGCTGTGGTGAAACAAGAACAAGCACGAGTCACAGAAGCGCGGGCATTACTTGAACAGGGGCGGGTAGATCGCGATCGCTATGCCCATCTTGCTCTCGAAGGAGCCGAAACGCAACAGCGCTATGACGTGGCGCAAACCGTTTACAACACTGCAAAAGCTGTTCTGCAAAGCCGTTTAGCTGCTGTCGAAGCTTCACAAAAAGCCGTTAACATTGCTCAGGCAAAATTGACGCAAGCACAAACCACAACCCTCAATCCAGGGAAACAAGAAAGTAATGTCAGTCGATTGCAGACGCAAGCACAACAGGCACGCAACACACTAGCAGCCGCGCAAGCTGACGTGAAAACTGCCCAAGCGAATCAACAGCTGATTCAGAGTCGGTTGAACAATCTGACGGTGAAAAGCCCGATCGATGGCGTTGTCACGACACGGAGTGTTGAACCCGGCACAGTGGTTCTGCCATCGCGTCCCTTGCTGAGACTTGTAGACTTGAGCCAAGTCTACATGCGGGGCTTTATTCCGGATGGGCAAATTGTTCAAGTTCGCGTCGGACAACTTGCTCGTGTTTATCTAGATAACGATCCCAAACACCAACATTCTTTCAAGGCAAATGTTGCTGCTATAGATTCAAAAGCATCGTTTACCCCAGAGAACGTTTATTTTCAGAGCGATCGAGTGCAACAGGTGTTTGGTCTGAAACTGAACCTGGAACAACCGCGCAGGCAAGCATTACCGGGAATGCCTGCGGATGCCGAAATTCCGTTGCAATAAAGGAAATTAAGGGTAAAAGATCATGGAAATGGCAAGAAATAACCTACTAAATATACGCCTCATTAGTCCTCAAGTCATAGAGCTAATTGAACAATACGCTGCTGTAAATAACTGTACCCAGACTGAAATGTTAGAGCGTATTGTTTTGGAGTGGAACGCCCAACAAAGCGAGAGCGAACGACCATCAGGAGACGAAGATGAATAGCTTTTTTGGGGTCAATATTGCAAGTTACGGTGTCGCCTGTAAATTCATGGGTTTGATGGGTAGCGAGATCCATCGCCTGAACTCCCGTCTGTGACTCTAAAATTCGTAACTTCATGGTTGAGCAGCACCTGTCCTCTACCAGTACACCGCGATCGCCAACCACACCAATGCCTGAGAATAATGCTGTCTATTCGGTTTTCTGGATATTACTGTTCGGTTTACACTACTCTTGTTCCCGACACGCGGTGCGGTTGGGCTTCTAGCTCACACCACTACAGTCGATGATTGATACCGTATCTCATATCTTGCACCAACGTGTTAATACTGAATTTTTGCAATTTCAATGTCTATGGACTGTTTACAGCGTGCATGATTGCCCATATATGCCAAAATCCCCGCTACCACGACGGCAACGGGGATTAATGGGGTGAGGTGGCGACGACTTGAGTTGTTAATCTATCCTCACGCACTAAAGGAATAGTAATCTGTCAGGAGTCACCTAGGAGAGATGTGGTATCTAGGTGCTACACCTGGATTAATAGTGGTTGCTAACTCTTCTTTTAACAATTTGCCACCCTTAGTTTGTAGTCCTTTGACTGTCAAGTGATAACCGCGCAATTCAGCAAAATTATGTACCATTGCAGTTAATCTCCTATTCGTAAAAAACCGATCTACCAATTCTGTAGCTCGTCCGTAAACACGGCAAAAATTCAGCTTGCTTTAACCAGGTAATGGCATCTGTTGCGTTACTCATGGCAACGAGTCCTAATACAACGATGGCTAACAAAACACTGATAAACAACAGACCTATTTGAGAGCCAGAGCCTAGTTGCTTATTTTCTCGACCACCTATCGAGTGCCGAAGACCAAGCTGGGAATGAATTGATTGGGTTAAAGCTACTAAAATCAGGTCTAAAGACAACAGGACTAAATAGCTTATTTGATTTAAAATGCCAATTTGTTTCCATATAAGTATTCTAACAAAAAAATTGCCAAATAAACCTTTTTCTGGTAAATAAATTATTCTTTCCTCACTGTCTGCATTAGACATCAAGAGAAATGATGTAGGGGCGCGACTGCTGGAGCGCCTCAAAAGCGGGTTTTAACGCAATACCGTTCAGTTAGGGCTGAACCATATGAATTTCAGACTTGTAGAGACGCGACCGGTCGCGTCTCTACACAAGTGGATCGGGGTGGGTGCGATCGCCAGAACGTCATGCATATGAACGGCGATCTCCTTATTGTAGAATGAGTCTAAAATTAATAAAAAACATAATAATGATGTTACATGAATTTCTATTAGCAGAACGTGACGAAATTCTCGCCTTGTGTTCAAAGAAGATTGTGACCCTTGCTGGTGAGAGGAGTTCGAGCGACGAAATGGAAAAAGGATTACCTGTGTTCTACGATGAACTCATCGAAGTGTTACGTGCTGATACAGATGAATCTGCGGAAATACGTAACAATTCTATAGCTCGTGTTCACAGAGCCTCCGCAGAGCGCCGAGGAAAGGAATCGTTAAAACTTGGCTACAGCATTTCTCAGGTTGTTCATGGCTACGGCGCTCTTTGTCAAGCTATCACTGAGTATGTGGAGGAAAGTAGTAATCAAACAGCATCCCCTCGCGAATTCAATCGATTAAATTTCTGCCTCGATATCGCTATTGCTGAAGCGGTTACAGAGTTTAATCGAGGTCAGCGCGAGAATGCAGAGCGGGATGAGGTTCAGCGTCTTGGATTTCTAGCACATGAGTTGCGAAATGCGTTGACCGGCGCTACCGTAGCTTACCAACTTATAAAGACAGGGAAAGTCGCAGCCAATGGAAGTACATCTCGAATTCTTGAAAATGCCCATACGCGGATGAGAGACATTATTGATCGTTCGCTTGTTGAGGTGCGACTGCGGAATGAACCAACCGTTCAATATCAGAGATATCGAGTTATTAACTTAGTCAGTGAAGTTGAGGCTACTGCATCGTTTGAAGCAAGTGCGAAATCAATTTCGGTGCGCGTTGAGGTGGCCCCCGAATTGGAGGTTTTAATAGATCGTCACCTAATAATATCTGCCCTATCGAATTTGGTTCAAAATGCCATTAAGTTCACTCAGCCGTCTGGGATTGTATGGATACGCAGTAAGGCTGTAGGTGGGCGTGTTTTGCTTGAAATAGAGGATCAATGTGGAGGACTGCCGAATGGTGAGGCGGAAGAACTCTTTCAGCCTTTTTCTCAGATGGGAACAGATAAATCTGGATTGGGGATCGGGCTGACGATCTCACGACGCGCCGTCTCGCTAAACAATGGTATACTCTCAGTTCGTAATGTCCCCCATCTTGGATGTGTGTTCTCAATTGATTTACCCTTAGCCGACTCCGCTAATTTAAATCTAGGCAAAGCTGTGTAAACGTATTTTCAGTACGCTGACGGGGTTTCCTAGACCTAGACACGGCAGCAGATACCGCATCTTTTCCCGTTGGAATTGCACCAACCTCAAAAAGCTCCAATTGAATTGGATTGTCAATCCGTCTAGACTCACCCAAAAAACAAGCAAGCTGACAAAAAGACTTAACCTTTCGCGTCCTGTTAAGACGGGCTGAAAAATATTTGTGTCTGGGAATACCCAAGGTACTCTTGCTCACTTTACTCCAATGCGACCAAACGTGCTTCACCTTAGTATCCTCGGCTTTGGCGGACTTGGAAGGGAGTAACTTATGTTGTGGTAATCTTTCTGAAAACCGTCTACCACGACGCGCTATTACAAACGCCGCAGAAGAGGCTGAATTCATTCCATACATGGACATGAATTTTGTTAAGCCTATCAAGCTACTATAAGCCGGATTAACTTTCTTGTGATAGATGCCGTGCTTTTGAGAAGCATTATCTAAAACTTCATTCCATTGGGAATATGCAAAAGACGATAACATCCGAGCATACTTTTTACCTTTTTGTTTTAATTGTTTTTTCTTTTCAGAAAAATCTAATTTTTCTGAAGCTATAGGAAAGTTATAGTGTTTGGCTTTTAAGGCGATGAAGGTTGCCGCATCTGATAGGATAGCTTCACGTTGGTTAGAAGTTTTAGAATGTAAATCTAGCTTGTAGTCGCCAAATTCTAACAAATTCCCTTGTGCATCGCAAACTGCCCAGCCTAAAGAATCGGCATTTAAATCAATTCCAATATAACCTGAAAGGTATTCTGATGTAATCTCAGGTAGATTAATATCCAAGGTGCAAGCAACGTACCAAGACCCATTTTTCCAATAAAAGCGAAGAGTTACCGCGCTGTACCCTTTATCCCATTTAGGCTCACCGTTAGAAGTCGCTACTTTATAGCACCGTTCTGAGATTGCTTCAATGATTTCATGCTTGCCATATTTAAAGTTTAATCCATCAATCCGAATATATTCACCACCTAATCTTTCTTCTAGTGCGTAAGGAGTGCGGATGTTGAGAACAAACTTGTCTATACTTTCAATATAATCAAATTGCGCTGACTGATTACCTGCTGATTCACTTTTACTCCCTACTAAAGTCAAACTATTAGTAGGAGATAACACGTAATTTATCGGAGCTAACCTAATGTGTTTTAATTGATTTTCTAGGAAATTTAATTTCCGTTTTTTTTGGTGCACCGCAAATTTAGCATCTTGCAATTCCGTCGTTTTTCGCTGCGCCGCGTGAATATTACAAGCTATTTTTATTTTTAACTTACTTGGAACAAAGCCTTTGTCGTTGCCTTTATATTTTTGTTTATTTTCTGACTGAGCAAAATAATTTATTTGCTTTTCACGCTTTTTGATGTCAGATTTTAACGATTTAATTTGACCTGATAAAGTTTCAATGTGGTGATTTCTATTCTCTTTAGCATTGTCAACAATTGCTTTTACTTCAATATAAATTGAAGCGCAATAGCGTTTATTTAGATTGAATTTAGATTGTAATGCCTTATTACAATCATTCCGCTTTTTTCCTGCTACTATTAACTCTTTACAGTAGTGGCGTGCTTCTTCAATTAGACTTGAAAGTGCGAATAATTCTCCCCAATGCCAAAAATCTATTTGGTCAGTATAAGTTTTTACTGACTGTGCCACAAACGTCACCCCCTGTCTAAATCTTGGTTGTCATTGATATTATACAAATATTTGGCAAGACTTGTCAACGGCTAGCACCATTATCTACAGATTCTTACGCTGCCTGCAATTTTTCTAACAAGTGTAAATTGCGACGACTGCGAGAACCATATAAACGGGCTGAAAATACAGTAATAATTTCCAGGACATCTTTCGCCAAGTCTTCTTCAAAACCAGTATCGACTCTTTTATTAAGGATAATTACTTCAACTTGCTGGTATTCACAAATGGAAAAAATAAGTTCATAACCAAAACGTAAAAGCCTGTCTTTATCAGTGATAACCAATCTTTCAACTTGATCAGTCATCAATAATTCAATTAATTTTTGCAAGCCTTTTTTCTTATAATTAAGACCGCTTCCCATATCTTTAATGGTTTCACAATCCCAATTAAATGGAAGGGCGTAAGTTTCTAGCAACTCTGATTGAATATCTAAGTCTTTTTTTTGATCGTGAGTGGAAACACGACAATAAAGTATAGTCTTGCGCACTCGTTCATCTTTTATGTCTAGTAATTGAGAAAGTTTGTAGCGGCGATGTCCTCCGTCCGTACGTTCCGCGCATATTTTACCTTCTTTTTCCCAACGCCTCAAAGTATCAATACTTACGCCTTTTAACTTGGATGCCTCTCCAATAGTGACGAACCTATCTGAATTTTTACTCACGACGAAATTTGTGCCAAACAATATCTAGATTTTAGCACATATATCTGGCACAAGTATAGGTAAACCTAGTTAATCAGTGAACAGTTACATTCCCCTTCGTAAGTAAAAAAGATGAGTTATCGTGACATCATCACTATAGAACCTGACAAACGAGGCGGTAAACCCTGTATTCGACGAATGAGAATCACGGTTTACGATGTTTTAGGCCAGCTTGCAGTAGGTATGTCTCACGCTGAGATATTAGACGATTTTCCCGAGTTAACGGAAGCAGACATCAGGGCTTGCTTAGAATTCGCTGCTGATCGAGAACATCGTCTCGTTGCCTTGGTAGGTGGTGCTTGAAGCTATTGTTTGATCAAAATTTGAGCCGTAAGCTGGTAACCCGATTGGCAGATATTTTTCCTGATTCCAGTCATGTTCAGTTGCACGACCTACAAGAGAAAACAGACACTGAAATTTGGGAATTTGCCAGAAATCATGACTTTTGCATCGTTACTCAAGATGCGGACTTTGCTTCCTGAAGCCGTTTGTATGGCTCACCACCGAAAGTGGTTTGGCTGCGCTGCGGGAATGCACCAACTAACCAAGTCGAAGCTCTAATTCGATCTGGGGCGCAAGCAATTCAAGAACTCTTGAATAGTCCCAATCTACATTGCCTAGAACTATACTAAATACTTATTCAAATAAGGGAACATCAATGGATATACAAAGAAGTATTCGCATTGACCCGCCTGGTGCCATGTTTAACCAAGCGTTTGATTAGCGTATAAGTTCTATAGGTTGTACTGAATAGATTTAAATCCAATAGTTCGATTCTGTATACCCAAGATTAATTCTCAACGCTTGCGATCGCAATCTGGGACAAACGCGTTTAACCCTTATTCTTCCGTTGTGTCTAGGACTTACGCATTGACAGTGAGAACCAACTGTGCATTATCTCTCGTTACAGGGCTGCTGCCTTGTAATGCTTTTATGTCCGGCTCGGCAACCCGTCAAACCGTCCGGCAGAGCCTCCTGGAACGCAATAGGATTGCTATATTGTAGCTAATCAATCACTTGTATAGAGGTTTAACGTGGATACCATTGCAATCCCTGCTCTGAATCGCCCAGTGGATGCCACAGTAGAAATTCCTGGGTCTAAAAGTATTACCAATCGGGCACTGCTCGTCGCTGCTTTGGCGCAAGGTGACTCTATTTTAGAAAATGCCTTATTTAGTGAAGACAGCAAGTATTTTGTCAAATGTTTAGAAAATTTGGGTATTCCCATTACACTTAATTCTTATCTGACCCAGATCCAAGTGACAGGAAGAGGGGGCGAAATTCCAGCGACGCAGGCGGATTTATTTGTGGGTTTAGCGGGTACAGCAGCACGGTTTATTTCAGCGCTGGTGGCATTGGGCAACGGTGAGTATCGCCTAGATGGCGTTCCTCGGATGCGGGAACGACCGATGGACGACTTGCTGAAAGTTCTGCAAACGGGGGGAGCAACCGTTAACTTTGAGGGCAACCCTGGTTTTATGCCCTACACTATCTACGCTGAACAATTCTCCGGCGGACATTTTCGCTTGAAGGGCAACCAAACTAGTCAGCAGCTTTCGGCATTGCTGATGATTGCACCATTAGCTCAACAGGACACAATCGTTGAGGTTGAAGGTACACTGGTTTCGCAGTCCTACGTTAAAATGACTTGTCGCCTAATGGCGGATTTTGGCGTACAGGTGCTGCAAACCGACGAGAATCAATTTCAGATCAAAGCGGGTCAGCGTTATCAGGCTCGAAATTACACCATAGAACCCGATGCGTCGAATGCCTCTTACTTTTTTGCTGCGGCAGCCGTCACAGGTGGAAGGGTGCGGGTTAACCATTTGACAAAACAATCCTGTCAGGGTGATATTCTTTGGCTCAATGTCTTAGAACAAATGGGTTGCCAGATTAATGACTCCAATAATTACACTGAAGTAACAGGACCCAAGCAATTGCAGGGTATCAACATTGACATGAACGATATGTCGGATCTAGTGCAAACGTTAGGAGCGATCGCGCCCTTTGCCAGTTCACCAGTTATCATCCGTAATGTAGAACATATTCGATATAAAGAAACCGAACGTATTCAAGCCGTTGTCACCGAGTTGCGTCGGCTAGGAGTCAAGGTTGAAGAATTTGCAGATGGACTGAAGATTGAGCCAAGCCCCATTACCCCAGCAGCGATTGAAACTTATCACGATCATCGAATGGCGATGGCTTTTGCTGTTACTGGCTTGAAGGTTCCAGGGATTGTTATTAAAGACCCTGGTTGTACAGCAAAGACCTTTCCGGATTACTTTACCCGATTCTTCCAAATGTTAGAACAATAGAGGTGAAATGAGAAGTGGAGAAGAGTTTCTATGCTTTGAATCATAATTTGGTTCTTGGCAGCTTTTGGTGATCTGGGTTGGGGTAATTTTATGGTAATGAGCAACCCAAGATAGTCACAGATGCAGCAAGTAGCCATTTTAGAAGCCAATGCCTCCCTACCTGACCGTCGTTGGGGAGCAGGTCAGCGCCATAGCCTCCCTCTGTGCCTTGCCTTATTCACCTTGGGGGTTGATAACCCAAATTCCTGCTTCCATGCGGCAATTTGGAGTCCATAAAAGAGTTTGATAACAATGCAGTCACGAGAAGATAGAATTATTCCTAATACCTCACATCCAAATAATGTGAATGATGACATTATAGTTAGCTCAAAAGAAAGTGAACGACTCGCACAAGAAAAAATAGAGGCGCGAATGCGGCTCTTGGCAATGCCACCCTCTGAAGCACAAAAGCTTGCAAACCAAACACTACAACCTCAGTACTGGAAATTTGACCCCAGTACCCACGTCTGGGATGAAAGTATTCCTACTCGTTATGGCGAAGATATTGACCCCTGTTGATCTACTTGATACTTTTGTTACTTTACAAGCACTTGGACTAGATGCTGTTGTTGTGGGTGGGCAAGCCGTTAACCTTTGGGCGTATCAGTATCAAATTCGGTGTCCAAAATTACAAGAATTTTTGCCGTTTGCCAGTGAGGATTTAGATTTCTATGGCGGTAGGGTGGAAGCGATCGCTTGTAACGATGCTTTAAAGGGACGAGTAACTTTAAACAAAGATTTTGACCCTAGTCCCAATTCAGGAGTCGTAATTGTCAATCGACAAGATAGCATTTTAAGAATTGACTTTCTTGCTACAGTATATGGTCTGAATGATGCCGAAATTTCTGGAACTGCACTTACTTTTGTAGGTGAAAGTGAGCTAGCAGGACTTAATCTCAAAGTGCTGCATCCAGTTCTTTGTTTAGAAGGAAAGCTCAAGTGTTTGAGAGGACTACCTCAACAAGGAAGACAAGATATTAAGCATGTAAAAATGTCAATTTTATGCTTGAATGAGTTAATTAAAGACCTGTCTACTGATCAAGAAGCCCGTTCTATATTAAAACTTGTGGAACGAGTCTTAGAGTCAGCACTAAGGGAAGATGGATTAAGTGCTTGGTATCGCCACCAAATTCTCTTAGAGTCGGCTATTCCATTTGATACTTTATGTGAAATAAATAACGAAAAATACCAGAGATTTTGCCAAATTCGTCTACCACAGGTAATTGAGCACATAAGTGTCAAACGCCAACAATATTTGTCAGTGATGAGTCGGATTGAAGCTCGCTCCCAAGATACAGAATAAAAAAGCCCGGTGCAGAAAATAAGAAAAAATGCAATCCCTTGAGAGTTGCTTCTTGCATAATTGCACCAAGGGTTTTCTAAGGGTTTTGCAGCCCATTCAATATTGGAGATTACAGTTATGAAAACGAATGTTGGCTATTTCATTCTCATTACCGCCCTCAAGATAGCCCAAGAAAGGGCACCCCTCTCCCAAATTGGGAGAGGGGCTAGGGGTGAGGGCTTTCATTCACAGGTATTGGGTCTAAGGATGAAGTGATATGGAACCAATTCGTATTTTTTACTTGGACGATGTTCTCTGCATTTGGGCTTCTATTGCCCAAAAATAAAGGACTGCAGAAAGGTTCTGTTCCAAAATCTATGCCATTGCCGCCAGTGAAAAGCTTTGCATGTGCGGCAATCTCCGAACCCTCAAAGGCTAAAATTGCGATTTCTGCACGGAATCTCAATCGAATTTTCGGTTCCTTTCACGCCGTTCCTCAGTTCTATTGCCATTCCCTGTCCTCAAGTTCCTTAGTCGGCAATAATAAGGTTGCTTCAATTTCCTGCCTGATAACAGATGTCACCTCACAATTGCTATTGAGACAATCGAGCAGTAGCTGATTAGCATCGTAGTAGCGTTGCAGCGCTTGCTGTTGCTGTTCGCTAAACTGCCAGTGGTGATCAATATTACGATAATTAGTGAGCGTCATCTCTAACTGTTCAACCCAAGCTTCCGAGTGTGCCAGCCACCAGATATGAAATTTTTCTTGGTTTTGATTTCGAGTCGGCAATTGCTCCCAAAGTTGTTGCAGGGATTTATGGAGTCCAGCATCCAAAACAATGCCTAGAATGTTCCCCAGAGCATCTCCACAGGCATGAGCATAGGCAAAATCTTGGCTTTGGTCGATGGCACACTCCAGCAACAGGTTATCTAACACCGCATCCAGAAACATCCCTTGGTCGAGGGTGCAGGCTAGGGTAAAGTGAGAAGCTATGTGAGGAGTCCGGGCAAGGGCAAGGTAAAATGCACGGGCAGTCGCAACCTTTGGTTGCGACTGAGTAGTACGAGATTTTTGGCTTGCCCAAGTCAAAAATTCTTGTAGGTAAGGGTCTTGAGCCACTAGTGCATCAATGTGTTGCTTCATCAACTGCACCAGAGAGTCCGCACTCCGGAGCATGGCAGCTGTCAATAAGAAGATTTCGTGCCAGTGAGGGTCAGTGATGTGACTAACCAATCCTGCCAAGGCTTGCTCCAATGCTTGCAGGTTATGGCTGGCAACGATTTTTCTTGCCGTGAAGTATTCTTGAAACGCCAGATAGGAGAAGGAGAAAATTCCCCGCGCCCGTTCTGTCAGTAGCCCATGTTGCGCCTCTATCGCCTTCAGCACCGCTTCACTTTCTAGTTGCAGTTCTTCTGGCTCCGTTGGCATCTCAGGTAGATTACGAATATAGTCACCAATGTATTGCTCAATAACGCGTTGCTCAAAGAAGTACTGACCCTCTTCAAAGGTTGCCGCTGCAATCTGACTCAACAACTTGAGCTTTTGTGGTAATAAAAACCCTCGGTAAACGTTATCCCGTTCAACGCCTCTAGCTTCATCCCATTTGCCCAAGAGAAGATCTAGCCCTTGCTTATAAAACTCAGTCCGCTTAGTTGGAAATTTTTTTTGACCGTGGAACACCCAGCAGGCAAGATGCAGAAACAGGGGTGTGATGACGAGTTGGCGAAATTGCCAGTTTTCAGCTAAGTCCAGCTTCTGAATAAACTGAACGGACTGTGCCTGCCCATCTTGAGTGTTTGTCTTGGTGAATGCCACAAACCATTTTCGAGCGAAGGCTCGGATTTGTTCAGAGGTAAATGGGGCAATCTCAACATCGGTAAAGCCTCGAAGCCTCAGCTTTTGAGATGCGGTTCGACAGGTCGCTACAAACCGATTTTTGTGATACCTTTCTGAAAAGGAGCGAATTTCTCTTAAGACAGCATTACTCTCTTGGTTAAGAACTTCATCCATACCATCGAGCAATAGCAATACTCTGCCCGCAGCAAGCAAGGTTTTAATCACTGACTCTTCTGAAATTCCAGACGTAAGAAAACCGGAGCGAATGTAGTTTAATAGGCTGAAATCACCGCTGAGCCTAGATTCTTCAGCAAAATTCCTCAGTACTATGAAAACAGGAACCTGGTTCGCCGCAAATACGCCTCGGTTACACTGAATAGCAAGATGTTGCAAAAAGGTGGTTTTACCTACCCCCGGTTTACCCAGCACCCTGAGCTTGGAGTAGGTTTCGACTGCCCGCATACCCGGTATTTGTTTCTGGGAAACCTCACCTAAGCCAAAGCGGTCAAATTCATTTGGTTCAATGTTTTGCAGGTTAGAGATATCCAACCACTGTTGACTTGGGATGTCTTCCAGAATATTGACATCAATGTATATGTCATCGATTCCAACAGGACGGCTGATATCCAATAATTGCAAGATACCGCACTGATATTGAATTTTTTCCTGGCGTTGCTTACGCACCTGCTGCACCAAAACATCAATATCTAAGACATGCGCCAGGGCAACTTCTCCGGGAGGGGAGAATTCGACCGGGGGGTCGGCAGCGATCTCCCGCCAATTCAATTCCAATATGGAACAAATTTCCACAAATATATGACGCTCAACCGGACGCCCAGAGAAAAACCGCCAAATGGGTTGTCGAGTTTTTAAGCCCACTTCCCACGCGAAATTTTCCTGAGTCCACCCCTTGTAGGCAAACGCTCTTTTAGCCTGTTGAATTCCAATGTGTGATGCTTGGAGCGATCGCTTGACCATAAGACAAAAAACCCATATTAAAATTCACAACTTAAATTTTTATGAACACTAGACATAGTCGTGAAAATTAATTATACGTTCGCTGAAATCCGCTTTTGGGGCGGATTGCAATACTTCCCTACATCATTTCTGGATATCTCTACTAACTATTTTATACCTTTTAATATGCTAAATATTTTCTGAGCTATTTAAATCATACACTAAATATCTTCTGCTCTATTTAAATCATACAAAAGTCACAGACTGTAACAAGATGCGATTGCTAAGAATTAACAAGTGATGTTATACTGGGGGATTGTGGATTATAATAGATATATATATAGCGACAACGCTACACGTTGCGAGGCTACCAATATGGATGCCAATGAAGTTTTGAGGCAATATGCAGCCGGGGAAAGAAATTTTAGAGAGGCAGACTGGAGAGGGATACGTTTATCTAAAGCAAATTTGAGTGGGGTAGATTTGACTGGGGCACATTTGAGCAACGCCGACTTAAGCAACTCAGATCTAAGCGATGCTAATCTAAACTGGGCTGGACTCAAAGGAGCCAATTTTAGCAGGGCTATTCTGAGGGGGGCAAAAATGCCTGATGGGAGAATTCACAACGATCTCTTAGAGGTTGTTTGAAAAGTTGTTGGCGGTATCGAAACACTTATTGATCGGAACTAACCCCCCTTAAAAAGGGGGGAACTGGAATCCAAGTCCCCCTTTTTAAGGGGGATTTAGGGGGATCTCAAAGTATTTGATACATCACTAAGGACTTTGAAAACATCCTCTTAGAGTCTGCCAATTATTTTGGCTAATACCTGACAATAAATCTGCTATAGGAATCGTATTTGATTTTTGAAATATACGTAGGGTGGGCACTGCCCACCATATCAGGGTTTTGGTGGGCAGTGCCCACCCAGCCCTTTCAATCCGAACGGATGTACTACTAAAGCGAAGACTGAAACCCGCTCCCAGACTAGAGCCAAAAATCATAGATCCAAGTCATCCATAGAAATTAATGCGATCGCAAGATCAAAGACGGTGAAAATATTAACCCTTTGTTTGAGTATTTTGACAGAAGAAATTCCCGTAAGGACGATAGCACAAGGATTAATAGAGCGGCAAAAAATATAGTACATTCGTTCGCATTGAAAGGGCTGGCAGTGCCCACCCTACACTACTTAGAGTCTGCCAATTATTTTGGCTAATACCTGACAATAAATCTGCTATTGGTGAGCAGTGTCCTCTATGAATTACCGAGGGTTTTTAGCACTAGTGGTGAGGACTTACACCCATTTTCAGGTAAATAGACCACAGTTGTAGGGGCGCTGCGGCCTTGCGCCCCTACAACTGTGGTTCATTTATGTTAAAACTGCACCGAATGTATTAAATAGGGGAATATTCTTAAAATAGATATTGTTAATTTCAGCGATAGTATTTTTGTATTTCCTGAGGCATGGTTTGAGGTTATCGGCTTGCAATTTATTTTAATGCTTGGAATATTTATAGTACAAAATATACAATTTATACGCTATTCAAACGCTTGCTCAAACATGATTTATGACAACAGGGTGTCATACTAAACCTTGTTAACAAATTCCACGCTTACTAGGTGAAATACATGGCTGACATTGTAGTTGCTGCCCCACCATTGTCTGGATGTATTTTAGTCAACAGTTTTAGACAGGAAATGCCAGTTTAAAAAACCAGAGCGGAAAAAAGGAATTCAGTAAAGACACTTTTGTTAATTTTTATATTGTAGTTAAACAAATAACCCCAGAAATGAAACATCACCCTATCATGCTGTAGGGAAATCAATAAGACATCAGTCACCCTACACCCGGTTAACTCCGCCCTAGGGATACGAGATTTTTTAGCAGTGTTGCACGTGAAATCACGATTGGGGCTACCATGTATCCAAATAATAAATTTCCGACTAATCTTCAATCCCTCCAAGGGCTGCAAGTACTGGTTGTAGACAATAATGTCGATTACTGCGATTTGATGACGCTGCTGCTGCAACCTTATGGTGCCAAGGTGCAAACAGCATCTTTAGCTAAGCGAGCTTTGGAAATATTTGTGCAATGGCAACCTAATGTCCTCGTGAGTGAGATTGCCTTGCCTCATGAGGATGGCTATGCCCTGATTCAACAAGTGAGAACCAAAGCGGGAGAGCGAGGGGAAGTAGTGCTAGCCATTGCTGTGACAGGCTATGGCAATGAAAAGATGCTTCAACGTGCTCTGTGTGTTGGGTTTGACCTGTGGTTCACCAAACCCCTGGATTTTGATGAGTTCGTTGCTGTGCTTGCCTGTTTAGCAATTTGTCAACAGTCCTCATATGCGATCGCTCAACGGATTTTGGGTCATGTCCCTAGACATGGGGAACTAAGTGTTGAAAAGCAGTTGACTTTTTAATTGCTGTAACTTTGGCAACTCAAAGCTTTTTAAAATACTGCGTACTGTCTTCAGGAATTATCGTCATGAACCTAATTGATCGGCAAGATACGGGTTTTCTGAAATTTATCGGGCAACTGCCACCCGAAGACAATTACATCCTTGTTAAATCTTTCAATCGGGGAGGATGGTACTGGGTCGATAAAAACACCCCTGACCTACAAATTATTTCGCCGACTCCACATCCGTGGGGTCAGGAGTGGGTGATTTTACCAGTGTTAGATCGGGGGACTAAAGACCTCGTTGATGAGCCTCCATTATGTGTGAGCTTGAAACTTTTCCCCCTCCCTCCGTTAGAGAAGGCTACCTCTGTGAAAATAACTCGGCAGATAGAACACGGTAAGTTTGTCCACACGCAAGAGGAACTATACTACTTTCTGACATTTATTTATGAGGGCGATGAGTCTTTTATAGAGGGTGAAACCCAACTGAGTAAGTGGGTGACATATTTGTTCTATCCGAAGGCGAAACAATGAGGGGCAAACGGTGCTTCAAGAGCGCCAGCCCAGGTTTTCTGATGTTTTTGCCACTGCACCGGTCGATGCTGCTGGTAACCCGACACTGAGCGGTTCTGCTACGGTTTCTCCTGGGGTCCGGTGGTATGGGTAATGTTAGGAGAAATGTTCAACAAAATGCTTCCTCTTATTTTGCCAGGTCAACCTTTTCCAATTGGCGCTACAGTTACCCCTAATGGTGTCAATTTCTCGGTATTCTCAAGCTGCACTGGACTGGAATTATTGCTCTTTGATGAGCCGGATGCACCCCAACCCAACTGTGTAATTCAGCTAGACAAAAAGCAGAACAAAACCTCCTACTATTGGCATATCTTGGTGTCAGATATTGGTGCTGGGCAGGTTTACGCTTATCGCGCACATGGACTTTATGCGCCAGATCAGGGACTAAGGTTTGATAGGAGTAAGGTACTACTTGACCCCTATGCGCGAGCGGTAGTAGGCTGGGATAGTTATAGTCGTGAAGCAGCTAGCTGTTTTGGCAAGGATAATTGTGCCCAAGCACTACGGGCGGTGGTAGCACCTGATCCCAAAACCTACAACTGGGAGGAGGATGTTCCCCTACGGACTCCTTATGCGACAACAGTCATTTATGAATTGCATATAGATGGTTTTACCCGTCACCCCTCATCTGGTGTGTCTCCCGAAAAACGCGGTACATACGCAGGACTCATTGAGAAAATTCCTTATTTGAAGGAATTAGAAGTAACCGCAGTCGAATTGTTACCAATTCATCAGTTTGATCCTTATGATGCACGTTTTAGTCACAAGAACTACTGGGGCTACAGTACGATCAGCTTCTTTGCACCCCACAGCCATTACAGTTCCCGTTGCGATCGCTTAGACCCGTTAAATGAATTTCGTGATATGGTCAAAGCACTTCACCGAGCCGGGATTGAGGTGATTCTAGATGTTGTCTTTAACCACACGGCAGAAGGTAGTCAAGATGGGCCAACATTGTCATTTAAGGGATTAGACAACCAGGCTTACTACCTTCTTGCGCCAAACCAAACTGAATACAGTAACTACAGTGGCTGCGGTAATACTTTGAAAGCGAATCATCCTATGGTTGCACGCATGATTTTAGATAGTTTGTACTACTGGGTAGCCGAAATGCATGTAGACGGTTTCCGCTTTGATTTAGCATCTGTCCTATCTCGGAACAAATTAGGTCAGCCCTCTGCCGATTCGCCTGTTCTATGGGCGATAGAAACAGACCCAGTTCTGGTGGGAACAAAGGTGATTGCTGAAGCTTGGGATGCGGCTGGACTATACCAGGTAGGAAGCTTTCTCGAAGGGAGCGATCGCTTTGCTGAATGGAACGGTCCCTACCGCGATGATGTGCGCCGTTTTGTGAAAAGCGATCCGGGTATGGTGAGTCGATTAGCTGCTCGCGTTATGGGTAGCCCAGATATCTACTTGCGACCAGACTACAAGCCTAATCATAGTATTAACTTTATTACCTGTCACGATGGTTTCACATTAAATGATTTAGTTTCTTACAACTACAAACACAATGAAGCTAATGGTGAAAATAACTGTGACGGAGCCAATGAGAATAATAGTTGGAGTTGTGGCGTCGAGGGGGTTACGGATGATCCAGAAATCGAAGTACTGCGTTTGCGACAAATCAAAAACTTCTTCACCATCCTTTTATGTTCCCAAGGAACGCCGATGTTGCTCATGGGAGATGAGGTCAGGCGATCGCAAAAGGGGAATAACAATGGTTACTGCCAAGACAATGAACTGAGTTGGTTTGACTGGAGCAGTATCGAAAAACACAAGGATTTACTGCGATTTTTCCGAGGGCTGATTCACTTCACCCAATCCTTAGAAATCTTTCAGCAAAAAAAACTTCTCAGTGTTACCTCTGGCTCTCATGAGCCACACATCGTCTGGCATGGCACGACACTAGGGCAGCCTGATTGGGGGAATGATTCCCTTAGTCTGGCATTCACCCTGCGTCACCCAAAATTGAATGAGCATCTACATATTATCCTCAATGCTTATTGGGAGCCGTTAACATTTGAACTACCACTTTTGGGTAGTGGAGAGGGCTGGCACCAAATTGTAGATACTGCCTTGCCATCTCCTGAGGATTTCTACGATTTGAAAACTGCACCCTTAATTGCAGCTCAAGAATATCAAGCTGAGGGGCGCTCAGTGGTGGTGCTGATGGTGCGTTAGCGAAGCTCACCGAAGGGATCGCTGCTCTAATACTAACGCTTAACGGGTGGTGCGCCGCCTGTGGGGCACTCTCAAGAAAATTGGGCTTTTGGGGTATCCGTTGCCGTGTCTAGGTCTAGTCAGCCACGTAAGCGTAGCGAACCTACGTTTACCCAGCTTTGCCTAGATTTAAACTAACGGTTAAAATCTGTTGCAATTCCAGAGGAAAAATTTTGGATTTTCAAGTTTAACCAAAAAATCTAGGGCTTATTCAACTAACCCGTCAGGAGTCCCACACTGTCCCGGAGGGCAGTGATGGGAGGAATGACGGGGCGACGACGAACGCATCCCCGAATCGATGTCAGCCGTCAGGCTGGCGGGATGAGCGGGATGGGTGAGGAGTCGCCTCTCTCTGCTCGGACTCAGTCGGGGAGTTCTGGTTTTGCACGTACTGCTTGAGGACTTCGACCGTTACGCCACCACATGAAGCAATAAAGTAGGCACCATTCCAGAAAACTGGTTTACCCCAGTAAACTTGTTTTATTTCTGCCAAAAACTCTTTACGAATGACTTGACTCGTGTAAGACTTTAAAGCATTCACGAACTTCGACAATTGCATCTGAGGATAGTACCGGAATAATAGGTGAACGTGGTCAGCCTCACCATTAAACTCGATTACTTCACAACCCCATTTTTGTGAGATGTGCTGAATTAATTCAGTTAATCGGTTCAGCATAACAGGTGTAATTACTTTTTTGCGGTATTTGGTAGTCAATACCAGATGTGCTTTTAAGTCGGAGACAGACCTAGCTGTTGATTTGTAATTCACTCTGACACCTGTGTTTTTTGTGCAATAGGCGATAGCCTGCACCAAGCAATTACCACCTCCCTCATGATTTGCGGGTTACTATTCGGGAAAATCTCGACTTCATAAACAACCCAGTGGGACGGAGTTATGTAATATGCACCTGTTTCGCGATTAACGTGATAGTTCTCCAATCTATCTCCTGGTTTTGGATACTCCCGTTTATTGGATGTATTGTCAATTTCATGCTTTATGAATAAAGTTGTCGTCAATTCACCTATTATTGGGTCATCAGAAGAAACGTTTATTCCTTCTAGGGTCATGTAAAAGCAAGCTGTTGCGTCATCGAATATTTCTGCTAACAATTCTTTTGATTCAGCAGCACTTTTTGGATTGTTCATTTTGCCCCCTTGTCAAAACTTGTTTGTTCGCCTGGGAAGATACACCAAAATCCGCTACACTTTTCCTAGACAAAAACGGACAACCTTCTATAAAACTTACTCGTTAGTCTCAAGATCTTGGGCATTTTTGGGCAGTAATTGACATGACTTCTCAACTAGTACCCGAATTGACTGCCCAAAAATGCAAGGTTGTCCGTTTTTGTCTGGGATCGACCCTGCCCTTTTCAGATCCGGATGCTGGATAATGTGCTTTTGGCTTCTTCCCAATTCTTTTACCAATCTTGTAACAATCTGTAACTTCTCTCGCCCAATGGGCATCGCCCATTTTTGCCGCCTCGATTCCTGAGAGCGGTCGGCTATAGGTAACACCCGTGTCTTTTGGTATCAAGACTTTGTGACCGTTGCGCTGCTGAATAATATACGCAACACCGCCGACTACGATGACAGCACCAACTACACATCCAATGCCAGTGGCGCATAATTCTGGGGCTAACAGCATCGCTGGGTTAGCTTCACTTTTTGAAGGACGAATTCCCAAAGACAACAAGATTGCTAATCCAATAGCAATAGGCTTTTTGATGCCCAGCCTTAGAAGTGGCATAATGTAAATCTCCATATTTTTGGAATAAACAGAGCGCTCTTCCATGTTGTCCAGACAAGTAAGCGCTTTCTTTCTGTCTATATTCTAGTCATTACGACTAGATATCAAGGATTAAAAATAGAATATTGACAAAAAGGTTGGATTAAGAGACTTTTAAACTAGATTCCACTCGTTAAAGGGTAATTTTAAGATGCAATGCACCGTATCACTCCCAATGACAATCAAGTGGAACTTAGCTTATTTGATGCTTGAGCGCGAAATTAAGACAGGAAAACTAGCAGAAATTACTGGTCTTCATCCAAGTACAATCTCTAAATTAAAGGCATGTCGTGAAATGCCTAAAAGGTTGGACAGAGAAACTCTAGAGCTACTTTGCAAAGCATTGAATTGTACTCCTGGAGATTTACTTCAGTATCAACCATGAAGAAGCAAAAACAAGTTCTGACCGTATCTTGCAAAATCCAGGTCACACCTGAACAAGTCACTCTTATCGACGAGACATTACAGGTGTTCGCGAACGCTTGCGAATATATCAACGGTAAAATCCCAGAACATTTAACCAATGAGCTAGGCATACAATCACTTATCTATCACGATGTTAGGGCGCTGTTTGGGCTGTCATCTCAGTTAACAATTCACGCAGTCCGTCGGGTTTCGGGCAACCGCAAAACCGCAAGACTGAAAAGTGATGTTGTTAAAAAGTTTGCCCCCACGAGCGTCACTTATGATGCGAGAACGTTTACCTTCCGGGAGCAAGACTGGATAGTCAGTCTAACCCTGCTCGGTGGACGGGAACGTTTTAAGATGCACATCGGCGACTATCAGCGTGACCTACTTAAAGGTAAAAATCCGAAAACTGCCACACTCTCAAAACGGAAGGATGGCAGCTACTACATAAATATTCAGCTTGAGTCAGAAGCCCCAGTTCCAGCCCAAACAGAAAAGGTGCTGGGCGTTGACTTAGGTCGTACAGATATTGCGTTCACCTCAGATGGAGAGAAATACAGTGGCGAAAAAATAACCAAAGTTCGAGATAAGTATGCACGAGTAAGGGCGTCTATCCAGAAAAAAGCCGCGAAGGGCACAAGGAGCAGTCGGCGTCGTTGCCGACGGCTCTTGCAACGGTTGTCCGGCAAGGAGAGACGCTTCCAAACACACATTAATCACGTCATCTCATGCCGCACAGTGCAGCAAGCCAAAGCTAAAGAACAAACCATTGCTTTGGAAGACTTAACCGGAATTAGGGAGCGGACTAATCAGCAACCACGCAGTAAAACAGAGCGCCGACGAGCCAACTCTTGGGCGTTCTATCAGCTACGACAGTTCTTGGTCTACAAAGCTGTGAAGTTTGGTGTGAAGCTAGTTTTTGTTAACCCTCGGTACACATCTCAGACTTGCCATAAGTGCTTGCACATTCATCCAGAATTGGGTGAATCTTATCGCAATGGCAAGTCTTTTGTGTGTGGTCACTGTGGTTGGAAGGGTGACGCTGATTATAATGGCGCGAATGGTGCGATTCGTTCAGCCTAAACCTGAAAGGGGAGGACGGCTGGCAATGGTTGAGTAACCCAATCCTGGGGTAGAGTTCGCACTTTCATCCTCAACCAATGACAACTCACTATTCTTGTAGGTGAGCAAATCTAGCCGAGCAACAGCTAAAAAAGCTAGAGGAACGGGGAAAGATTGAAGTTCTTACCAACCTAAATTATAACCCAATCCAGAATACACCAAGTCCTACTGTCCCGGTGCGGGATTAAAAGCACACAGCGCCCTCTACCGTGAGGTAGATGAGGAGTTTCCCCTGTATCTGGACTGACAACCCAGATATAGAAGCGGGAGTGAAAGCGGTTGAGGCGGTAATAGCTGAAAGCGCAAGCCGCTAGCAAGAGTCTATGGGTAGAACAAGCCAAGTGTCATTGAACCATCGTTAGCCGTTGCCAAGGGATATAAGCTTGTGGACTTCGGTTCACCTCTTGGGTCGGAAACATCCGACAAAGGTAAAGACTATCAGGTTTCGTTTACCGAGATAGCGCACCTCTTAGAACCTCGGTGGAAAGACACACCCTAACGACTCAATTAATGAATAGTGGGAACGAAGTAACCCCATCGTATGCCCCTGAAACTGGTAACAGGTAGGCGTCAAGCCATAAGCAACGATGGGATGGGATGGTTCAAAAAGCTAACGCCCAACCCGAATCAACGGGTAACGCCTGAAAAGGGATGGTGGTAATCACCGGGATAAGCAGACGTGAGCCGCAGTGTGGGAAAGCTAAAGGAGTTAGTAGTTGTGGAAAAGCCTAATTCGGATTTAGAAATAAAGACCGAGGGATGGAGACAAATCAACTGGGCAAAAGCCGAGAGATATGTTTTTAAGCTGCAAAAACGGTGCGATTCGTTGTGGATGAATCACGGTAGGTAAAGTCCGTAAATAACTCCACCAACCAGGCAGCAGATTACTGCCATTAAGGGTTGAACTCTTGGAAAGATGCGGGTGAAAGTCCCGTCTGCCAGACTCAGGCATGACTCCCTATCTGCCCACACTGACCGAACTCGGTTTTCGGAGGGTGAAGCTGGGTACAGGGCATAATCAGACGGCTGTTGTGGGCTGACACTGGTGCTAATGGGGAGTTCCTACGGTGAAATAGAGTCTAGAAAAGCAACCCAGCAGCAAGCGGGACACAACATACAACCCCCCGACTTCACTGGAGCTAATTCCCGCCGTGCAGTCGTTTTGGTAACGGCAAGAGTCTAGGGAATCCAGTGGTTGAAGTGACTCCACCTAAAGGAACGAACAATCTAACCAGGGGAACGAAGAAAAACAAATTAAAAGTCTAAGGGGAGGTCGAACCCCTGAGTAAGCTGGACGAGCAGCAGAATTCTTTTAATTTGGGTAGGACAGACTGTAATTAGTCTGAGGTGTTCAGAGTACACGTACTTGGGGTCAGAGCATGATTAGACACAGCAGTAATGCTAGTGAATCCTGGAAAAACTTACCGTGGAAGCAATTCCGCCGTAATCTATTCCGCCTACAACAAAGAGTGTATAAAGCCGTTCGGGTTGGTGACATGCGCAAGGCAAGGTCAATCCAGAAGCTGATTCTGAAATCCACCGCAGCGAGGTTACTGGCAGTCCGGCAAGTAAGTCAGCTAAACGCTGGGAAAAAGACACCGGGAGTCGATGGCGAAGCAGACCTAACCTTTAAGGAGAGGTTTGAACTAAGTGAAGAACTTAAACGCCACGGCAGCAATTGGCATCACCAAAAGCTACGCGAAATACCCATCCCTAAAAAGGATGGCACAAAACGTATCCTAAAAGTCCCTACTCTAGGCGATAGAGCTTGGCAGTGCCTAGCCAAATACGCATTAGAGCCAGCACACGAAGCAACCTTCCATGCCAACAGCTACGGATTTAGAACGGGACGAAGTGCGCACGATGCGCAGAAAATCCTATTTTTAAACCTACGCTCATATAGTCATGGAATAGATAAACGGGTCATCGAACTCGATATTGAAAAATGCTTCGACAGGATAAGCCACTCATGCATAATGGATAGACTCATTGCACCTTCGAGCCTAAAGACAGGAATATTTCGATGTCTTAAATCAGGAGTCAATCCAGAATTCCCCGAACAGGGTACCCCCCAAGGGGGAGTGGTGAGTCCCCTATTAGCCAACATTGCGCTCAACGGGATAGAGGAAATTCACCAGTCGGTTAGGTACGCCGATGACATGATTTTTCTACTTAAACCCAATGATAACGCAGAATCAATACTTGAAAAAATTAGCCAGTTCCTCGCCCAAAGAGGGATGAAGGTAAGCGAGAAGAAGACTAAGCTGACCGCAACGACAGACGGCTTTGATTTCCTAGGCTGGCACTTCAAGGTGCAGAGCAACGGAAAGTTCAGATGCGTCCCCTCAGTGGATAACTTCAAGACATTCCGTAAGAAAGTAAAAGCCGTAGTCAACAACTCGAATTATGGTGCCACAACCAAGGCTGAGAAATTAGCCCCAGTGGTTAGAGGTTGGAGGAACTACCACCGCTTCTGTAAAATGGATGGGTCACGATTCTCACTGTTTCACATTCAACAGAGAGCGTACAGGGTGTTCAACAAGGAAACCAAAAAAGACCGCGAGTCAAGCAAGAAATTGCTTGACAAAGCGTTCCCAAAGGTTCACCACTCCGAAAATAAGCACGTTAACGTCCAGGGTGAAAAATCACCCTACGACGGAGACTTAACCTACTGGAGTAAGCGCAACAGCAAACTCTATGACGGTGAAACCTCTAAAGCTTTACAAAGGCAAAACCATGCATGTGCAGCTTGTGGGCTAAAACTTCTATCCGACGAACGGGTTCACCTCCATCACATAGATGGAAACCACGCCACCTGGAAGAAACAAAATCTCATGGCAATTCATGAAAGTTGCCATGATTATTTGCACATGGGCAAGCGCGAAAGCTAAGAATATCGGGAGCCGGATGTAGTGAAAATTACATGTCCGGATCTAACAGAGAGGTGCGCGGGATAATACCCGCCATCGACTCTACCCATTTATGCTGCTTCCCGCCATGGCGATGTCAAGCGATGCCGCAAACTCCAGAAGACCTTGATGAGGTCTTGGTCTAATAAAGTACTAGCGGTACGACGGGTTACAGTTGAAAACCAAGGCAAGAAAACGGCAGGTGTGGACGGTGTTAAATCACTATCCCCAGAAGCGCGTATGGAATTGGTTGGGGAACTTAAGCTAACTGGCAAATCCAAACCCACTCGTAGAGTATGGATTCCTAAGCCTGGTAGAGAAGAAAAACGCCCCCTAGGAATACCCACAATGTACGACCGCGCACTACAAGCTGTAGTGAAAGCTGCACTTGAGCCAGAATGGGAAGCGGTTTTTGAGCCAAATTCCTATGGTTTTAGACCCGGAAGGTCATGCCATGATGCCGTAAAACAGATTAAACTCTGTATTCAAAACAAGGCAAAATACGTGTTAGACGCGGATATTGCCCGCTGTTTTGACCGCATCAACCATGAAGTATTGCTTCAAAAGTTGAACATCAAAGGCAAGGTTAGGCAACAAATAAAAGCTTGGCTCAAGTCCGGTGTAATAGACCAAGGGGTATTTACTGCCACATCTGAGGGTACGCCGCAGGGTGGTGTCATTTCACCACTACTTGCGAATATAGCCCTCCACGGTTTAGAAAACGCACTTAACGAATACGCCACAACACTTGACGCCCGCGACTATCGTGGGCGTCAAGTCGGAGGACGAGATAAAATCAAGTCCCTTAGCTTTATACGCTATGCCGACGATTTCGTTGTGCTACACGAGAAAAAAGCCGTTGTCCAAAGATGCCGAGAAATTATCTCGGAATGGTTATCTGGCATAGGACTGGAATTGAAACCTGAAAAAACCCGGCTTACTCATACATTCAATCCTGAACTAAGTGAGGATGATAAAGCTGGTTTTGACTTTCTCGGTCATCACATCCAGCAATATTCGGCGGGTAAATATCGGAGTAATAAAAACACCGATGGTAAAATACTAGGTTTCAATACCCTCATCATCCCATCCGAGAAGGCGAGTAAGGCTCACATTGAGGAAGTTGGAAGAATCATCACAAAACACAGGTCTTCGCCTCAATCGGCATTAATCAAAGACCTCAACCCTGTCATAAGGGGATGGACTTCTTTCTATTCATACTCCGATGCCAAAACATTCGGAGAGTTGTCCAAACAAGACAACCTCACATACCTGAAACTTCGACGATGGGCACAACGCCGCTGTGGAAACAGTAAAGATGGTTCTAATAAATACTGGACTACCATAGATGGCGATAACTGGGTATTCGCGACAAAGGTCGGGAAAGCGAACCCTTTCCGGTTACTAAAGCATAAAGATATAGCTTGTAGTAGCACTGACTATGTGAAAGTCAAAGGCGATAAAAGCCCATACGATGGCGACCTAGTTTACTGGAGTTCAAGACTAGGGACACATCCCGAAATGCCCAATCGTAAGGCTAAGTTGCTTAAGCGACAAAAGGGTAAATGTTCTTGGTGTGGATTAAGCTTTCAAGACTGGGATGTTTTAGAAGTAGACCACATCATCCCCAGAGCCATAGGCGGTAAGGATGAATACCAAAATCTGCAACTATTACATCGACATTGCCATGATGAAAAGACCGCACTTGACCTAAAAGAAATTAGGAGAAAAGACCGCTCAAAATTCCTAGAAAAACTCTCCCATTTTTGGGAAAAGTTTGACTGGGAATGGGTGAATGATATCCCTAATTTCATTGGTCATGCTGTCAGGAAGTCCGATTTGACAGATGGACAACACGCTGAGTAGCCGTGTGTGCTGAAAGGTACAAGCACGGTTTCGGATGGGAGGGGTAGAGCAGTAATGCTCTCCTCGACCCTACCTAATTTCGCTTATTGGGGCTGCCGTAAATCAGCCTCGAGGTCCGGGTTTGTCTTGTGAGCTAGTTGTTAGAAAGGCTAAGGTCGAGTATGTACAACTCAGTTTATTCGACACCCAGGGCTACTAAAAGCCCACGCCGTCCCGAAGGGCGGCGCTGGGTTGTTTACGTTCCTTCTTTCTCGTTGGGAGAATCTGCTGGAAATTGAGGAGAATCATCAGGTGGCTGATCTCTTGCCATACGTTCCTGCTCCTGCGATACCCATTCCCATGCAATCAAACAACCGAGGGTTAAACCAGCCAGCATCAGTGCCAATGTCCATGAGAACCGACTGGGAAATTGGAAATCAATCCAGATTCCTAGTCCCATCCCCAACAAAGTTGGTGCGACCACTGACCAACCGACTAAGCCCGCAAAACCAAAACCAAACCAAACTCCACCATAAGGTTTCGCTTGGCGAGCATAAAGTTTGCGACGTTCTTTATTAGCGATCGCCTTGGCAAAGAGATGCGTTTGCGCTCGCGACTTACGTCCGGGAGTTTTCATACATATTCACCTAACTCGATAAAGTGCCGAATTGTGTTTACCTCTAGCTTTGCTAAAACGGAACGTGCTGTTTTTTCGCGTTCATCGATTAACTGAAACTGCTGCTCAACGGTTTTTCTCAACATTCCCAAATCACCACCTTGAACTGCATTTTGGGTAGCGACTGTGACCTCATCCCCATGCTTTATCAAAATTCCTTGATTGATCGCCAGGAATTGTTCTTGTCCTTGCGGTGAGACGAAGGATAGCAAACTCGGTATAAGCGTCGTGACAAAATCTAAATGGCGAGGCAGCAAGCAAAACATCCCATTCTCCGCTTCTGCAATCACTTTTATCGCGGCTGTTTCCATCAGGATTTTGGTTGGTAAGACAACTTTGAGCCGCATTTCTGACGGTATTTCTGGATGCGTTTGTGATGGTGTGGAGGTCATGATTTTTTGCCCTCTTTTGGAGCTTTTACGACTTCATCAATTGAGCCGATCATATAGAGCGATCGCTCTGGTGTATCAGAAAACTCGTCATTGAGAATGCGCTCGCATCCTTCTAAGACATCGTCTAATTCTACTAATTTCCCTGTCAAACCTGTAAACTGGGCAGTCGAAAAGAAGGGTTGAGTGAGAAAACGTTCTAAAAGTCTTGCTCGGGATACCACTTTGCGATCGCCTTCCGATAATTCTTCTAAGCCCAACATTGCGATGATATCTTTCAGTTCCTCATAGGTAGTGATGGTTTTGCGTACTGCTTGAGCGATTTGATAATGGCGATCGCCAACAATATGAGGCATCAACATTTTGGAATTTGATTGCATCAAATCCACGGCAGGATATAGCCCTTCACTCGCCCGTTTGCGTGACAACACAATTGCTGCTGACAGATGTGAAAACACAGCCACAGCAGAGGGGTCGGTGAAGTCGTCCGCAGGTACATAAACCGCTTGAATGGAAGTAATCGCCCCTGCCGATGTATTGCAAATGCGCTCCTCTAGTTGACTGAGTTCGGTGGCGAGAGTTGGTTGATAGCCGACCCGCGAAGGTAGTATCCCCATCAGTCCTGATACTTCTGAACCCGCTTGGATAAAGCGAAAGATATTATCGATCAAAAGCAATACATCTTTTTGGGAATGATCGCGAAAATATTCTGCCATTGTCAGCGCCGCATGTCCAGCCCAAAATCTGACTCCCGGCGGTTCATTCATCTGTCCGAAGACCAAGACTGCATTTTGGAGAACGCCCGTTGCTTCCATTTCTTGATATAGATCCAGACCTTCGCGGCAGCGTTCGCCAATCCCACAAAATAAACTTACGCCTTGGTGCTGCTTGACCATGTTATGGATCATTTCCGTAATTAGCACAGTTTTGCCAACGCCTGCACCGCCAAGCAAACCTGTTTTGCCGCCCCGTTCCAAAGGTGTGAGCAGATCAATCACTTTAATCCCAGTTTTGAGGATTTCGGCTTTGGTGACTCGCTCTGACATCGCGATCGGCGTAGCATGGATTGATCGCCATTCGCCACCTGAAATCGGCGCTTTCTCATCGATACTCTCGCCAAACAGGTTTAACATTCTGCCTAAGAGGCGATCGCCCACGGGAACTTGTAACGGGTGCTGAGTATCAATGACAACGTCGCCACGTGTCAAACCTGCGGTTGGGGCAAGTGCCACACCCCGCACCACCTGAGCACTGAGATGGGAAACCACCTCGATGGCAATATTACCTGCTTTCCCTACTTGTAACTGGCTATGTATATCTGGCAACCGTTTGGGAAAATGGATATCGATGATGCTGCTCCGCACGGAGAGAACAGAACCAAGATTTTGTTCTTGGGAATGATTTGACTGGGAAGATGATTTAACATTTGGTTCCATAACATTAGGGGTAACAATTACGAATTATGTTGACTTAACTCAAAGGCTGAAATAATTTCTAGCAATTCATCTGTAATTTCAGTTTGGCGTTTTTGCTGAAATTGAGTAGTAAACTCTGTGAGCCGCTCCTGAATATTTTTCTCGGCAACCTGCATAGAAGCGAGACGGCTAGCGTTTTCACCTGCGAGGGACTCACCAAAAGCACGGTAGAGCGAGATAAAGAAATATTGTTGTAATAGAGATGCAACCAAAACATCGCTCGGCATCGTAAAAGTTGGTAGAGTCCGCGATCGCCATGCTAAGCTTTCGATATGTTGTAGCCATTCGCGGTCAAGTGGCAACAGTTGCAGCTTGTACGGCTCGCATAACGTATTGGAATGTAAGTGGTTGTAGAACAAGAAAATTCGGACAATTTGCTTGCTATCGCGCCATGTGGCAATGTGCAGCAAGATTTCTTGAACCATTGATGTGATCCCAGTTAGTGAACCAGGCATGGCGAAAGTCTGCTCGATCTCATAGCCTGCGGTTTCTAAATGGGAGATAACTCTCGATCCGACAACAAAAATCGCCCGTCTTTCGTGTGAGAGCTTCAACTTCTCTAATTCAGCGATCGCATAGCCGCTAATCTGTTCGTTGAACTGACCACACATCCCTTGCTCAGAGCCAAAGATAATCACGCCGCAACGACCAAGGTCGGTGGAAAGGGATGGTGGGTCAGTTTTGAAGTGGTCGCCGTTACCATGTTGGGGCGAAGCGTCATGAGTATGTGCTGCCTTGAGAACGACATGCAACCCCATTTCGATAGTACGATTATACTCAGCGAGGGAGGCAACCGCCTGTTCGTATTGGTGGATGTTTAACGCCGCTAATACTTTCATCATTTTCACCACGGCTTGCAGATTTTCCGCAGTGTGGATTTGGCGTTGGAGAAGCTCAATGGATGACATAGCTATTCCTTTATAAAGGTCGCGATAGCAGTTTTAGCAATCTTTAGTAAGGCATCGCGATCGGCATCAGTCAATACGGCTCCGCTTTCGATTTGTAGGCAAAGGTCGGCTAACTGGGTGGATATTGCTTGGGCGATCGCTTGCTCTGCAATGGCAATAAGAGCGATCGGGACGACATCGAGCAAGCCTGCCGTCACCGAAAGCAACACAGCTATTTGCACAGCAGCCGACATCGGCGCATATTGCTTTTGTTTGAGAATCTCACGCACCCTTCGCCCGCGTTCTAAAGTGAGGCGAGTTGATTCTTCTAAGCGCGTACCAAAGCGAGAGAAAGCCTCTAGCTCTTCAAATTGAGAATAAGAAAGACGTAAATCTCCTGAAACAGCGCGATAGGCGCTTAGTTGGGTTTTGCCACCCACCCGCGAAACCGACTTGCCGATGTCGATGGCAGGCAATACTGCCTTTTGAAAGAGGATTGGTGAAAGATAAATCTGTCCATCGGTAATTGAAATTAGATTAGTTGGGATATATGCGGCAATGTTTTGTGCCTCTGTTTCGATGATCGGCAGCGCAGTTAAGGAACCACCACCCCGTTTCTCATTGAAATGAGTAGAACGTTCGAGTAAGCGCGAGTGAATGTAAAAAATATCACCTGGATAGGCTTCGCGTCCGGGTGGGCGGCGCATTAAGAGCGATATTTCTCGATAGGTGGAGGCATGGTTGGTGAGGTCATCGTAAACGATTAGCACATCGCGCCCTTGATCTGTAAAATATTCCGCCATGGCAGTAGCGGCATAAGGAGCGACATACTGTAAGCCCGGCGGATCTTCTCCTGCTGCCATCACCACTGTCGTATAGGCAAAAGCCTCATGCTCATTGAGGTCGGCAATGAGCTTGGCAACAGCCGCACTGCGCTTTCCGATGGCACAATAGATACAAAGAATATTTTTGCCTTTTTGATTGATGATCGTATCGAGGGCGAGACCGCTTTTGCCCGTTTGGCGATCGCCTAAAATCAATTCTCTTTGTCCGCGTCCAATGGGAATCAGGGCATCGATGGCTTTGATGCCCGTTTGCAATGGCACATTCACGGGTGCACGATCCATAATCGCAGGGGCATCGCGTTCGGCGGGACGGCGTTCTGAAGTTCGCACCATGCCTTTGCCGTCGAGGGGACGACCGAGGGGATCGATTACTCTTCCTAGTAGCGTATCGCCCACAGGGACATCAAGCACTTTGCCAGTGCGCCGCACTTCCGTACCTGACTGGAGTTGATCGCTAGAATCAAGCAAAACTACCCCAACTTCTTCGGGATCGAGGTTAAACACCAACCCCAGACTCCCGCCAGTAAAACGGACTATTTCCTCTGACTGGACATGAGGCAAGCCGACGATTTTGGCAATTCCTTGCCCAATCGATTGGACAATCCCGATCTCAGTTGATCGCAATTTTGCTTCATGCTGATCAAGAACTCGATCATAAAGTGCAAAAGTATCTTGTAAAACTGTCTGTAAACCTTCTTCCTTGTTCACATCATGCTTCCTCTGAGTGGGGATTGGGGAGTGGGGAGTGGGGAGTGGGGAATGGGGAGTGGGGAATGGGGAATGGGAAATAATGGGGAATGGGGAATGGATGTTATTAATTAACTTTTTGACTCGTGATTCTTATCTTTATTCCCTACTCCCTACTCCCCACTCCCCATTCCCTACTCCCTACTCCCCACTCCCCACTCCTTTTGACGTTTCTTGTGCAAAAACCGTAACCAAATTTTCGGTGATGGTATCTAAGTAAGCATCCATACTCCACGCTAGTTTGTAGCCAGTGCCGCGCAGTTCAATCCCACAAATCAGACTGGATTGAATTTCACTTGTCATCTCGATTTTGGCTGAACCCACGGCGTTGAAGTAGTCTTGCAAAACCGTGGCGATCGCTGCACAAATATCTGTCGGTAGCGTGAACGTACTAACCAAGGTCAAGGGAATACTGTCTTTTGTTGAAGCAGTTAAAGTCGTCGTCAGTTCGGCACGTTCTGTTTCGGTCAGTGAGCGCAACTTCTGCAAAAATACCTTGGCAATCTGTGTTTCTAGCTGTGACTCTGCCAAGTCTGTCAACACCCGCCGCACGGTTGCCTGTAATTGCTGCATGGTGCGATCGCCCACCTCGCGCAAAAAAGAATCTTTTTGGCGTTGCAGACTGGTTTGCCATTGCGATCGCTCTGTCGCCACTGATTCCTGCATTTCTTTCAACAAACTTTGGCGGGTTTGCTCTACTTCTGATTTTGCTTGGGTGAGCAATTCTGTCTTTTGGTCTGTGAATTTCTGTTGTATTTCCTGATAATGCTTGATTTCCTTTTCTGCTTCTTGTTTCTGTTCAGATGCCGACGACAAGCGATCGCGGATCGTCTTCTCGCGGCGTGCCATTGCCTGGATAATCGGTTTATATAGGAAGCGTTGCAGCACAAATATCAACACAAAAAAGTTGAGGATTTGCGCGAAGAAGGTAAACCAGTTAATCTCCACTTCATCAGGCTCCTGTTTTTGGGATCGCACTGACCACGTAGTTCCAGAATGGATTGGCAAACAAGAGAATTAGCGCGATGACAAAGCAATAAATTGCGACGGATTCGATAAATGCTAATCCCACAAATAAGGTGCGGGTAATTGTATTTGCTTCGTCAGGTTGTTGGGCGATGGAAGTAAGTGCCTGGGCAACGGATTTACCTTCACCGAGGGCTGGGGCGATGGAGCCGATGGCCATGGTCAACCCTGCCGTTAAGATTGACACAGGGCCAATAATTCCAAGTAAAAGTGATAGCGATTCATTTTGAGCCATAGTCTTCATTCCTCGCAGAACCAATATAAACAACTGCTAAAATTGCAAAAATATATGCCTGAATTAAGCCTGTCAACAAACCTAAAGCCTGCATAATGGCTGGGAAGAAGAATGGCGCGATCGATATTAAAATCGCCGCAATCATCCCTTCACTCATTACATTCCCAAACAAACGCACTGCTAAAGCTAAAGTCCGTGAGAGTTCGCTAATTATATAAAAGGGAAATAGGATGGGATTTGGCTCTAGGTAGTGGTGCAGGTATTTCCAGATTCCTTGCTGACTGATACCAAAAACGGGAACGGCAAAAAATACACATAACGCAAGGGCGGCTGTGGTGGAAAGTGAGGCAGTGGGCGGGTGATAGCCAGGAACGATCGCTAATAGATTGGAGGTGGCAATAAAAACAAATAGGGTTCCGACAAAGGGCAAATAGCGATCGGGATTTTGTCCACTGGTTTGCTGAATTTGATCGCGTAAATTGACAACTAAGACTTCCAACAGGTTTTGCCAGTGGGATAGCTGCGTATCAGTCGAAAGTTTGCGCGTCACCAACCAAGCACCGATGCCTAACAGTAGCATGATCATCCATGTGAAGACCAAAGTGGCATTAATCGTTACAAATCCCCAATGCCCAAACACAATCTCATCTGGACTAATGTGCATTGAGACTCCTTGACCATTTCTGCTGCAACTTTTCAATGATGCGATTGCGTACCCAAATGAACGCGCCTAAGCAAACGATCAGATGCCAAATTGCGTTCTCTTGGGCGATCGCTAGCACTAAAGCAAATCCTGCGATCAAGATCCCTAGCCGTCTAAAAAAGCTGCCTAACGTTAATAGAATTGGGTTTTGGGCTGTAGGTAATTTCTGCACCATCATCCACAAGCCACGAAAGTAGAGATTTCCCAGGAAAATTCCTAACACTAAAGTAACAGGTAAAAACAAGAGGCTGTTCATGTTAAATCTCTCAAGAAACACGGGAGTGGGGAGTAGGGAGTAGGGAGTAGGGAGTGGGGGTGTTTGTTCCATTCATAGCGGGTGATGCGCCGCCCGTGGGGTACTCCTAAGAGGCTGTTTTAAGAAGTTTGAATTCGTCAGAAGTACGTACCCCTTCTCACTCGGGGAGACGCACTCGCGTTCGGGGAAGCAAGCTACGCGTAGCGTCTTTGAAGGAGAAGGTAGCTATGCTATTGGATGGCAATACTGCGTAGGTTTTGAATAGTTCAGGTGCCAGAAACCCGGTTTCGCCAAAGTTACCGGGTTTCTAATTTTTGCAAATCCTACGCAGTATTGTATTGGATGGGGATTCTGACCTCACCCAATTGAACGAGCAACTTGGTCGGCAAGTGCATTGGACTCGTTAGTAAAACTCCCATTTTAAAAACCTAAATTGCTAAAGAACACAAGTGATATCGGAATTTGTTCACAAGATTTAGCATGACATCCTATTGTTAGAAATCATGTTTGAATAGCGTATAAGTTGTCTAAGTTGTACTAAAAAAAATAAATCGTTACAATAACCTGCAAGCACATCACATACTGTTTTCCCATTTTCATCCTAAAATTGTTCCACCAGGCGCGGGGGAAATGGTGATGAAAGTCGAGTCTATCGTGATCACAAACTTCAAGCGATTCGACCACCTTGAAGTATCCTTCAAAAATCAAACTCTCAATTCTGTCAGCAACCGATTTTTGGTGCTGGGCGATAATGGCACTCTTAAGACGACTCTGCTGCAAGCGATGTCTGACGACAAGCCGCTTCGCGTCTACGCCCTCCCTCTATCCCTAGCAACTAGACAAATTCAAAGGGTAACGGATTTTGACTGGTTAGGGTTTCTCCCTGGTCGTTACCAACGCTCTTGGCCACCACACATCGAATTAGAAGTATCATTTTCCGCTTCTGAAATCGAAGCTACACGCGCAATAGCTAGAAGGTGGGCAGCGGCACAGCCAGAACGTTATGAAGTCGAACCGGGGGACAACAACCGCGTCCGACTCATTCTAGATGGTGAAAGCTGCCGCGCTGGATCTAATGCAGAATTCTTTCAGAATGCTTGGCGCTACTACGCTCAAAACTTGTTGAAAACAGATCCAGGAGTTCGTTCAGAGTTTTCTCAGCTACCTGGTATTTTCTGGTTTGACCAGTTTCGCAACCTTGGCAATGACCCAGTTCCAGAAGAAAATGGCTCCTCCCTAGGGCCAGTAAGTATAGGAAAGCCTACAAGCGGTCGAGTATCCTTTGAAGCAGGTGTAGCGAGGCTGCGTAAGTATCTCAACGGTTGGAAATTTGCCCAGCTTACTCATAGCTCTCCCATTGATTACTTAACACAACTGGAAAATCTTTATACCAAAATCTTTCCCGGACGCTCCTTTGCAGGTGTAGAACCAATGCCTGGAATTGATTCGCCAACACCATTCGATTATTACTTTTTAATCAATGATGACCACCGCACCTACGACATTGTCGAGATGTCAGCAGGAGAACAGTCAGTATTTCCGATTCTGTATGAGTTTGTGAGGCAACAGATTGCCAACTCAGTCGTACTGATTGACGAAATTGACCTTAATCTTCATCCCCCAGGGGCACAGTTATTGGTGCGCCAACTTCCCAAACGAGCGTCAAAATTGCCAATTTATTTTTACCACTCATAGTGATGCCGTAAGTGACGTAATCGGTGACGATGATACTTACCGTTTGCCTGGGGGGTCCCTGTGCCTGTAAATATCCTAAAGCTGCGAAGGAGTATCCCCAGACTCAATCCCTTGGACGAATTTGATAGATTGCTCTCAACTTGTTGCCCTGACGGCAGTCGATTTCAACAACAAAATTATATAACTTTTTTTGCGGGTAAGGACTTGCTGTATGGGATGCGGGAGCAACTTTCTAATTTTGGATTTGAGTCTGGGCTTGTATTCCGCCAGCAGATTCTTAAAGGAATCGAAGATTCGGCAGAAGATGTTTGGACGCTTGTTACCGGAGTGGCTGCGACTGAGAGAATTGATCGCTTCTTAAGCAGAAACGACCTAACGTCCTGTCGGGATTAAGAAATTGAGAAAGGGTTGTCCTAATACGGTTCGGTTAAGATCTGAACGCCTGCGACGACCCCCTTAAAAAGGGGGTAACAGAGGTTTATTAGCCCCCCTTTTTAAGGGGGTTGGGGGGATCTTCACTCATATTAAAACGCTAACCGAACCGTATTGAGGGTTGTCCAGCTTACTGTCCGTTGTAGGGCATTGTAGTCAGCTACTGGTATCGGTGGCGGCGGAACGGTTGCGACCTGTGGCAAAGTGGTAGGTTCTAAGAGCGTTGCATTAATTTCTGGCTCCTCAATAATCGTGTCTTCCAAAATACAATTCGAGACAGTATATTCCTAGAGAACAAGATGCAAACTTACCTCAGTTGTACGATCAAACGGATCAAAAGACGCAACCAAAGCTCTACGATTACGGACAGTGGTAAGCATTCCTACCCGTGGTAAACTTATTTCCGTTACGCTTGTTTTTCCCTACTGCCGTCATCTTGTTTTCGTCTTTTTATGAGTAATTACTGTCAAATATTGTAAGCTGTAGAGGTTGAAGGCAGAACAAGATTAAAATAGTTACAATTCCAAAGACACTGCGAGTTACTCGCTATTATCTTTTAAAGGGAGTAACTCACTTTTAAAAAGAATACTAATCTGTTGTAGTCACATGACTGTAGGAAAATTAGTTGGACGTTACGAAATAATCACTGAGTTAGGAAGAGGGGGATTTGCTGTTACTTTCCTCGCTGCTGACAAACATCTGCCAGGTAATCCTTATTGTGTTGTCAAGCAGCTTCAACCACTGAATCCTGACCCGTATGTTTTGACGGTAGCAAAACGTTTATTTGACCAAGAAGCACAGATTCTATATAGCTTAGGTTTACATGACCAAATCCCACGAGCATTGGCTTACTTTCAAGAAAATGAACAATTTTATATAGTTCAGGAATATATTGAAGGTCAAGACTTAACTCATGAAATTATTCCTGGTAAACAATTGAGTGAGACTTATGTTGTTACTCTCTTACAAGATATTTTAGAAATCCTACGGTTTGTCCACGAAAATAATTTTATACATCGCGATATAAAACCTGCAAATTTAATTAGACGTAAGCAGGATGGAAAAATAGTTATCATTGACTTTTTTACTGCCACACCATTTTTAAATTCTAGGTTTGACTCTGAAGAGCGGGCGATCGGTACTCCTGGCTATATGCCTCCAGAACAAATGGAAGGTCATCCTCAATTGTGCAGTGATATATATGCTGTAGGTATCATTGGAATTCAGGCATTAACAGGAATACACCCGCGACAATTTCAAGGGGATATTAATACACATGAAATTGTCGGACGCAATCAGGGTCAGGTTAGCAAAAAATTAGCAACCATCTTAGATAAGATGGTGAAATATGATTATAGAAACCGCTACCAGTCTGTAGATGAAATATTGAAAGCTCTCGACAATTTGGGAACTCCTACAACCTACATCCCCAAAGAAGATAATCTTTCTGAAAATCCTGTTCAATTTATTGGGCGATGGGTACAGAGATTTTTTAGACAGAAGCAAGAAAACTCAAATCCAGCAACAGAAATAGCAGAAACATCAACATTATCGCCTGTAAGACAGCCAACACTATCACCTGTAACTATTCTACAAACACCAGAGAAAGTATATGAGATCGTTCAGACTTATATTCAGGAAGAACACTTTGACCGAGCGTTAGCAACAGCGCAGCAAATTCCAGATGAACAAAAGCATTTAGAAGCACTGACAAAAGTTATCCAAGCAGTAAGCAAATTGGAAAGTAATCGTGTTCTTGAATTACTAGCACCACTTCAAAATAACCCTAATGAGAGAGTACGTCAATTAGTAAGAGAACTCCAGTTTACTACTCCCGAACCGCCCGAAGATTACCTATTTAATAAACCGCGAAGACGCGAAGGACACGAAGAAAGAAGAGAAAGAAGATCGGTAATCTTACACCGGGAAGGGAGTAGTTTCCCTCAACCCCAAGTTATCTCCCGTGATGAGGCACTTACACGCATCGAATTTGTCAAAGGAGATCTACTGGATCTAGATGTAGATGCCTTAGTAAATCCCACAGGCTTAAACGTGCGTTATGGTGGGGCTATTAGTTTGCAATTTTTTCAAAGGCTAGGCTCCAAGCTATACGAAGCATTGCGGAATCAACCACCTCTAAGGTCGGGTGAAGTATTCCTTACTGATGCTGGTTCTTTACTAGCGCACTACATAATACATACACCCACAGAAGAGAATGAAGGTTCGCACACAACTGCGAGTATAGTACGGGGAGTCTCTGCTGCTTTAGCCAAGGCGGATAGCCTGAGCGATGTTCAGACAATAGCTTTTCCCTCAGTGGGATCTGGTGCTGCGGGATTTCACCCAGATGATTTAGCACCAAAGGTTTTGAAAGCCGTTACCCATCACTTAAAACAGGGCACTCTGTTAAAAAAGGTTATTTTTGCATTTGTAGACGAAACTGCATATCAAGCTTACGCAAGTGCTTACCAAATGCTGCTTCTGGAAACGGGAGTAGCTTATAACGTTTCAGTGACTATTCCTCAAGAAACGATTAATCTTGGTGAAGAGATAGAAATAGCAGTCAATCTCAACCAAGCAGAAATCACCCAAACAGAAACTTATACAATTCAAATTTCCCATAGTCATACTATTGGCAGCGAACTTAACATTTTTCTCACAGCCCCCGGCTTTGAATTTAACGGTGACAACACCACAAGCCTACCCCTCGACCCCGATACCACCAACATAACTCAAACTGCAAGTTTTAATCTTACCGCTTTGCGCCCAGGCAAAACAAAAATCAAAGCAGAACTTTACTGTGGCGATACCTATAAAACAACTCTTGAAACCGAAGTAGAAGTTACTGCATTCGAGGAAACAGAACTACGCCCACTCATCGCCGCCCGATCGCGCCCTGTCCCTCAACCAGATTTCATTCTCCAAGTGCGTACTGCTTGGAAAGCAGATATCTCCGCGTGTACTTTAAATTTCCACATCGATAGCTACCAACCACGCCTGCTATTTGCGGATGACGTTGACCACAATTCACAGTCTTTATCTGCTAAGTGGGTCGAGCGATCGCACTCATTATTAAAAACTACCCTTGAGGAAGCAGCAAGTAGCCTTCCTGGAGATTTTCGTTCTCGCCTTGTTTCCCTCGGTCAGTACCTGTTTCAATCCTTACTCCCAGAAGAACTGCAAAATACCTTTCGCACTATAGCCAGCTTAAACCACCCTTTCACTTTACTGATATTAGCTGATCAGGATGCTTGGTTTCCTTGGGAACTGTTGCATGATGGGCAAAAATTTTTAGGCGATCGCTTTATTATCGGGCGGTGGCTTTGGGAGTTAGAAAAAGCACGACCCTATGAGTTTCCTGTGGGTGCGGTCAATGTTGCCCATTATGCCAGTGTGGAACAACCTGAACTTTGGACTGAGCTTTTGCACTCATCAGGCGCTCCACCCCCAATTCCCATGCAAGCTGGTGTATTTAATGATATGACTTTGTTTGAATCAATACGTGGCTTGCATTTAATTCGCTATGGTCAATATGTAGACACAACAAACCGCCAGGATGCGCCAGTGCGGGTTAATAGCAGTAGCAATATTGAAGACATTGAGCGTGAGGTGCAACCAGCCAAACTGAGCCTGCGTCGCAATCATCCCCTTGTATCTTTAAGTTATCTAAATGCAGGGCAACCAGAATTAACAGCATTAGAGCAAACCTGGGCTTCTACCTTTGTCAGAGCAGGTTGTAGCGCCTTTGTTGGTTCCCTCTGGGCAGTGCAACCGAATGTGGAAGCAGCTTTTGTTAGTGCTTTTTATCACAGTATTTGGGCAGGGCAAACTTTGGGTGTGGCGTTCCAAACGGCTCGCAGACTGGCTAAAACCGTTGTACCGGAATCCTTAGACTGGCTGGCTTATGTATTATTTGGTGACCCAATGGCGCGTCCTTACCGACCTGTGCAGGGACAGGGCTATGCAGTCGTGGAACCTATAGGTCAAGAAATCGACGATCCAGTACCCCCAGGAAGCACAGTAAGGTTTCGCGTTAGCCTGCGCCGTACCCCTCCTGTATGGTACGAGAATCGGTTGATGGAGGTGGCTGAAGATTTAACTTTTGATGATTTACGTGTTTTTATTGTCACGTCCGGATTACAGGTCACTCCTGATGATTCCATAGTTATGACACGCACAGCTACCGGAGATTATTTAGGTTGGTTTACGCTTACTGTTCCTGCTGAGATGGAAGGTGAAACAGTCTTAGTCCAAGTTCACTTTGAGGATGGGATGGAACCCGTTCACGGTTTACGTTTTTCATTAAAAGTCGGTCCTTCTTTCCTTCCAAACTATTCACAACCTAGACAAAGGAAAAGGCCGCAGAGACAAAAACAAAGTGTAACGGAGCGAGGCGGTGAGGCGCAATGAGAGGAGTTAGTAGTTCAGTTGGTGTAAATTTGGCTAGTTCTTGCTTAGAAATTCTTATAGATAAAGATTACTACTCAATTGGCCGGTGGCGCTTTCCTAAACCTGATAATAAAGTTTTGGAAGTACTGACAGAAGAAATTTTAGATTGTTTTGATGCTTTAAGAATAACTCTTAATAAAGAAAAAAGCCTCGCACTAGACGCGGGTTTGTGCCATCAATATTTAATCAAATTAGCTGAATGGGGACGGATAGCTTACCAAGCATTTTTTGGTGAAGATAGACCAAATAAAATCCTCACCAGTCGCTTGAATGAAAATGTAGCTCCCACCTTTGTTTCTGAAGTTATGCCCTTTCCTTGGGAGGTTTTGTTTGAGGGTAGTGAGGAGGACTACGAACAGGGAAATCCTGAAATGTTTTGGGGAATGCATTACACCCCGGCTCGGATTCTCAACCCAGAAAAAGATATCACAGATTATGTCTTGGAGCAAGCCCAACCTTCAGATATGTTATTTTGCTTGCATCATAGGTTGCTTCATGCTCATAAAAAGGAAAGACCAGAAATTGAAAGGTTGGTGAGGGTGACAGCAAAAGACCGCTTCACCTTGCTGGGGAAAGCTTGCAATTTGACAAATGGTAAATCCAGCGATCCCTTGGGCGATGATTTGCTTAAGTATCTTTACAAAGCTAGCCACAATATGTTGCATTTTGCTTGCCATTGTAAGGAAAGTAAGTTAGGGGATAAACTACTGATTTCTTTTATTCAAGATGAGGAGATTGTAGAAAATGGTTTGGTGCTAGAGTTGGAAACTTACAAATTTTTGTTGCGCGAGGGGAAATTTCTCTGTCAGCCGTTGGTGTTTCTTAATGCTTGTCAGTCGGCTGGGGGTGCGGATGAGTTACGGAGGACTTTCAATTTACCCAAGGTGTTTATTCAGCATGGTGCTGCGGCGGTCATTGCTACAGCTTGTCCTGTACCGGATATGTTCGCGGCGGCGTTTGCGAAGGTGTTTTATGAGTTTTTTCTGCGGGGGATGGTGGTGGAGGATGAAATAAGTGGGGAGAAAGTGGTTAAGATTATGAGTATTGGGGAGGCTCTAAGGGCGACGAGGTGGTATTTTTTGAAGGAGTTTAATAATCCGTTGGGGTTGGCTTATGGGGTTTATAGTCCGGCAGGTTATCGAGTGAGACAGCAACCTGTTTTGGTAAAATTAATTAATTAATTGGGCGTTGCTGAATCACGGTATGAATTTGCCTCACGCAAAGTCAAGGCAGGCAGAGCGCCGGCCTCCGGCGATCTGAACTGCCGCGCAAAGTCGCAAAGAGAAGGAGTTTTAAAATACCCAATTCTTTCATTTCATACTTCAATTCAGCAACGCCATTAATTGGTAGATGGTAATTTATACACATTTGGATAAGTGTAATGTTAGGAACAATACAGGGAGAGGGATTGAAAGTGGACAAAACCTACTTGATTATTTCATAGAAGCTAACCATAATATTCTGCATTTTGCATGTCATTGTCTGTCAGAAGAACTAGATGTAGATACCCTGCTATTTTCTCTGTTAAAGGATGAAGGACAAGAAGGCGAACCTTTAGTGATTAAATTAGGGGCTATATCTTTCATTTTGGTAAAAGAAGATAAACCATTTCAGTGCCAACCATTAGTTTTTCTAAATGCCTGTCAGTCAGCAGGTGGTACTGATGCATTACGCAAAACTTTTAACTTACCCCAAATGTTTATCAAGCGGGGTGCTGAGGCGGTCAGCCCCTTCGGGGAAGTCAAAAGTCAAAAGTCAAAATCTAAGGTAGGAACCCCATAAATAAATTTAAGAGCTTCTGTAGCAAGGACGTAGTATTTCTTGCGCTATGCGTCTCGAAATACATTTTTTTATCTTCCATAAATAAATTTAGGGGCTTGTACCTTTTTCTTTTTGGTCATTGCAACCGCTTGTCCCGTTCCCGACCGTTTTGCTGCGGCGTTTGCTCAACAATTTTATACTTTTTTCATAGATAAACAAATGACCATCGGGGAAGCCCTACAAGCTACTCGTAGATATTTTATAGAGGAGTACAATAATCCTTTAGGTCTGGCCTATGGTCTTTATAGTCCACCTTACTATCGACTAACTCAACCCCTGGCTACAGTAGGTGTCGCCTGATGATAAACTACCCATCTACCTCAGCAATTACCCAAGCAGAATTAGATCACTTACTGACGCAACTGCAACAACTGCGTTCTTCCATTACTACTGCACGGGAAACAATTGCACCATTGGAAGCAAATCTCGCCGCAGCTTACAACGAATTTCAGGCGGTAGTTGGTGCATTACGTCGCCAGTCGATGCGCTTACAAGCAGAAATTTCCTCCCTTCGTAGCCAAATTCAACGTTTCACCCAGGATGAAGACGACACCCAACAGATGGATGTAGGAAACGACAATTTTCTTTACAAGGAAGAACAAACAACAGAATCTACCCAAAAAGACCCAGAAGGGATTGATAAAGATATTTTATTGGAGCATATTTTTCGGTTATTAGATCCTGATGTCAACGCTGAGGATGCAGAATTACTCGCTAATCTCCAGGGTTTATGCAGTGACGCTACCGCCAGTTTAGCCGATGTTTTAGAAGAATTACCTTGGGGAGTTGTTTGGACAACTCGTAACTCCCAAGAAAACTTGACACAGCAGTACCAACGTCTGAAGATTTGGGAGGGCGCGTTAAACCGACAGCTACAAAATTTAAATCAAGCAACAGAACGTTTGCATCAGGATAAACGTTACGGACTTTGGCAGCAACACCAAAAAAGTCAAAAACACTGGCATAATTTTCTCAATCAATGTATTGAACAGCAGCAAGACCAGAATTACGAATTACAAGCTGAGTTGGATAAATTAAAAGAGGAGTGGGGGCGTATCACCCTTCGGGTTCACCACTTACCTGCGACGGGAAACCCGTCTACAGCAGTGGACTCACCAGCACTAACAGATTATGAGTAGTAAAGACTACCAACTTGATTTACCAGTACCAGTAGGGGCAGAAGATTTGCCCATCCCCGTTGCTGATGCTGCACCGCAACAAGAACAACCCAGCGATAAAGCATTTATAGAATGGCGTAACTTGGTAAGTCAGCGCCATGTCCGTCACTTAGCTTTTGACCCAACACAGGAAAATTTATGGTTGGCGACTGGAGGTGGTATACTCAACTGGAAGCTGGAATTAAACCGATTTGTTAGATACGCCAGCGAACATGGTTTGCCAGGTAACTCAGTGTTAGCAGTTACTGTAGATGGTGCAGGTCAAGTTTGGGCTGCTCACGAACTATTTGGGATTTATTATCTAAAAAATGATACTTGGCGACCTTACCGCATCCTGGGGGAGGTAAAGGTAAGTTGTTTAACCCTGGATTCTACTGGTAAACTTTGGGCTGGAACTGCTAGCGGTATTTATGCTATCAACACTCCAGATCGCAAACCCGTTATCGAATTACCCCCTGCTGGTTTTCCTCCCAGAGTAATGGCGATCGCCAACGAAAATGATATTTGGCTGTGCAATGCTCAAGGTGTTTATAATTACAAAAATTCTAGTTGGATACGTTTTAGCGACAGTGTACAGCCCGATGTTCTTACGCTAGCTCGTCAGGGTAAAAACCTGTGGTTAGGCACTTTTCGCGGACTGGTACGCATTGACCTAACGACGAACAAACTGCAAAAAATTGATACTACGTATACTAGTGAAGTTACTGCCCTAGATCCCCATCCGCAAGGAGTTTGGGCAGCCTGTGGGGGACAGGTGGGTTTAGCAACGGAAACTGGTTGGACACCCTTGACAGAAAAGCCATTTAATGCTCCTATTACCAGTCTGTTAGCAGGTAGAGACGATCAAGTATGGATTGGGACTCATGATGGACTGTTACGCGGAGAGAACAAACAAATACTTTTGCACTTAACAGACAATCCCCCTGATGTCATTGGGTTAGCTTCCCGCGAAAAATCTCCACCCACTTTCAGCATTTTAGTGCAAGCACTGTCAGTACAGCAATTTGCAGACCGTTCTATTTTATGGATTGGGACGGCACTAGGTTTATTTCGATATGACTTATTTACCGAAAGTTGGCGGCGCTATGGACGACTTGCAAGCCAAGATATCCGGGCTATCATCACAAGTCTTGACCAAGAAACTGTTTGGGTTGCGAGTTGGAGTAGCGGTTTACATGGCTTAAAACAGCAGAACGAACTGCAAACTGCGCCCAATATTTCTGAACCGATTTTAACCCTAACTGCTGGAAGCAGTCATTACTGGGCAGTTGGGTTAGATGGTCTTTATCAGTACAAAGATTCAGGTTGGATACGAGTGGAACTACCCGTGAGGGGATGGCTGCAAGCAATTACCCAAGCTGTTACAGACCATATTTGGCTAGGTACTTCAGCCGGATTGTTGTTCTATAAAACTGATACAAAACGACTGACTCCAATTACTGGTAGTTTAGGCAGTGCAGAAATTCGCTCGCTACTAGCAATTAATAGAGATGAGTTGGAACAGGTTTGGGTGGGTACAAGTCAGGGATTATACATCGGTAATGTTGACAAGTGGGAACCAATACCTGAGCTTGAGAACCGAATCATAACAGCCTTGGTATGGGATAAGAACAATAGCAATTTATGGGTTGGGACAGATAGGGGGCTATTTTGTCTGCTAAGTCAGGGCAATAGCAGGAAAATGGTAAACGAATTTAATATCCATAATAGTGGTTTAGGGGCAAATCGAGTCACAGCACTGACCATCAGCACTGGTGAAGATAAAGAGACTAAATTATGGGTAGGTACACCTTGTGGTTTAAGTTGCTACACATACTAAAAAATCTAAAATTGAAAGGGGGAGTAGACGGTGAGTGAGATAGATGTTTTAGGGATTGATTTAGGAACAACTAATTCAGCGATCGCCATTTGGGAACCAGACACAGGACAAGCGAGAGTTTTATCCAACTCAGAAGGCGATCGGGTGAGCGCTGCACAAGTTAAACCTGTGTTATCTTAAGTATAATTAAGTATTTTAAGATTATGCTGAGAATAACCCAGGTTTAGCATGAGCGCTAATTTTCTCTTTGTGCGAACAACTTAACGCTTCCGGTCGTTATTCACATCAAACACGACGTTAATAGGTAAGAATTCAGGACTCAGAATTCAAAATTCAGAATAATCAAGATATTAGGTACCTTAATGACGACTTATGTACTCAAGCACCCTCACAATCAAACAGAGGAGTAACATTTCCTTGACTATTCTGAGTCCTGAGTCCTGAGTCCTGAATTCTTACGAAAAAAGTGCCAAAAAGATTGTGCAAATTTCCACGCGGAGAAGAGGACAAGTACTATATTATAGAAATATACAGAAGAAAGACCACAAAAAAAGGAGGTGATTAGCTTGTCCGTAGTAACGATTCAAACATTGGCTCTTAATGCTCAAAAGATGCCAGAGAATAAACAGGCGTTGGAGTATTTAGAAGAGTATGGAGCAATATTCGGACAAGCAATCCGCAAGGGATATTCAGAGAGAAACAAGATTGGCAAGACAGACAAAAAAGCGCGTGACCTAGAATCTTTCATCTGCAAGCAGTTAGAAGAAAATTACTCCTTATCAGCAACAGAAGCAAGAAATGCTTACAACAAATCATCTGCTGCCTATGACTCCCAATCAGAGTTAGTTGACCTTTATATAGATGAGTCCGACCACGGAATCAGGGAACTGAGAAGGACGATAAAGAAGTTAGAGTTTAAGCGCAAGAAAGCCCAGGATTCAGGACAAACATCAACAGCCAGCAATCTAACTAAAAAGATTCACTACAAGCAGCAGAAAATTAACAAACTTGAAGCGAAGATAGGGAAGCTGAAAGAGTCAAGGGATGAAGGTAAATTTAGCGTCACTTTTGGTTCTGCCAAATTATTTGAGAAGCAGTACTCTTTAGAAGAAAACGGTTATGCAAGTCATGAAGAATGGTTGGAAGACTGGAGGGAATCCCGCTCTAACAGTTCATTTTTTATAGGCTCAAAGAACTACCATGGAGGCAATCAGTTAGTTAGATATGATGCAGAAAATCATACTCTAACAATTACTGTGACACCAAGTCTGAGAGAGAAATATGGCAATACTGTCACCCTGCATCACATTGCTTTTCTCTACGGGGAAGAGTGGTTAAAAGCAGCAATAGAACCAGTACGCCGCACATCAACTCGTGTCAAGAGAAAAACCGGAAAATCAAGAGAAGTTGTAGAAGATTTGTCGTGTACAGAACCATCAGAATTGGTAGCAGTACAACCCAAAAAAATCCAGAAAGTAGAGACTTCTAGGAACGGTAGTACATTGCCTGTTACTTATGAAATTGTTCGTCTTGACGGCAATGTTTACATCAACGCAACCATAGAGACGATAGACCCAGTAATCACAACAAGCCTGGAGAATGGCTCACTAGGAATTGACTTTAATCCTGGCAGCATTGATTGGACTTTAATCGACCGACACGGCAATTTGAAGCGCCACGGTTCCATCAAAACAAATGTTCAGGATAAGCGCTCAAAACAAACCAAGGATATTATTGGAAAGGCTGTATCCGAAGTTGTTAAAATCTCACTTAAGTACAACGTTCCTGTTGTTATTGAAGATTTAGACTTTGCCCAAAAGAAAGCATCCATGAAGGAAAAAGGTGCTAGGTATGCACGGATGCTTTCTAATATGGCTTACTCCCAGTTCACCCAGATGATTGAATCTAAGTGCTTAAAATCTGGGATAGAACTCATCAAAATTCACCCCGCCTATACTTCCGTGATTGGTGTCACCAAGTATATGGCGGTTTACAGTCTTAACTCTGGCGAAAGCGCAGCGTTGGTAATAGCGCGGCGCGGACAGGGTAGGACTGAAAAATTACCCACAGCCCTTGCATCTTACTTCAGAAAGCCAGCGGACATGCTGAAGTCGGGCGCTTGGGCAAAGGTAGCTAAGAAGATCAACATTTGCGGCGGTTTTAATCGTCACAAGTTTTATTCTCTTGGTATCAAACAGGCACGGACTAACCGTCCGTTGAACAGCAAGCTACGGCAAACAACAGCCATGAGGCGACTAGACACTGTTCAGGTCAAAGTGACCCCTTATATCGGTCAAAAACGCCGCGCTATTGGTTCTCCTGTCCTTAAGGGCTTAAATCCTTAAGTTTGCCCAGGTTTTGAGTAGCGCAGTCTAAATGAGTGAATTTTGAGCAACGAATGTCCCCCTTGCCCCCCAAGTCGTCCCCCAAGTCGTCCCCCAAGTCGTCCCCCAAGCCCCCAAGTCGTCCCCCTTGTCCCCAAGTCGTCCCCCAAGTCGTCCCCCAAGTCCCGATCTCAATTAGAATTGCTATATGTCTCGCGTTTCCATTATTATCCCTACCTTAAATGAGGCTGGTTCTCTGTTAAGAACCCTACGCTGCCTCAACTTGCTCGACCCGCCAGCTTGGGAAATATTGGTTGTAGATGGTGGTAGCTTTGATGAAACAGTTGCGAAAGCGAATAGCACCTCGGCATCAGTTATTGTTTGCGAAGTCGGACGTTCAATCCAAATGAACCGGGGAGCAGAGGTTGCAACCGGGGATATTCTCTGTTTTCTTCATGCCGATACCCTGGTACCCGACGATCTCATTGCGGTGATTGAAAAGACCTTAGCAAACCCTGCGATCGCATGTGGCGGCTTCATTTCATTGATGACCGGAACAACTAAGACGCGCTGGGGAGTGTCATTGCATAATTATTTGAAGACTTACTATGCCCCCTTACTGTTTCGCCCCTACCTTTTCTGCTTCAAAGGTCTGCGACTCTTGTTTGGCGACCAGGTGATGTTTTGCCGTCGCGGTGACTTTCAAGATTGTGGCGGCTTTGATCCACTGCCAATTATGGAAGAAGCTAACTTATGTCTCAAGCTGCTTCCCTATGGACGCATTTGCCAGGTGAATCGAGTGGTACAATCATCAGATCGACGAGTAGTAAAGTGGGGGACGTTGAAGGCAACGGCTATTTATCTCTATATCGGTTTTTTGTGGGGAATAGGTGCAGATGCCGCTTACCTCAAACGCTTCTATGAAGACATTCGCTGATCCAAAACCGCGAACCCAACTGTTGCTAAGAGAAAATCTACCTATGCCGCAATCAATTCGCGATGAACCTTTCGTCCAACCACTAGATGAATACAATCAATCCTTAATTTCTCACGTTCATCCGCTCGATTGGGTGAATCCTCAAAGTGCGCCGTGCTATGACCTCGTAGTGATTGGTGCTGGAACCGCCGGACTGGTGGTGGCGGCTGGGGCGGCTGGGCTGAAGCTAGGGTTAAAAATAGCACTGATTGAGAAAAGTCTGATGGGTGGTGATTGCCTCAACTTGGGCTGTGTTCCATCCAAGACCGTGATTCAGTCCTCGCGGGTGGCTGCCAACATCCGGAATGCCGCACCGTTTGGTATCCATCCACCAGACTCAGTAGACATTGATTTTGCAGCGGTGATGCAGCGAATGCGGCGCATTCGAGCCGGAATTAGTCATCACGACTCGGCAGAAGAATTTCGTAATCTGGGAATAGATGTGTTTCTGGGAAGTGGTCAGTTTATCGATGGCAAAGCGATCGCAGTCAACAGCAGCCGATTGTACTTTAAAAAAGCAGTCATTGCCACAGGTGCCAGTGCGAGTTCCCCCCAAATTTCTGGACTCACCGAAGCCGGATTCCTGACCAATGAAACTGTCTTTTCCCTCACCCATCGCCCAAGACGGTTAGCCGTCATCGGCGGTGGACCGATTGGATGCGAGCTGGCGCAAGCATTCCAACGCCTCGGCAGTGAGGTAACATTATTGCATAAAAATGGGCGTTTGCTGAATCGCGAAGATGCCGATGCCGCAAAAATTGTTCAGCAACGCTTTTTGCAGGAAGGTATGCACATTATTCTGGATTGCACCCTCCAACAGGTAGAACAGACGAATGTGGGCAAAGTCATCCACTACCAGCAGAATGGTGCGGTTAAAACAGTGGTGGTAGACGAAATTCTGGTTGGTGTGGGACGGTCTCCCAATTTAGATGGACTAAATTTAGAAGCTGTTGGTGTAAAGTACGATTCCCGTCGTGGAGTGGTAGTGAATGACTATCTTCAAACCACCAATAAGCGCATCTATGCCGCAGGAGACATCTGCATGAACTGGAAATATACCCATGCGGCTGATGCGGCTGCCCGAATCGTCATTCAAAATGCCCTGTTTTGTCCCTTTGGATTGGGACGGAGTAAACTCAATAGTTTAATTATGCCGTGGGTGACGTATACCGATCCAGAAATTGCCCATGTCGGACTATACGAGATGGAAGCTCACGCTCAGGGTTTCGACACCCAAACTATCCACATTCCCTTCTCTACTGTTGATCGAGCCTTGACGGACGGTGAACCGGAAGGATTTGTCAAAATTTTGCACCGACGAGGTTCAGACCAGATTTTGGGAGCAACAATCGTGGCGCGTCATGCAGGAGAGTTCATCAGTGAAATCACTTTGGCAATTGTCACTAAACAGGGTCTTAACGCCCTTGCTCGCGTCATTCATCCTTATCCTACCCAGGCAGAGGCCATTAAGAAAGCGGCAGATGAGTACTACCGCCAAACTTTCCTCCAATTCCCCATCCCATTTTTGTTGAAGCTACTAGCAAAGTTTATTTAAGCATCGTCATCTGCTATGATAGCTAATTGGGTAGATCCTTCTTGTTGGCTACAGTTCGTGACAACTCCACACACCTCCCTTTGGGTAGGTGTAAGCTCTCTAAGACAAGTGAAGAATTAAAATGAGCTATCTTGACACAACTGCTAAATTTTACACGGAAGTTGCCGAAACACCAGAAGTTGGTTTGTGTTGTGTCCAAAGCAATCCGCTGCAACTACCAGGACTGAAAATTCCCGAACAGATGCAGGAGATGAACTATGGCTGCGGTACGACTGTTCATGCCAATGAATTGGCTAATGCTCTAACTGTACTCTATGTAGGTGTTGGCGGTGGTTTGGAAGCACTACAATTTGCTTATTTCTCTCGCCGTCCGGGGGCAGTCATCGCAGTCGATCCGGTAGCGGCTATGCGGGAAGCTGCGATTCGTAACTTAGAACTTGCGGCGCGAGAAAATGACTGGTTCGATGTGAGTTTTGTGGATATTCGAGAAGGTGATGCTTTTTCTCTACCTGTTCCCGATGCTTCTGTAGATGTGGTAGCACAAAATTGTCTATTTAATATTTTTAAACCCACAGATTTACACTTAGCTCTAGGGGAAGCAAATCGAGTTTTAAAGCCAAACGGACGCTTGCTCATGAGCGATCCCATCGCTACTCGTCCGATTCCAGAACACCTGCAAAAAGATGAGCGGTTACGAGCAATGTGTTTGTCAGGAGCACTTACCTATGAAGAATATATACAGCATCTTGTGGATGCTGGCTTCGGTCAGGTGGAAATTCGGGCGCGTCGTCCCTATCGTATTTTAGACCGCCAAAATTACGGTTTAAAAGAACATTTGCTCTTAGAAAGTCTCGATTCTATAGCTTTTAAAGTGGCAATTCCTGAAGATGGTGCTTGCATTTTTACAGGTAAGACAGCTATTTATACTGAAACAGAACCTTTTTTTGATGACCGAGATGGGCATATTCTGCAACGGGGTGTACCTGCGGCTGTGTGTGATAAAACCGCTGCTAAATTAGCTGCTTTGCATCCAGAAAAAATACTCATCACTGATTCAACTTGGCACTATAATGGTGGCGGCTGCTGTTAGTTATTTTTTGTGTTTCGGTTGATTTTTTTCAATAAAATGAACCGCAGAGGACGCCGAGGACGCAGAGAGAAGCAATTGCTATAATACTTCAATGAAGATTAAGTAACTCGGCGTGAATAAACACAACTATTTGTTGAAAGTTGGTTGTTGGTTGGTTTGACGCAAATTAACAAAAGTTAATATAGTGTTTAGAAACTGTCCCAAAGCGGTATGAAATTCTGAAACATTTGATGGACTGATAAAACTTTTAACCTCCACCGCGATTTTTCGCCCCTCTCGTTCTGCTGCCAAGAGTTGTTCTGCTGCTAAATCAATCTCAAAATCTACGTCATCCACATTAATTTCATAAGGGTCAGCCGTAATCTTCCAGTCCTCTTTTTCTAAGGCAGTTCTGACAACATCATGAAATTTATCTTTTGCCATAGGAGTTAAACAAAAGTCCCTTTTGTGGGCGTTGCTGAATTTAGTAATGAATCACGTTTGGTTACAAATTTGTAATTTCGCAAAACCCTCGTAGAGACGCGATTAATCGCGTCTCTACGAGCGGCGCGATTTTCACAATTCATATCTTGATTCAGCAACGCCCTTTTGTGAATGCCTAACACATATATAATATAGCAATCCTAAATCATTTGTGAAATTTTCTCTTCTCTCTTTCCTTGGCGTTCTTGGGGTCTTGGCGGTTCGTTAAAAAAAATTATGTGTCACAACTCAAATAGGATTGCTATAACTCAATCAAAGATAGAAGCCTATACTTTAATCAAAATCAACTACTCCAGTCCTCTACTTCATAGAGGAAGCGTGTCCCAGCAATGAGTTTTCGATTTGCAGAAGTGCTTTGGACGAAAACAACGTATTTTTCCAGGTTACTTGGTTTGATGCGAACCGTAGCACCCACAGGTAGTCCCAACATCTCCCGCGCTGCTTCTCCTTCAAACAAATCACCCGTTGTCCGTTCCATCAAAATAATTTCTTTATGTCCTTGGATAGTTTCAGTTTTGGTTTGTCCTCCTTGTCCCCCTTGTCCCCCTTGTCCCCCTTGTCCCCCTTGTCCTCCTTGTCCTCCTTGTCCCCTCTGTTGATATCTCAAATAGGATTGCTATATAAATTCACCTTTGACTGGAATGGTAATCAGAAACTCTGAACCATGTCCTAGTTCGGAATAAACCTCCAAAGTTCCTTGGTGTTTTTCAACTACGATTTGACGGGCGATCGCCAGTCCTAGTCCTGTTCCCTTACCCACAGGTTTAGTAGTGAATAAACTCTCAAACAGCTTTTGTTTAACTTCCTCGGACATACCCACACCATTATCTTGAATGCGAATCAAAACACTTGTCTTTGGTGGATTTAATTCTGTGGAAATGCGAATTGTAGGAATTGGTGATTGGTGATTGGGAATTGGTGATTGGGGAAGAAATTCTTTGAAGATTTGGTTGGGGTCCCAATTCCAATCCCCAGTCGCCAGTCCCCAGTCGCCAATCCCCAGTTCAAAAGCATCAATAGCATTTGCCAGCAGGTTCATGAATACTTGATTGATTTGTCCGGGGAAGCATTCCACATCTGGCAAATCCCCGTAGTCTTTCACTACTTTAATTTCAGGACGATTTTTATTTTCCTTCAATCGATGTTTAAGAATGAGGATGGTACTGTCAATGCCAGAGTGGATATTAAAGGGAACTTTGCGATCGCAATCTGCTCTAGAGAAAGTTAGCAGACTGGTGGTAATATTACGAATGCGTTGAATCCCTGTTCCCATCGAGGAAATGAGTTTGGGCAGATCCTCCCGTAAATACTCCAAGTCTATAGCTGCAATTTCCTCCTCAATTTCCGGTCCCGCATTGGGAAACTTATGTTGATAGAGGTCAAGCAGTTCAAATAAGTCATGAATATAGTCAACAGCAGGTTGCAAATTACCTGAAATAAAGCCAATTGGGTTGTTGATCTCGTGAGCTACCCCTGCAACCATATTGCCAATTGCCCCCATTTTCTCACGTTGCACGAGCTGGAGTTCAGTTTGTTGCAACTTGTCCAACATTTGGGTAAGTGTAGCTTTCTGTTGTTCTAAAACGGCATTGAGTTCTGTTAATTTTTTCCTGTTATCCTCTAGAACCAGTAAATCACGGTATGATCTTAAAGTGGCGATCGCAATAGTAACTAGCTTTTGGCGAGTCAGTTCCACCTTCAGCTGATAATCGTTGATATCATAGTTAAGAATCACCGATTCCTCTGGTGCTTCTCCTGGCTGACCTGTGCGTAAAATTATCCGCACGAATTGATTTTTTAATTCCTCTCGAATATACTTAACCACCTCTAACCCAGCGTCGTTGGTTTCCATGACCACGTCTAGCAATATGAACGCTGTGTCTGGGTGAGATTCAATGAGCTGCTTGGCTTCTTTACCAGAGTGGGCAAAGATGAAATTTAAGGTTTTCCCCTCAAAGGTAAAGTTTTTTAGGGCTAGTGTAGTCGCTTGGTGAACTTCTGGATCATCGTCCACAATCATGATTTTCCAAGCAGTTCCCTCCTCTAATTGAATTGCATCGGTATTATCCTCAAATACTAAAACATCGTCATCTATCTCAGTTCGAGAGTCATAAATATTACTTTCCATCATCTGCGCTTGCCAAAAGGGAGTATCTAGTACTCTGTCAAGCTAGTTTTGAGGGTTTGTAGTAAGGACTTTAGTCCTTATTGTCTAAGGACTAAAGTCCTTACTACGAACTTACTTACCAATCAACTAAAACTTGACAGACTACTAGTTATTGATAAAGGGAATCTCATTATAAATATTGTTCCCACTCCGGTTTGACTTTTAACATCAATTGTTCCTCCCAGCTTCTGAGTGACCAAGTTGTAGACAATATGTAGTCCTAAACCAGTTCCACCAAGGTTTCTAGCGGTAGTGAAGAAAGGCTCAAATATCTTGCTCAGATTTTCTTGGGAAATACCACAGCCGTCATCGCTGTACTGAATAATCACCTGTTCCCCTTGCTGCTGTACCTTAAAGTGTAACTGTCCTACCTCATGTGGTTGATAGGCGTGCAACAGTGAATTTACTGTTATGTTGGTAATAATTTGTGCTAGAGCGCCGGGATAGCTGTTCAGGCTTATGGTTTCGTCGCCCTCAACAGTCAAGGTATGGGGAGTCTGTTTCAGTTTGGGTGCTAAGCTGAGTAAGATTTCCTCTATGTAGGGTTTGACGGCAAAGGTGCGCTGTTCTAGATTAGTTTGGTCAACGGCGACTTGCTTGAAGCTTTGGATGAGTTCTCCGGCGCGATGTAAGTTTTTCACAATCAGGGCGGTGCTATGGTTGGCTACTTCCACATAGCCTTGTAGAATTGAACGTTTCAGATTTCCTTGGGCAACTTCATTCACAAAGGTTTTGGTTTCATGAGCTAAGGTAGAGGCAGCGGTAATACTTGTGCCTATAGGAGTGTTGATTTCATGCGCCACTCCAGCCACAAGGCTACCCAATGCTGCCATTTTCTCAGATTCCACTAGCTTTTTTTGCGTTGCTTTGAGGTGTTCTAGGGCTTGAGAGAGTTCTTGGGTACGTGCGGTGACTTTTTGTTCTAAGGTATTACAGAAAGTGGCGTTTTCCAGGGAAATGGCTGCTTGGGAACATAGAAGTTTGAGGATTTCTAGGCGATCGCTACTAAACGCCCCCCGTGTCAAATTATTTTCCAGGTACAAAATGCCAATCAATTTACCTTGATTGATCATCGGTGTACACAGCAGACTTTTGGGTTGGTGTCGGATAATATAAGGATCTGCCCCTAAGGAAGTTTCGACACTGTCATCATTAATCACCAGAGTTTCCCCTGTCCGTTTAACATAATTAATCGCAGTCACTGGAATCTCTTCACTTTGCTCCACTGGCAGAGATTGCAATACTGTATATTTCGTGTGTTTCTTAGCACTCGCTTCTATGACCCAGTTCTCATCTTTTAGTAAAATCAAAGCACCCGCATCGGCTCCTGCATTTTCCATCACCACCTGCATCAAAGTAGACAGCAACTTATCCAGATGAATTTCGCAGGCTAGGGTTTGGGAGGCTTTGACAACTGTTATCAAATCCAGTGTGTCAGAAACCAGATTACCACTAGAGTTTGTACTACCAAGCGTAGAGTTTGTCCCACTGACGGTGAGGTGAATTTTTTCCTGGCGGATAATCGGGGCAAGTAATTCAGGATAACGTTGTTCTAAATCCTCAACTTTGGCTAGTGCTCCCCAACGAGCATAACCATAGTAGGCACCAGTCAGGTAGGTTTGGGCAATTGTCTGTTTACCCCAATCTAGGTAGAATCTACCTGCTAGCTCATAGGCGAGGGCTTCTTCGTGGATGTATTCGTTTTCTTTGGCTAGGGCAATGGCGCGATCGTAAGCTTCCATTGCTGTAACATATTCCCCTAGAACCCGATGTTTCTCTGCTTCTACTAAATAGAATTTGTTTAAAAAATTCATGGGAGCATGGTCTGCCCAACGCTGCATGGTATACTGTAGCTGTTCTACAGATTTCATATACTCATTTTGTTGCTGACTATCGGCATAGGGATAAAGAGCAAGGAGCGCAAGTGTAGAATAAAAATTGTGGTACGCACTTGTCATCATGCCTGCACCACTCTTGGCATAATCCAGTGCTAACCGAGCGCACTCAGTAGCGGACGTGTTATCTTGAAATAAGTAGAACAGGGTAAGTTTAGCTGTATAGGTTGCGAACAGCAATGTGCCGTTTTTTGTTTTGTGAAAATACGGTAACATTTCAGACTCATCAAAACTGTCTCCCACGAGGCGACATTTATCTTCAGCTAACCCCTGTAAATTTAAACACATCTGATGCCAGACTTTGTCGTAGTAAAGACTAAACTCTTGTTTGAACTTCTCCATGAGTTCAATGAACGAGGTAAGCTTTTGGGCGATCGCATGGAGTGGTTCTCCGTCAGCAAATGCCTTTTCACCGTAGTGGAAGGTACAATAGCCAGCAAATTCTATATCTCCTCTTTCCAACCCACTTTGCAACGCTTCTAATAACGGTGCAAGGCTTGCCCGGAATTTTTCTTTCCAAGGTCTAATAAAACCATACACTAGTAAATAAACTTGACATTTGAGAACGCTTGCTCCAAACAGTTCCAGTATCTTTAAAGCCACCTTCCCTGAATGGTATCCAGCTTCTATGTCCCCCATAACTCCGGACAAAAGGACACCATATTGGGAATAAGCACTCGCAGCGAAGGCTGAATATCCATGCTCCTGACACAGGTGAATCATGGTAAAAATCACTTGGGAATAAATGGTAGGAGAAGCCATAAAAGCCGCAGGGGTAACAGTTACGAGAATTCGCATAGCCGCTAACTGATGGGGATCACTCATAACAGGCTGCTTTTCTAAGTCCTCTAACGCCACGACAGAACTCCCAACTTCGAGTCCTGGAACTAAGGAAAATCCCATCAATTCCAGCGATTCCAGTCCTGTGGAAAGTGCTAGAGGCATTTGGTTTTGCGCTGTAAAAAACTGGATTTTTTGCTGATAAACTGCTATCCTATGCAGGAGGGTTTTGCAGTTTTGCAGAGCAATTTCAGCCAAATTAGCTGACTGCTCGAAGTGAGCATTTAAGTATTCAGTTTCAATGGCTTCTAGATGTAGACCTAAAGTCAGGTCATATTGACTATGCCAAGAGTCCGCTGCTAAAAGTTCCATCCCCACATATAAATATGCTATAGCTGCTGCATAAGCTGTGGAAGCTTTGGCTTTGCGTCCAGCCATTAAATTCAACTGGGCTAATTCGTCTTTCTCGATGCGATCGCTAATTAAACCCACGCCAATATTTAACTGATTAACAATCTCAAAAATTGTCTCTTGGCGTGCTGCATCTGTTGTATTGCGTAGTAGGAGTTGCCCGATTTTCAGGTGAGTTGACTGTTTCTGTTCTTCAGGAATGAGAGAGTAAGCCGCTTGCTGCACTCGGTCATGGAGGAATTTGTAAATTGCAATTTGTTGATTGTTGATTGTTGATTGTTGATTGTTCACAGTCAACAGTGAACCATGACCATCTTGATAAAATTTATAAACTTCACTAGTAGGAATAACAAGTTCTTCTTGCAGTGCCTTCCATAAATCTGCGGCTGTTTCAACAGGCGATTTTTCATACACAATAGCAAGTGTTGCTAAGTCAAAAGAGTTGCCAATACAGGCAGCAAGCTTCAACACCTCCTGAGTAGCATCCGGTAACTTTTGCAGTTGAAGTGCCATAAACTCTACCACATCATCTGTGAGAGATAATGCTTTCACTTCTGCAATATCACACTGCCAATAACCAGCCTCAAAGTTAAAAGTAATTAACCCGTCTTCATGTAAAGATTTGAGGAATTGATTGGTAAAGAAGGGATTGCCTTTTGTTTTACAATGAACAAGTGTTGTCAGAGGTGCTGCAAGTTCTGGTGAACAACTGAGGGTGTCAGCAATGAGATGATTTAAATCTGACTGGTTGAGGGCTGCGAGAGTAATAGTATCAAGAGTTGCCTCTGCTTTACGAATTTCATCTAGAGTTAGCATTAAAGGATGGGCTGCTGAAACTTCATTATCTCGATAAGCGCCAATCAGGAGAAGATAGCCACTATTTTTCTCACTCATTAATAATTGCATCAACTTCAAAGAAGCAGAATCTGCCCATTGCAAGTCATCGAGAAAAATAACCAGAGGATGGTCAATGGTTGTAAAAACTTGGATGAACTTTACAAACAGTAGGTTGAATCGATTTTGGGCAGCACTACCAGACAGTTCTGAAATAGCAGGCTGTTTGCCAATTATTCTTTCCAGTTCAGGAATAACTTCAATGATGACCCTAGCTTGGTCTCCTAGTGCTACCATAATTTTGGCTTTCCACTGCTCAATTTGAGCATCGGTTTCAGTGAGCAATTGCCTCATTAAATTTTGCAAAGCTTGCACAAAGCCAGAAAAAGGAATGTTGCGCTGAAATTGGTCAAATTTGCCTTTGATGAAGTATCCCTTTGCTCTGACGATGGGTTTATGAACTTCATTGACAACAGCAGTTTTACCAATACCTGAGAAACCAGCCACTAATATCAATTCAATTTTGGGAGTTAATTTGTCTTCGGAATCTTTCTCTGGTCTGTTTCCACTGACGCGGTCAAAGGCGGCGAGCAATGTTTCTACTTCTTTTGCGCGACCATAGAGTTTTTCGGGGATAATAAAACGGTCAGAAATATCCCGACTTGCTAGTTTAAACGGGGGAATGTTTTCTCTTGTTTGCCACTGTTGTAAGCAAATTTCTAAGTCATACTTTAACCCTAAAGCACTCTGATATCTGTCTTCGGCATTTTTTGCCATGAGTTTGCTAACAATTTCAGACAGAATTGGGGGAATGTGGGAGTTGAGGGTGTGGACTTTTGGCGGTTCCTTGGCGATGTGACAGTGAACTAACTCCATGGGATCAACAGAGGTGAAGGGTAACTGTCCGGTGAGGAGTTCATAGAAGGTGACACCTAGGGAATAGAAATCAGTCCGGTAGTCAATTAAGCGGTTCATGCGTCCCGTTTGTTCGGGAGATATATAGGCTAGGGTTCCTTCTAAAACTTTGGGACTTGTGAGGGTTTGAGTTTCTCTGGGTAGTAGGGAGGCGATACTAAAGTCAATGAGTTTTACTTCTTTGGTGACGGGGTTGATGACGATGTTGCTAGGTTTGATGTCTTTGTGAATGACTCGATGGCGATAAAGTCCGTCTAATGTGACAACAATTTGAATAGCAATATGCAGAAAATCACTCAAAAAATCACTATTTCTCCCCACTCCCTCTTCCCCACTCCCCATTCCCTCTTCCCCATTCCCCACTCCCTCTTCCCCACTCCCCACTCCCTCTTCCCCACTCCCCATTCCCCACTCCCCACTCCCCATTCCCCATTCCTTGAGGGAAATACCCCCAAATTCCATAATCAGTGCATAACTGTTGCAGTAGTTTAACAGCGCCAGTGGTTGGATAACTCCGGGTAAGTCAAGATTTTTGGCAATGGTGTACTGGTTGTGAAACTGCACCAGTTCATGGAAGCTAGGATATTCGTTACGCAGCAGTTTGATGATGATAGATTTTTGGTCTACTATTCGTGTCCCACGATAAACGAGAGTTCGAGGGCCTGTGTAGATTGGCTCAAGAGTTTCATACCCTGGAATTGTAACGATATTGCTAGTCATCTGTGCCAAATTATACGGTTTATTCTTTAGGGTTCCCGCTAGAGGGCTGAAACTAACATTTAGAGGCGTTGCTGAATCATGGTATGAATTTACATCAAAAAAATAACTCAGTATTTAATGGGTTTCTGACGGAGACCACATCCGCCTGGGACTTGAAGTCCCAGGCGCGAGTAGCATAAGTCCTCTAAAAGAGGACTGAATGAGTTTTTAAAACACTGTCAATTTTATGACTCCTTGTTTGGTTATTTGTGCTTTCTACTTAGAGGTGCAAGATATAAGCGCGATCGCATTGTCGGGAACTGGCGAACAGCCAAAGCACAGGAGAAGAAAGAGCGGATTAAGGAAGCGCTGGATAGATTTATAGAAGCGATTGTGGCATCTATACCAGGGGAAGACAATGACAGAAGCGACTGAAAGACCCAAAATGCGCCTAATTCAACAGGTCGCGCCCAGGATTCCCCGACTCAAGAGTGCAAGTCTTGACGGAATGGGCGCGCAGTGACTGGGGATTGGGGATTGGGGATTGGGAAACAAATTCTTTTAAGATTTGGTTGGGGCACTCTAAGATTTTGCCCTGAGTAATCTGGTGGCATAACAGAGATTTGGTGATACTAGCTTGAACATTAACCCATAACTCTGTGAATTTCCCGAACGACCATAAAAGTCAGAGGCGTTGCTATTTCCTTGTAGAGATGCAGCTTCTTTTTTTTGAACCGGGGACCCTTGGATTGGGGACTGGTGACAGGTTCGATAGGTATGGGGATTGGTACCCCAACCAAATCTTAAAAGAATTTGTTTCATTCGTACCCAGTCACGGAGTGCCCATTCCGTCAAGACTTACACTCTTGAGTCGATGCGCGGAAAGGGCACGACCAGTTGATTAAAGTTACGCTGCTTGGGAGTTATTTGGCTCTGAATTTAGATTCATTGTCTGGCGTAACCATTCTAAATCTTCCAGACCAAAACCTGGAGTAAGCTTAAGTAGTTTTCCAATTGATTCCATAGTTTCCTGGCGTGTCCAGCCATTCCAGACCTGAATGGCTATTAGCTTTTCTAGGCTATTTTCATAATCAACGCTAAAGAATGTTCCGATCTGATCTATGTATTCATGGATAATAAGCTCCTCATCTGAATGAGGTTCGGTATCAAAAACACAATACAAATTCAAAATTTGACTTATTTCTCCTGCCTTTACAACGGGAAAATGCTTTGATTCTTCAATCCCGAAAATCTCTTCTGTGTCAGAGCTTCTGTTTATTAGTTCAACCTCTTTAATCAAATGAGGAGTCTTGTATCTTCTGAACTTTATCTCTGTTTGCGTTTGATAAAGAACTTTTTCCTTGTGGCAGTATGTGCCGACGAGTTCTTGGGGATTCTCAGTTGAGAAGCTTTGAGGGTTGATTAAATCATCATGCTCGATTCTTTGGTTCCTTGGATAAACTTTAACGAGCATTGTTGTACCGTCTCTTAATCCTTGAAACATTTCACCCTACCTTTTTTACAAAACATTTAAAACGTCTACCACTTGGAACAGGGCCACCCTCTGGACTACTAATACCAGCATCTTCCATTCTGTGTGTCCATAGTCCACCAACACGCTCACCATATACTAATGCTTTTATGAGTGCACTCTTCCTCGGAAGAGACTAGACCCTCAAAAATTTCTTCATGGTTATTTTGGTTGGCTCTATGTGCTGGCGGTACTTGCCTAGCCGGCACCCTACGCACCACACCGGTTACTGTATTCTTGATCAGGTAGTATACCACCCCACCAATAACTACGGTACCAGTCACGACACATGATGGTACATCCCTACATTCAGGTGCTGTTATGGGATTTGCTTCTACCTTATCTAATTTCAGGGTAGTAATGGAAAGTATCGCAGCAATTGCGACACTAATGACTTGTTTAGTTCTGTTGGTGTAGTGATACATTAAATCTTAATTTTGGCAGCAAATCCTAATGGGCTGCGATTGGATCAAGAAATTCGTGACATTGAAGATAGCATTCGGCAAGGAATTAGACGGGAGCAGTTTCAAGTTGTTACACGGCAAGCAGTACGACCGAAAGATATTAGAAGAGCTATTGCAGAGGAAAAACCACAAATCGTCCACTTCTGCGGACATGGAACAGTTGATGGAAGCCTAGTATTGGAGGACGATAGTGGACAAATAAAGCCAGTGAAACCAGAGGGATTGGCAGCATTATTTGAATTACACTCAGCTTATGTAGACTGCGTGCTAATGAATGCTTGTTACTCAGAAAAATCTGCCGAAGCAATTAGCCAATACATTAATTATGTAATTGGTATGAATCAGGCAGTTAACGATAAAACAGCGATTAAGTTTGCTGAAGGTTTTTATGATGCACTTGGATATAGTATTCAAAACAATCAGGAAGAATTTCAAAGAGCTTTCAAAGAAGGTATTATTGCAATTCTGCTAAGTGTTTTTGAATGTTCCTGCGTATTACAATGTACCCAGAACTAAAGATAATCACTTTTTCTCTAGATTGCAAACCTTGTCATGTATGAATTTTAGCTATTCTAAATTGTTAGGACTTACGCATTGACAAGATTGCGAAGAAGTGAGGTAAGCGAAAACAAGGAAATTTTCAGGCGATCGCTAATTGGGGTAAAAGTAGCCAAGGCGCATTTTGCCGGGATAAGTGTAAAATCAGGTCTGAAAGAGCGCGTCTCCCCGAGTGAGTAGACCTGAGTTTCCCGCATACCGAGATTTCCTATGAAAAATCCGGCGTTGGATACACATTTGTCATCATGCGATCGCACTCCTACGCTGTATTCAGATAAAATCATCGCTCAAGGGCAGCAGCATCAAGTGGATCTGGATCGTCGGGTAGTGGCGCTTGTGGTCGTCCAGCATTAGGGTTTTCTCCAGGGGGTGAGGAGTCTGAGTCTAAGGTAAATCGTACAAAACGGTAGATTTCAATGTTTTCACCTAAAGCCACGCTATTACGTTCAATCAAATCAGCAACTGTTATTGACTGGTCTTTAATATAAGGTTGCTCCAGCAGAGTCATTTGCTGCAAGCGCGTAAGCTCATTGGAGCGAATCGTGTTACTTTAATACACTCCTATTAGTGTATTAAGGGTTTATCCAGAGAGGTGCAAGATATGAGGAAACCCGACGGGCGCGACCCATAATATCTCTGCTACACCATCGCCTTAGTTTTGAAGACCAAAGGCGGGAATTTTGAGTACAAAAATTTACACGGGGATTTCAATGAAAAATTCTGTACCAACACCTTCAACAGAGTGAAAACTCAATTTGCCACCGTGGGTTGATTCGACGATTTGACGTGCGATCGCCAGTCCTAATCCTGTGCCTTTCCCAACAGCTTTTGTCGTAAATGAATGGTCAAAAACTTTTTGTTTTACTTGTTCACTCATCCCCAAACCATTATCAGCAATGGTAATTTTTACCCGAGAGTTTTCTATTAATGTTTGAATGATAATCCGGTTGGGATTAGCCTTAATTTCAGCAAAATTACGACCGATATTTGATTCCTCTAGTGCATCAATGGCATTGGCAAGTATATTCATAAATACCTGATTCAATTGTCCAGGAAAACAGTTGATTTCTGGGATATTTCCATACTCAGTTATCACTTCAATGGTCGGACGTTCTTCGTTAGCTTTGAGGCGATGTTTGAGAATTAAAATTGTACTGTCGATGCCAGAGTGAATGTTAAATGGGACTTTGTAATCTTTGTCAGCGCGGGAGAAAGTGCGCAGACTGGTGCTGATATTTTTCAGGCGATCGCACGCTATCGTCATAGAATTAATCATCTTGGGTAAATCTTCTAAGCTATAATCTAAGTCAATTTCCACCCCATGGTCTTTGATTTCATCACTCGGATTGGGAAAACTTTCTTGATAAAGTTTCAAGTGTTCAAAAATATCAGCTAGAATAGGTTTAGCTTGTTTGAGACTAGCAGAAATAAAGCCCAAAGGATTATTCATTTCATGGGCAACACCTGCAACTAAATTACCCAGCGCAGACATTTTCTCACTTTGAACCACTTGTAATTGGGCTTGTTGTAAATCTTGTAGGGTTTTTTCCAATTCTTGGGATTTTTGGATGACCGCAGCTTCGGCAAGTTTGCGTTCTGTAACATCCAATATCAAGCCATCCCAAATAATTGTGCCATCAGCTTGTTTAATTGGACGGGATGCAGCTTGAATCCATTTTTCCTGACCGTGATTCGTGATAATTCTTCCAGAGTATCGCCAAGGCTCCAAGGTTTGAGCAGAAGTGGTAATAGACTCTTGATAATGTGCTATGTCTTCTGGGTGAGTCAGAGAAATCAAGGTGCTAGCATCAGCCACCGCCTGCTCTGATGAGATTCCGTAAATTTCATCACAACCAGTGCTAGCATAGTTTAATTTAGATGTCCCATCTGGCGAAAGCTGGAATTGATAAATCATCCCTGGAGCATTTTCAGCAAGGCGTTGGAAGCGGGCTTCGCTGGACTGTAGATTCGTGTACAATTGAGCATTTTCTAAGGATATTGCTGCTTGAGTACAAAGTAAGTTGATCACACTCAGGCGATGGCGAGTAAAAACTCCAGGAGTTAAGTCATTCTCTAAGTAGAGAATCCCCACCAAATTTCCTTGATTAATAATCGGAGTACATAATACACTCTGTGGTTGATGTTGGAGCATGTATTCCCCAATGACACCAGGGATATGTGTTTTGCAATTGTCTATGACAATTGTTTGTTGGGTATTTTTGACGTAATGGATAATTCTTACCGGAATATCTTGACAAGTGTCGAGTAATTGTGTATAAAGAATGGTTTGGATATCAGTCTGTTCATCAATCAAGGTAATTGCTCGGACTTGCCAAGTATGCTGATGTGGAAGCAGTAGTACAGATTTTTTCGCGCCAGAGTTTTCGAGAATAATGCGGGTAAGACTGGCGATGAGTTGGTCTAATTCCAGAGAAGTGGAGATAGCTTGAGCCGCTTTTAGTACGCTTGTCAAATCTAGAACATCGGAAATACTGCTGCTTGAAGAAGTGCCATGAAAAGCAAGAGTTTCTTGAGGATTGAGGTGGAGTTGTTGCTGTTGCAGGATGGGTTGGAGTAATTGGGGGTAGAGTTTTTCGAGGTGATTGGTTAAGGCTTGTGCTCCCCAGCGGGCATAGCAGTAGTAAGCATTGGTGATGTAAATTTGAGCAAATTGCTTTTTGCCCCAGTGGAGATAGAATTTAGCAGCCAGTTCGTTGGCTAGTGCTTCTTCGTTGAGAAATTGATTGTCTTGAGCCAGAGTTATTGCTTTGTCATAACATTCAATGGCGGCGATTTTTTCATCTAAAACCCGATGACGTTCAGCCTCAACTAAATACCATTTATGCAGATGATTCATGGGGGCATTTTGCGCCCACTGGTGCAGAGTGGTTTGATGGGTTTGTACAACGGCGAGAATTTCGGCTTGTTCCTGCTGTGGCTGTGTGGGGAAGAGTGCTAGGTGCGTCAAGGCTGCATAAAAATGGAAAATGGGAACATAAATTAATCCCGATACTGTCATCAAATACAGCTTGGCTTGAGCAATGTAGTTGATCGCCGCCGAATAATTGCCCCATATGTAGGCAAGTAGCAGTTTGTTGATGTAGACATGAGCGATCGCACCGAGTTCATTGTCCTGATGGTGCTTAGGAATCATCACCGTTTCATCGTAGGCAGTACCGAGTAAGCAATCCGACGGAATACCAGTTTCCCTCAAATTCTTGACTGTCTGCCACGTCATGTCCAAATAAACCTGAGGAGAATATTGTTTTATCTGAGCCAAGGCAGTGCTGTAAGCTGCTAAATCGGGTTCACAACTATCCAATTCCACCCCAGCAAAAAATCCCATATTGTTGTAAACCACTATATTATAGCCAGCGTCGAGAAAATCGCCAGTTTCCATACCAGCCGTATAGCCATCTTTCAACGTTAGTCTTGCGGCTGTGAGAGCTTCCTGATGATGCTGAATGAAAGCTCCAAAGAGATTTAGAATTGTGGACTTATGTTGCTGTATGTTGAATTTATCTAGCAAAGAGAGCGCCAATTTACCAAAGCCATAGCCCGTTTCGACTTCTCCCAAAAAGGCACACAGCACCATACCGTGAATCACATACCCCACCGTCGATGCGGGTGCATTCCCGAACTGGAGAGACAAACTCACCATCGTTGAACTCAGCAGGGGAAGTAAACTCGGCATTCCAATGAAAATTGGTGGAAACAACTTTCCTAACAGTTGCATGGCTACCAGTGATATAGGAGCACTCATCACGGGCAAATCAACTAGTTCTTGAATCTGTCTACCCTGGAGTTGACCAGCAAGATCTTGTAGCGATTCGCTAATCTTAACTTCGTCAAGTTCGGTGGGGAGTTCCACCCCCAATTGTAAGAGTGCATCTCTTCCAGTCGCAATAGATTCTAATATCTGGCTCTGGGCTGTCTGTGCTGCAATTTGAATTTCGTAAATTTTCACCTTGTCAAAAATCGTCTTTGCCTCTTGCAACACCAGTGCAGCAAGAAGTTCCATGCGATCAAAGTCAGCATTCAAATAAGCAACTTCGGTAGCCATAACATAAAGGTCCAGGGTCAATTCATAAGAGTTTTGCCAGCAGTTTGTTTGTAGTAGCGATATCCCTGTTTGGAGATAAACTTTTGCTGCGGCGTAGGCTGTAGAATTTCTGGCTTTACCTCCAGCTTTTAAGTTCAGTTGAGCTAATGTTTCCCGTTCCCTTGGTTGAGTGATTAACTCAATTGCTAGATTCAAATGCCCAACAATATCAAATACTTTTTCATTCTGCTCTATCTGGGACAGATTTTCACGCAGTAACTGTCCAATTTTGAGATGGGTTGCTGTTTTTTGGTGAGCCGGAATCAGGGAATAGGCTGCTTGCTGGACTCGGTCATGTAAAAATTTGTAATTTGTTGACTGTTGACTGTTGACGGTTGACTGTGAACCGTTAACAGTCAACAGTGAACTATTACCATCTTGATAAAACTTATAAACATCACTAGTAGGTAAAATCAACCCTTCTTGCAAAGCTTTCCATAAACTAGCAGCGGTTTCTATTGACGATGATTCTGCCACAATTGCCAAAGTTGCTAAATCAAACTGATTGCCAATACAAGCCGCTAACTGCAACATTTCTTGAGTTGATTGTGGCAGTTTTCGTAATTGAAATGCCATAAAAGCAACCACGTCATCTGTA
>JADQBA010000409.1 GCA_016903675.1 Stigonema ocellatum SAG 48.90 = DSM 106950 | reverse complement strand
AATCTGGTCATCAACTGGTTCTGTTCTAGCAAGTGTGAGTTTCGCCAATGAGACAGCTTCGGGTTGGCAACAGCAGGCGCTTGCTACTCCCTTGAATATAGTTGCCAACACCACCTATGTGGTAAGTGTCAACGTCAATAGCTATTTTGCCATTACTAACAATGCTTTGGGAAGCCCCATTGTTAACGGGGATCTGAGTACAGTGGCTGACGGCAACAATGGCGTTTACGGTAGTCCAAGTACTTTCCCGACGAATTCCTACCAGAACAGCAACTATTTCCGGGATGTAGTATTTGTTCCTCTTAATTTTAACACCATCACCAAAGTCAGTGGTGATAATCAGACTGGTTCCGTAGGAACTGCCTTGCCCAATAGGCTGGTAGTTCAGGTCAACAACTCAGCAGGCACACCGCAGTCAGGAGTCACAGTCAACTTTGCAGTCACAGGAGGCGGGGGGTCAGTCTCACCCACCAGTGCACAAACTAATGCTAGTGGTCAGGCAAGCACAGTGCTGACTTTGGGGACGACAGCAGGTGCAAGCAACACGGTGAGTGCAACGATTTCAGGGGGGGGCAGCGTCATCTTTAGTGCCACAGCTAATCCCGCAGCCACGAATGCGATTTATCTGGAAAACCAGAAAGCAGGCACCAGAAACTGGCAGATCACCAACCAATCTTTCAACAACGAGATTGCAGGCTATGCTGGTGCAACGAGTGTCAACAAGGGCGGGACACTGCCCATCAAAGTCTCCCTAGCTGTGGCGGGAAATTTCACCATCGAAATCTACCGTTTAGGTTACTACGGTGGCAACGGGGGCAGGTTCATCTTGAGTTCTGGCACCCTCACAGGAATCACTCAACCTGCCTGTACAATCACAGACACCAATACCAACCTTGTGGAGTGTAACTGGTCAACTTCCTACACCCTACAGGTAAGCACGAGCTGGACCACTGGTGTGTACATTGCCAAGTTAATTGACCAGACGAGTGGTACACAGTCACAGGTGTGGTTTGTGGTCCGAGATGATAGTAGCACGTCTGCTGTCTTGTTCCAGAGCAGCTTTAATACCTTCCTAGCTTATAGCAACACTGGTGGTTACAGTCTGTACGGATTTAATAGTGTCAATGGTCAAGCAGGGTTAAAGGTTTCCTACGACCGACCCTTCTCAGAAACAACTAATCAGACGGGTGAGTTTAACAACTTACTACGTTGGGAGTACAACATGATTCGGTGGCTGGAGTCCCAGAGTTATGACGTATCCTACGTCACTAATGTTGATGTCCATTCCGACTCAAGTTTAACTTTGTTGAAGAAGCACAAAGTCTTCCTGTCAGTAGGTCACGATGAGTACTGGTCAATAGATGAACGCAATAATGTACAGAATGCACGGGATGCCGGAGTCAACCTAGGGTTTTTCTCAGCTAACTCAGCTTACTGGCGAGTCCGCTTTGAGAACTCTAAAACCATCTCCTCCGGAGCAAACCGAGTCATGGTCTGTTACAAAGCAGCAGCAACAAGTGCTGAACCGACAAACAAATTCCGCAGTTCACTGAATAATCGCCC
>JADQBA010000127.1 GCA_016903675.1 Stigonema ocellatum SAG 48.90 = DSM 106950 | reverse complement strand
TTGTAATGCTCTTGTAGGAGGCTCTGCCTCCTGTCAAATCGTCCGGCAGAGCCTCCTTGATCACATTCTGTGGCAGAGCCTGGGAACGAGGTAGGGCAAGACTTTTAGCTTAATGAGCCGGCTTTGCACATGATGGTCAATGTGTAAAGTGCGTAAGTCCTATTATATAGGAATCATATTTCAGTTGTGAAAATTCCATGGTTTAGAAACCCGGTTTCGTAGGGGCGTATTGCAATACGCCCCTACTACGAAACCGGGTTTCTGGGCTTTCACAACTCCTGAAAGGATTGCCACATCATCTATGTTACATTTTGATATCCTCCGTGATCCCCAGTAGGAAAACGTGTTCCCTTAACTGGGGGCATTTTATAGAGCAGAGCAAGTTTTAATACTCTCGGTGAAGGAAGCTTCTACCATAAAGATTTTATGAAGTATGCATATAAATACTTACCTACTACCTAAGCGTGATATATTACCGTAGGCAGCCAAAAAATATAGACAAATTACTTAAAAGTTTGGGTTACGGCACTTCACGTATGTGATGTCCTGAACAATGCAAAGTAGAGACGCGATTAATCGCGTCTCTACGAAGGTTGTGGGAAATTACAAATCTGTAACTAAACGTAATTCATTACTAAATTCAGCAACGCCATTTTATTTAACTGAAATCTATCCAGTTTTCCATACCTAACTTTGTGAGGAGCAAGCGACTATGAGAAATTCCTTGAGCAAGGCTGCTGCATTTGCAGCCACCACTGCTTCTATTTTAGCTACAATCTCAGCAACGATGAATCCGGCACAAGCCACAGACTTTAATTTTAGCTGGAAAGGAGACAATGGCTACTCTGCCACAGGCTCTTTCAGTTATGATGAAACTAAGGCTCCAGAAGTCATTTCAGAATCTGGTGCAGGACAGACTCAGTACTTGCAGTCACTCTCAGTTTCCTTCTTCGATCCAGCACAGAACTTGCTTGAAAGTGGAAGTTCTGTTGTGAATGGTGTCTCTAGCGACAGATTTCTGAGACTTGACTTTGACACCCAATCTCAGAAAATCAGCACACTAGACACTGATATTGGAGGAACTGACTACCAATACTTTCTCACCAATCTTCGGACTCCTAGCGGACAAGTCGTAGAACCTGGGATCACTAACTTCAATCTCTTTTCCAGACCTAATGGTACCCCTTTGCTTGACTCCAGTTCTACAGTTCAGGTTACAAAGAAGCGCGTGCCTGAACCAACGACAATCATCGGTACGTTAGTAGCAGGTGGTTTGAGTATTGCATTGAAACGGAAGTCGTAATTCGTAATTAATAAATTAAGGGGCAGAGCAACTTAATTTATTAATGAAAAAATCAATAAATGCATCATCAATATTCTAGCAAGAGCATTTATCCATGGGGTAATAATTACGAATTACGAATTACTAATTACGAATTATGTTGACTACCGGATGATCAGGGGGACAACAAACTGAAAGCGAGAATGAGGGTAATAATATCCTCTGTCGTAATATCGAGGAGGATAGTACTCCCTGTAGTAACGGTGTGGGTAATATCCGTGGTAGTATTCTCGACGATCATAATGAGGACGATCCTCTCCGCGATAATATCGGTGATATTCTCGGTAATCGCCTGATCGATGGTGGTATGGGTAGTCAGCATTAGCACTTTGAGGGAAAGTCACAGTAGCCGCTGTACCCAAAGCAGTTGCCAAAACAGCTAAAACAAGCTTGTTCATGTAATAGCCTCCTACAAATAGGCTGTAGTTTTATTATTACATTAATATTTAGTTAAATATCTATAAAGAGATGGATTTCTCCTCTGCTGTCGCTACCGATAAAATACTCATAGCATTGCACTTTATATGTCTCCTGTGGTAGTCCCTCCCCAGATTTGCGGGGGAACAGCCACAGCCTCGGGGGAAAATATAGCGTATCTTCATAGATAAAAGGTACAATATTAGGTTAACTGATGAAAGTCTTAAGGCTAGTTCTGCCTGTACTGCTTTTTCTGTCCACACCTGCTATAGCAGTTGACTATCAGGGGAAGAATATGGATGGTAAAAAGCTGGCTGCTAAAGCTTACTATTATGCGACTGGTGGGGTCTACAACATTCAGGTGCGCTTTGAGCACAAGCGAGCAACGATCTATTTTTCTGATGGTTCACAAACAACTATTAGGTTGAAGCAGCGGGTTATAACTGACCCAAAAGATATTGAAGGCTATGGCAAACTAGGGCAGTTTCCTCTCAATGGAATATTCAGTGTCGGGTTGGATTATGACAATAATTTAGTCGGCAATAGTCAACCACCTGTGTCACATCCGCTGGAAGGCTTCTGGAGAATTAGCTTGGAATGACATATGTAAATATATCTTAGGAAATACATTTAGTAACAGTGGGGTAGCGACTATAAATAATCGCTACCCCACAAATAGTGTTCTCTATCTAAGCGTTTGCTTAGGCAGGAATCAAGACTGTGTCAATGATGTGGATTACACCGTTATCTGCCGCAACATCTGGTGTTACAACAGTGGCATCATTTATTTTGACACCATTAGAAGCGTCAATTTTCACGTCCTCTCCTTCAACTGTGGTAGCTGACTTCAGCTTAACCACATCCGCTGCCAGCACCTTGCCTGCAACGACATGATACGTCAGGATTTTGGTGAGCTGTGGAATGTCCTTGAGTAGTGCGTCTACTGTACCTGCTGGAAGCTTAGCAAAAGCCTCATCAGTAGGAGCAAACACAGTAAATGGACCAGCACCTTTAAGGGTATCTACGAGATTTGCGGCTTTGATTGCAGCAACTAGGGTAGTGAAAGAACCTGCATTAACGGCAGTATCAATAATGTCAGCCAAGGATTTTACCTATTGATGGTGTGATCATTAACTAGTATAAACTACTTTCTCAAAAATAGTATTGTTTTCCTTAATGAATTTAATTACGTGTGACAGGAAAGTGATGATTTTATTTTATACATGAAATTTTCAGTGAAATTTTCAAGTTAACGCTCCTCAGTTTGGAGGATGCCTGTGTCTACTGTTTTAAGTTAAGATATTGAGTTTGAAACCCAAAAGTGCAGATACTGCTCTTAACAATTCATGATACATACGCCAACTATTCACCAAATCCTCATAGGTAATGATGGGGCATTGCTACCCTATCTTCGTCACCAACTTGAAACAGAGGAACTTTTACAGTTTAAAGCGCAGCTGAGTTTTCATGTAGACGAGTCTTGGACCCAGGTCGTTGAAGGCAATGATTCAATAAATGCTGAAACTACGCTTTTTATCACTATAAAGTTATTGATTGTTGTAGACACTAAAACCTCACCAGATGATGCAACACTACATGCTCTTGAGTTTCAACAGATGTTGGATGCCCAACTCATAAATTGGAGCCAAGCTAACAAGCAGCTGCTAAAACCAATTTCAGAGATTAAGGGGACGCTCAGCAATTTGGAAGGAATACCTTATCATGGTGGCTATCTTCCTGGATTTGAAATCCAACGGAAGTTTACTGTCACCTACACTGCTTTTCAATCGGTATAGAAGAAACTTGGCTTTGCTGATAAGAGCGATCGCTGTCCATAGTATCTTGTAAAACCCTTAACCCAACAGAGGTAAGCTTACTCCCGAACCGCCCGAAGATTACCTATTTAATAAACCGCGAAGACGCGAAGGACACGAAGAAAGAAGAGAAAGAAGATCGGTAATCTTACACTCGTGTTGGGAGTAAGTAATTGGTATCTACTAGAAATATTAAAACCTCTGGATACTGATGCCACTATCGGGTTAAGCCATGAAGCGGTGAACCGTCGGCGGCGACATCTGGGTGCAAATGTACTTGCTCGTGCGATCGCTCAAAAATTCTTGGGTGATGCTGTCAGAGCAATGAACTACCAAGGGCGATGCTACTTTTTATAGTGGGTGCTGCCATCTCTGCTGGGTTAGGGGATTACAAGATACAGTGCTACCTAAACATCGATCTATAAAAAAGCTAATGGATTGGGATTGGGTCATGCAACAGCAGGTAGTTCGCAGCCCATAGCTTCTTCGATTATCAGGCGATCGCGTGCTAGGGGGTGGGATACTTGAAGAATAGGAAAAATTCTAAATCCATCAAAAGGAAGGAGAAAGTCCATGTCTAATTATTACGAGATACGACGTGCAGTTGAAAACCTTACCCCTGAGGAGCAAATGCGTTTGATAGAAGACTTGTTAAGGTTGATTCGTCAAAGGGCTACACTGACACCCAAGCCCAAGCGCAGTATTCTGGAATTGGAAGGATTGGGCAAAGAAATCTGGAATGACATTGATGCTCAAGAATATGTGAATCAGGAACGCGACTCATGGAATGGTTAGCCCAGCTACAGGGACAAATCGTCGGCTTGGATACTGCACCACTAATTTACTTTATTGAGAAAAATCCAACCTATTTGGACATAGTGCGGCTGTTCTTTAGAGCCTTAAATCAGGGCGAGTTTAGGGTTGTAACATCTGTGGTGACTTTACCGGAAGTCTTAGTGTACCCTTTGCGACAGGGTAACACTACACTGGCTCAACAGTATCGCGAAATTTTGTTCAATTCCCAAGGTTTAACGACTATCGAAGTAATTCCAGATATCGCTGAAACTGCTGCACAACTAAGAGCAAATTACAACTTGAGAACGCCAGATGCTATTCAAATGGCTACGGCTCTTCATGGAGGCGCTTCGTTTTTCTTGACCAATGATGCTAAGTTTCCTTCTTTACCGACGAGGCTATCAGTGTTAGTGTTGGATGAACTAATGTAAGTGTAATTATTGAAATAGCTAACAAATGCTACTGACAGAGTTGGAAATCAAAGAAGCTATGGAGAAAGCAAGAACCGCCTTTCCCATCCTGTATAGCAGAAACTCTATGATATTAGTTGGTTATTAATTAGATAAAAGTTATCTTGTGAATTCTATGTTTGAGTGGAAACCAGAACAAACTCTTCTTGAAAAAGTAACAACTCTTGCTCATCAAAGAGGTCAATCTCCAGAGTCAATTGTGACTGAAGCAGTTAGGCTATACTTGCAAACCCAATCGCTAGAACCAGTTGATAATACTGTTCTTGATCCATTAATTGGGTTATTTGCGGCTCCGGCTGATTTAGCTACAAAGTCGGAAGATATTTTGCAAGCAGAAATTACTGAAAAATCTGGGTGGACATTAGAAATTTCAAGAAGCCGTCTCAACAATTGGATAAATCACATCATATCGTAAAACCTCAGCTGCAAATGCTAACGCTGCTTGAATTGCGTCGCGGGTGAGTCGCGGATGAGCTTGGATAATTTGTTCTGGAGTTTCACCAGCAGCTAGCTTTTCAAGAATCAACTCAACCGTGATGCGTGTCCCACTAATCACAGGTTTTCCCATCATCACTTTTGGATCGGATACAACCAGTTGTTTGATCTGCTTTTGCATATGTGTGGCTTGTTGCTTACTTTCTCTATGATACAGTAGTGGAGAGAAGATGGCGTGAGCGGACTTTGGGGAAGATGAGGATGATGTCTAATTATAACGAGATATATAGCCAAGTAGAAAGGCTCAGTGCTGAAGAACAACTGCGACTTTTAGAAGAATTGGCGATGTTGGTTCGCAGGCGAGTCACATCTGGGCATCAAAACAACAGCAAAAAATTACCCAAGCAACAGTTAGACAAATGGCGTGGATTTTTGCCTAAGCGTGTAGATGCGCTGCTGTTTCAGCAAGAACTGAGACGAGAATGGGATGAATAGTCAATATTTGCTGGACACCAACATACTTATTTATTACTTTAATGACGAGTCAGATGTCCAGCCTATTTTTGAAGAAATTCAAGCAGGCAATGCTCTAGGATTTTACTGTCCTATTACTTGGGTAGAATTGCTTTGCTACCCAAAATTAACCGAGGATGAAGCAACCCAAATACGAGAATTTTTGCGTACACTTAACTGTGTCTCGCTGACAGAATCAGTTTTAAATTGTGCTGCTGAAATCCGGCGTAATTCTCGCGTGAGACTAGCGGATGGTTTAATTGCTGCTTGCGCTTTGGTTGAGGGTTGTACGTTAGTGACTCGTAATGTTGAGGATTTTAGGCGCATTCATGAGTTGAGTGTATTGAACCCATTTGAGTAGGTCATAGCCTGCTTAGGGAAGATGAGGCCAACAACATATTACTTAGAAGTGTTACCCCAAAACAACTGGATAATCTATGAAATTATCGATGGAGAGTTACTTGTGACCCGTTCGCAGTTCAACCTTCATCTATGTTGAGCAGGTAATTTGTTCTGCTCAATTTACCATAGTTTATCCTAGTAATAGAATTACCGTGAGAATCCCCATGCTAACACCGTCTGAAACTGAAACTACCACAATTGAACTGACAATTAGCCAAGAACACAAAGAAACCTTAGAAAAAGCTGCGGCAAAGAAGAGTCTAAGTTTGAATCAATATCTGCTGGAAATAGCCCTTAATGCAGCTAAAGCATCCCTGACAACCCCAGAGAAAATAGTGCTTTCTGAACGCGACTGGGACATATTTGTGTCAGCATTAGAGAATCCGCCTGAACCTAATGAAGCACTGAAAGCAGCTATCAAAGAGTATCACGAAGAATACGGGAAGTGGTAAGTTGTGAAATGGATTTTTTGTCCCATAGATACCAGTGTGAGGAGAGAAGATTTCGACTGCGGTATTCTCGAATTAAATGGGCGTTGCTGAATCACGGTATGAATTTGCCTCACGCAAAGTCGCAAAGGCGCAGAGAGAAAGAGTTTTAAAATACCCGATTTTTTCATTTCATACTTCAATTCAGCAACGCCATTAAATGAATATCTAAAAAAATACGCCAGACAAAATGATGAAAGAGGGATTGCCAAAACTTTTGTGGCAATTCCAGAATCAGGCAATCGAGATGTAGCAGGCTATTATTCTGTTAGTATGGCAGAAATTCAACGTGAATCCCTGCCAGAAAATTACAGGAGAGGATTGCCCCGCTACCCTCTACCAGCAATGCGTCTTGGAAAACTGGCTGTAGATAAATCAATGCAGGGTGGAGGATTGGGAAAGCGATTGTTAATTAACTGCTTTCACCGTTCGCTTCGCCTATCATCTGAAGTTGGTATATTTGCGCTAACAGTTGATGCTATCAATGAGCAAGCTAAACAGTTTTATTTGAAATACGGTTTTATCCCTTTTGAAGATAATGAATTGTCAGTGTTTATTCCTATGAAAACAATATCAACAGTGGTTGGATAGTTGACAAATTTGTGGTTGCGATCGCATTCCTAATAAATTTAGGACTGACGCATTGACAACAGAACAAGAAGTAAACAGACATTTGAACTACACCTAGCACTCGTTGCGTTCATCAATCACTCAAGCAGCCTGAGTTCGACGTAAAAAAAAGTTTTTAAATCAGGCAGAAAGAGGATTGAGGATAAATTTCTAACCGCCTTAAAACAGAGAGGAGAATAACTTTAGCTGTAGCCCTAATTTCTCCCACTTTTGCAGTGATAATCACTTCCCGATGCTGATAATCTCCTTGAAAAATTCCATCTCCGGTAATAAATCCACCTCTTGTAGTTGTCCATTGAATATTTTTAATATCTAAGCGATCGCCCTTTTGATCGAAGCCAGTTAGAGTAAAAATGAAAGAATTGGGTATTTTAAAACTCCTTCTCTTTGCGACTTTGCGACTTTGCGTGAGGTAAATTCATACCGTGATTCAGCAACGCCTCTTTTTGACTCCTTTTTCATCCAGATGAAGTACAAACTTATCTGCGTAAGAAAGCGGGAAGCAGCCCTTGGGGCGTCTACATCTGCGTCCATCTGCGGTTCAGAAATTCTTTGAGCGGAACATAGTATAGAGACACGAAACTTCGCGTCTCTACACCGCTATAACCTACTCAATCCCCTCAATCCGATCCTCAACCTCCTGATACAACTCGCGCAGCAATTCCAAATTGCTTTCACTCGTCTCCCAGTAACCGCGACCATTCACCTCCAACAAAGTCGATACAATCTTACGAAAAGAATGGGGATTAAGATTCATCAAGCGCTTCCGCATCTCTTCATCCTGAATAAACGTGGAATTGGTATCCTCATAAATCCAGTTATCAACAGCACCAGCAGTTGCACTCCAACCCGTCGTATTAACCAACCGCTTCGATATCTCCCGCACACCTTCATAACCGTGAGACAACATCCCCTCATACCATTTGGGATTTAACAACTTGGTACGGGAATCCAAACGCACAGTTTCTGATAAGGTACGCACTTGAGCGTTAGCTGTAGTCGTGTCAGCAATGTAGGATGCTGGTGCCTTACCATCAGCCCGCAAACTAGCAACAAGCTTAGTGGGATCAGAGTCAAAGTAGTGAGAAACATCCGTCAAGCTAATCTCAGAAGAATCGAGATTCTGGAACGTCACCTCAGCAGTTTTCAGGGTGCTTTCAAAAATCTGCCGCGATTCTCCCATAGTACCGGGGTTATCAGCACTGAAAGCAAAAGATTTCCGCTTCAGATACATTTCCTGCAACTCAGCTTCGCTATCCCAAGTACTGTTTTCCACTGCCAAGTTAATATTTGACGAGTAAGACCCAGAAGCATTAGAGAAAACCCGAGTCGCCGCTTGACGCAAATTAATGCCCATTTCCTCTGCTTGCTGGAGGCCGTGTTTGCGGACAAAGTTCATTTCCAGCGGTTCATCGGCTTCCGCCGCCATTTTCACCCCTAGATCCAGCAGGTTCATTTGGTTAATGAACAAGTCACGGAACACCCCAGAACAGTTGATCACCACATCAATGCGAGGGCGTCCCAATTCTTCTAAAGGTATCAATTCTAACTTGTTCACCCTACCCAAAGCATCGGGAACTGGACGCACACCAATCATCCACATAATTTGTGCCAGTGATTCCCCGTAGGTTTTGATGTTATCGGTTCCCCAAAGCACACAAGCGATGGTTTCCGGATACTTGCCGCCGTTTTCTGCTTGTTGACGTGCCAAAAGTCGGTCAACGACAATTTTTGCTGATTGTACAGCAGCAGCGGTGGGGATGGACTGGGGGTCGAGGGCGTGGATATTTTTCCCTGTGGGCAACACATCCGGGTTACGAATGGGATCACCACCAGGTCCAGGTAGAACGTACTCGCCTTCTAACCCTTGGAGTAATGCTCCCAGTTCGTTATCAGCACAAACTTGTTGCAGGCAGAATTCCAGATACTCAAATAGATTTTGGATTTTAGATTTTGGATTTTGAATGAGGGAATTAGAATCCAAAATCGGAAATCCCAAATCCAAAATTGCTTGCACCCAAGGCTCTTTTTTACCCATGTTAAAGAAGTTGAGCTTGGAAACAACGGAAACCCTGCCTTCAGCGTCGGTTTTCTCTTTCACAAGGGCGGAAACTGCGGCACGAGTTGCCATTGTGATATCTTGCAGCAACTGAACATCTTCTAAAATGCCTTTGTCGCTGTTTTGGTAAATCTCGTCTATATCTCGTCCGAGACTGCTGGCGATAATTCGTGGCAAACTGAGAATTTCATCCTCTGCACGGTCCAAGTTGCCAATGTTGACTAGGGTCGCAACTGCTTCCTCGGCTGTGGGAGGTTTGCCAATGACGTGTAATCCACAAGGCAACAGTCGCGATTCAATCTCCATCAACTTGCGGTAGACTATGCCTACAATATTATCCCGCTCCTCGGCGGTCATATCTTTGGCATCCGTGTCCGGTAAGGCAATGTCCTTATCCAAATTCACCATCCGGCATTTATCCATGATGGTGTTAATGATGGGAATGCCACGTCCAGTGTCTTTCAGGGTTTGGTAAGAACCAATCAAATCGCTGAGTTCCTTCAAACCCTTGTACAATCCTGCATTTTCGGCTGGAGGAGTTAAGTAGGAAATTGTCTCCGCATAGCTACGACGTTTGGCAATTGTCGCTTCACTGGGGTTATTTGCTGCGTAGTAATAAAGATTGGGAATCGTACCAATCAAATTATCTGGGTAACATTCCCCAGACATCCCCATTTGTTTCCCTGGCATGAATTCCAAGGAACCGTGAGTCCCGAAGTGCAAGACGGCGTCAGCTTTCCAAAGCTGTTCTAGGTAGGTGTAGTACGCGGCAAAACCGTGATGAGGACTTGCAGAACGGGAAAACAACAGCCGCATCGGGTCGCCTTCGTAACCAAATGTTGGCTGAACACCGATAAATAGGTTCCCGAAGTGTTTGCCGTATATGAGCAGGTTTTGCCCATCGCTGTTGAGATGTCCTGGTGGTGGTCCCCAGTTCTCTTCTAGCCGTTGAGAGTAGGGTGTGAGTGCTTCATATTCACGAACCGACATCTTGTAGGCGATGTTGAGTTCAGGACTACTGTATTGCGCCTGGGCGTCGTGGATGACTTGTTCCATCAATTCTTTAGCACTTGCTGGCAAGTCTTGCACGTCATACCCATTATTCTTGAGGGCGTTCATGACCTCAAAAATTGAGCCGAACACATCCAAGTAAGCAGCGGTTCCGACGTTACCTTTGTCTGGTGGGAAGCTGAAAACGGTGATGGCAACTTTCTTGTGCAGCTTCGGCTTGCGGCGCAGGTTAGCCCATTTGAGAACCCGTTGGGCAACAACTTCAATGCGGTCTTGCAGGGCGATCGCTTTCCCTGTGGTTCCATCTCGTCCTGACAAAATTATTGGTTCGATCGCCCCATCCAATTCCGGAATGGCAATTTGCAAAGCCACCTGAATTGGGTGTAACCCCAAATCACTATCAATCCATTCTTCTGTTGTTTGGAATACCAGGGGCAGCGCTACCATGTAAGGACGATTCAACTGCTTGAGTGTCTCAATCGCCTTCGGATGGTCTTGGCGTGCTGGTCCACCTACTAGGGCAAAACCAGTTAGTGAGACTATTGCATCTACTTGTACCGTCTTGGTTGTTGGTTCATAAAAGTAAGCTTCTACAGGTTTAGAGAAGTCTAAACCCCCAGCAAACACAGGAATTACCTTTGCCCCCATTGCTTCTAGTTCTTGCACCATTGCTACATAATGGGCATCATCACCCGTCACGAGGTGGGTGCGTTGCAGTACCAACCCAACACAAGGTGCTAACGGGTCTTTCAAATCATTGGGTATATCCTTGCGGATTGTGTACCAGTTGAGGTACTCTTTGACATCCTCAAACATTGTGGGAGCTAAAGGATGCCAAATCCCCATATCAGGATAGACAACTGGTTCTTTATATTTTGATGGGAAGTTTCGCGTCTCTACATCTTTTAATACATATTTATCTGCTAGCATCAGCAAGAAGTTTTCCAGGTTCTCTGGAGAACCTCCCAGCCAATACTGAAAGCTCAGCATGAAATTTCGTGCATCCTGTGCTTTCTCCATTGGGAGGAACTTGAGCACTTGCGGCAGCGTTCTTAGTAGCTTTAGCATTCCATCTTGGAATCCCGCGCCGGATTTTTCCTTGCGCTTTCGCATGAATTGTGCTATTACACTCTTGGACTGACCCAACTGTGCTAGAGAGAAGCTGCCCATCTTATTCAGGCGCATCACTTCTGGCATAGAGGGGAAGACGACAGCAACGTCCAAGTGATCGCGGTGCGGTGATACTGCTGCTACTAATTTCTCGGCTAAGTCTTCAATAAAAATCAGTGAGGCAATAAAAATATTGGCACCCTCAATCTCTCGTTTGAACTCCTGGTAGTTCTCTGGATCTCGGAGTTCCTCAATTAAGTAACCACTAATTTCAATCGCTAGATTGGGATTTTTTTCGTTAATCGCCTGAACCGCCTGTGACAATGCACTTTGGTACTGAGACTCTAGCACGACATAGACCACCTTGATTAAACGTCGTCCGCACAAGTTCTCAGGCGCAATATGTCTAATGGTGGACTTGACGTGAGTGAACATGCTTCCTTGGCTCCTTTGATGCGTGTTCTCTAAATATAAGCACTGTACTCTTGCCAAAAGACGCCTTTTTGCAGTCTCTGACAACAGTCGCACATCAGACTTCCTCTTTTAGGCAATCTGTGTTGTTTTTATCAGAAAACGCTTACTCTCTGGGCATTTTATCCTCTATATGACACAAAACGATATAAAAAACGAAATATTTTTTAAAATTAGTTAACTAACGTAAAAGTACTTACTCAATATATGTAAATTATTGTAAAGTAAAAAATAATACATAATTAACACGCAAAATAACAACGAATGACCAATATTGATATTTTGATTCTCTCGAATGGTCCTGGGGAGGTGACAACCTGGGTGCGTCCAGTAGTGCAGGCATTGCGGCAACAAATGGGACATGACCGAACTCATGTGAGGATTTCGGTAATTTTATCGCCTTGCCCAAATGCCAGTGGCAAAGAAGCAGCAATTGCCAAGTCTTACAGTGAAGTAGACCGTGTGCAAGGACCGGAGTATTTTTGGCAGTTTTTACTGTGGGGAAAAACAGTTGAGAATTGGGACTGGCGCGATCGCGGTGTAGTTGTTTTCCTCGGAGGCGATCAATTTTTCCCTGTTGTCATCGGCAAAAGGCTGGGTTATCGCACCGTTGTTTACGCCGAATGGGAAGCACGTTGGTACGGCTTCATTGACCGTTTTGGGGTGATGAAACCTGAAGTTGCAGCGCGTGTACCCCAGAAATATGCCCACAAATTTACCGTTGTCGGAGATTTGATGGTAGAAGCAGGTCGGTTAGGGGGAGCAGGGGGGGCAGGGGGAGCAGGGGGAGTAATTTCTTTCTCAGCCCAGGACTTCAGCTCCCCCACTCCCCCCCTCCCCCACTCCCCCACTCCCCCACTCCCCACTCCCCCATTCCCCACTCCCCTCATCGGTCTACTTCCTGGATCGAAAGCGGCGAAATTGATGCAAGGAGTTCCATTACTTTTGGCGATCGCACAACACATCCACGCCAGAATACCCCAAACCAAGTTTGTCATTCCCGTCGCCCCGACTTTGGATATACAAACTTTAGCTAGTTTTGCCAATCCCCAGAAAAACCCTTTTGTTGAAACCTTTGGTAACGCCTCAGCTAAATTGGTGGAGTCTGAGCATCCTGTTCTTCAAACATCGACTGGCTTATCTGTGGACTTGTGGACCCGGACACCTGCCTACGATTTATTATCTCAATGCAGCATCTGCCTCACTACAGTGGGGGCAAACACCGCTGAACTAGGTGCTTTAGCTGTACCGATGATTGTTTTACTACCAACGCAGCAGCTTGACGCCATGCGCTCTTGGGATGGTTTACCAGGAATTTTGGCAAACTTACCGCTAGTGGGTTCGGGCTTTGCCAAGCTGATTAATTGGCTGGTTCTAAGGCGCAAGGGTTTATTAGCATGGCCAAATATTTGGGCGCAGGAAATGGTAGTGCCGGAACTAGTTGGAAAACTCCAGCCACAAGAAGTAGCATCCATAGTCCTAGACTTTTTGGCTCATCCAGAAAAATTGGACCAGATGCGAGCAAAACTGCGCAGCATCCGAGGTGAACCCAAAGCCGCACAAAGAATAGCACAGTTGGTCTCAGAAGTTATGAGTTAGGAGTTAAGAGTGAGGAGTGAAAATTTTAACTCCTAACTCCTAACTCCTAACTCCTAACTCTTATTCCGACTTTCCATCCCTCCGTCCCAGTTCATAAACGCCACAACCTACACAGGCAAGTATCCCCATGCTGATTGCCCAACTGCGACCTAAACCTAGTTCAACGCCCCAGTTACATAAGGCACCAAGGGCTAGAAAAGGCACAATGCTAAAGAGTGAGGCGTAAAAAGCGTTTTGGGATTCTCTTGCCTCACGAGTCTTTTCAAATTCTGTCTTGTTAGTGTAAAGCGATCGCTCAGCAAAGTTAAACCAGCGATTTAGTTGCTGAATGACCCATTGACTGACTGGGGAAAAACCTAGATATAGCGCTAAAGACCACAAACTCGCTCCGGCTAGAGCAGTGGTGTTTAACTCAAAGCTGAAGGGCAACATTTCAGTCAGCATGGCATGGCTTGTGGGAGTCTTGCAAAGGGTCAAAGCGCTGTGTCTTGTTCAGGGTGAGGGAAACCCAAAACTTAAAAGTATGGGCTTGTCACTATGCTTTAACCTATAACCTATTACTACTTATTTGCAAATCTTTCGCTAGTAATATTAAGAAAATTAACACAAAAAATACATATTTTATACCGCACTTCAGACTTTATTTATATTGATGTCTGAAGTTAAATTTATACTTACTATTTCTCATGGAGATGGATTTTGCGTTTTGGGTATGCCCATAAATAGGTACATATTAATGCAAGTATATTAATACTTGATAAGTAATTTCTAGTAAGTAATTAGCCAGTGTAGTGATTAAAAATAACTTAGATGTAGTCAAAAGACTTGCCGTTATCTACATTTCTAAGATTTAATTGATGATGACTTAAATGTGACAGTGGCAAACATGATACTATTTCATAAAAAAATTGACATTTTAATATCCTGAAGTAAAATAGTACGATGTTAATAATAAAAAAATACAAATAATACACCTTCACGTATGGTATCGACGGTAAACACTGACAAAAGTCAGAACTGTATGAACTTGAGGAATAAAAAATGAGTAATCGGCGACAAAGAGCGGCAATTTATGGAGCGAGCCTATTTTTAATAGGAGCGAGTATTGTAAGTTTAATGACTCTATTGCCGAAGCTAGAAACCGTAAAAGCTGTAGAATTTAATACAAATAAGAATGCGCCTGGTAACAGTTGGCTAGCAGCTTCTTTCCCAGTAGAAAATTTTCAAGCATACACTTCCCCTTTTGGCTACCGCCGTTCTGCCACTGGTAGCAACAATTTGGAATTTCACAGCGGCTTAGACATTGCATCTCCACAAGGTAGTTATATTCGCAATTGGTGGGTAGGTACAGTGATTGAGGTAGGCGATCGCAATGCCTGTGGTACCCATATAGTCGTTAAATCCGGCGAATGGCAACACACCTACTGTCACATGCAAGGGCAAGTTGAAACCGCATCCGGTCGTCGTTATCTGATTGATCGTGCGGGTGGTATTGAAATTTGGGAAGGTCAGCAAATACCAGCTGGAGTTAGAATTGGTCGGGTAGGAATGACTGGACGCACCACTGGTCCCCATCTCCACTGGGGACTGAAATATGGTAGTAACTATGTAGATCCAGCCATGGTTCTCCAAGCAATGTTTTCCCAGCAGCAACTTGCCAAAGGATCAGCACCAACATCAACACCTCAACAATCAGCAGTCACAATTGAGGAGTCAAAATTTATTCGTGATTCTGGATATTAAATGGGGAGTAGGGAATGGGGAGTGGGGAATGGGGAATAGGGAATGGGGAGTGGGGAATGGGGAGTAGGGAATGGCGAGTGGGGAGTGGGGAATGGACGGTGGGATGAATGGTGGGGGTGCTAACAAGTAGGCGCTAACAAGATATTCTTTTTAATTCTTGTTTCCCTACTCTCCACTCCCTATTCCCCACTCCCCTCTCCCACTCCCCACTCCCCACTCCCCACTCCCTATTCCCCACTCCCCTCTCCCTATCTCTTCGCAGCGCTTTCCACAACTAATTGCTTCTCAGGTAACTGGGTGTATTCAGCAACAAGTTGGCGGAATTGTACTCCCTCAATAGTTTCCTGTTCTATTAATAAATCCACAAGACGGTCTACCAAAGCTCGGTTTTCACGGATGATCCGAGAGGCTTTTTGATAGCAGGAAGTTGCCAGGGTCCGTACTTGTTGATCAATCTTAGTAGCCATTTCTTCTGAATACTCAGAGCGATTCACCCAATCTCGACCGAGAAACACGTCACTATTCTGAGTTTCTAGAGCCACTAATCCCAACTCAGACATACCATACATAGTCACCATCTTCCGGGCGAGATTTGTCACCTTTTTCAGGTCATCGCTGGCTCCGTTTGTCACTTCAGCTTCGCCGAAGACTTGTGATTCTGATGCCTTTCCTCCTAATGTCATAGTTATATTATCTTCCAGCCAAGCCCGAGTAAAAAGACCACTGTCAATCATGTCTTCATTGTAAACCTGCTGGGAAAAACCACCAATTCCACCAGAGCGGGGAATAATAGTCACCTTGTTTAAGGGGTCGGAATGTTCTAGGAGTGTAGCCAAAAGCGCGTGTCCTACTTCATGATAGGCAATCAATCGCTTTTTCTTGCTATCCAAAAGGGGGTTGAGAGTTAGCCCAATTGTCAAGCGGTCAATGGCGTCGTCAATTTCGATCTGAGTAATTGCCTCCTTGCGTCTGCGTGCTGTGAGGATAGCCGCTTCGTTAAGTAGGTTAGCCAAATCTGCTCCTGTAAAACCTGGTGTACGACGAGCAACAACTTCCAAGGAAACGGATGGGTCAATTTTTTTGTTACGGGAATGGACTTTTAAAATTTCTAGACGACCTTTGCGGTCAGGTGCATCAACAATCACTTGTCGGTCAAACCTACCAGGTCTCAGCAGCGCTGCATCTAGTACATCTGGGCGGTTAGTGGCAGCAATAATAATAATGCCGTTGTTACCTTCAAAACCGTCCATTTCAGTGAGCAGTTGGTTGAGGGTTTGTTCCCGCTCATCGTTACCGCCACCGATACCAGCACCCCGCTGTCGCCCCACGGCGTCGATTTCATCGATAAATATTAAGCAGGGGGCATTTTCTTTGGCTTTTTTGAACAGGTCCCGCACGCGTGATGCACCCACACCAACAAACATTTCCACAAATTCCGAACCCGAAATGCTGAAGAAAGGTACACCTGCTTCGCCAGCAATAGCTTTTGCCAGCAGAGTTTTACCAGTTCCCGGCGGTCCGACTAACAGCACTCCTTTGGGAATGCGTGCGCCTACAGCGGTGAATTTTTCTGGTTGTTTGAGGAAGGTAACAACTTCTTGTAGTTCTTCTTTTGCTTCTTCAATACCTGCTACATCCTCAAATTTCACTCCGGTTTTTGCTTCCATTTGGAAGCGTGCTCTGGTTTTGCCAAAGTTCATTGCTTGGCTAGAGGCATTGGTAGAGCGGCGCAGAAACAATAGCATTAAAGCAACTAGCGGCACAATCCACATGAGATTGATTAAAAGCCCCACAGCGGCCCTGGCGTCGTGAGAGGAAACCTCTTCAAAATCAACTTTATTTTCTTTGAGTTTGTTAACTAACTCTGTATTTTGCCCGTCTGCAAAAAGCCTCACTGGTATTGGTGTATCTGGCTTTTGCCCGTTAAGATATACCCTTGCTACCTGTTCGGTTTCGTCAAGCTCTACTTTTTTGACTTCCCCCTTCTGGGTTTTTTTGATCAATTCGCCATAGGTTAGGGGGTCACGCTCTGCTTTTTGAGCCAGCGCAGGAGTTCCCCCTAAAATTCCTGGCAATATGAGCAAACTGGCAGCCAGCGCTCCTGCCAAAGTAGAGCGCTTTGTCGGTCCCTGTTTCATCAATGTCTTTTTCCCAAAACTTTTCATAATATTTACCCAATGTCTGCTGGCATAAGCTGAGCGCTGGTTTTTATGTCGGTTTTTCTAGCAAGAATCGAAATAATTGTTTCCTAACTTCCTAGTGTAGCTTTCAAAAAAAACCATTCCCACGTCTGGTGCGATATATGTCGCTCTCTGAGTGGAAAATAGGGAGTGGGGGAGGGGGGGAGGGGGGGAAGGGGGGAAGGGGGGAAGGGGAGGCAAAAGAGTTATTGAGTTATTGAGCAATGATTCTTTCTCCCCCTCTCCCCCTCTCCCCCCTGCTCCCCATTCGCCTTTTTTGACATATTCTGTCACAAATAGCTATTATATTTACATAGTCGTAATGATTCCGGATTTCAAATATCTATCTTTTGAAAGTGTAAAAGTTTATTAAAGCTAGTTAGTAATTTGTGGATTGACTATGGTAAAAATTGTTGGTATAGGTGGTAGTCTAAGAGCAGATTCTTACACCCAAATGGCTTTGGGTTTAGCAGCACAGCGGGTAGAAGCTCTGGGTGCAGAAGTAGAAATTCTCGACTTGCGGCACATGCAGTTGCCATTTTGCGATGGGGGAGAGGAGTATCCAGAGTACCCAGAAGTTCAGCGGTTGCGCGATGCCGTCAGTCGCGCTGACGGATTAATTTTGGCAACACCAGAGTATCACGGTAGCGTGAGTGGTGTTCTGAAAAATGCTCTTGATTTGATGAGTTTTACCCAGTTGTCTGATAAAGTGACCGGACTAATTAGCGTTTTGGGGGGACAGCCTAACAGCAACGCTCTTAATGACCTCCGGTTGATTATGCGGTGGGTACACGGTTGGGTAATTCCAGAACAAATTGCTATTGGGCAAGTGTGGAAAGCCTTCAGCCCTGAAGGTAAATTACTGGATGATAAACTCTCCCAACGGTTCGATCAATTTGCTCAAAGTTTAGTTGAAAACACTCGGAAGTTACGAGGTGTCGATTAGAGGACGCACCAGAGGGTGACGTGGAGAGGGGGAGAAAGGGGGACGCGGAGATATTTTTGAATGAATTTTCCCCGTGTCCCCGCGTCCCCGCGTCCCCGCGTCTCTTCCTTGAATATGTCTAATTAGACGGATTTGATATAAAACATTATTGCTTGCACCAAGCTTTCCGCTATAATCACCATCGAGGCGCAGCCGCAATCAAGTTTAAAACCAATTCAGCTTCTAAAGGTTTAGAAAACAGATATCCCTGACCAAAATCGCAGTTTAAGTTTCTCAACCAAGCTAACTGATCGAGGGTTTCTACCCCTTCAGCAACTACGCTCATCCCCATTGTATAGGCAATGTTAATAATCATTGGCACCAGGCCTCCGTTTTTTGGGTTGTCTTGCATAAGATTGATAAAAGACTTGTCGATTTTGAGTGTATTCACCGGGAAGTTGTGCAGGTAACTCAAAGATGAATAGCCTGTGCCAAAATCATCAATACATAACTGAATTGGACGCTTTTTTAGTTCGTGAATAATTCTGGTAGCTGAATCACTATTTTCCATGATTGCACTTTCTGTTATTTCCAGTTTTAAGCTTTGGGCATGGAGTTGAGTTTCCTCAAGGATATTGTCAATTTTTTGAATTAAATTAGGTTGTGAAAATAGCCGTGCCGAGAGATTAACGCTAATACTGAGAGGTTCTGATGTCACGTTCTTTATCTGCCAAGTCCGTAGCTGACGGCAAGCTTCCCGCAACACCCAAGTGTCGATGGCGGTAATCAACCCAGTTTCTTCCGCCACTGGAATAAACTCTGTGGGAAACACCATACCGCGAGTAGGATGCTGCCAGCGCACAAGTGCTTCAAATCCAGTAATTTTGCCTGTAATTAGGGAAACAATCGGTTGATAGTAAATGATGAATTCTTCTCGTTCGACAGCCCTTCTCAGATCATTTTCTAATTGTAAAAGCTGGAGGGCTTCCTGATGCATATCTATGTCAAAAATGTGATAACGGGATTTACCTAATGCCTTAGCACGATACATTGCTGTTTCAGCATCCCACAGCATATTTTCTGATTTATTATTGTCAATATTTCCCAAAGCAATGCCAATACTGACACTGATAAATACTTCATATCTAGACAGTTGAAAAGGGATTGATAGTTTTTCAAGAATTCGCTCGGCAACGAGTGTGGCGCTGTTGATATCTGCAATGTTTTCTATAAGAATGGTAAATTCGTCGCTGTCTAATCGTGCGAGAGTATCAACAGAGCTTAAAGATGTTTTAATTCGACGAGCAAGGGCGATGAGCAATTCATCTCCTACTGAATGACCGAGAGAATTGTTGATACTTTTGAAGCGATCGCAGTCTAAAAACAGCACTGCGAACTGATAATCCGACTCTTCTTTAGCACGTCTAGTTGCCTGTTCTAAGCTTTCCATGAATAAAGTCCGGTTTGGCAAATTAGTAAGTGGATCGTGCCGTAGTTGATTTTGAAGTTGCTGATATGCGATGATTTCCCGTCTGTGGAGGGAGAGTTGATTTTCAATCCTCGCTAAAACTTCTTCGATGTTAAAGGGGTTATTAATGTAGTCAATGCCACCTAGTTTTAAAGCTTTTACTTTATCCAATACTTCTTCTAAATTGCTTATAAAAATAATAGGGATTTTCTGAGTTTTCTCGTTGGCTTTCAGTTGTAGACAAACTTCATAGCCATTTATGTTTGGCATCAAGATATCGATAAAAATCAAATCAGGGGGAGCATTAGAAGCTACTTTCAAAGCCATATCCCCGTTAATTACCTTTCTGACTTGATACCCATGCTCGGTTAGCATAGTGGTTAAAAGTCGTAGATTATGGGGGGGAGAATTAACAACAAGAATGTGCCTTTTTGAGGTTAACGGTTGCTGGCTGTTCATAGCAAAAAAGATAATTTCTTAATTAACATGTTGGGGAAATTGAAATTGAAAATTATCCAGTTATTGAGCTTTATATACAGATACAATCGGCTGACTTAACCCAGAAAGGCGATTGAGAAGCAACTCAGAGGATAACTCCTCAAAACTTTTCCCAATTGAGCGGTTTTTCCCCTGCTTTTTGGCTTCATAAAGCGCTTGGTCAGCAACAGTAATCAAGCTTGAGGGGTCAAGTTTATTTTGGGGAACAACACTGACGACACCAGCACTTATAGTGACGTAGTTATGAACAGCAGATTGAGCGTGGGCAATTTTGAGGTTTTGAACCTCATTCCGCGTGGCTTCAGCGACTTGTAAGGCTCCGTCAACATGAGTATTAGGCAGAATTATGGCAAATTCTTCGCCGCCGTAACGAGCTGCAAGATCTGCCGGACGCTTGATACTACGACTAATTGCTTGTGCCACCTGCTGTAAACAAAAGTCTCCGGCTAAATGACCATAAGTGTCGTTGTAACTTTTAAAATGGTCAATATCACATAAAATCAAAGATAAGGGTAATTGCTCTCGTGCCATCCGTCGCCACTCTAGGTGAAAGTGTGCGTCAAACTTCCGGCGATTGGGGATTCCTGTTAAGCTATCTATGGCGGCGAGGCGCTCTAGCTGAAGGTTCGCTGCTTTCAGAGCGGCTTCTATTTTTTCGCGCTGGAACAAACCTAACTGGGTAGCAAATGCATTGATGAGTTCAATTAATCGCTGTACGGGTTTGAGCTTTTCTTTTTTGAAGAAAACCAAAACAGCTAATACGTGGTCATTGAGAACAATGGGAACGCCTAAAGCAGCTTTGAGTCCCACATCTAAAGCGATGTCATAACGGAGAAAACCTTGGTATTGCTCAAGTGAAACATCCTCTATCCATTTGGGCTGTTTGGTCAGCCAAATTTGTCCTAAGAATCCTATGCCGGGAGGAAATGTCAACTTCTCGCTAGCATGTCGGAATTTCTCTAGACTTGCTTCTGTTGCATACCAACCTTGGCCGCATTCTAAAATTGTGCCTTCATCGTTAGGAATCCAGGCTTCTCCAAAATCCCAGCCTATCATCTGGCAAACTTGACGGAGGGTAATTTCTAAGGCAGAGTGAAAGTCGTCACAAGAGCTAATAGCTTGTGCTGTTCTCAGTAAGAAGCAGGTTTCAGCTTCAGCTCGTTGGCGCTCTTGGATTTGCTGTTGCAACAGCGCATTTTGCTTTTGTAGCGAGTGGGTTTGCTGCTGTAGTTTTAGATGCAGGTTTTGGATGGTGAGTTGGCTCTTGACGCGGGCTAAAACCTCTGCTTCCTGAAACGGTTTGGTGATGTAGTCTATCCCACCGACTTCAAAGGCTTTTATCTGAGCGGATATGTCATTGAGAGCGCTGATAAAAATGATTGGAATCGACCATGTCTGGGGGTTGGCTTTCAGCAACGAGCAGACTTCATAGCCGTCCATTTCTGGCATCAAAATGTCGAGTAAAATCAGATCGGGTGGAGCTATCTGCGCTACCTTCAAAGCTAGATTCCCGTTGATCACCTTCCTGACTCGATATCCCTGCTCAGCGAGCATGGTGGATAAAACTCTTAGGTTGTCCGGAGAATCATCAACGATGAGAATGTCTCCATAATTCCCTTGTACTTGATGGTTATTCATTGATAGATGCATCCGTGAGATCAAATAGCAGATCCAGACGAAAGTTATTGACCAAATCCCAAAGGGAGTGAGCCAAATTTGCCTCAGTCTCAGGGATTTGCCCGATTAGTTGCAAAATTAGCTCGTCGTTGGCGCAGAGTACTGCTTTGTGTAGCTGCGCCACCCACTCAGGAGGCATGACGCTCAGATCATCTGGTATCAGTTTTTTTGGGATCGTCGCCGTCAATTGTGAGGTGGTCTGATTTTCATCTTCATAAAGATAGCGCACTCCTAAGTACTCAGCAATTTTATCAAACAATACCGACACTCGGAAAGGCTTACGTACGAAGTCGTCGCAGCCTGCGGACAAGATTTTTGATCGCTCTTCATCAAAACCACTGGCGGTTAGGGCAATAATTACGGTAGCCTGACCCTTGAGCGTAGCTTTAATCTGTCTGGTCGCCTCATAGCCATCCATGACTGGCATTCGCATATCCATGAAGATGAGGTGTGGTTCCCAAGTTGACCACAAGCTAATTGCTTCAGCACCGTTAACTGCTTCCCCCACTTGAAATCCCAATGGTTCAAGCAGTTGAACCATGAGTAGGCGGTTCTCCTCTAAATCCTCAACGACCAAAATGCGATAGATAGGTTGGTTAGGCTCTAGTCCAATGACTCGCTTGGTTGAAAATGAAGTTTTTTTATCAACAGGAGCAGTCTCACTCACCAGAACGTCAAATGTAAATGTTGTTCCCCTATCTATCTGGCTGTTAACAATAATATCTCCCCCCATCAGCCGCACAAATTCTCGGCTAATTGGTAAACCCAAACCTGTTCCTTGCATTGATTGGCGACCCGTTTCAGTTTGCACAAAGAGGTCAAACAAGGTATCAATCTCATTTGGTGCAACGCCAGGTCCAGTATCTTCTATTTCAAAGGTGATTGGGAATTGGAGGACTGGACTCTCGTCAGACTGGCGTGATTGGGAATCCCCAGTTGCCAGTCTGACCCGCAAGGTGACACTGCCAGATTTAGTAAATTTGATGGCGTTTCCCAGCAGGTTAATTAAGACTTGACGCAATTTACTTTCGTCAGTTTGCACGTATTGGGGAATATCTGCTGCCCGTTCAAAGATGAGTTGTAAGCCTTTGACCGCAGTTTTTAAAAACAGCATCTTCTCTAAGTCTTCTAATAGCAGATACAGGTCAAAGCGACTTTCATTGAGAGTGACCTGACCTGCTTCAATTTTGGACATTGACAAAATGTCGTTAATGAGGTTAAGCAAATGCTCGCCACTGCGATTGATGATTTTTAGCTGTTCTATTTGGTCAGAGGAGAGAGAATTGCTACGAACTATCACCTGGCAAAAACCGAGAATGATGTTTAGTGGCGACCTCAGCTCGTGGCTCATATTGGACAGGAATCGGCTTTTGGCAATTGATGCGGCTTGGGCTGCTGCTAGTGCCCCCTGCCGGGTGGCTTCGGCTTGTTTGCTCTCTGTAATGTCCTCAATTAAGCCAAGAATCTTGGTTGGTATGCCATCAGCATCTCTGGCAAATACGACTTTTCTCGCATTCAGCCAGCGCCACTGCCCATTTTTGTGGCGGAATCGATAGTCGATGGCAAGAACTTCATTGGTTCTCAGCTTGATAAAGCGACTGGGCATGTCGTAGTACAGGTGTTTGTCGTCTGGATGTAATTGTTCCTCAAGCCACTGTGGCTCTTTTAAGTAAATTTCCTTAGGATGGTAGCCTAACATTGTAGTAGTTTGCTGATTAAGATAGAGGGTAAATTCTTTTGAGATGTCAAACAGATATAAAATTTGTGGTATATGATTGGCAACTTTTTGTAAAAAATATTGGCTATCGCGTAATTCTTCTTCCATCTTTTTACGCTCTGTGATATCTCGTCCTTCGGGAATCAACAACTTCACCTGCCCAGATTCATCTTGTATGGGACGCAGGGAGAAATCAATCGTTGCCACGAGATCGTCTTTTCCCAACACTTCCACTTCATAGCGCACAAACTCTCCTGTTGCCGCACGAGCGATCGCAGCTTTTAGTTGCTCTTGAGTTTCTCTTGAAATCGTCCACCATCGGGCTGACCAAAATGGCTTGCCAATGACTTGAGAGTACCTAAGCCCTGCGAAGTCAAGGGCAGTCTGGTTGGCTTCCAAGAGAATGCCATCGGGCTGGAGCAATCCCACGAACTGAAATGTTTGATTAAAGATGGCACGGAATCGTTCTTCACTTTCCCGTAATGCCGCTTCTGCAAGTTGGCGATCAGTAATATCAACGTAGGCGATCGCCACGCCATACTCTGGTAAGGGAATAGGTGCAGCCGTGACACTAATCCACGTAATCTCACCGTCTGCTTTGACGATCCCCTTTTCAATGTTTTCAACGACTCGGTTTTCTGTTAGCGCTCTGACGCTAGCAAATTCTCTTGGTGGCAGAGGGGTACCGTCTGGACGAATCCAGACCCACTCTGGACCATCATACTTAAGTTTGGTTTGTTCTGTGCTAGATTTCCCTAAAATTTTCTGGCTAGCTGGATTGGCTTCAATTAAATTTCCCGCTTCATCGGTGATCGAAATGCCAATGGGGAAAATTTCAAACAAGGTTTTATATTTCGCTTGGCTTTCTTTCAATGACTCCTCCATTCGCTGACGCTCACTAATTTCACGCTCCAACTCTTGGTTGGCTAGCTTTAGTTGTGCGGGGCTAGGGAGAGCAAGTGCCTTTGATACCAGAGGTACCATCTCAAAAGCTGTGTACAGTGAAATTAATGCAGTGATAGCTTTTATACAACCACTCAGCCAATAAATAGGATGCCAAAGCGTCCAAATCTCCATCAGGTGAGTGGTGCCACAAGAGGTGATAAATAGTCCAAACAGCAGAAACATCCAGTTGAAAGGCAAATCTTGACGTTTCCAAACAAAATAGAGCAACGTGATGGGGATTGAAAAATAGGCAAGTGCAATTAAACAGTCAGATAGTATATGCAGCCCCACCAACTTTTGGTTCCAGAGGTAGCAATGACCGTGAGGAATAAACTGTTCAGAAGCAAGAAAAGTTTTCAATAGTTCCAGCATCAAGTCATCTCAAACACAAGTTGCTTGAAACAACCGTAGCTAAGTTTACTTAACCTTGACCTCAGTATTTATCCTGAGGAAAAGTTTATACTTACATAAGTATGAAGATTACATTAGTCCTTGAACTTACATAGCAAACATATAAAAAACACATTATTTTACGTGTAAATATGTAGAACAGACTAGAAGGGGAGTGGGGAGTGGGGAGTGGGGAGTGGGGAGTGGGGAGTGGGGAGTGGGAAAGACTATTTTCGTGATTGGGGGTGAATTTTTTTGGAACACGGAACACATATGTTCCGTGCTGCTGGCATCTGCCTTTAAGGTGATAGGTACAACGATTACCTGTAACTAAGTAAGTCGGCACAAATAAATAAAGGTTTGTAGTTGCGCTACCCTTGCGGGAAGCCACTTCGTGTCTACAGCGCCCTAGATATGAGCGCTCTTTGCGCAACTACAAGCCAATACATAAATTAATATAGTTCGGTTTTTC
>JADQBA010000498.1 GCA_016903675.1 Stigonema ocellatum SAG 48.90 = DSM 106950 | reverse complement strand
TGTACTTTCCTTGGTCACGGTAGAGTAGAGCAAGGTTGTTGTAACTGTTGGCGACATCAAGATGGGATTCTCCCAGTAGGCGTTGCTTTAATTCCAAAGCTTTGATGAGCAATGGTTCAGCCTCACTGTACTTTCCTTGGTCACGGTAGAGTTCGCCAAGGTTGTTGTAACTGGTGGCGACAGAGGGATGGGATTCTCCCAGTAAGCGTTGCATTAATTCCAAAGCTTTGATGAGCAATGGTTCAGCCTCACTGTACTTTCCTTGGGATTTGTAGAGATTAGCAAGGCTGTTGTAAATGTTGGCGATATCAGGATGCTCTTCTCCCAGTAGGCGTTGCATTAATTCCAAAGCT
>JADQBA010000477.1 GCA_016903675.1 Stigonema ocellatum SAG 48.90 = DSM 106950 | reverse complement strand
GTCAACATTCATAGTTCTGTCTACGGTGCCTGTCGCAACCAGCTTGAAACTGGCATTTCTGAAAATAGATTGAGAGAAACAATCAATTTACCACTTTTGCGGCGTTACGAGCAACAGTACTGCTCTAAATTCTCGACAATTGTGGTGACAACAGAAGAAGATCGAGTCCAATTGCAAAAATTTAATCCCAACAGTGAAATTACAGTTATTCCCAATGGCGTTGATTTGGTTTCATTTCCTTACCGTACCACCAATCCAGAAGGACACCGCTTAATTTTTATTGGTGCAATGGATAATTTAGCAAATATTGATGCTGTTTGCTTTTTTACCAACGAAGTCTTGCCAAAAATCCAAAAACTTTATCCTGATACAACTTTCCATATTGTCGGATCTCGTCCGACAACACAAGTTTTGGCACTGCAAGACCAACCCGGAATTACTGTGACTGGGCGTGTGCCCTCAATGGTAGAATATTTACATAGGGCAACTGTCTGCGTCGTGCCTATGCGGACAGGCTTTGGCATTAAAAATAAAACCCTAGAGGCAATGGCAGCGGGTGTCCCAGTCGTAGCAAGCGATCGCGGTTTAGAAGGACTAGCCGTGGATACA
>JADQBA010000227.1 GCA_016903675.1 Stigonema ocellatum SAG 48.90 = DSM 106950 | reverse complement strand
TCTTGACCCAGTATTTTCTCACGGATAGCCAGTAAACGTTCTGCCAAAGGGATCGCGGTGCTATACTTACCTTCTTTATACAACTGCACAATCTGTTGATTTAGGCGTTCAGCTTCTTCCAAAGCAGCTTTTTGGTCTGCTGGCTGTGGTGGCTGGGATTGTCCGGTCACGACAATAGGATTGTTTCCCACTAGAGAGAACGCTAGAGTTAGTGAGACTAACCAAGTAAACCATCTGAACTGATGATGAAGCTGAGATTTTGGGTTTGGTATTTGTTTAGACATTGATTTCCACTCCCACGGAGAAAGTAAAACAGCGAAGAAGATCTAGATACTTCTGACGAAGGCAAGGTTATGCAAAATTTCTTGGTTTGTAGATAAGTTTATATGTTGGAGTGATTCTCAAAAAAGTGCTGAACTTGGTTTTGGAACGGAGTTAGAATATTGGACTTTGGACAAAAATAAATAGTTCGCGTGAGACAAACGCGAACAAGCGAATAATTAATCTTGTTTATAGTTACCAGCAGAAAAAAAAAGCATAGCCACCAGATCCCCAACGCATAGTAATATAAACTACAAACTATGATTGGGAAATACTGATGAGGATGCCGAAATTTAATAACAATAAATTAATAGCGCGATTTCAGGATTTTAGACAAAAAATTTACAACTGTTTTGAATCATGTAGCGATGCCTGTATGGATTTATTGGATGCGCTTGCGGGTAATACGGGAGCCAATTCAATTGCGGAGCTATCTTTAAGTCCGTTGTTTCCAAGAAGCTATAACTCTATTTATAAAGCAATTCAAAAATCATTTAATACAAATATTCAGGAGAAAAACAATGAAGTTGAAGAAAAAGAAGAAAAAGAACAAGAAGAACCCAATAAATTAATTAGGGTGGTGTCTGAGTTGATTGACCAACCCCAACAACGCCCTTTTTACTTATTCGGAACTGATACAACACCACATCCGCGTCCCTACGCCAGGACTTTGGCGGAACGTGGGTATATTTACCAGCCCAATACTATTAAGGGTAACAAACCTATTAATATTGGTCATTGTTACTCGATACTTTCAATCTTACCAGAGAAAGAGACTGATAGTCATGCAGCTTGGGCAATTCCCTTATCTGGAGAAAGGGTATCCCTTGATCAAAGTGGTACTGGTGTCGCCAGTGACCAAATTCAATCTGTCATGTCCGATACATCACTCCCTTGGTCCGAAAAATTGTGCGTATTGGTGGGAGATACTGCTTATAGCGAACGTTCATTCCTTTGTGAACAGTCCAAACACAAAAACTTGGTGCTGATTGCCAGAGTTCGTAGTAATCGGATTTTCTACCAATCTCCACTTGTTGATAAGTCAAAGAAAAAACCTGGTCGCCAGAAAAAATACGGTGAGCGGTTTGATTTAGGCGATGGCGAAACTTGGCACGGCAGTAGCGAAACAACACAAATTCAACAGACAACTCGTAAGGGTCGTCTTTTAAACATCACCATACTCGCTTGGAATCAAATGTTGATGAGGGGAACTAAGGAACAAAAAATGTACCGTCATCCCTTCACTCTGCTCAGGGTTCACGTGACGGATGATACTGGTAATTCCGTCTGGAAACCCATGTGGTTAATCGTCATCGGCGACCGACGTGAAGAAATCTCACCTACTGTTGCGTACCAAAGTTTCAGACAAAGGTTTGATCTCGAACACATGTTCCGCTTCAGTAAGCAGCGTTTGTTGATGACGGAGTTTCAAACTCCAGATGTTGAACACGAGGAAAATTGGATACGATTAGTAATGCTATCTTACGTACAGTTATGGGCTGCAAAGGACTTAGCTTCCCATTTACCTAGACCCTGGGAGCGTTATTTAGAACAAAGCAATGATAAAATTGTGACTCCAAGTGTAGTGCAACGCGATTTTCAAACAATTATTTCAGAGATTGGAAAACCCGGACATTCTCCCAAACCCCGTGGAAATTCACTTGGTCGGGTTACTGGTCAAACTCAACCAAAACGGTCTAAGCATCCCGTTGTGAAGAAGCAGTCAAAATCGACACCTGATAAGCAAAAAGCAGCGTAAATTTTCTTAGGCTTTAGCCGTTTAACTCTGTTTTACTCAGTTTGAAAAATAACTGGGGCAATTTCTGATGCGTAGTTTTTTGGTTCGCGAGTATCAGCCGCGAACCAGCTTCTTTTTGTCCAAAGTCCAATTTTAAGGCTGCTTGGCATAAAGGTGCTTATAGAACAAAACCCTACTAATCCCTTGAAGCAACTTGTAACAGTAAGCTTGAGTCTACTAACACTAACATTAAATATAGAAAAATCATATTACGAGCGTGCTTCCAAACTTAATCTTACAGCAATTTTCAGGTAATTGAACCACAAAATGTGAGAAACTAGGGATAGAGTGATTGTTTAATTAGATGCCAGTAGCTTACGCAAAAGATTTACGTGCTCGTGTAATTGCAGCGTGGGAAGCAAAGGAAGGCTCTCAACGCCAGATAGCTCAAAGATTCAAGGTCAGTTTATCATTTGTGCGGAACTTGCTGCGTCATTATCGGACAAACGGGCAAATCGAAGCGAAACGACGAGGAGGAAACATAAAACCGATAATTCAGGATGAACAACTGGCGATCGTGAAGTCCTTGATCGAAGAAAAAAATGATCTACTACTTTCAGAACTATGCGATCGCCTCGTGGAAAGAACTGGGGTGAAGGTAAGTGTTCCAACGATGTACCGTGCGGTGGAAAAATTAGACCTGCGTTGCAAAAAAAAACTCTCTACGCTAGCGAGCAGGAAATGGAAAGAGTAACGGAGTTACGACATGACTATAGACGTTGGTTAGATCAAATTGATGTCCGAAACCTAGTCTTTGTCGATGAAGCCGGATTAAATTTATCGATGTCACGCTTGTTCGCTAGAGCCGTAGATGGGGAACGAGCAGTTAGCAGTACTCCAGGAACCAAGGGTGGAAATGTTTCCTTAATTGGCGCTATTAACATCGAAGGACTAGTTGCGACAATGACCGTACCAGGAAGTACAAATACTGAAGTATTTCTCACGTATGTAACCCAAGTCTTAGCACCTCAATTATGGTCAGGAGCAATAGTTGTTATGGATAACCTTCGGGTTCATCACGCAGAGCGTGTGCGAATTGCGATTGAGTCAGTCGGTGCAAAAGTCAAATTTTTACCACCTTACTCTCCTGATTTATCTCCAATAGAGCTTTGTTGGTCAAAACTCAAACAATTCCTCCGTTCCAGTGAGGCACGTACCCTTGAATCACTCAACCAAGCAATGACTGAAGCTGTAAATTATATTACTGAAGATGATGCCTTCGGTTGGTTCAACCACTGTGGTCTATTTATCTGAAAATTGCTGTAATGATGCCGAAACTTATAATAAGCAAAGTGATGCTTGTTTAAAATTAGGCGATCGCTTGGGAGCGATTGAAAACTTGTCCCGCGTTATTCAAATAAATCCAAATTCTGCTGAAGCATACAGCAAGCGGGGCGATCTTCTTTCTAGCATAGGCGAGTATCAAGTTGCTATTCAAGACTATACACAGGCTATCAGTCTAAATCCTAAAGATTTACACTCTTACAATAATCGAGGCCAAGCTCTTTGCTTTTTAGGTTATTACCAGGGTGCGATTGAAGACTATATCCATGCTATTCAACTAAATCCTAATATTGCTGATGTCTATTATAACTGTGGTAATGCTTATAATAGTTTAGGTAACTATCAAAAAGCTATAGAAAACTACTCTCTTGCTATTTACCTTAACTCTTTCGATGGTCTTGCTTACTTCCATCGGGGGCTTATGTACCATCAGCTTGGCGATAATCCAAATGCAAAGACAGACATATTGACAGCCGCTGCATTATTTCAAGAGGAATGCGATGAGAAAAATTACCAACGAACGATGGAAGCTCTCAGAGAGCTTCAGTTAAATTAAATTATCAGCTGTTTTTTTAGTGCGGGGATACAAAAAAATACGTAACGCAGGATAAGTAAAATACAGAATAAAATCCTTTAATTTTTTGTAGCCACTTTCTAATCAAAAACCCAATGCTAACTAAAGTTACACTTACTATCACCGAAGGCAGCCTCAAAGGTCAAGAATTCATCTTTGACTCACGTACCATCTGCGTCATCGGTCGCGCCAAGGATTGCAATCCCCAACTACCCGATGATGAAGCCCATAAAACCATCTCCCGCTATCACTGCCTCCTAGATATTAACCCTCCTGACATCCGCGTGCGCGACTTCGGTAGTAAAAATGGCACCTACGTCAACGATACAAAAATCGGACAGCGCCAACCCGACCAAACTCCGGAAGAAGGGGCAAAGTTAACATTTCCAGAATATGATTTACACACCGGGGATGAAATCAAACTTGGTAATACCGTCTTTGCAGTTAGTACTGAAGTTGACCCAGAATCCATCAACATCCCTAACTTTTTCCCCGCTACGGTTGATGTTAAGCCTGACCCAACACAACCCCCAAATCTTCTAGAAAAAATTAAACTTTGGCTGGGTTTGGCAGAGAGTGGGAATAGCAACCTGAAAGCAATTAAGGATTACAGCCTTGTCAAACTACTGGGGAAAGGTGGTTTCGGAGAAGTTTATTTAGCACAACACAATCACTCCGGTAAGTTCGTGGCTTTAAAGCTGATGTTACCTGCAATTACAGCAAATGAAGATATGGTACAGAGATTTTTGCGGGAGACGGAAAACACGAAAGCTTTGCAACACAAGAACGTCGTGCAACTCATGGATTATGGCTTTTATGAGGGCATTTTCTTTTTTACGATGGAATATTGCTCTGCTGGAAGTGTTTGGGATTTAATACAACAGCAGGGTGGACGATTATCTATTGATATCGCTGTGCCAATTATCCTGCAAGTTCTCAATGGTTTGGAATACACCCACAACGCGGACATTCCTTATGTAAAACTTAGTGATGGCAGCTTTGGTAAAGGCAAGGGTTTAGTTCACCGCGACTTAAAACCAGGTAATATCTTTCTTAACTATAGCGATGAAAAACTGACGGCAAAAATAGGAGACTACGGTTTAGCAAAAGCCTTTGACTTGGCTGGTTTAAGCGGTCAGACCCGAAGCGGTACTAAAGCCGGTACACCAGCTTTTATGCCCAGACAGCAGGTAATTAACTTCAAATATGCCAAGCCAGAGGTGGATATTTGGGCTACAGCTGCTTGTTTATACTTTATGTTAACTGGCGCTTATCCTCGTAACTTTGTAGGCGACCCATTTTTAGCAGTGTTGCAAACCAATGCAATACCTATTCGCGATCGCGATGCCTCGATTCCGAAAAAATTGGCGGAACTAATTGACCAAGCTTTAGTTGACAAACCAGAAATTTACTTTAAAGATGCTGCCAGCTTTAAACAGGCTTTGTCTAGTGTGTTGTGATGAGTACGATTTCTACGTGGGGACTAAAAAAGCAGGGGAACTACACGACACAGAGGGGTAATGCTATTCCATCCACTATGCAATCTTTATAGCTACCCCAAAATTTCCCCCAGTTTTTTCTGCTAAGGAAACATCGGCAACGCAATGCCTCCGTATGTATCATATCAAATCCGGTAGCATTGGAGTGATCTACTAATGGAAACGAAGGAATACTGGGTGCATAGTCGCAAGCGATCGCCTTGCCGAAAAAATTGAAATTAGAGGTTTTATTCCAACGCTGTAAAGTCCTTTTAGAACAGCAGTTTTTAATTCGGGCGATTACCTACTATCATTGGTGACCCCAGACGGCGGGTTAATGAAGGACGATGCTACCGGATTTGATATGATCGTGTTTCCACAATCAGCGTTGATACTGAGTACACGTCACCGTAAAAAGGGGTCGGAAATCCAAGAAGATAATTTCTGTATTCACAATAACGCCACAACTTACTCAATTTGTAAACTCTGTAAGTCTGTAACTAAAAACTCTGTTATTCTAGTACTTCCGACCCAGTGCTTAATAAAGTTGGGCTTCAGTGATAACGACTAACTCCTTTCTCTAAAAAGTGTAGTACCAGTTACCTAAGTCCTGTAGATGCAATAAGTTGTTACAAATGCTTAGCACGTTAAAGCTGACCTAAAACCTCAAAAATTTTATCTGCTGGAGCTAGCCCTAGTTCCTTCGGTTCTAGCTTATGCAACCCACCGCCATACACTCGACCCTCACCCATCAACGCTTCATTAGAAATCTCATTGAGCGCCAGCCATATCTTCTTAAACAGTTCCGGCTTCTTTGAAAGTGCATCAGCCAAAGCGGGTTTGGGATACAACATTAAGTAGACGTTGGTTGCTGTCGCCATTGAATGATTTAGAATAAATCGAAAAGGTTTGCCCCTCTTGGTATCAGCACGTCCCATATAAGTGCAGAGGAATGGGGAGGGAGGACGGTTTTCCTGCAAGTACCAAGGAGAGCGATGTTTGCACAGATAGCGATCGCTAATTCCATTCTTGACTCCCAGTTGAAGATATGTCCAAAGCGCAGGATACTTCGCTTCCACCTCAAAATTAGGCAAATCGCACCTGAGCAGGAATAGCTGACGCTCTAAGACTGGATTTCCAATGCTATCAGCTTCAATCTCATCAACTGATAAAAATCGCGGACTGGGTAGAATTGGTTTTAAAAACTCAGCCGGGAGTTGGTGAAGAGAAACTTCCTCTGGTGTCAGCACAAAGAAATTGTTAGCCCCCGTCGCCAAACCACGTTTAATGGTAAATAAATCCTGAAGCAACACGGGTTTGAAATTGGAAGTAGGGCTACTAGATGCTAGTCCAAACCGAGTCCACTTAGCTGTTGAGCGTAACATATCCACCAAAACCTGCTCTCGAACTAGCGGGGAAGTCAAACTACCGCCGTAGGTGAACTCAACAGTATGATGGGTTGGTGGCAAAGCTTTCCTGAACCAAACTACTGCTGACGACACCAATGCATCTTCAAACTGCACATCTTTTGGATAAAAGCGATGAATACGCAGTAAAGTGACACGATTTAGCAGGTACTCTTTAATTTGCTGTCCATAATTCACATCCATAAATCCACTGGGTATTAGCCATCCCGCTAAAGCATTTTCAGCCATCCATGCATCTGAAATACACAGGAAGTGGCAGTAGAGTCCGGCTAAGCCACTTAGCTTTATACTAGTTGTCTGCTCTATTTTATTTTGCAACCGCAGCTTTTCAACTTTGCTCAAATGATGATGTCGGACATAAGGTGGATTGCAAATGAGCAAATTAGCCAGAGCCTCATTACTGTTAGGAGATGTAGCCTGGGTAAAGTCAGCGATTTTTAACTTAAGTGGTGTGTTACCCCAAAGTTTAATTGCTTCATCACCATAATATGGATCGATTTCGTATCCTACTGCTGAAACAATTTGTGACGCTGAAAATACCCGTAACAAAGCAGAGTAGAAGGAGCCAGTACCAAAAGCTGGGTCAAGAAAACGGATTTTGAGGTCAGATGGTAAAAGTGACTTGGCATATTCTAAAATATCTGTTGCCAAATCAGTTGGTGTGGCAAACTGACCCAGCTTATTCCGCTCAATTTGGGTTTTGGCTTCGTCCAGTTGTTTTTGTAATAACGCTCGTCTTGTTTCAATCGCTGTAGTTGCAGTCATATTCCAAATAATGCTAAGTCATCAATACGATGTTCCCACACCCAATCAATACCCTCCGCAGCTTCATAGCCCAAGTAGCCACTATCAAAATAACCGCAAAGGAATAGAATAAAACGGACATTATTACCGTAATTCAGCCTCAATTGAGCAATTTTAATAGCTTCCTCTTTGCGTCGTTTATTAGGATTAGTATAATCACCTGCGGATTTTGCTTCAATCAGTAACGGTAAGTCACCGGGGTTAGACTGTGGCGGCATGATGACAATATCAATCGGGATATTAACCTGTTTGCTGCCAGATTGTAAACTTACAGGAATATTGAGGCGAAACGAGAAAGTACCGGGTTGTATCGTCTCAAAACTTAACCCGGCTCCCCCTCTAACGTATGAGTAGCCACGTTGCTCCAACCACTGCCGAATTAATGCCAGCTGTCTTCGCTCTTGAGCATTGCGAATAATTGGGTCAGTCAACGCACCACAGAAACGGTCTGCGACAATTGTCGCCGCCCGATGGACTTGTGTTTCAGTCGGCTCCAACCTATTCAAGAGCCAGGGAAAAATGTCTTGATCGGCCAGCCGTGTAATGATTTGACCAATTTTCATCAATTCAGCATCTACTAATCCACTGTCCATCCGTGGAGGAATCCTGCTTTTCTCTTCCATGTTTTTGACGAGATTGGGCAGCACTCCAGCTAAACCTATGAGACGGTCACGGGCTAAAGGTGGTGCTGTCGCCATGCGTAGTATGGGAAGAATAGATGGATATTGGCGCAGTACAGTGGGAGTGATGTTGGTTAGGTTAGCTGTCGAAGCTAAGGCTGATTCGACTTGTTGAGTTGTGGTAATACGAGTGTCGCGGTAGGCACTAGGGGCGAACTCCATGAACCAACTATTATAAAGGTCTACAGACTGGGCAATATCTTGCTTCCACAAGTGCGGTTTATCGGCGTTGACTGGCACTGGTTTCCTCAATAGCGCTCTTAATTCCTACAATAGCTATCTCCACTCAACCGCTCAAAGCCTTCGTACACTCAAAGAGCGTCGAGCAGTGTTCGTGTTGTTTTTTCCAATAATGAAATCGCAGCGTCAACACGCAGCGTGCTAATTATACCCAAAAAAACGATCTACTTATCAAAGCCTAACTCTCGGTATTGGGAGTACCAAGGGCTGACTGCGTTAAACATTGTGAAATAAGTCACTGATTTAAATATTGTCAGTGGTCAAGCAACTTTTTTAGAATTTTTAGCTAACAATTTATAAGAAAACATAGTGTCTAAAATCAGAAAATTATTAGATGTTTTTACGGATATTAAACTCATAAAATAGGTTCACAAGCAAACAGCAAAAAAGCTGTTAATCACTTCTTTATTACTCCTACAAAGTTTCAGAAAATTTCGGAAATTATCTACTTTTTATGAGAACATACCACGAACCGGAATTTGAAAACGACCGCGTTAAGAGCTACGAAGAACAATACGGCTACTCCGCTCCCATCCGTCGCAAGAGAAGTTGGAAAGAAAATAGTACAATTGCCGGATTAATGGTAGTTGGCACTGGCTTGATGATTGTCGATATTTCCATCCACAACATGTTAATGGCATCCCTAGCATTTGGAACTGCTATCATTGTACTGCTACCTAAAGAAGCAAACAGTCTGCTTACCAATTTTGAGAAATGGCAGCGCAAATATGGCGTCAATATCTACACCGTATTATTTTGCTTGGTGGGTACAATCTTCATGTTAGATTTTGCAACTGCTCCCGCCAATGCCCAGTTTATGAATAACGCAGAAACGTTTTTCAAAAACGCCTCCTACTTTCCGAACATTGACACCAAAGTTATCGGTTTTATCTTTGCTGTATTACGAGGTTTGTTCCTCATTTATCTGGGGATCGGTCTAGTAAGAGTTGTGCAATCAGCAAGAAACGATGAAGATTGGCAAACTATAGCTAGAACACCAATTATTGTAGCTATAACTGTTGTTGGCATAAAAGTAGCGAGGCTGACACCAGCCGCCACGCGACGGCTGTAATCTTTACCCCTACTAGGTTTCAGTAAAATATTTTCACTTTACGCAGCATCTAGTTCTAACCGCTCGTCCATGTTCAAGTGGAAGGTTCCGTAG
>JADQBA010000350.1 GCA_016903675.1 Stigonema ocellatum SAG 48.90 = DSM 106950 | reverse complement strand
CCATTGTGAAACAAAGCTTCGCTACCAGTGGGTACGGAAAACTCTTTAAAGCTGTGGAACAGATTACCCCCTGCTTGAGTACCACCTGTAATGTTTATGGTGCTGCCATTTTGTGTGACGATGGAGTTATTTGGTAGAGTCATATCTGGTGTAATTTGGGCGCGAGCACAATTAGCACCAAAGAATATTGTGTTAAATATAGCAATCCCTAGTCCACAAAACCAGCGCTTACACATCACAGCAGGGAATGGGGCATGGGGAGAAATATTTTTTTTCATTTATAAAACCTCATGTAAGGTCAATACCGTTCAGTTAAGCCCGAAATTGTTGATCAGACACGAAATTCCGCGTCTGGTCACATTTGAAATTCTTGCCAATAACCCTTAACTGAACTTTGTTGCAGTTGATAGTTTGTCTGTAAGACTTAGTGGTGACTTTATGCGTCCAATAGTCATCTGGTGAAAATTAATTATACGTTGTCTACAACCCTTGTAGACACGCGAAATTCCGCGTCTCTACATTCTTTTTCGCAGATTTCCAATAGTCATATCATAACAGATTGAATACCCATATATAGGAATCATATTTGATTTTTGAAATATACGTAGGTGGGGCTATGCCCTACATAACCCGGATGTGGTGGGCAGTGCCCACCCTACACTACATAACCCGGATGTGATGGGCAGTGCCCACCCTACACTACATAACCCGGATGTGGTGGGCAGTGCCCACCCTACACTACTTAAAATTTTCCACGACTATGTCTATTTGAAGAAACCGCCAACCCCCAGTTCACTGTTGAGGACAGGTCGTAGGGGTGGACTGCAAACCATTGGACATATCCTTTTGGGAGATGAGAGTGACCTCCCCATTACCGTTGAACACCCAACCTGTTGCTGGGTTAATTTCTACAACCTTACCTTTAGATGGGGGTTTGGCTTTTGGTTTTTCTCTACGCTGTTGTTGTTCACTAATACGAGGCTGGCGATTATCTGACCAGATAGCATCACCGCTGAGGGGGTCGTAGGGGTTGGGGGGTAAGCCACCACGTCCGGTAACGATAAATTGGCTTTGTTGTGTATTAGAATCTACCTCGGAGACTGTGCTGGCGATCGCGCTACAGCTTCTATCTAGTAGAGATATATCTGCAAAAACTCTAGGCAATTTCGGCAATTCTAGATGTTGCACAACATCTGGTCGATTAATTGATATCTCACCACTGATGCCGCTTTGGGAGGAAGCTGTGATATCACTCAACGGTGTTAGTTGAGGACGTGGCTCTATTCCGTACAAACCAGATGCGTTAATCTTGATTTTACCACCTCTGCCAGTAAAAGCGTTTGCGGTGATGTCACTGTTTTCACTCTTGATAGCAACAATGAAGCCGTTGGGAGCATTGATAGTGATATTACCACCATCTCCACCAGCACCAGCAGTGCCCGCAGTGGTGGATATGGAACCCTGATGACGCAACAAAAGTAAGTTTCCTATTTCTAGATCGATATTTCCACCCTTACCACTTGTGGAGGTTGCACTAATGTTAGGCTCATTAATAGCATTGTCGAGTTTCAAAAATTCAGTAGTTATAGTAATTTTTCCAGCATTACCGATGCCAGCAGCGTTGGTACTTATAGTTCCGTCGTCTACTGTCAATTGACCTGCGGCATTAACTGTGATATCTCCAGCTTTCCCTATGCTATTTTTATCTGTCCTGCTATTGATGCCCGCACGTGCAACTTGCAAAGAATTAGCAGTAATGTTGATTTTTCCGGCATTACCTGTGCCTATGGTATCAGTTGTTATACGTCCGTTGTCAATTGTCAATGGACCTGCGACATTAACTGTGATATCCCCAGCCTTCCCTGTGCTATTTTCCTCTGTCTTGCTAGTGACCCCGCCACCTTTGAGGACAAAAGAATTTGCCTTAATATTGATTGTTCCTGCGTCACCCTTACTATAAGTATTTGTATTGAACCCACCTCCTACCCCAACTTCTATTGAACCTGCGTCAATGTTGATTTCTCCAGCTTTCCCTGTGCTACTCGCATTGCTACTGATGCCCACACCTTTAACTTGAAAAGAATTAGCAGTAATGTTGATTTTTCCTCCATCACCTGTGCCAGAGGTATCCGTTGTTATTCCCGCCGAATCAACCTTTAAAAAGTCTGCGACATGAATGTTGATGTCTCCGGCAATACCAGTGTTTGTGGTATCAGCAGATACCTGCGCATTTTTCAGGACTAAAGAATTGCCAGTGATGTTGATTGTTGCTGCATTACCCCCTGCGCCCAAAGTGTTAGTAGTTATACTTACGTTACTTAGCTCTATTGGACCTGTTACGTTAACGTTGACGTCTCCGGCGTTACCTGTGCTATTTCCCTGTGTACTACTAGCAAGCGCTGCGCCTTGACCTTCAACGTTTTGACCTTGAATCCGCAAAGAATTTTTTGCTAGCACATTGATTGTTCCCCCGTCACCTTTGCCCTGTGTCTGAACGACCAAGC
>JADQBA010000376.1 GCA_016903675.1 Stigonema ocellatum SAG 48.90 = DSM 106950 | reverse complement strand
TGAAATTCCACCGCACTTGCATGCTTGCTTACCCCTTTTGGTTATTTAGCTTTGATGAAAATACTATATACTTAAAAGCTAGATAGCGCAAGTCTTTTTTATGAAGAAATTTAAATCTAATAACAATGTCGTGTATTCATGTAAGTATCACGTTGTCTGGACTTCCATTGTATCGGCGTAGCGTCCTCAAGGATGGAGTAGATTTAAGGCTTAAAAAGCATAAGCGAGCAAATAGCGCTCGTAAATACAGGTCGAGATCATTGAGATGGAAATAATGCTATTTGCACGTTCATCTACTCATTGAAGTAGATCCCCAGTTTGGTATCCATAGAGCAGTTAAGCGGCTCAAAGGCGCAATCATCTTGGTATCTCAGACGCTTATTTTCCACAATTTAAATCAAAACGAACGACACTGTGGACCAACTCTTACTTTGTATCTACCGTTGGAGGCGCACCATTAGATATCGTTAAACTGTACATTCAAAATCAAAAAGAAACTTGACGGGGAATAAATTCCCCTACGGGCTTACCCCATGCATGAATGCATTTGCTCTGCGCCCTATGAATTTCGGTCAATCAATTCTTTCAGACTAGCTACCATCGTATTCTCCTAGTAATAAGTAGGTTGGCTCAAATAAACCAAATTATGTTAACAATTGTTAAGATATCAAAAGCCTACTAACATGAGGGTAGAGATATACCATGCTTGGTTGGTCAAGTTGGCTAATGGGAGCAGGTTTCATTTCACCCCTTAAGTCCAACAACTGGACAAGGATGAGGTAGGCGATCGCCAAGAATATAGAAATTGCGCCTGTAATAATAGCAACTATCTTAGAGCGGTTCATGAATATTGCCTATAAATAGATTTACGGTGTTATAGAAATCGGATTTGAGTTGTGAACTGTTGACAGTTGACGGTTAACAGTCTTAATTAGACATAGTCGTGAAAATTAACTATCCATTACCGTCCACCCTTGTAGAGACGAGAAATTGCACTTCGTGCCGCAACGAGAGGCTAATGGTCATTCTTTTTCACAACTACAACTATCTTAGCCTCAAAAGATAGTAAGGAGATTGGGGATTGGGAAGAGGGCTGTTACCCAGTCTCTAATCCCCCCTGAAGTACTGTTACGAATTTAGAACTTACGCATTGACAAAAATATTCACATATGATAATTGCATTTTTAGGACTTCACGTTTGATTTTTTAACAAATCAGAACCATTATCACTCACCTTTTGGGCGGGGGAACCCCGCCCCTACAAGGCGTCTTTTTGTCTCCGTGTCCTCTTCAATCTGTATCTTCCGTTTTCATTTATATAAGTAAAGCTAATAGTTGCGATAATTTTTGCTGAACTAAAGCCTATTGTTAAAAAAAGTAAATAAGTGTAAATTACTATTACAGGCAAAAATTCAACCGCCTGATTCATAAACAACATCTCGCAATCATAAAACAATGACAACAACCCTACAACAGCGCTCTAGCGCCAACGTATGGGAGCGGTTCTGTGACTGGATCACCAGCACCGAAAACCGTCTCTACATCGGCTGGTTCGGCGTCCTCATGATCCCTACCCTCCTCGCCGCTACCATCTGCTTCGTAATCGCCTTCATCGCAGCACCACCAGTAGACATCGATGGTATCCGTGAACCTGTAGCTGGTTCCTTGATTTACGGTAACAACATCATCTCCGGTGCTGTTGTTCCTTCTTCTAACGCTATTGGCTTGCACTTCTACCCAATCTGGGAAGCAGCTTCCTTAGATGAGTGGTTGTACAACGGCGGTCCTTACCAGTTGGTAATTTTCCACTTCCTCATCGGTTGCTTCTGCTACCTAGGTCGTCAGTGGGAATTGTCTTACCGCTTGGGAATGCGTCCTTGGATTTGCGTAGCATACAGCGCTCCTTTGGCTTCTGCAACCGCAGTATTCCTCATCTACCCCATCGGACAAGGTTCCTTCTCTGATGGTATGCCTTTGGGAATCTCTGGTACATTCAACTTCATGTTGGTGTTCCAAGCAGAGCACAACATCTTGATGCACCCCTTCCACATGTTGGGTGTAGCTGGT
>JADQBA010000273.1 GCA_016903675.1 Stigonema ocellatum SAG 48.90 = DSM 106950 | reverse complement strand
TTACTTAACTTTGTTGTAGGCGGGGTGAAACCACCCTTTTATGTGGGGACGGAAAGAGAGAATTCTCCGGGAGAGATGGCTCTCCAGTTTTGAAGGCGCGGATGCGCCTAATGTACAACTTTCACGTCGCACTCCTTGGTTGTCTTGTGTTACCCTTCTTACTGCCAATACCCTATTCGACCAAGACCTCATTAGGGTTTTCTGGAGCTTGCGAACTCGTTGAATATCACCACAACGTGAAGCGGCATAGATGCGTTTTTGCAATTTAAAGACATATCGCTCGACTTGTCGCCAGTTGATAGTCTTCCATCCCTCAGTATCCAATGTTGAATCTGATTTAGGCATATTCACTGCTATTTACACCCCTAGCTCTGGACACATTGCGGGTTACGTCTGCTTATCCTGGACATTACTCCATCCCTTTTCAGGCTTTGACCGTTACTTCGGTCTAGGCATTTGCTTTTTAACCCATCCCTCCCAGATACAGCTTTTAGCTTGACTGCCTACCTACATATCGACCACTGTAGGAGCTATAATTTGGGTTATTTCGTTCCTAATATCCATTGTTTTGAGTCTTTAGAGGGTGCCTATCCACCGGGGGTTCTAGGAGGTACGCTGCTTCGGTTGTAAGATCCTAACAGTCCAAACCCCATGCCAGTTATTTCCAACCCAAGGTGTGTCCGAAACACAAGCTTATATCCCTTGGCGAGATTTGACGATGGCTCAACGGCACTTCGTTTACTCTCCTCATAGACTCTTGCTTGCAGTTGGTGCTTTCAGCAATTACCACCATTAACCGCTTTCATCCCCGCTTTACGAATTTGATAGTCAGTCTTCTTCGTAGGGGCTACCATCATTGGTAGTTTATGTGCTGTCAACCCCGCACCGGGGCAGTAAGAATTGGTTTTCTAGGTTACTCACCTCACTTACATGGATATTAAGTTGTCATCAGTAGAGGATTAAAGTGCGAACTCATCCCAACAAGGGTTACTCTACTAATGCCTGGAATCCCCCCAGAACCTGGGTTTCTCCAGAACGAATCGCACTTACACGTATCTCGGCTCAATGCCTATATCAGGGAAGCTTTCCAGTACTGCCGGAGTGGCGATCGCACTCGGTCATTCATATAAAGAAAAACCCCACAATGCTTACTGTGAAGTTGTTTTGTTGATTCTATGGGTTGTTATAATCCGATTTGACCTAATCGGTAGGGTTTACAGGTCCAAAAAATCCAAAGGATTATGACGAGGAGTTTCCAACTAATCCGATTTGACCCAATCGGTAGGGTCAGTGGATCAATTACTGTACTGTTTGTAGGCTTAGCGTTTCCAACTAATCAGCAGTCGCCCCATTCAAGCCCTCTCTACGGGCTTGTTACACACCGCTAATCAAATTTTGGGTTAACTGGCTTCCTGTGGGTTCACCTGTCACAAAACCGGACAGGTTAGGCTCGCCAGTTGTAGCAATCTCGCTACAGACTAAATCATGAGCCCAGGAAAAATCGTCAGAACGCAAAGTTTGGTTAGCGTGTTCACGGCTAGCAGCCCGATAAGCAGCTTCAATAACTATTTGACGTATCTGACGACCAGTTAAACCCTTGAATTCCCTGGCGAGATAATTTGCCGTAATGCTAGAATCGAGCGGTAACTCATGTATGAGATGAGTTTCCCAAATACGTTCACTCAAATTTTCATCTGGCAGTGGAAAATCGATTCTAGTTAATCTAGAGAGAAATGCCGGATCATATCCTTCTACAAGGTTGGATGCAAAAATAGAGATGATTGGTGTATTTTGGATAAGAAGCAGCAACTGGCTACGCATGGAGTTAACAGCATGATCAGCCCCTTCACTTGCCGCTGTATTGCGCTTTGACAGCAATGTTTCTGCTTCATCAATAAACAATACAGCGTCGTTAGCCTTAGCAAATTCAAAAAGTGCGGAAAGGTTCTTAGCAGCCTCTCCAAAATACTTACTTACAATGTCAGCATACGAGACCTCAATGATTTTTTTGTTCAGCCTAGACGCAAAATTGTGGGCTGTCAGCGTCTTACCTGTTCCTGGTGGTCCGACGAAGTTCAGCGATACTCGCGGGAATGGGTCAATTTTATAAACCCCCCATTTTCCCTGAACTAATGGAATTAAATCCCAACGCTTAAGTTGGCTATCAATAAGTTCTTGCTGTTTAGAGGGCAGTACAAGAATCGAGGCATTCTCATTAGGCATTCGCAATAGGTGATCGAATGTTGCCAACTTTTCTTTACCATTGCTCTCTTTTGCGTTTGATGAACCGGGATTACAGTCGATGATGATTTCGCGAATCTTGGAGTCTGCTCTGCACACCTTCCACACCTCAGCAACCGCCTTCGCTACATATTCGCGAAGTTTTTCCTTCTGGTAGGGGTTCTCGACCCCTTCAATTCTTACTTTCATGACTCTATTATTACAGGTTTACTAATAGGAAACTTCTGGAGATCTTCATCCAATTCCTTTGCGTTCCAAACTTTACTATCGACGAGCTTCGCATTGCCGTCAAAGAAGCCAGTCATAACAGAATAGTCTCCGTTCTTGAATTTATCCACCATCACAGCAGATTTTGCGTTTACATTCTGGTTTGTTCGACGCTCCCGAAGATAATCACGGATAACTGTTACAGTGAGATAAGTGACAACTATACTTACAGTCACCGCCGCAACTACAGTAAACAGCTGGATAATAAGAGGAATCGTTACTGGATCAAGCATTTTTGTTCTCCTTCTAATCAAAAGGAATTAAGACTGTTTTTTTATTTGCAAATAACTGCTGTAACTCTAGATCAAGGAATTTAGCTTTGAAAACTACAGCAATTTTCCGACCTTTATCGGTGAAGAGACTTTCATTTTTCTGATCAACTATAAAGGCTTCGACTTTCTGTTCGGCAGGATAGTAAGAGACGACACAACCACTAGATTGTTCAAAAGTTCTCCGGTTCTCAGTTATCCAGGAACGAAGAATTGGTCCGGTCAAATGCCCTCGGATTTCATCAAAGGGGTCTTTGATTACCTCGATCAACACGGAAATTCCCGCGCTTGCGAAAGCTAACAAATTTGGCTGCATTTGGTCTTCGGGATTATTATGAGTCATAGTTACAAGCCTTCTCAATTACGTTGGAGGCAGGCTTTGAGTCCTGCCTATATTTGCGATACTAATTACTACCCGGCAGTAAGGGTACTACCGTTTCGGTTGAAGTCGCCGCAAAATGCCCAATTGATATAACCACCATCCCCATTTAGCACAAACCGAAATGGTTGTCCTTTGGGAGAACCAAAGATTTCGTATCCACAGGTTCCAACAGCCATTGGCAACTCAACGTGGTCATGTACAACACCTGGACCTTCTGCTTTGCTGCTTCTGTGATGAGTAATTACAAAATTGTAATTTGGATACTTCTGGTTGAGTTCAGCGATCATTCGCTGTGTGAATGCTGCCCGCTTATCATTGTCACTACCTTGAAGGCTTCTAACAAGAGATGTTATTCCAAGGGCGAGGCCTGCAATTCCAATACCGGGACCAACAAATGACATTTTACTTCTCCTTAATTTTTGAGTTTTTAAAACATCCTCTCATACCCTTGTAAGCTAACACATTTAAATAGTATTATCAACTATTTTTGATGATTTTACACCTTTATGTATAGTTAAAAGTTGTGATTTCATCTAAAAGTAGGATGAGTGACAGTACATTACTTAGAAAGACAATATTTTTCTAGTATAAAAAAGTACTTTAAAAGCAATTTATTATGATTAAATGGCTATTTGGGTATCCGCCGAGATACGTGCAAATTGAGACACGTTATAAAGTTTTGTAAAGCAAATTGTCAAAAACCTTGATTTACCGTCGTTTCAGACTCAACCGAAACTTGACTATTCAAATGAAGACATTCCCTAAAAGGGTCATTTCTGGGCAACTGTAAGGGACAAAAAGGAGTGAAAGCTTGGTTTTACCGTGCAAAAGTTTGATTGTCCCAGTATCATTTTTGGGCAAGTTAGTAAATCGACAAGGCATTGTTTGCAATATTTATTTACAACGTGTCTCTTTTTGCAGGTATCTCAGCGGCCACCCTTCATCATGAGAAACGCTAATACGTTCTAGTTATCCCACAGAATGAATCGGTAATTGTACTTCACCTTCTACGGGTTTAAGCACGATTTCTGGCTTGATAGCTGCCTTATTTGCCTCGATAATCTGGTTCATGGCATCCATCAAATGTGACTGTGTAACTTGCTTCTGTTCCTTAGGTTTATCCTCTTTGGCAGCAGCAACCGCTGCTTGCCACACGGCATTTTGTATATCTCTGCCGGATACACCGTCAAATCGTTGTGCAAGTTCGTTGAAATTTACCGATTTATCGAGAGGAAGTTGGCTAGGAAATTGAATCTCCCAAACTTTTGCACGTGTTTCCTCATCAGGAAGATCAAACTGAATCTTCCAGCGAATTCTGCTGATAAAGGCAAGATCGAAGTTGCGAATCAAGTTTGTTGCAAAAATCACAATACCTTCATAGTCAGAAAGCCGCTTAAGCATGACACTACGAGTTAAGTTAACTTCGGTATCACTCGATTGAGTAACATTTTCTATACGTTTACCTAGAAATGAATCCGCTTCATCAAAAAACAGAACCGCTTTATGTTCTGTTGCAAACTCAAAAGCTTTCGCTATATTCTTTGGAGTTTCACCTAAGTATTTAGACTCAAGCAGTTCATATGGTATAGCCAATATTTTCAGATTGAACGCATGAGCAGTAGCCTCAGCAGAAATTGTCTTGCCTGTTCCAGGAGGACCAGAGAAGTTAATCGAGAGGGCTTTACCAAGCTTGTGCTTTTCACCCATTCCCCATTCTGTATATATTAAGTCTTTATACTCAAGTTCAGCCAAAACTGATTCCAGTTGACGTTTAGTTTCTCTAGGTAGAGCAACATCATCCAAAGAGTACTCCGGCTCTTTTAGATAAGGAGAAAAATCTATGGTTGAATCTAAACTTTTATTAGGTTCTGATGCTACCCCTACACTACTTGTAAAATTCTGACTAAAGCTACCTAGCTGACCAACGGAGGATACATCTCCGTTATTTTGAGACTTTCTGAGAGGATGTAAGCGTGGCATAGGAAGTTACTCAACTTATGAACTAAAGGGTAAAATAGACCTCTTGCACAAGCCAGTTTAGGCTACGCAATTTCAATGTTATAAGGGCGTGTTTTGGCATTTATGCAAGAAGTTTAATGAATCCAGATTTTTTGAGTTAATCTATCTCAACAATCAAAGTATCAAAGAACAAATTTTCAAGAATGCTATGATAGGGAATTGTTTGACTCATCATAGATTCTACTCCCTTAAGTAAAGGAATCTTTGCTAACCTGTCTGGCATTTCAGGTAATTTTACAAACTCTGCAAATAGGGGCCTAAATAGTTTTCTGACCTCTTGCTCCCAGTCGTCTAGTTTATCGTTTGGGACTTTGTTGTCTAATATGTAGATGTTCCTCAATTGCGATGCTGAAATATCCGAAGCAATTTTTAAATCATGTTGATCTAACTCTGGAATTGAATACTCCAAGTTCTGCCTATCACTCTTAGAGTCATAGAGCCATATTTCAAGATGCTCAAAATTAGAACCTATATTGTGACTGCGCCTAAAAATTTTATCAACTATTAGCTCATGACAGAAATCTCGAATTTTATCATTCACAGAAAACTCTTCATTTTCCAATTTTAGACCTGGTACACCATATAATTTGATAGAACCTAGTTTTCCGGTAGGGTTTGTAGAGAGGAAGTCTATACTAAGATAAACTTTGGTAGATTCTGGCATAGTTTTAATTTAATTAAAGTTAGTTCAACAACAATGATCTGTTTATTTTTCAACAAACTCGCAACTCAAATTAAACTGTTAGTGTACGTGGAACATTAATCTCAAATACTTGTGAAGTATGCCGTTGCTCTTCCCGTGGAATCGGAACTGCAAGCGGTGCTTTAGTGATAGAAAAAATTTGAGATTTTTTTCCATATCGTAACGAGTTTGGATCCCAAATCTCCATGTTTACTATGTCTTTTACTGTCCGGTAGAAAATAACATAAAGTTGTGTTACTACTCCAAAAACGTATCCTAGAATAGGAGCAATTTGCTCTTCCCAAGAAGATTGAATTATGGAAATTAGTCGCTGTATCCATACACTGAAAACTCTTCCTAGCCAATTTACTAATTCATCAAGTAGTGTATCTAACCATCTAGAAAGGCTCATTACTTTCCTCCGCTTAATCCAAGAATAGTTCGTGTACTATTAGAGCTAGTTCAGAAGCTGACTTTTCTACGGGACCCGAAAAATGCACAGCGGTCATCAATGGTGCAACAGGCATAATACCCCCTCCTAGGGTCTTTTTAAGCTTGACTTTTTTAAGCTATCACACATAAATATGATTGTCAACCATATTAAAAGGTTTATCTTGCAAAATGTTTTTATATAATCCAAAAGTGGGATAATTCACCGTATATTAGAGAAATTTCGGTACTTTTTATCGAGACACATTAAACTATACGGTTTAGTTTACCGAAGAAAGGCAGAGGCAGAAGGCAGAAGGCAGAAGGGAAGAGATCTAAGGATGTGCTCTTCGGCACTGGGTCTAAAGCCCCTAGCTTGGGGTGTTAGTACCATTGGAGCAGAAAACAGGGTTAAGCTTGAAAGTCTTAGTGTGTAAGGTTTTTATTGAAGGTTATATTAGCTGATTTTTCAAGTTATCAGGTAGCTGCTTAACGAGAAAACAAGGGTTTCAACATTAAAATATTTTTGTATTATCTATGTAATAATGC
>JADQBA010000282.1 GCA_016903675.1 Stigonema ocellatum SAG 48.90 = DSM 106950 | reverse complement strand
AATGCTTATGCTCACCAGGATGTGCCGTTTGAGCAAGTGGTAGAAGCCTTGCAGCCAGAACGCAATCTCAGCCACAGTCCTTTGTTCCAGGTGATGTTTGTTTTCCAAAATGCACCCATGGGGCAACTGGAATTGCCAGGTGTGACTCTCAATCCCATGCTGTTCGAGAGTGTCACAGCAAAGTTTGATTTGACCCTGTCGATGTGGGAGACACAACTTGGACTGACAGGTTGGTGGGAATATAATACTGACCTGTTTGAGCGCGAAACCATCACCCGGATGACGGGGCATTTCCACACACTGCTGACAGAGATTGTCGCCCATCCCCAACAGCCGATTAGTCAGTTAAATCTGTTAACCGAACCTGAACGGCATCAGTTATTGGTGGAGTGGAATCACACCCAGCAAGAGTTTCCCGCTGATTGCATTCATCAGTTGTTTGAAGCGCAAGTCCAACGTACTCCAGATGCTGTGGCTGTGGTGATGGAACATCACTACCTCACCTACGCCCAATTGAATTCCCGTGCTAACCAATTGGCGAACCACTTGCAACAGATGGGTGTTGCACCCGACACTCTGGTGGGCATTTGTCTAGAACGTTCTGTGGAGATGGTTGTGGGATTGTTGGGGATTTTGAAAGCGGGTGGTGCTTATGTCCCCCTTGACCCCGAATATCCCCAAGAGCGCTTAGCCTACATGTTAAATGATTCCCAGGTGCCAGTGCTGCTGACGCAAACTAAGTTACTGGACTTATTACCGGATCATGAGCAGGTCATCTGTTTGGATACAGACTGGCTGTTAATTTCTTCTCAGAGCGAGTCTAACCCCGTCAGTGGTGTTAAATCTTCTGACTTGGCTTATGTGATTTATACGAGCGGTTCTACTGGTATGCCCAAGGGGACAATGATCCTTCACCAAGGAGTCGTTAATTATCTAAATTGGTGTACAAAAGCATACACAGTCAGCGAGGGTACTGGCGCTCCTGTTCAGTCTTCAATTGCGTTTGACGCTACCATTACCAGTTTATTCTCTCCTCTACTGGTGGGACAGAAAGTGCTACTGCTACCACAAAAGCAGGAAATCGAAGCTCTCAGTGCTGTTTTAAGTTCTCAAAGTGATTTTAGTCTTGTCAAGCTCACCCCAGCGCATCTGGAACTGCTGGCACAACTGTTAAGTGCACAGATAGCAGCCAAGTCAACAAAGGCTCTGGTCATTGGTGGTGAGGCACTCTTGGGCAAAAGCCTTTCCTTCTGGCACAAGTATGCCCCAAACACACGACTTTTTAATGAATACGGACCGACGGAAACTGTCGTCGGATGCTGTGTTTATGAAGTGACGCAAACAACTTCACTATCTCAGGCGATTCCCATTGGTCGTCCAATTGCTAATACTCAGCTTTATATTCTAGATCAGTTTGGTCAACCTGTACCTGTGGGTGTGAGGGGAGAATTATATATTGGCGGTGTTGGTGTTGCGAGGGGTTACCTAAATCGCCCCGACTTGACTGCTGAAAAATTCATCCTCAATCCCTTTCAACATTCTTCCGCTGGCGATCGCCTCTACAAAACTGGGGACATAGCACGTTATTTAAAAGATGGTAATATTGAGTATCTTGGTCGAATTGACAATCAGGTCAAAATTCGTGGGTTCCGTATTGAACTAGGCGAAATCGAAGTGGTACTTGCCCAACACCCCCAAGTACGGGAGACTACAGTCATTGCAAGGGAAGACGAACCAGGTAACAAACGCTTAGTTGCCTATGTCGTCCCTAGTCACGAGGCACCTACAACTAGCGAACTGCGTCACTTCCTTTTAGAATGGCTGCCTGACTACATGGTACCCCATGTCTTTGTCATGCTTCCAGCCCTACCTCTGACTCCCAACGGGAAGGTAGACCGCAGATATCTTCCAATACCAGAACCATCTCAAAGGAATCTCGCAGCCAAGTTTGTTCCACCCCGCATCCCCTCTGAAGAAATCCTGGCTACTATATGGAGCCAAGTCCTAGGGCGGGAACAGGTAGGCATACACGATAACTTTTTTGAATTGGGTGGGGACTCGATCCTGAGCATACAGATTATAGCTCGCGCCCATCAGGCAGGTTTGCAACTCACGCTTACGCAACTATTTCAGTACAAAACTATTGCCGAGTTGGCTGCCTTTTCAGGCACATCTGTCTCTGTTCAAGCTCAACAGGGTGTAGTAACAGGCTTGTTGCCACTGACGCCCATTCAGAAATGGTTCTTTGAGCAGAATTTGGCATACCCAGCCCACTTTAACCAATCTCTTTTGCTGGAAGTGTCAGCAGACCTGAAACCTGAGTTATTGAAGATCGTCCTACAGCAACTGCTAGTGCATCACGATGCCTTGCGCTTGAGGTTTGTCACCTCAGACTCTGGTTGGCAGCAACTTAACGCTGCTCCTAACGAAACCGTGCCGTTCGATATCATTGATCTATCAGAAATTTCCTCAGAGGAACAGCCAGTAGCCATTGAAACTGCCACCACCAAGTTACAGACCAGTCTGAATCTGTCAGAGGGACCATTGATGCAAGCCGTGCTGTTTCACCTTGGGATTGACAAGCCTGGGCGTTTGCTGCTGATTGTACACCATCTAGCAGTGGATGGGGTTTCGTGGCGGATTTTATTAGAGGATCTCTCTCATGCTTACCAACAGATCAGCCGTGGTGAATCGATTCAACTGCCAGCCAAGACAGCTGCCTTCAAACATTGGGCTGAACGGCTGATGGAATATGGACAATCACCAGCACTAGCAGAAGAAATGGACTACTGGTTGGATCAGTCCCGTTCTAGAGTGGCAAGTCTACCAGTGGACTATCCATATGGTAAGGAAAATAATACTGTGGCTTCAGCTAATGAGGTGTCTGTTTCTTTGAGTGTGGAACAGACTCGCGCCCTGTTGCAAGAAGTACCCTCAGCCTATAAAACCCAAATTAACGACGTGTTGTTGACTGCTTTAATGCAGAGCTTTTGCCAATGGACAAAAGAGCGATCGCTGCTAGTTGATCTTGAGGGACATGGGCGAGAGGAACTGTTTGAGGATGTGGATGTGTCCCGTACAGTGGGGTGGTTTACCAGCTTATACTCAGTTGTTTTGCAGCAAGGGGAAATAGACAATCCAGGAGAGATGCTTAAGTCGATCAAAGAGCAGTTGCGTCGCGTTCCAAAACAGGGTGTTGGTTATGGTATCCTACGATATTTAAGGCAGGACGAAGCAACGCGATCGCAACTACAAGTTCTTCCCCAAGCGGAGCTAAGTTTTAACTACTTGGGTCAATTAGATCAGGTACTGTCTGCATCTCCTCCCTTATTAAGATTGGCAAAAGAGTCTAGGGGATCAGAAACTAACTTACTCGAAAGTCGCACTCATCTTCTGCAGGTGAAAGGATTTGTGGTATCTGGCAAGCTACAACTTGATTGGACTTACAGCGAAAACGTCCATCAAAGGAATACAATTGAGCGTTTGGCTGAAGGTTTTGTTTCAGCGTTGCAAGCTCTAATTAACCATTGCCAGTCCCCTGAAGCCTCTGGCTACACCCCGTCAGATTTTTCTGGTGCAAAATTGAACCAAACACAGCTTGACAAATTTATTGCCAAAATCAAACAACCTGGCAGGAGGTAATACAATGGACAATATTGCAGATATTTATGAGCTTTCGCCCATGCAACAGGGCATGCTATTTCACACCCTTTACGCCCCAAAATCAGGTGTGTATTTTGAGCAACTAAGTTGCACTCTCCAAGGAAACCTGAATGTCTTGGCATTCAAGCAGGCTTGGCAAGAAGTGGTGGCGAGGCATGCGATTTTACGTACTTCTTTCTATTGGGAAGAGGTTGACAAACCTCTTCAAGTGGTTCGTCTGGATGTGGATATACCTTGGGAAGAACATGACTGGCTTGATTTGACTTTGAGTGAGCAGCAACAGCGTCTGGAAGGTTTCCTTCTGACAGATAGAGAACAGGGCTTTCAACTGGATCAAGCTCCGTTGATCCGCTTTACTCTAATAAAGGTGAGAAATGATACCTACCAATTTGTGTGGAGTTATCACCACCTGCTGATGGATGGCTGGTGTATGTACATCATCTTTAAAGAAGTCTTGGCTTTCTATGAAGCTAGACAAAAAGCACATCCTTTGTATTTAAAAGCACCATTTCCTTTCGGGAACTACATCCTTTGGTTGCAACAGCAAAACCTTTCTCAAGCAGAAACGTTTTGGCGGCAAACGCTTCAAGGCTTTACGAACCCTACCTCTTTACTCACTATAGGAGACCAGTCTAACCAAAGTGAGACTTGCGATCGCCAGCATTTCCAATTATCAGAGACGGTAAGTGCCACCCTACAGTCCTTGGTACAGGAGCAGAATCTGACCCTAAACACTCTCGTGCAAGGATCTTGGGCGCTACTGCTGAGTCGCTACAGTCGAGAGTCTGATGTAGTATTTGGAATTACAGTATCCGGTCGTCCTCCTACTTTGTTGGGAGTGGAATCTATGGTGGGGCTATTCATTAATACTCTCCCTTTGCGAGTGCAAATATCAGCAACAGATGAACTGTTGCCTTGGCTGCAGCAGTTGCAGGTTCAGCAGGTGGAGTTGCAACAGTACTCATACAGCCCATTGGTGGAAATTCAAGGATGGAGCGACGTTCCCCGAGGAAGGGCTTTGTTTGAAAGCATTGTGGTGTTTGAGAACTACCCAATAGATGCAACTTTGCAGGAGCAAAGTGCCGGCTTAGATATCAGCAATGTCCGAACTTTTGAAAAAACAAACTATCCTCTGACAGTTATAGCAGTGCCCGGTCAGGAATTGTCCGTGGAGATGGCTTACGATAGTTCCTACTTTGATGCTTGCACTATACGCCGAATGCTGGGGCATTTCCAAACCTTGCTAGAGGGGATTGCATCTCATCCTCAGCAATTACTTGGTGATTTACCGTGGCTAACCGAACGAGAACGGGATCAGTTATTAGTAGAGTGGAATAACACCGAAAAAGAGTATCCGTCTCAAAAGTGCATCCATGAGTTGTTTGAAGCTCAAGTGCAACTTACACCAGATGCAGTGGCGCTGGTATTTGAAGACACACAGTTGACATACCACGAGTTGAATAGGCGTGGGAACAAAGTAGCAGAGTATTTGCTCCGCTTGGGTGTGAAACCAGAAGTGCTGGTGGGGTTGTGTGTAGAACGTTCCGTGTGGATGGTAGTGGGATTGTTGGGCATTCTCAAAGCAGGAGGAGCGTATGTGCCATTAGACCCAAACTATCCTCAACAAAGGCTCAGCTACATGTTAGAGGATTCTCAGGTGTCAGTGTTGTTAACGCAGCAAAGTTTGCGGGACAGACTGCCCAACCAAGAGCAGGTGGTGTGTTTAGATACGAACTGGCAGAGAATTGACACTGAGAGTGGGGAAAATCTAGTCAGTGGTGCTTGCCCTGATAACTTAGCTTATGTCATTTATACCTCCGGGTCCACAGGTAAGCCAAAAGGTGTGCTCGTTTCTCACCAGGCTATTTGCAATCATATGTTCTGGATGCAAACATCTTTCCCGATGATGCAAACAGACAAAGTCTTACAGAAAACACCGTTTAGTTTTGATGCTTCTGTATGGGAGTTTTATGCACCCTTATTAGTAGGGGCACAATTGGTTATGGCTCGACCAGGCGGTCACCAAGACAGTGCATATACAATCGAAGCGATCGCTAAGTATCAGATTACGACTCTTCAACTTGTTCCGTCATTACTGCGAATGCTTCTGTCGGAGGGGTTGGAGAATTGTAAATCTCTACACCGGGTCTTTTGCGGGGGCGAAGCGTTACCTGTAGAGTTAGTTGAACGCTTTAACAGTAAACTAGACGCAGAGTTGTACAACCTCTACGGACCCACAGAAACTACCATTGATGCAACTTTCTTTAGTTGTAAGGGCGGAAACAGCCAACAGATTATCTCTATAGGTAAGCCAATAGGAAACACAAAAATATACATACTAGACAAACAACTACAACCAGTACCAGTAGGAGTAGAAGGAGAGCTATATATAGGAGGAGCAGGGTTAGCAAGAGGATATCTCAAAAAAGCCAACCTAAGTGCCG
>JADQBA010000187.1 GCA_016903675.1 Stigonema ocellatum SAG 48.90 = DSM 106950 | reverse complement strand
GCCAACCCTGTATTCCGGAGTGCCTATATATTCTAGGTAAACGTAGTAACTCTTGCATGGCGAGTTACTGAGGCTAATGACGAACCTCTAATTTCTTAGAAGCCCACACTGACCCGAAGGGCAGTGTGTGGAGTCGTCACTCGGTCGGGCTAAAGAAAGCGAACTTTGTACCGAGACATCGGGTACACCCACCATCAAAGCCGTATCTCCATTCATCTCGTACACGCGTTCCTCGATCGCCACGATGTACTTCGGGCGAAGCTTGGGGGCGAGGTCATTGGCGATCGCTGCTGTCCCTCCACAAATCATTAGATATAGTCGTGAAAATTAATTATGCGTTACCTGAAATCCTTGCTAGAGACGCGATTAATCGCGTCTCTACCATCGGCTGACAATTGAAGGCAGGACAAAGGAAGAAGCTAATTACCTTCTATAACCACCAGCGATCGCTTTTTGCTTTGCAGCATATCCATCATTGGCAAAGTCACTAAAGTAGCCATCTACGCCTAACTGGATGAACTGCTCGTACTCATTAATCGGACTACCATCGTAGTCAGGCGACAGAAAATATGAATCGCTGCGGAAGGTGTAGGGATGGACTAGTAAACCTGCACGATGAGCATCACTCACAAGGGTTGTTGGCTTGCCGAGGAATCTATCACCATCGCTGATCTGCCCATCTCCGTTAATATCAATCGGTTTACCTTCCCCATCTAATCGTGGAGAGGCTGGGACAATCAACCGCTTATCAGGACCAATTCCATCTGCATAACTCTTAATTTGTGTCAATCCATCAGGGGTGATGAGATCGGCGTAGGTTTGCGGAATTTTGTTGTAAACAAAGTCATAGGGAGCGCCACTGCTATCTATTAACTGAATGAGGGGAATATGGACACCAGCAGCAGGTATGATATTCTCTTTTAAGTTCTTGAGATTGGAGACCTCAAAAGATTGGATAAAAATGCGATCCGGATCAGTGAAGTTGTTAGCAACCAAGTCATCAATCAGGAGTTGTGAAGTATTGACATGGATAGGAGTACCATCCAGATAAGTGCCAGCTTCAGCAAAGTATGTGGGATGCTTGGTTTCAGGATAGATCCCAATTTTCCGACCTGTTTTTGCTTCTGTTGCTTTAGCGAGGTTGATAACTTCATCTAAAGTAGGGATTGGGAACAGACCATTGTACTGAGTATTCTGAGGACGAATATTAGGAAGGCGCTCAACTGCTCGCAGTTTCTTAATCTCAGCCAAAGTAAAGTCTTCTGCGAACCAGCCAGTCACACGATTCCCATCAAGGACTTTGGTTGTGAGACGTGAAGAAAATTCTGGGAAATCAGGGACGTTTGTTGTGGCTTCTAGGATAACGGGTTTACCATTATCGTCGTTAATAACATTGCCATTGTCGTCAGTCTTCACAGTTGCTAACAGAGGTTCGTGGCGAACAATGAGGACTCCGTCCTTAGTGATAACTAAGTCAGGTTCAATGTAGTCTGCACCGAATTGAATACCTAGGTTGTGAGAACCAATCTGATCGCCCCCAAGGTCTCCCACAGTATGTTCTGGACGATACCCGGTTCCACCTCCTCGGTGTCCGATCACTATGGGAGCTTGTCCGTTGAGAGTATTGAGCTTGGGCGCTCTGCTCTTAGCGGGAGCCGAGTTGATACTTCCTAGGATCATTGACACAGACAATGCCAGGGAAAAACATAGAAGCAATAAATAACCCTTGATTCGAGGCATATCTAAGAACCTAACGGCTACAAGGGTTCAGTATAAGATTTTTAGGTAACAATGCACAAGTTCCATGCTTGTTGATATTCTTATTAGTTGTTGGTTGGTTGGTACTCCCCACTCCCTACTCCCCACTCCCTATGTTTCTTGAAAGCGCTTCTAACAAACTCTTCAAAATTAAATAACATGAAGTCGCCCCTGGATCTTGATGTCCTACACTACGTTCTCCGAGGTAACTGGCGCGACCTTTCTTAGCCAACATCGGTATAGTATCTTTCATACCCACCTCCGCCGCCACTACAGCCTCTTCCATCGCTGACAACATAGGCTTCCCTTGATCCACAGCTTGTCTAAAAGCCGTAACAGCAGGAGTTAAGGTATCAACCATAGTTTTGTCGCCTAGTTGTGCTTTACCACGCTGAAGCACTCCATCCAATCCTGCTTGGAGTAACTCAAGCATATCCTGCTCGGTCAGTTCCTGCTTACCAGCTACCGCTGTACTTGCTCGCAAAAACAGTGTACCATAAAGGGAACCGCTAGCACCCCCTACACTTGAAATTAAGGTCATGCTCACGGTTTTCAAAATATTACCAATGTCTTGATTTGCAACACTTGGCAACTGACTCATCACCTTTTTGAAGCCACGATCCATATTTATACCGTGGTCAGCATCACCGATCGCTGCATCTAATTCTGTCAAATATTCTTTGTTCTGCTCTATCTTGGCTGCAAATATTTGCAACCATTGTATAATTTGTTGATTTGTCATTTCTTAGGTGTTAGTGGTTGGTTGTTGGTTGTTATACTCTAAGTGTTCCCCCACTCCCTATTCAAATTCCCCAGCGCAAACTTGGCGTTTTCACTGGTGCGTCCCATAATTTGATCATCTCGTCATCTAACTTTAACAAGGTAATGGAGCAACCAAACATATCCAGGGAAGTGATGTAAGGACCAATCAAATTGCGTACTATTTGCAATCCTTGCTGTTCACAAATTTCTGCGAGTTTACGGTAGACAAGGTAAAGTTCGCTTAGGGGAGTTCCACCCATACTATTGACGAAAGCTAAAACTGAACTTCCGGGAAGCAATGGGGGATCTATTAATTCCATGTCTACCCATTCGCCTTTGTCTTCATCCCACTCTCGTAGGATACGACTGTAGGCTGTGTCTTCGAGAAGCGATCGCATTAAAATCTCTGTCATCTCATCTGCTGATTTTAGGACTTGGCGCTTTCTTCCGGGTTCACCGTGGATACCTATGCCCATCTCTATTTCACCATCGCCTAATTCAAATGTCGGGGTGCCTTTAGCAGGAACTGTGCAGGAAGTCAATGCTAGTCCCATACTTCGTCCATTTAGGTTCACCCTTCTGCACAAATCTGCTACTTGCTGTAAATTATAACCCTGCTGTGCTGCCGCGCCACAAATTTTTTCTGCCAGCACTGTTGTTCCTACACCGCGACGTCCTTGGGTATACAGACTATCTTTGACTGCTACATCATCATCTATCAAAATATTCAGCACCCGGATTCCCTCACTACGGGCTAACTCCGTTGCCATCTCAAAATTCATGACATCGCCACTGTAATTCTTGACAATATAAATAATACCTGCTCCACCGTCTACACACTTGGTAGCTTCCAGCATTTGGTCAGGTGTCGGTGAAGTAAAAATCTCTCCCGGACAGGCTGCATCCAGCATTCCCATCCCAACAAAGCCTGCGTGCATCGGTTCGTGACCGCTACCACCACCAGAAATAATTGCTACTTTATCCTTTATGGGTGCATCAGCTCGATAAACAAAAGCTGGGTCATAATGTACTTTGATTAAATCAGAATGAGCCGATGCCATACCTTCTAGACTTTCGCGAACAAAGTCTTCTGGCTTGTTGATTAGCTTTTTCATCTAAAACCTCTCAATATCAACAGGAAACAGACCTGATGAAACATAACCAATGTTACCCTGTTTGGTTGCCCTACAGCCGATTTCACATGAATGAACCACACGTACATGTAGGGGCGGAAGGCCGCCACGTCCCTACTGTATAATTAGGAGTTAATAAACCGCAGATGGACGCAGATGGACGCAGATAAAGATGTACAGTTTTATCTGCGTTCATCTGCGTTCATCTGCGGTTACTTAATTGATCGTAAAAGGCTCGATTTGGGGATTATGCCACCGCCGCTGATACCATTCAGCAACCAAGGGACGAATAATGAACTTAGGCGGACAACCGTCTTTAACATCAATGCGTAGACACGAGTAAGGTCGGCGCTTTTCGTAGCCCTGACCGTTGCGACCGACAAAAAGCTGCGATCGCGCCACTAAGCGATTCTCTTGTGTAAGAACATCTCCAACAGTGTCCATCAAATCTGGTCCCTCAGGTCGCTGGCGTCGGAGACTAAAACCACTACCACCACAAACAATCCAGTCAAGATGAGAATCAGCACTTCCGGTGTCCATTGTTTGGAGGTATTCTAGGCAATGAGCGTGACCGTTGAGAACTAAATCTACCAAGGGACGCCCTTGAGTTAAGTTCCCTAATGCCTCAGCCACTGCATTCAGCACACTACGTAGACGACTGCGAATTGCTAGAGTCTGCGCCTGTTGCCATTTCGTCGCCTCAGTGACGTAAGCAGGATGGTGACAATAAATCACCCTACCCCGAACATCAGCAGTATTCCATGACTCAATGAGTTTCAGCTTTAACCATTCCAGTTGATCGATATCAGTGACTGTTTTTTTGTCAGTAGCTAATTGCTTGTCGATATCAACAATAATTTCCTCAATTTGTGATAAGTTAGAATGCAGGTCGTCTAGTCGCTCTGCTTCATTGTGGTTATCTGGATTCAGCTTTGCAGCGGTTTCCATGATTTCTTCTTTCTGTTGCTCTAGGTCATCACGGCGTTTTTCCAATAACTTACGATTAGTATCTCCTTCCTTAGTGTTGGGTAGGGGTGCGGGATCGTTAAATGTGTTAGAATCTAGGGCAAAGAAGTCAATCCCACCGTAGCGGAAAGTGTAGTAGCGATTGGGAAGACGAGTGAAGCACCCAGGCTGGTAGCGCAGACAGCGACCAGTGTTTGTTTTAGCAGTGTAGTGTTTATCCAGATGAAGGGCTAAGTCTCCTGGAATCTTATAAGTTTGGAGATGATCCAGAAACGCCCGTGCATAGGCTTCACCTTTTCCTGAACCATGCCAGCCTAAATCAAGGTATAACTTGCCTTGGAGTAGGCGACGTAATGGTAGTGTAGTCAAAGACACCAAGCTGAACAAAAGTGGCAGGTCGTAGTAATCGTGATTTCCTGGTACGGGTAGGATTGGTAGGGTGAAGACCATCTTGTCATAGGCAATGCGCTGGGGATGTTCTCCTCCTAAGAGAAACTCCCGGTAAGGCTGAATAAAGTTTTCTTGGTAGAATTCGCTTGACCCCACTAGGTAGATAACATCGCCTGTGTGCAGCATGAAACGGCTTTGTTGGTGATGGGGTAGCATGAGTTCAGCAATCTGCCGTTGCGGATTGTGTCCTCGGTGTGCACCCGAACCACTATCGCCCACTACCAAAAACGAGAATTCAGTATCGTCTGACCTTCCATCATCCACCACCAACCGAGTTTGGTCAATGCCCCGTTCAAGAATTGCCGGGTCTAGCCACCGCACCCGCTGCTTCATTTTACGAATTTTTTCGGCGATCGCCGGATCGGAAACGAGTTTCAAGACCTTACTCCTGATTATTTAATAGGGGAGTGGGGGAGTGGGGGAGTGGGGGAGTGGGGGAATAATTTTGAATTTTAATTTCCCTTACACCCTTACACCCCTTCTTTTTACACTCCTACACCCCTACACCCTTACACCCCTACACCCCTACACCCCTACACCCCTTCTTCTTCCACCCCTTCTTCTTCCACCCCTTGTTTATACTCAACACTCAAGTTGGGGAGTCCTTCTAGTTTTTCGGTTGGCTCAACTTCTTTTATAAGTGGCACAAAGATGTTTAATCCTGCGGGAACACAGCGAATCTCAACGGGAGTTTTTCCTAAGATTTCTCCGTCAACAACAACCTTTTGCGGCGGGTCAGTTGTGATTTTCAATTGTTTTGCTTTTAAGTAGCCGATGTCATCTCGCTCTACTGGGTTTCCTGCTGAAGCCGCTTGAAACAGGTGAAAGGCTGCGGCTAAAGCTGCTGTTTTACTAGCCGGAGCCACAATTGTCAAATCCAATAACCCATCATCAATAATAATACCTCCTGGTCCCTGAGCGAAGACTGAAGTTGGAGGTGCAGCATTTGCCACCGTTACCGCTGCGGCGGTTACTTTGATGATTTTGTCCTCGGTTTCAATTTCAACGTCAAATGTCTGAAACAGGCGCAATTGTTGGATTCCTGCTAGGATGTACGCCAAGACGCCAAACCGATTCTTGGCTTCGCGATCTGCTTTTTCTACGGCTTCAGCTTCAAAGCCAATGCCTGCCAGCAAGACCATCGGATGGTCGTTACAGTAGGCTGCATCTATAGTTCGAGTCCATCCCTGTAAAATGACCTCACAGGCAGCTTCTATGGTATCTGGGATTCCTAAAGCTGCTGCAAAAGCATTTGCTGTTCCCCGTGAAATAATGCCAAAGGGAATTTCAGTACCCACCACAGCTGTAGCTGCTTCTGATAGGGTTCCATCTCCTCCTGAAGCAATGATGGCATCTACTCCCCGTTGAACTGCTTCATAGGCCAGTTGTTTAGCACCAATGTCTTCTGTTGTCAAGAAAATATCCAGGTCAATTTCCGGCTCTAAGATTGCCCGAATCTTTGCCAAATCTTGCTCTGAGTCCCCCTGACCCGCAACTGGATTGAAGATAAGGCAAGCGGAACGATTCATCGGCTTAATTAAAATAGGTAAGTTAATTATTACTTAGCGTGCCTAGAAAGTGCAAACTTCCATCTTGCGGCAGATTTGAATGAAAAAAGGGTGTGGGGAAAGCAATAGGGGTGTAGGGGTGTAGGGGTGTGGGGGTGTAGGGGAATAAATTCAAATACAATTTACCTTACACCCTCACACCCCTACACCCATACACCCCTTCTTTTTACACCCCTACACCACTTCTTTTAAAGCTAACTTCAGTCTGTGGCAAGATATTTTAACTAGTACATTTTTCTACTATTCGATCTGCACTTACCACTCGAAAAGTAGTAGATATGAGCCTCCAACTATCGCGCTCTTTGGGCGATAGCGAAGCGCATAACGCAACATATGAAAGAAACACATTTTTCCCCTACTCCCGACTCCCCACTCCCCACTCCCGCGTTCCTTAAGAGGTTGAGGTTTAAACGGCGACGGTTGGGCCAAATTGCGATCGCCAGCACATTGGGAACTATACTGGAGAGTCTCAGAAGTAAGGCTCTGGCTCAAGGAAAGCCTCAGTCTCATCCCAATAGCGTTGTCGATGTGAAACTGCGTGTCAATGGCGTGGAACATGCAGTGAAAATTGAACCGCGTGTGACATTGCTTGATGTGCTGCGCGAGCGTTTAAATTTGACTGGTTCTAAGAAAGGCTGCGATCATGGTCAATGTGGAGCCTGTACAGTGCTGATTGATGGGCGACGTGTTAATTCCTGTCTGACATTTGCGATTATGCACACCGACGCTGCAATCACAACCATTGAAGGGCTAGCTGTAGGAGATAATCTCCATCCCATGCAAGCCGCATTTATTGCCCACGATGGGTTTCAGTGCGGCTATTGTACACCGGGACAAATTTGTTCGGCGGTGGGTTTGGTGAACGAAGGACACGCCAAGTCGGATGATGAAATTCGGGAACTCATGAGCGGTAATATTTGCCGTTGCGGTGCTTATCCAAATATCGTGGCTGCTGTCCACGATGTCTTAAGAGGAAAAAAAGATGCAGCCGTTTAGCTATAAAAAAGCGGGACAAGAAGACAATGCTGTGGCGTTGGTTGCGCGAGATGCTCAAGCCTTCTACCTTGCAGGGGGTACAAGCTTAATCGATTTAATGAAGCTGAATGTCCAAACGCCACAACAGTTAGTTGACATTAATCCACTACCGTTAAGCAAGATAGAAATGCAGGCTAACGGTGTGCGGATTGGTGCAATGGCACGCAATAGCGATGTTGCTTATGATAAACTAATTCGAGAACGTTACCCTGTGCTGAGTGAAGCGTTGCTATCTGGAGCATCACCGCAACTGCGAAACATGGCTTCAGTGGGGGGGAATTTGCTACAACGTACCCGGTGCTATTACTTCCGCGATACAGCCTTCCCCTGCAATAAGCGGGTTCCTGGTTCAGGCTGTCCGGCTATCGAAGGTTACAACCGTATTCATGCAATTCTTGGCGGTAGCGATCGCTGTATTGCTACCCATCCCTCTGATATGGCTGTGGCAATGGTAGCACTTGATGCAGTGGTGCAGACACAGGGACCCAACGGAACGCGCAGTATTCCACTGGTGGATTTTCATCTTCTACCAGGCAATACACCAGAACGGGAAACAGTTCTGCAACATGGAGAGTTAATTGTTGCCGTTGATTTACCTGCTTCCAACTTTGCAAGGCAATCGCACTATTTAAAAGTACGCGATCGCGCTTCCTATGCCTTCGCTATGGCATCGGTTGCTGCGGCATTAGATATTCAAAATGGGATCATTCGCGCCGCCCGCCTTGCTATGGGTGGTGTTGGCACAAAGCCTTGGCGTGCCTACGCTGCGGAAAAGTTACTTGAGAACAAACCAGCAAACCAGGCAACATTTCAGGCGGCAGCAAATGCTGCTGTTGCTGGAGCAAAACCGCAAAAATACAATGGGTTTAAGGTCGAACTGGCTAAACGTACAATTGTCCGGGCGCTGACAACAGTGGGAGAAATGGCATGAATACAGGGGATACAAAGGTTATAGGCAAACCCCTTAATCGGGTTGATGGATATCTCAAAGTGACGGGGGGCGCACGTTACGCGGCTGAGTTTCCGGTTGCCAAAATTGCATACGCGGTGACGATTCAAAGCGCGATCGCTAAAGGTAAGATAGCCCAAATTGACACAAAGGCGGCGGAGCAAGTACCGGGTGTGCTGGCAGTCATTACCCACCTCAACGCCCCGAAGGCTTCGGGAGAAGAAGGCGGCGGTCGCAAGCTGCAACTGCTGCAAGATGACATTATACTATATAGCGGTCAGCATATTGGTATCGTAGTTGCCGATACCTTTGAACGTGCCCGCGACGCCGCCTTCCTCGTGCAAGTCCGCTATGAGGAAGAAAAGCCGACTATCCATATGAAGGAGAACCTGGATAAGGCATACTTGCCTGAAGGGAAAATCCCTAGAAACGAGCCGCCCGATAAATCTCATGGTGACGTTACCCAAGGACTAGCGGCTGCGGCTGTTCGCATCGAGCAAATTTATACCACCCCAGTCGAAAACCACAATCCCATGGAGCCTCATGCCACCACAGCAGCTTGGCAAGGCGATCAACTGTTGTTGTATGATGCTACCCAGGGAATCTTTCAGGCTCAAAAAAAAGTGGCAGGGGCCTTGGGAATTCCGCCAGCGAATGTCCGCATTATGTCATACTATGTCGGTGGTGGTTTCGGTTGTAAAGGGTCTACTTGGTCGCACGTAGTTTTAGCGGCAATGGCAGCCCAGAAGGTGAATCGCCCAGTTAAATTAGTGCTAGGACGGATACAGATGTATGGTCCTGTTGGCTTCCGACCAGAGACAATCCAACAAGTTTCTTTAGGTGCCACCCGCGACGGAAAATTAACTGCACTCCGACACACTGGTATATCGCAGACTTCAACCTTTGATGAGTTTATCGAACCTGTTGCTAAGACAGCACGCATGATCTATGCTTGCCCACATATCGAAACCAGCCACCGTCTGGTGCGGCTTGATATCGGTACACCTACCTACATGCGTGCCCCAGGTGAAGCTTCAGGGTCGTTTGCCTTAGAATCGGCAATGGACGAACTGGCTTATGCGCTGAAAATTGACCCCATCGAGTTGCGTCTGCGTAACTATGCTGAGGTCGATCCTGATAAAAAACTGCCTTGGTCGAGCAAGTCACTCAGAGAGTGTTATAGAGTAGGTGCAGAGCGATTTGGCTGGTCCAAACGCAATCCCAAACCCGGTTCGATGCGAGAGGGGAATTATTTAATCGGCTGGGGGATGGCGACAGCGACTTATCCTACCAATCGTTCGCCTGCATCTGCGATCGCTCAAATTATGGCAGACGGTACAGCCGTTGTCCGTAGTGGTTCACAGGATATTGGCACGGGAACCTATACAGTGATGACTCAGGTTGCGGCTGATGCCCTTGGTTTACCAGTTGAAAAAGTGCGTTTTGAACTAGGCGATACCCAAATGCCAGAAACCCCCGTTTCTGGTGGTTCACAAACAGCCGCCAGTGTAGGCTCAAGTGTGCATTTGGCGGGAAATGAAGCTCGCAGTAAAGTTTTGCAACTAGCAATTGCCGATCGCGCATCACCGCTTTATGGCGCAAATGCCGAGGATGTTATTGCCGAGGATGGTAACTTGTTTTTAAAAAGTAAATCTTCTCAAAGCGAAACCTATGCAGGAATTTTGGCACGACATGGATTAAAAATGATTGAAGCGCGTGCAGATGCCAAGCCTGGAGAAGAAAAAGAGAAGTATTCCATGCATTCTTTTGGCGCACAATTTGCAGAAGTCCGCGTTAACCCAGATTCCGGGGAAGTCCGGGTGAGGCGCTGGGTAGGAAGTTTTGGTGTTGGACGAATACTCAACGCTAAAACAGCCCGCAGTCAGCTGATGGGTGGGATTGTTTACGGTATTGGCATGGCGCTGATGGAACACACGGTCATGGACCCCAACCGGGGACGTATTGTCAACGCAGATTTAGCTGAGTATCATGTACCTGTGAATGCAGATGTTCCCATGATTGATGTTTTGTTTGTGGATGAAAATGACCCACATGTCAACCCCCTTGGTGTTAAGGGAATTGGTGAAATTGGGATAACTGGAGCGGCGGCGGCGATCGCTAATGCAGTCTATCACGCTACGGGTAAACGCATTCGCGATTTACCCATTACACTAGACAAGCTGATACTTCAAGCCTGAACAATTTCTTGCCGAACCATATCAGCTAATCGATCCCATTTCTGTTCATCTTTCCGTTCAGCCATGAGACGGGACGCGATCTGGCACTTCGTGCCGCTTCGTTAACGCGTCTCTACATTGTTTTTCACCAGATGACTACTACCATGGTGTAATGGTTCAGTTAAAAATTTGTATCTAAATTGTTTTTCATAGCTTTCGAGAATTAACCTAAGATAAAAACTCAACCATAAACCTGAATCAAAAATTATGCTGAGTATCCTTTGGGGCATTGTAGTTCTACTGTTTGCTTTTTGGGCATTAGGGCTGGTATTTCATATTGCAGGGAATATCATTCATGTGGTGTTAGTTTTAGCCATTGCTCTTGCTATCTATAATTTTTTCAAAGCACGGGATGTTTAGACTGGGTTATATTATATTCGGTTGAATACTTATTATTAGGACTGACGCGGGGACGCACCAGAGGTTTTTATGATAAGCAATTAACCGAACCTGATCTTAGGGGTCAGGGGTTGACCCCGAATGGCACGCTGTTCCCACTCAGCCACCCCCTACCCCCTACACCCTTTTCATTAGTCCTGAGAAACCCGTATTGTTGAAGAAACCGGGTTTCTCCAAGGAACACGAATCATTTAGGAATCAATACTGCGTAGGATTTGCAAAAATTAGAAACCCGGTTTCGCACTCCTGACACCGGGTTTCTGGCACCTCAACCATTCAAAACCTACGCAGTATTGATTTAGAAATGCTATATTTGTATTATTTAATACTTTAACTAGTGTTGACATAATTCTAGATATAATTGAAAATAAATATAGTACGCCTATTTAATTTTTGAAACACACGTAGGGTGGGCACTGCCCACCACATCCGGGTTATGGTGGGCAGTGCCCACCCTACACTACTTAAAATTTTTCATGAATGATTTAGGATTCCTATAGTACGCCTATTTAATTTTTGAAACACACGTAGGTAGGGGTGAGCTTACCATATCTGGGTTTTGTAGGGCATAGCCCCACCGACTGAATCTGTCATGAAAATCATTTCGGTTAATTCCTACTCCTTGTAGAACGCGGGGCGTTCTACACTCGAATTCATACAGCAAGATCAGCAACGCCTATTAATTTATAAGTAACTTTGTTCGCTCCGCATATATTGCAAATTATTTTTATATTTGACCTTTCAATTTACTCCCGTCCGGCTTTCTGGTCTGGTTCAGGAGTATCAGTAAATGGAAAAGTTTTTCTAGGGGCGATCGCAATACGGTTCGGATAAGCCCTTGAGGCTGTGAAGTGAGTCATTAAACAGATAGGCATTTCTGTTGAAACTTTCTGGAGAGTAATAGCATCTTTAAACAAAGAATCCAGAACTTGTGGGGGATGTAAACTTGAATCCCCCCATAGATTCTGGCGACTGAATTAGGATGATCCTAAAAAGCTTTCTGCTCAACCATTTTTCGCAACATAACCAGAGATTGGTAAAATTCAAACATAAGTAAGCAATGTCATTTAAATTACCAAATAAAAAAAACAACTCCAAAAAAAATAACTACAATAAACGATGGTATAGGCAATTATTTGTTATATTGTTTATGCCAATTGGGATGATATTGATACTATTTTTAGTCTATATAAATGCACCGAGAATTCCTATCCTTGGATTTCATGGCATTGTGGATATGAATAATCCCAACATGGGCATAATTCAGAACCCAATAGCTCAGAGAATGGCTTATCCTATGCAAAACTTGGAAAAAGTTCTAGAGTACTTAGCTCGCAATAATTACTGGTTTCTTTCAACCCAAAATTTATATGATTACTTTATAAGCCGCTCCCATGATATTCCGGAAGAATATTTTGGAAAAAAACCCATAATGTTGAGCTTTGATGATAGCTATAAAACCGTTTACACTAATGTAATTCCTGTTTTAGAAAAGTTGGAAAAGAAATACAATCAGAAGATTAAAATCGTCTTATTTGTGAACCCAGGTACTTTAGCTAAACATACTCATCCATCCACAACCTATCTGAGTTGTGAAGATTTAAGAACAGGATTTCAAAAGGGATTTTATGATATTCAATCTCATGGGCAAAATCATAAGGACTTAACCAAACTGGCTGTTCAGGATTTGACTGAAGAACTTGCCCAAGCGCAAACTCAACTGAGGGACTGCATGACTGGATTAGCTGAAGAAGAGGCGATCGCCAAACACATTGCATATCCCTACGGAGCTATGAATAGCCTGGTAGAAGCCTATGCTGCTAAGTACTACCAATCAGGCTATCTTTACAATAGCACAATCTTGCGGTTCCGCTGGTTGAAAGATAAATATCAAATTTCCCGGCTAACAGTAAATCGAGATAAATCACCCGAACGATTGATCCAGATGGCTACCCGCTCATTTCCCATCTCTAATTTAAGGTAATCCCATTGACACAAAACAGTCTCACTGTTGCTACCACAAGTTCAAAACGTGCTGATGCTCTGGATGCGCTGCGAGGATTTGCAATCTTAGCTATGATCTTTTCAGGCACGATCCGATACAGAATTTTGCCAGCCTGGATGTATCATGCTCAAGAGCCACCCCCAACCCATGCCTTTAATCGTCATATCGCTGGCTTAACCTGGGTGGATGTAGTCTTTCCCTTATTCTTGTTCGCAATGGGTGCTTCCATACCGCTAGCACTATCGCGTCGTCTTGCTCAAGGTTGGACTATCTCAAGGATTGTGTTGTATATCTTGAAGCGAGGGCTAATGTTAGCGGCGTTCGCCATCATTCTTCAACATCTCCGTCCTTTCACCATCAATCCAAACCCTACCCAAGAAACATGGTGTGTAGCACTCCTAGGTTTCGTTTTGCTCTTCTTAATATTTGGGCGTTGGTCTGTTTTGGGCAAATGGAGTCAGTATGGTGTATGGCTAAATCTAGGAGGATTGACCGCTACCATTGCTTTGATTTCCCAATTTCAATATGGCGGTAAAGGGTTTTCCCTCGCACACAGTGACCCCATCCTGATGGTGCTAGCCAATATGGCTGTTTTTGGCTCCCTATCATGGTTATTCACCCGCTCTAATTTGCTGTTACGTTTAGGATTACTAGGCTATTTGATTGCCCTTCAATTATCTACCGAATCTGATGGCTGGGTAAAAAAATTGTGGACAGCCTCATCTGTACGAATTTTTGAGCATGACTGGAATTTCTCTTGGATTTTCCAGTTTTACTACCTGAAGTACTTGTTCATTATCATTCCTGGAACCATTGTTGGTGAGTTGATACTAACCTGGATACACAAGAATACTAAATCAGGAGAAATCTTAGCAAATCAGCAGAGTGAAAGCTCTTGGTCTGGACAGCGTCTCTGGCTCATTATCCTATCCATGACCATGATTTGCCTGGTGTTGCTGGTTGGATTACAGGCTCGTTGGATTTGGCAAACGACTCTGGTGAGTGCTGCGATTTGTGCTGCAAGCTGGTTATTATTTGCCCAGCCAAAAACCGATATAGAGTATCTGGTCAAGCAGTTTTATCAATGGGGAGTTTACTGGATGTTCCTAGGGTTATTTTTTGAGCCTTTTCAAAGCGGAATCCACAAAGACCCTTCTACATACAGCTATTATTTTGTGACCAGCGCGATCGCCATTTTTATTTTAATCATATTTACTATTATAATTGAAGTATTTACTAATAAAAAAAAGCTACAACTATTAATTGATAACGGGCAAAACCCTATGATTGCTTATGTAGCTTTTGCAAATCTTGTGTGGCCTATTTTGCAACTCAGTGGACTAGAAGATTGGATTATTACAAATACTAAAACCCCAATTATGGGAGTGATTAAAGGCATTGTCTATACTCTACCGATAGCTCTTTTGACAAGTTTCTTCACTCGAAAAAAGATGTTTTGGAGAACGTAAGTTTGCAGCGTGATATTCAGCTAACCCGTCAGGAGCCCCACACTTACACGAAGTGAAGTGTGGGAGGAATGACGAGCAGCGACGATTCCGCCCCTGAATGATACTTGCCATAGGCAAGTGAGAGAATGGGGTGGATGAGGAGTTGCCAATTAGGT
>JADQBA010000124.1 GCA_016903675.1 Stigonema ocellatum SAG 48.90 = DSM 106950 | reverse complement strand
GTGTTCTAAGTTTTAAAAAATTCTAATCATACCGTATTTTATTTTTTCCTGTCATTAAAAATTTGTTATTTCTTAGAAATACGGGTGTGGGGAGTTGGGTGTGGGGTGTGGGGAGTTGGGAGTGGGGTGTGGGGGAAGAGGGGGAAGGGGGGTGTTTGTTCCATTCATAATGGGTGGTGGGGCGCCTGTGCGGTGTTCCCCACTCCCCACTCCCCACTCCCCACTCCCCACTCCCCACTTCTAACTCATCGAGAAAGAGTTGCCACACCCACAAGTAGCGATCGCTTGGGGGTTGTGGAAGCGAAAACCACCCCCCATCAGGTCCTCTGTATAATCCAATTGCAAGCCATTGATGTATTGTAGGCTTTCGGCATCGATGACTACTTGAATATCATGTTCGTCAAAAACGCGATCGCCAACTTTTAAAAGCGACTCAAAGGTCATTTCGTAAAACCATCCAGAACAGCCACCTGGTTTAACTGCCAATCGGAACCAATTGTTTGGCTGCTGCTGCTTTGACTTTAACCGCCCGATTTCCCTTGCGGCTGCTGTACTCAGATAAATCATTGTCATTTATCATTAATCATTATTAATTATTCTCCCCCCACACCCCTAGTACTCTGTCAACTCAACTTTGTGGGGTGAGACAGATTTTTTAGAGTCGTCAAAATCTTTTCCCACTCCCCACTCCCTACTCCCCACTCCCTACTCCCTGCCTCCACCCGTCATTTTTGGGTTGACAGACCACTAGTTCTTTGCAACGATCAAGTCCCTACCCTAATCGGGCAGAGACTCAATCGTCATTAGCAAAACATATTATATGAAATTTTTAGATTACAGATGCTGCTAATTGGCGGTTTGAATCTTGAGTACGGGCATAGTCATCTTGGTAGCGGATGATGTCATCCTCTCCCAGGTATTCGCCATTTTGGACTTCGATCAACACCAAGGGAATCACGCCAGGATTCTCTAGACGATGAGTTGTACATTGGGGTACATAGGTAGACTGATTATTGCTCAGCAGCACTTCTGTCTCACCGCAAGTTACCCTAGCGGTACCAGAAACGACAATCCAGTGTTCGCTGCGGTGGTGGTGCATTTGTAGACTCAGGCGATGTCCTGGTCTAACTTCAATGCGCTTGATTTTATATCCTCGCCCTTCTTCCAAAACCGTAAAAGATCCCCAAGGGCGCAGTTCAGTGGCTGCATAGCCTTCTGGAGTCAGTGCTGGTAGGGGAAGTGTACTAGTTTGTATCGCTTCTTGAATTTGAGCCATAGTTACCTCTTTTTGTTACACGTTTTGGTAGAGGAGAAATCCTCGCTACTCTAAACAATTGATGAAAAATATGGCGGGATGTGGCAACCGTGAAAATTAGTAATTCATGTCACCTCTGCTCACAATAGCAAAATGAAATGCTTAGGTGTAATCACTAACTAGAAAAATTATTTGTCTATACGAATTCTTCATCAAACAAAATGGCAGCTTATACTAAGCTTTATAGTCATTAGTCATTTATGCCTTGTAACTAATGACCAATGTAGGGGCGGGTTTAACAAAATCTAAAATTTGCTGACAAGTTATGTACATTATACATCTGGTGAAAAAGAATGTAGAGACGCGAAATTTCGTGTAAATAGAGACGCGAAATTTCGCGTCTCTACAAGGATGGACGGTAATACATAGTTAATTTTCACGACTATCTCTATTATACTAGTACAGGGGGCGCGTAAATAAGCCACCCATTTGAAATGTCTAAAACCCTGATAGTCACGGTAATTACGAATTACGAATTACGTAGAGGCGAGTGCGGTACTAGTAGAGCAGGCGCAAAAATAAAGCAACTATTCAGTCATCAGCAAAAAGCTTACATTATAAGCTTTTTAAATTTTAAATTTCGCGTTCGCGCAGCGTCTCCAGGACAAGCTGTACTAGAATATACTGATCCTCACTAATAACTATTAACTCCGCGTTCTGGTAAAAAAATACCAATTCCGTTATGGACACGAGCAGCTGTACTAGGAGAACGGTCGAGTAGCTGCCCTCCCAAATAAAGACTGGTGGAACTACCGCCATCCAAATTTAGGGCATCCACACATCCCAAAAGCTGCAACACATGGGCATGTTCCGCCAAACTAGGTCCAGCATCACCAGCGTGATTATGCACGGCAGCAATAATGAGGGTTCCTGTTGCAGTAGTGCAGATGCCGCTACGAATAGCTTTTTGGGTACTAAAGGCATTACTGAATTGTTCGGCTTTAGCATCAAGGACAATGTGACGATTTTGCAATAGCAGTGGTCCTGCTCCTATAATGTGGGGGTAACGGCCTAAATCAGCGGGACTGGTGGAACTGATAATACGGACAAAAGAGCCAATGGGTAATTTTGAAGCACTAGCAGCTTGACCACGTAAAGTTAGCAAGTAGCCATCTTGGGGCATGGGAACAGCGATTTGACCAGCTTTGCCTCCAGGTAAAAGATTGGTAACTTGGTTTTTTTGGATAACAAGGATGATTTCGTTGTCGCTGAGGGGAGTGTAAGTTGATCCCCAAGCAGGAGTATAACGGGCAATGCCATTCTGAACGTAGCCACTGTTGAGAGTCAAAATCGAAACAAATTTTTCCCCACTCCCCATGCCCCTAATCCCCAGGGAGTGGGGGCCCCGAGTTCCCCACTCCCCAGTCACGATTAAAGTTTCTTCCAGAGTGACACGACCCATGTAGAATTGCCCAGCATCATTCCAGGCGATCGCTCCCCGATTGAGAATCGGACTTGACAACCATTGACCATCCCGGCGGATTGCACCCAAGGGCAATTGGTTATTGCGGTTAAAAAAACCACCATTGATTGCTGCTACTGCTAAGGACCGTTGTGCAGTTTGAATCAAAGGGGCAGTACCCACGAGGGTATTGGGGTTCGTCCAAATCGGTCTCAGTTTGATTCCAAGGCGAGGATTAATTTCCAACCACACAACGTCCTTGCTTTGCTGACCTAATGGTACAACCTGCTGTCGCCAGCGTAATCCCGGTGCCCAGGTGATATCCCGGTGTACCATAGCATCGGGTTGAACATCGATAACTAGGCGATTGGGGTTAGGTAAAGTGCTTACTTGAGGAGACAAACCAAAGGTCACGTTTAGATGAATCTTTGTTTGATTGTTAACCACCTCTACTTGCTGAATCAGTGCAGGTGTTGATGTAGCACCCCCTACACTCTTCAGAGTATAGCGTTCTATCAAGACGGGATCAGCTATTCCATCTAGGGTAATTGTCCACTCTCTGTTTGGTGGGGAGGAGGGGAGAGGGAGAGTCGAGGGTTGAGGTTTTTTAACTGATGACTCTTGAGTGAGTTGCCAGGGAACAGGGCGATCTAAATTTACCAGAATGCGATCGCCCGAAGGTTGCTTATCCTGACGAATATCTGTCACTTTCGCCATCAGCGTAGAAATTACCAACGTGTTGCCTTTGGCTTGCATCTGCCATCCGGCTGTTTTGGTAAAATCCGTCATATCCAGATAGCGATATCCTCTTAGTAGCAAGGTAGCTAACACCATCGGCTTTGTGATTCGTGAAAACCACTGTATTGGTTGCTTAAGTGGATTGGTAGTGTTTAATAAATCTACCCCTATTAATTGCCTAACCGCGCCGTCACTCATATAAGTGCGAATGATGGAGTCAGGTGTTGCGCGTTGCTGCAACCAAGCCCCAGGAAATGTACAACCGTTCAGAGAAATTTGATCGCCATTGGACATCACCCTAGGGGGGGAGGGGGGGAGGGGGGGAAGGGGGGAAGGGGGGGCAGGGGAGGAAGGGGGGAAGGGGGGAAGGGGGGAAGGGGGGGCAAATGAATTCTTGATTTTTCCCGGCTGTTGAGTTCCCCAGCTTTTGAGATCCCCGGCTCTAGTACTACAAGTAGCTGTTAAGCACAGTACTGTTGAAAGTAGTGATAATACTAAAACCTTGATAAAGCTGCTATTGCTAATAATAGCAATAGGACTGCTATATTGTTCTCGGCAAAAATCGAGTATTTTCAACATAATGTGCTAAGTACTTTTAAAAACTATCTCCCAAAGCTTAAACTAGTTAATTTTTTTCAAATATCAAGAAATCATGACCAGCCCTTCGGGCGGCTCTGGGCAGAGGGCAGAGGGCAGAAGTAAGATGTGATTTTTTATACTTTATAACATCTCTGGCCTCTGCAAAGCCGCCACAAATCGGGTTCAGAGCAAATACCAGACGCCTTGGTTGGTGGTCTTCAATCAGTGGGTGTTCAAGAATTTAATGTATTTTTTTATATTTTTTACATATCAGTATGGCAGCATAGCAGCATAGCAGCCTTTCTTTTTGACATGATTTTTGAACGAGAACGTGATATTGTAAACGTAGTAATGTATGTGTGGTGTTTTTGTCTTTGTAAAAAACAAACAATAAATTTTCCCAACATTATTATGTAGTAAAGTCTGAAATTTGAGTGTTGTTCTAGGTAGAGCCTACGAGGCGTTGTAGCAGAAAAATATCTATAGTTGGGAAAAAGGGAATTGAGGAAATACAAAGCTTCAGGATATAAATAGAAAAATGTTGGGGCAAAAGTAGTTTACCTAACAGAGCATAAACACATAAAAATAACGGAATGATTTTAACACGGGTGAAATAAAGACAAACCCAGAGGTTAAAATTTTTTTTCTCTAAATTTTGATAACTCAGTATGGTGCCAGTTCTAAATTGAGAAAATTTTCTCACAAGTAATGGCAAAGTTGGTAACTCAAGACATCAGGGATCGCTATGAATGACAAAAGGATGCATCAAGAACAGACAATGACTTATCAGGGGCAAAGATGGTTAGTAGAGGAACGAGATGCCTGTGGTGTGGGTTTTATTGCTCATCGCCAGAATCATGCAAGTTATGAAGTTGTGACAAAAGCTTTAGCGGCTTTGACCTGCTTAGAACACCGGGGTGGTTGTAGCGCAGACCAAGACTCGGGTGATGGCGCGGGGATATTAACTGCGATCCCTTGGGGATTGTTTCAACAGGATACTTTGCTCTTGATGGAACTTCCCTGTGTCAGCAAGATTGCTGTAGGGATGATATTTTTACCACAAGACAAGCAAGCTGCTCAACTGGCGAAGGGGATGGTTGAGCAAGTGGCAATAGAGGAAAATTTAACTGTACTGGGCTGGCGAGTAGTGCCAGTACAGCCTCATTTACTAGGGGTGCAAGCAAGAGAAAATCAACCCCAGATTGAACAAGTTTTTCTAGCCTCAAAACATAAAAGCGGCGATGAACTGGAACGGCAACTGTATATTACCCGTCGCCGAATGTTTAAAGCTATCCTCAACCTCAAGAGCAACTGGTCAGAGGAATTTTACATTTGCTCGCTCTCAAACCGCACAATTGTCTATAAAGGCATGGTGCGTTCGGCAGTCTTAGGAGAGTTTTATCTTGATTTAAAAAATCCGGCTTATACAAGCGCTTTTGCTGTATATCATCGCCGCTTTAGTACCAATACCATGCCCAAGTGGCCATTGGCTCAACCGATGCGGCTTTTGGGTCACAATGGTGAAATCAACACCCTGTTAGGTAACATCAACTGGATGATGGCAAGAGAAGCAAGTTTGAATCATCCAGTGTGGGGCGATCGCTTAAACGAACTCAAGCCATTTGTCTATATTGGCAACAGCGACTCAGCTAACCTAGACAACGTGCTGGAGTTACTCGTGCGTTCCGGACGCAGCCCCTTGGAAGCCCTCATGATTATGGTTCCAGAGGCTTACCAAAATCAGCCTGATTTGCGGGATCACCCGGAGATTATCGACTTTTACGAATATTATAGTGGTCTGCAAGAAGCATGGGATGGACCAGCACTTTTGGTGTTCAGCGATGGGCGGAAAGTTGGTGCAACCCTAGATCGCAATGGCTTAAGACCAGCTCGCTACACTATCACTAAGGATGACTATATTGTAGTAGCTTCAGAAGCAGGTGTAGTGGACTTGGACGAAGCCGATATTATCGAGAAAGGCAGACTCGGACCAGGGCAAATGATTGCTGTAGATTTAGAAACCAATGAGGTCTTGAAGAATTGGGAGATCAAGCAGCGCATTGCCAAGCAGCAACCATATGGAGAATGGTTGCGACAGCACCGTCAAGAATTGGGGAGTAGGGAATGGGGAATAGGGAATGGGAAACAATCCCCCACTCCCCACTCCCCCCTGGGGTTAAAACCCCAGGCTATCCCCACTCCCTCATCAGTAGATAGACAAACATTGCTCCGTCACCAACTAGCCTTTGGCTACACCACAGAAGATGTGGAAATGGTCATTCAGCCAATGGCAATGGAAGGCAAAGAGGCAACTTTCTGCATGGGGGATGATATTCCTTTAGCAGTGCTGTCAGAAAAACCTCACCTGCTTTATGACTATTTCAAACAGCGTTTTGCTCAGGTGACAAACCCACCTATCGATCCCCTACGAGAAAGCTTGGTGATGTCCTTGACAGTAGAACTAGGTGAGCGGGGTAATTTATTAGAGCCAAAGCCAGAATATGCCCACCGACTGAGGCTAGAATCGCCAGTACTTAGTAGCGCAGATTTTCAGGCGATCAAGATGTCGGGATTTGCAACGGCTGATTTGTCAACGGTGTTTGAAATTGCCAATGGTCCTCAAGGTTTGAAAGCCGCAGTCCAGACTTTGCAATCCCAAGCAGCTGAATCAGTGCGAGCGGGAGCTAAGATTTTAATTCTGAGCGATCGCATCCCCACGAACCCAGCAATCAATAGTGAACACACCTACATCCCCCCCCTCCTGGCGGTGGGTGCGGTACACCATCACCTGATCCGCGAGGGACTGCGAATGAAAGCATCCCTAGTTGTGGATACTGCTCAGTGTTGGAGTACCCATCACTTTGCTTGCTTGATTGGCTATGGCGCAAGTGCAGTTTGCCCCTATATGGCTTTGGAAACTGTCAGGGATTGGTGGCATGATCCAAAGACCCAACAGTTTATGGAGCGAGGTAAAAATCCTAACATCAGCCTAGAGGAAGCTTTAGAAAACTACCGTCAGGCGGTTGAGAAAGGTTTGTTAAAGATTCTCTCGAAAATGGGAATTTCTCTGATATCCAGCTATCAAGGCGCACAAATCTTTGAAGCCATTGGCATTGGTGAGGATTTGTTAGAACTGGGATTTTTTGGCACCGTTTCCCGTGTAGGAGGTTTGAGTGTCAGTGAAGTGGCATTGGAGGTGCTTTCTTTCCACAGTAAGGCTTTCCCAGAATTAACGACGAAGAAGTTAGAAAACCTAGGCTTTGTGAACTACCGTCCTAACGGTGAGTACCACATGAACAGCCCGGAACTGGTAAAAGCCCTGCATAAGGCAGTAAATGGCAAGAACTACGACCATTACGAAGTTTACAAGAAATACCTGCAAAACAGACCAGTAACGGCGTTGCGTGACTTACTAGACATGGGTGGTGATGGCTCACCTATTCCTATTGAAGAAGTGGAGCCGGTGAGTGAGATTGTCAAGCGTTTCTGTACCGGAGGAATGTCTTTGGGGGCGTTGTCGCGGGAAGCTCATGAAGTTTTGGCGATCGCCATGAACCGCATTGGCGGTAAGTCTAACTCTGGGGAAGGTGGCGAGGACCCAGTGCGTTTCAACGTCTTGGATGATGTGGATGAGTCTGGTCACTCGCCGACGCTACCGCACTTAAAAGGATTAAGGAATGGCGATACAGCGAACAGCGCCATTAAGCAAGTCGCTTCTGGACGCTTTGGTGTGACACCAGAGTACCTGATGAGTGCCAAACAAATAGAAATTAAAATTGCCCAAGGTGCAAAACCAGGGGAAGGGGGACAGCTTCCAGGGAAAAAGGTCAGCCCATACATCGCCATGTTACGGCGTTCAAAATCTGGTGTCACCCTGATTTCGCCCCCGCCGCACCACGATATCTATTCTATTGAAGACCTAGCGCAGCTCATCTTTGATCTGCACCAGATTAACCCGAAAGCACCAGTGTCGGTGAAGCTAGTAGCAGAAATCGGCATCGGTACTATCGCTGCTGGTGTGGCAAAGGCAAATGCTGATATCATTCAGATTTCCGGTCACGACGGTGGTACGGGAGCTTCGCCATTGAGTTCTATTAAGCACGCTGGAACTCCGTGGGAACTCGGATTGACGGAAGTGCATCGGGTGTTGATGGAAAATGGTCTGCGCGATCGCGTCATTTTACGCGTGGATGGAGGCTTTAAGAGTGGCTGGGATGTGGTAATGGGCGCATTGATGGGGGCAGAAGAATTTGGCTTCGGCTCCATTGCTATGATTGCCGAAGGCTGTATCATGGCGCGGATTTGCCACACCAATAAATGCCCAGTGGGTGTTACTTCTCACAACGAAGAACTGCGCAAGCGGTTTCCCGGAATGCCAGAACACGTCGTCAACTTCTTCTACTTTATTGCTGAAGAAGTGCGTAGTTTGTTAGCACGACTCGGCTACCGTTCTTTGTCAGAAGTCATTGGACGTGGCGATTTGATGAAAGTGCGCTCTGAGGTACACCTCGCTAAGGTGCAGGGGCTGAACCTTAATTGCTTACTTCAGCTACCCGATACCACCAAAAACCGTAGCTGGTTGAACCATGAAGCAGTCCACAGCAACGGTGTGGTTTTGGATGATCAATTGCTTGCTGATTTAGACATTCAAGCTGCTATTGGTAATCAGTCTGCTGTTACCAAGACTCTGACTGTGGTTAACACTGACAGAACATTAGGTGCGCGGTTAGCAGGGGCGATCGCTTCCCAGTATGGGGACAACGGCTTTGAAGGGCAAATTAACCTCAACTTCAAAGGTAGTGTTGGGCAAAGCTTTGGTGCTTTCAATTTGCCGGGAATGATTCTTACTTTAGAAGGAGAGGCAAACGACTACGTAGGTAAGGGGATGAACGGTGGTGAAATTATCATCAAGCCTCCTGCTAATGCCACCTATGACCCAGCACAAAATGTGATCATTGGCAATACCTGTCTCTACGGTGCTACTGGTGGTATCTTGTTTGCTAACGGCTTAGCCGGAGAACGTTTTGCCGTGCGTAACTCTAAAGGTAATGCGGTGATTGAGGGAGCCGGGGATCACTGCTGCGAGTACATGACTGGTGGCGTCATTGTTGTTCTCGGCAAAGTAGGACGCAACGTAGCAGCAGGGATGACTGGTGGACTTGCCTACTTCTTGGATGAGAATGGTGGGTTCCCGGAATTAGTCAATCAGGAAACTGTCAAGCTTCAACGGGTGATGACAAAAGCTGGTGAGAAGCAACTGCTTGAGTTAATTCAAGCTTTTGCGGAACGCACCAATTCACCAAAAGCAAAGATGATTCTAGAACACTGGCAAGAATTCTTACCCAAGTTCTGGCAATTAGTCCCACCTTCAGAGGCTGACAGTCCCGAAGCTGATCCCCAAGCTGTAGAAGAAAAACAACTTGTTAGTCATCAGTTGTTTTAATCCTTCGTTCGTAGTTGCGCTTTAGCGCTAAAGCGCAACTACGAACCAAAACCTGCAAATTTATGAAACGCTGTACTTAGTTTGTAGTAGCAGGGTTTAACGCGTAGATGGCAGCCTCGGTCGTGCCAAAGCAGTTCTCTCGTCCAATTTTGTCCAGCAATCCGGTGCGTTCGAGTAGCTTCTGTACTTCTGGTTGCAAACCACTCAGAAGTAAACGGCAATCGTGCCGTTTTAGGTCATGGTAGATATCTTCCATTGCCACGAGTCCGGTGGTGTCCATGTTGGGCACAAACCGCATCCGCAGAATCAGATATTTAACTTCAGGTTCATCCCGCAGAAAAGTCACAAATCGTTCAGCCGCACCAAAGAATACCGGACCATCCACTCGATAAACGGCAATTTGCTTACTCAACTCCAGCGGCACACCGGGGGGAAAGGCTTCTGTTTCAGGCACCTTGCCCAGACTCAGCTCGCTCATGCGTTTGATGAACAATGCGCCCGCCGCAATCAACCCCACTTCTACTGCCAGTACTAGGTCAAAGAAAATTGTCACCATCCAGGTAAGAATCATCACGGCAAAGTCTGAATAGGTTGCCCGCATCAGTAAACTGATCGCCTCCCACTCAATCATCCGCACACTCGTCACCATCAGGATGCCTGCCAATGCTGCAAGGGGAATTTGAGCCGCTAGCGGTGCCAGGGTTAGAACAATGATTGCCAGTGCAATGCCGTGAATGACTCCAGACAACCGGGTTTTGCCGCCAGATCGCACGTTGACCGCTGTGCGAGCGATCGCCCCGGTTGCCGGAATGCCACCGAAGAAGGGCACCACTATGTTTGCTAGCCCCTGTCCAATCAGTTCGCGATCACTGTTGTGCTTTTCGCTGACGGTCATGCCATCGGCAACCACCGCTGAGAGTAGCGATTCAATACTGCCCAATGCCGCTAAGGCTAATGCTGGATTAATGAGTTCCTGAATTAGGCCAAAATTATTCCAGTGAGGAATCCCTTGGGGCTGGGGCAAAGATTGCGGGAGCGAGCCGATCATGGGAACATTGAGATGAAACAAGGACGCGATCGCGGTTGCTAGCACTAACCCCACCAATGAACCCGGTATGGCAGTGGTAATCCGTGTCCAAAATAGCTTGGTAACAATCACCACAGCAGCCAACCCAATGGCTGCCCAGTTAAACCCGTCCAGGTGCGTCATAGTCTGCCACAATCCCGGAAGAAAATGTTCACTGGGCGGCAATTGCAACCCAAAAAAGTTGTTCAACTGTCCACAAAAAATAATGACAGCGATGCCGTTGGTAAAGCCCGCTGTTACTGGATAGGGAATGAATTTGACTAGTCTGCCGAGTTTGGCGACTCCTAGGGCAACCTGAATAATGCCTCCCATCACCCCAGCAATCCACACCTTCTCAATTCCGTATTTGGCAACAATTCCTACCAGGATGACTGCCATTGCTCCGGTTGGACCTGTAATTTGCACCGGGGATCCACCAAAGACTGCTGCGATAGTTCCCGCCACAATCGCGGTGTAAAGTCCAGCTTTCGGGTCTACCCCACTCGCCACCGCAAAAGCTAGTGCCAGGGGCAGGGCAACCACAGCGGCGGTTAATCCTCCGGTCAGGTCCCCCCGCCAGTGGGCAAAAGTAGAATCAATCCAAACTCGCAGATCACTGCTGAAATTTTTTGCTACTGTCATTGGGTGAAAAGAACCTCATATCTCAACATTCAGTCAGACTTGCAGCCTTCATTCCAGTTGTTCTGGGCTATTGAGTCTCTCAATCGGATGATTGTTAAATCTTTATACCTGTATATTTTTATATCTAAGAACCTGCAAAGTCTTGCATATAGATTAGCACTCATGCTAAGGTATGGCAAGCACTAACCAATCAGGGAGTATAGAACTCTTGATTTGGAACAGCCATTTTTTATGACCAATAACTATAAGAGGTTAATGCTGATATAGCAATCCTATTTGAGTTACAAACACCCGCCCCTTGTCCCCCTAGTCCCCCTTGTCCCCCTAGTCCCCCTTGTCCAGATCTCAAATAGGCTTGCCGTATCACACTCGGAGTAAAAAGATGCTAAACATTAAAATTTTTGACGTTGATCATGGGTTCTGTGCCGTTATTAACACCGGAGATCGCCATACAATTCTGCTTGATTGTGGCTATAACTCCCAAACAGGCTTCCGTCCTGCACAACACGTTTTTCAACAACACGACTGTTTTCTAGACACTGTGATTCTTCCTGCCTATTCTGAGGAGCATTTAGCCGGAGTGACTGATTTGCTAGCCCAATGTTTAGAGCATGGATTGCCTGTTAACTCTGTGATTGCTAACCCATCCGTTAATCCCACTCAATTTCCTGGATTAGCTGTTACCAATCAACGCTTAAATAATGTGCTTTCCTTGACTGTGAACATGCATCCAGAGTGCAGCCAAATCAGTCATAGCATGACGATCAACAACATCAACATGACATTTTTCTGGAACAATTATCCAAACTTCCAAAATGTTCACAACCTAAGTCTGGTCACGTTTCTATCCTATCGAGATCTTCACATCATATTTCCCAGCGATCTCGAAGTGGAAGGCTGGCAATCTCTCCTCCAGAGCAAAGATTTTTGCGATCGCTTGAAAAAAGTCAATACGTTTGTTGCCGCCGATCACGGACGGGAAGAAGGATATTGTCCAGACGTTTTTAACTATTGCACTCCCGAAGTCATCATTATCTCAAATCACGCAGAGGAATTGATTTCGCCTCAGATACTACGTCGATATAAAAGCCATATTAAAGAATCTCAGTTTGGGATGAGTGAGAAACCACTTCTGACGACTCGTGAAGACGGCATGATTACGATCACAAAGTATTTAGATGCCGCAAGACGAGTGAGTACCCAACCCAAAGTGCAACATTATCGAAGGTTTTGAAAAATCATCACCCAGGCATTTTGATTGCTTCTACATAGAGATGTCGCGATCGCAAGAAGAGAGTCAAATACTAAGATGCCCATTAAACCCAGCTACTTTAAAGCAGATCTGTTCAAAGTGTTGTCTAATCCAGTGCGGATTCAGATTCTAGATGCCCTGAGAACAGGAGAACGCAGCGTTAATGATATCGCTGAGTGGCTGGAAATAGAACCTTCATCTATATCCCAGCAATTGGCGGTATTACGGAGTCGAAATCTAGTTACGAGTCGCAAACAGGGCAACTTTGTTTTCTATTCCATTCGCGATCCCGCTATTTTCAAGATTCTGGATGCTGCATTAGAGGTATTTAACAACCATTTGGTTGATGTGCGGGATGCCTTGGAACAGTTAGAATAATTTTTAGCTGAATTAATCGGTCACCAATAGACATAGTCGTGAAAAACAATGTAGAGACGCGATTAATCGCGTCTGGTGGGTAGTACACAACGCACAATTAATTTCTGGAGATGTTTAATAACTATTGCTTCGTGGCTGTGGTCGCATTTTTGTCTTTCTCTTGTGATTGCTTCTTGGCTGTGGTCAGATTTTGGAACTTATCCTGCATTTCTAAAAGTTCTGGGATCGTGACAAAACGATAGCCCTGCTTTCTAAAGTTGCTAATGATTTGTGGTAAAGCCTCCACAGTGTGGGAGCGATCGCCACCACCGTCATGCATAAGAACAATACCACCAGGTTTTGCCTCTCTCATGACATTATGAATCAGCCTTGACACAGAGGGACGGCTGTAGTCTACGGAGTCAGATGACCACATAATGGTGGCATACTTTTTGTTTTTGGCATAATCATACACCCCATTACTCATGATCCCCCCAGGCGGACGGAACAAATTTGTTTTAACACCGGTAGTTTGATAAATCAAATTTGTTGTGCTTTCTATTTCAAAGGCTGCTGCTTGTGGATTCAGGTGATGATACCAGTGATGCCAGGTATGGTTGCCAAGTATGTGACCTTCAGCCACAACCCGCTTTGCTAGGTCTGGATAATTTTTCAGGTTTTGCCCAATCTGAAAAAATGTCGCCTTGATATTTTCCTTCTTCAAAATGTCCAGCACCTTGGTTGTGCTTTGAGGCCAAGGACCATCATCAAAGCTGAGAGCAATCACTTTCTGATCTGGACTTAGTTGTGCTTGCTCAATGCTTGCTCCTAGAAACTGGGATGGCACAGGGTAGGAAATACCCTTGGTTTTTGCTTCTTGCTGCCAACTTGTCAGCAAAGTCGCCTTCAATTTCTCAATGCGCTGCTGAGTTTCCGCCTTGGCGGCTATATCCTTTAAGTTGATTGTCTGTTTTGTTTGAGCTTCAGAGGCTTTTGGGTTTATGGGCCAAATCAAGCCTATGCCAAAAATGCCACATAAACCAACAAGCGCAATTACGATTCCTTGCGGCCAAATTAACGACTTATAATTGTCCACTTCATATCTCCTTCACATATCAAGCCGTCATTTACGGATTTGACGGTACGTTATAATACAGTCTTTGTAAAGAATTGTAGATATTGGATACTTAGCTAGCTTTGGTTAACCCTGAAACTTAGTACAGATTAACAGAAGTTTAGAAATTACGCAGCTTGATTATACTGGCTTAAGAGCAGCCTAGATTATGTGGCTTTACACCACTGCCACTTCTAACAGTGTCAATGAGGGACAAATCCTTTGCCTATACAATATAAAGATTTGGTATTGTTTACCCTGAGATAATATTGGTTTCATACTTGACAAACAGCATCTTACTACTTACGGGTACTTTTTACTTTAAAAAAAATGTTAATTTTTCAACAAATAGATGATTGAAAAGGGTCCCCAGTCCCCTTTCAACAGGTCGCGGCAAGGAGTACCCCACCATATGTAGTCGTTGGTGGGGGATTAATGCTGCGCTGTTGAAAGGGGATTGGCGACTTTGACTTGGGAAAATACTCTAAAATATGTTCGGGTTTAAACCGAATTCCATAATTTTTCTATTGTAAACCCAATCCAAGGGTCCCCAATCCCCGGTCCCCTTTACGCCTTCTTACCTCCAGCATAGCTGCCTGCTTGTACTAGTTAGACGCAAATCCACTCTATATTGTTTCTCTCTGCCAAAGGATTATGCTGTCATTTGACTAAGCTACCCATTGGTTTTGAGCAAATCGAACAGCGAAACTTGCCAGTATGATTGTAAATAAACCAATAACTGCGTATCCCCTACGAGGATGACGAGCAAGCAAGACACCTAACGCAATGGAAAGCGATACAATACCATAAACCAGACGATTTAAGGAGATCGTACCTCCAGACGCTAGTAACATACCGATGCCGCAAAAGCCATAGACAACAGTAATCAGGCTGATTTCAGTACGTAAAAGCCATAAAAAATAAATACCACCGAAAATCATCACAACGTTAGTCAAAGGATCGCCTGCTAACAGCCATAACAATAATCCCAAGCAGGCAAAGCCATATTCTACCTTGACAGCATCTAATTTTTTGCGGAAGCTCCATAAACAGGTACAGCTACAAATAATAGTCGCAAATAGCAGTGGATGCCAAGGGTCTTTAATGTAGCCATACTTCCAATTAGTTGTACCCACTAGAATTTGCATCAGCATCTTCGACCAATGCAGCCAATCAAATCCTAGTGAAGGACGCCACGCTTTTTGTGCATGGAGAAACGCCAAAGCATCTCCAAATCTAATTTGGCAATACAGGCTAAACAGAAACAACCCACCACCAGCTGCTAAACTGGCAATGTAGGCTTTTGCGCCTCTACGTTCAATCACAGCCACAAGCAAAAGTGCAGTTATAAGCGCTATCCCTGTTGGACGCGCTGCGGTGGCTATTGCACCCCAAAGTGCTGTTTCGGCATATTGTTTCTTATCAAAAGCCCTTAAAGCAGCTGTACTAAATAAAAGATACAGCCCTTCAGAGTAAATGACCGTACCAAATAAAGATAGCGGGCACCATGTTAGCACAGTTGTTGTCCATCGTGCTGCGCTTATACCATGACGCTCATTGATCCAAGTATATAATACGATCGCCGCTCCCAAAAAAGCTAGGTTATTTACCAATGTGCCAGCTACCTCAAAAGGCAAGCCGAAGGTCATAAATAATCGGATCAATAAAGGCAATAAGGGAAAAAAGGCAACGGATGAAAGTTCCTTTTCGTTAGTTGAGTAATCGTAACCTGAAGTAACAATTGTTTGGTAGAAAGTACTATCCCAAGCAGAAAAAACATGCCAGCCGTATGTGATGGGAACTCCTTTAGATGAAGCTGGAAGCAAAGGGGCAATTAACAACATAGCAATGCAAATAAATGTCCTGCTCGTTAGCCACATTGCGAGGGGAAAAAATAACCTGGGCTTTAGCGCTAAAGCGCAACTACGAACTTTTTTTAAATAAGTAAACATCATCGCGGACAAAGCTTAACTTAGAGGGTGTTTGAAAAGTTTTGAGAGGTCAAATTTTATGCTAATCGCCTCACCATGATCCGGATCATGGCAAGGTAGATAAACGTCTTCGATGTTTCCGGCAATAATTCATAGTCTCTGACCAATCGCCGACACCCCATCAGCTTTCCCGTAAGTACGCTCGACCACCCAACGTTTTTTAAGCAACGTAAACCCTTTAGTTTGCTCTGGTCGCAGCACCACCTGCACAATCCAACGACAAACATCCATGACCCACATCATGAAGGCTGGACAATCATTGCCACCATCAGTCCAAATGGTCGTCAAGCGAGAAACCTTGTCACCCATTTGTTTGACGCGCTTAAGCACTTGTTCGCCGCCTGACCGTTCTGGTACACTAGCAGCAGTAACCAACACCCGTAGTACTAACCCCAACGTATCAACGGTCATAAAACCCTTGCGTCCTTTAATTTTTTTGCCTGCATCATAACCTACGGATTGACTGACCATCGCGGCACACAGCCACGCTTTGACTATCGATAATTGCCTCTGATGGACTCGGATGGCGCTCAATATCGATTCAGGTCCATGATCGCAGACGATCATGGATGTGCAACCACGTCCCGTCTTTGCGCCAATTCTCAATTGTGTGTATACTGTTTGCCAAGGCGGAAAATCCCCAGGTAATGCTCGCCATCTCACTCCTTCTACCAGGATATAAAATATCCCATTGAGCACGGACCACATATCGACTTCACGCTTACGACCACCAGGTTTTGGGTCTGGAATCATGTCTTGAAGAAATTCATATTGGTCACGGGTCAGGTTGCACCTGGTAGCTTTACTCATGTTGCTCTCTCGGTGCTGTGTTCTACGTATTCACAGTTTATACCTAGAGAGCTTTTTTACAAACCGACCGACTTTTCAAACACCCTCTCAAACACCAGTAGCCAGACTCCCATGACGGTAACTGTTAAAGATAATACCGCCTTACATCCAAACACGAGTAGGATGGTCAGACAAAACCACCAAATTTTTCCTCTTCTCGCCGCCAACACCGCCGCCAACAGTGATGGTACAGCGATCACCTCTGGGTGGAAATCAAAGAGATTGATGTTAAACAGCACCAAAAAAGTAGAAATAAAGAATAAAGCAGTTGCAACGATTAAAAAGTAGTGTGCAGCTTGGTCTATAGTTTGAGGATGGAAGAAGGTACGAATGATGGAAGGCCAGAGAGGGTAGAAGGCGTCACAATTGGGATTTAGGGCTTTGTTGGCGTAGAGTTCTACATCCCAGTAGTAACTCCGGGATCTCTGTTGAGGAATTTCTTGAAATAATCGTGATGAGGAAAAGAATTTATGGAAAGCTTCGGCTTTTGGGCTTTGATTTTCGCATTGCCGAAACTGGAACGTCACAATAACTTTTTCCCCTTGATTGCTCGGCAATAAAAGAATTACGGTGTTGCTGGGTATGAATTTACCTCACGCAAAGGCGCAAAGGCGCAAAGAGGAAGAGTTTTAAAGTACCCTATTTTTTCATTTCATACTTCTATTCAGGTGACAAAAAAGACCTTCTAAGCCTCAAAATTGTTGAAGGTGTTTCAATCATCACGGCGAGGACTGCCCTAGAAATTATTAGTCACTAACGATTGATAGACTGCTACAGTAGCGTTTTGAACCCGCCGCATTCGCCAAAATTAGGATTTCGTGTAGCGCGACCCTGTTTGCAGCTTGAACACTCGTAATTTTATAAATACACTTACAGATCGGAAATATTTTTTTATATGGATAGCTACGAGTTGCTAATTGACCAATTTTCAATTACCAAATCTGGGATATTTTCAAAGTGACGAATATTGGCTGTGACCATTACATAGTTATATTCAAGAGCAGTTGCAGCAATCAGGAGATCCATTGGTGCAATCAATAACCCTCTAGTTCGTAAATCTCGGTAAACAACGCCTGCAATGTCTATGGTTTGGATGCTTAGAGGGAGGATTTCACTCCTAAGTGGCAAGTTGTTCAAACTGAGCCATAAGCTTGCGAGCATCACGGTAAAGAAGTCCGCTCTTGATTTCGTAGTAAGTTAACAGTGAGAAGGTTAGTCTTTGATGATATCGGCTATATTGTTGGAAGCGCTTCGCAAGTTCGACGTTACCTTTAAGGAAGTAGGACAGGATATTGGTATCGAGTAGTACTTTTTTCACAGGTCATTGGGTCTGTTTAAATCAAGGGCACGATTTGCTTCCACGTCAAGTTCATTGGCTTCAAGGAGGGCGATTTCGTCAGAGGCGATGCCATAGAAGCGCATGAAGTTTGGAGTAGAAATAGGTTCCGGCTCTTTCGTGGTGATTGGGGCAATAGCCAATAATTTCATCAGGGCTTCTGCTATCAAGAGTAGGTAGATTTCTAATGTCATGACAAATACTGCGAACAGCATTAATATCAATTTTTTTCGATTTTATATTTTCTAAAGAAATAGGATGAAGTTGATACAAAAGTTTTCCTTTGATTTCCATGCCAGCAAAACTTGGAGGCATTTTCAGAGATAGAAAACCATTCTCGTCTACACGGGCATCAATATTTATTTGCTGCATTGTTTTATGCTCCAAATTGAATTGCCTTATTTATTTTAGTCTTTCCTTAGTGCGATCGCTCATCTCCTCACAAAAAAGCGATCGCCCCTAAATTCGCAACGGGAAAAGTCAGGCAGTATCCACCCTAGTAGTCCACCAAGGAAACTTTGCCAGGTTCAAGAAACCCGGTTTCTTTAAGAAACCGGGTTTCTAAAGAATCACGTAACCCCACTTTCGTTGGTTTGGCAAACCACTAGGTTAGATGGGAGATTTTTTGACAAAAAAGTATACATCATCACGCTGATAGGTCAACTTAAATGCTTGCTGATTTTTGAGTTGATTGACCAAGTGAGTCGCAAACTCTTGACTACTTGACCAACTTAAGCCAGCACTCAGCAATCAAGCGTCGGATCAACTCACTCTTGTTATCTTGGACACCCTTCGGGTTAATGCGGCGATATTTCCGCTGTGGTGTAAACACTGCCTTGAGTTTGAACGAGAGCGATCGCTTCTCCTGTGGCATGCCTTGTATTTAGAGGGACTAAATATCTCGACCAAAAATCACCAAACTTTGCGAGAGCCAAAAACGCTACTAATGACCATAAGATGATGGCGCGTTTGTGTCTAAGCCATCCCCGACCTGAGGTGAGGCTTTGAATCATCACCAAAAATAAAAATGGTATGGCGGGTAGAGAATATTGGTGGATTAAATCTTTTTGCTTCGGGGGATTAATATGTAAGCGTAACTACAGATTAATCACGATTTTCCCTGCTGTGCCACACTCTGATAATCACTATTATCTGGTGCTCAACTTTGTAGCGTAAAACGTAATTTCCCGCTCCAAACGGCAGGAATACTTCACGCCGCCCCGTACCGTCATTGATAGGCTTGCCTATGGCAGGAAAATCCGCAAGCATTTTTGCCCGTCAATGCACTTCCTATCCATGATTTCCAGAAACGGCGGGCAGAGCGATGTGGTATGTATCGACCCTAGTAGTCCACTGGTTAATATGAAACCGCAGATAAACGCGGATTAACGCAGATGAAAAGAAATGATAAACTTGATTTAGAGGCTGATAACCTTGAACTCAGCACCAGCAGCTTTCAACTGTCCGCTGCATTTGAGTTGTTAGTCTGCTTCGGTGCTAGTGTGCAAAGCTTCCAATAATTGCTCTGTAATATCAATTAGCTCATACACAGACTCTTGCTTAAGTTGGGTTGTTTTGAAGCCATGAGCAATTGCATTACGTAATGAGAGCGCATTCATGAGTAACTGATACTCAGGTCTGGAAATCACACCCTCAGTCACTAATTGTTTCACTAAATAAACCGGATCAAATCTTTGTAAACTCAGTCCTTCATGCTCTGTAACAAGTCTTAAAGTTGCCTCAACTAGAGACCAAGAATAGAGGATAGCTGACTCTGGATGTTGTGTTGCAAGTTGCCTTGCCACTTGCAGTCTTGTTTCTATTTCAGGTTGCTGAAGAGAGCTTTCAGCTTTTGGAGAATATGCAGCATCCTCTGGATTAGTCATTACTAACTCAAATCGCCAACCAGGGTGTTGCTCTACAACTTGGGCTAGATTCCGCAAATATTGTGTGGAGGAGGAATTAAGTGAAGAGCGTGACTTGACTTCAATTATCACAGCTTCATCCCCCCGTCGCACTATCATATCAGGGCGATAATTTCTAAGAAAATCAGGTAGGTCTTCAGGGTTTGGATGAAAAGAAACCTCGTACCCCTTGTTACGATATTCTTCTGCTAGTTTCAGTAATCGCTCTCTTTCTAGGTTTGCAGTTGGGGTTGCCATCAGATAAGTACCTCTTGGTCAGGAGCATCAATTACGACAATATGCAGGAATTCATTTCCATGAGAAAAGCCTTCTGCTAGGGTCGGGGTCATGTTTTCTACTTTAAAGTTACCTGACAAATTTCGCTTCCTGACAAGAACATCAGTTACTTGATCATCATCAATGTAGGCTAACCCAATTATGGCATCCTGAATTGGCTTGACGATATTGTCTACATCTATTGCAACAGAATCGTAGAAATAGGTTACTTGAAGCATAATCAGACCAGTAGCTGCTTTTTGCTCTGGCGACCAGTATTTTTCAGCCTCTTGCCGTACCGCTATTTTCCAGGCTCTAAGACGCTCACGCCTACGAGTCTGTTGTGATACAGGTGGTCCGTCCACTATGAACTCAAATCTCGTCAACGCGCTTTCAACTAGATGGTATAAGTTATTTTATACGGCTGTAAGCGTTCCACCTACACTCTCAAGAGTTTGAACGAGAGCGATCGCTTCTCCTGTGGCATGCCTTGTATCTAGAGGTACTAAGTATTTCGACCAAAAATCACCAAACTTTGCAAGAGCCAAAAACGCTACTAATGACCATAAGATGATGGCGCGTTTGTGTCTAAGCCATCCCCGACCTGCGGTGAGGCTTTGAATCATCACCAAAAATAAAAGTTGTTAGTCTGCTCAAAGCACCCAATCGTGTATCTATAATTGTACTGTCATTCGCTATGATTAACAGTTGAATCAATAGGAGGAATTTGCTCGGCGGTTAATGTCACAACTTGACCATCTTGCCAAATGCTAATCGATTCTCCTAACCGGCGATGTCTTTCAATAGCTTTAGCAATAGCGAGTTGAACTCCAGCATCAATTTGGGTAGATAATTTCTCAGGAATTGGTTTTTTCACTATTTTGTGATTTGGCTCCATAATTGGGGTTGATAAATTATAGGCTCTTGATCTAAAGGGCGTTCAGCTATTTTCTGTAAAATTGGATTAGAATTATTATAAACAATCCAGCGGTCGCACCAGGGTAAGTATAATTCAATTAAGTTTCTTCTTCCGCGTTCGTAGCGACGGCGAATAGTATCTTCAGGAATGTTGTGACCACCACTTTCTACACGTCTACGTACCCGTGCAATGGCTAATTCGGGACTTTGTAACCAAAAGTAAATTAAGTTGATTATATAACCTTTTTGTTTACATTCTGTTATAAATTGGGCGAAATTACGAGCCGCCAAAGTTGTTTCAAAGGCAAAATCAGCTTGAGAATTTACCAGAGTTTCTAATCTTTCTAACATTAATCGTCCAGCTTGAATAGCTACCGACTCGGGATTAAAAGGAGAAAGTCCGGCGGCAATTTCATCGGCGTTGACGTATTCAAATACTTCTAGAAATTCGGGGAGAATTTGCAGCGCGGCGGTAGTTTTACCAGAACCATTAGCACCGCCAATAATGTATAGGTTAGGCATTAATTGAAAAAATATCGACGAAGCACGAATATTGATAAGTAAGTGGGCGTTAAAAAATCAATCTATGTAACGAGATGTAAAATCCCCAAAAAGCCTATGAATACATCATTTTAAGGTTTTTACAAAACTCAACATACATTGGTTTTATTGTTCTGTTTGAAATGGGTGCTTTATTTACGCGCCCACTGTACTAGGTTAGAGGGGAGATTTTTTGACAAACAAGTAGACATCATCACGCTGATAGGTCAACTTAAATGCTTGCAGATTTTTGAGTTGATTGACCAAGTGAGTCGCAAACTCTTGACTACTTAACCAGCCGGGATGGCGGACATTGAGTAATACATAATTAAAGGTGTTTAAATTAACTGGCGGGGATTTAGCATTTGTCAAAGTAATAAGTTTTCTCTGGCTTAAATGCGGGGAAATTTCCGCTGTGGTGTAAACACTACCTTGAGTTTGAACGAGAGCGATCGCTTCCTGTGTGGCTTGCCAAGTATCCAGAGACTCCAAATATTTCCCTCCAAAATACGTAAACTTTGCCAAACTCAGGAACGCCACTAACGACCACAAGATAATTGCTCGTTGGTTTTGCAGCCATCCTCTACCTAGTGCGAGGCTGGAAATTACAGCCAACAACAAAAATGGTAGTGCAGGTAAAGAGTATTGGTGGACTAAGTCTTTTTGCGGTTGGTAGTCAGCAATCAAGTTGAGCGCCACACAAGGAATAGCGCCTACCAAAGGTGTCGTACCTTGAACCGAAAGCCCCCAAATCAGAGGTGCTAGCAGCAGAAGCAAATATTCCAGGTTATCCAATGACAAAATCTTTCCCCAGAGGAGTTCTGGCTTTAATACCAGATTTTGAGCGATTTCCAAAACTGAGTTGCCTAGATAACTGTAACGTCCCACTGCTGCTGCTTCGTGACCGCTAAAAAACGGAATAATTACCTGAGAACTGATCAAAAACCAGGTAACACCAGCACCAACAGCAACAACACCCAACAAACGCCGCTTTTCAAAAACGAGCAGCCAAACTCCCATTGCAGCCACCGTCAGCGATAAGACCGCCTTGCACATCAAAATAAAGATAATGCCGACACAAAACCACCCTGTTCGACTTTGCCGTGCACACCATATCGCTGCTAGAAGGACAGGGAGAGCCATCACTTCTGGGTGAAAATCAAACAGATTGATATTAAACACCAACGGATATAGCAAGTACACAGCTGCCATTGTTACCGCTTGCTGCGCCTTCAACCCAGCTTGACGTGCTAGATACCACGTAGGTAAAGCACCTAATGCTAAAGCAATTGCCTGTACGACGAACAACCAATAAATACTAGGGTAGATTTTGTACAATACAGCCAGGGGATAAAAGACAAAAGCGGCATGATCGCCGAGAATGTGATAACCCATGAAAGAAGAAATAGGCTGCTGTCCCTGACTAATTAAGTAAACTGCCTGGTCAAAAATTCCTAAATCAAAAGCGTTTGACTGAAATAGGATATGTCGTAAGCTACTACAAGCGAATAAAATTAAGGCACTTAGGCCTATCATCCAACCAAAAGCACCAAGCATAATTAGTATTTTTCCTATGCCACTTATACTGATTTTGAATTTTGGTTTGGGGTATTGGGGATTTGGCGTTGGGGATTCTTGTCCCATGCGCCATGTCCTATTCCCTATTCCCCGTCCTTGTCCCCATGTGAAGTTTTTTAGGATACCCAAAGTTTTTGAGCAAATCGTACAGCGAAGCTCACTAGTACAATGGCAAACCAGCCCATAATTCCATATCCCCAACGCTGAAAACGAGCCAATAAAAGCCCAAATGCATATGACAGGGACACAATACCATAGGCGTAGCGTTCAACAGAAGCGGTAAGTCCAGTGTTGAGGATTAAGCCAAACGAGCAAAAGCCATAGATAACCGCAACAAGGGGAATTTGATTTTTTAAGGACCATAGCAAATAAACCCCACCAAAAATGAATACGATTTTAATTAATGACTCACCTGCCACTAACCATAACAAGAACCATAATAAATAAAATCCAAAGCGGACTTTCACACAACCCAGTTGCAAGCGAAAGCGCCATAATAAATAACTACCAACGACAATGATCAAAAGTAGTAGTGGATGCCAAGGATCTTTTATATAGCCACCCTTCCAATTCGTTTGACCCAATAAAATTTGCATCAGCATTTTCCACCAACCCTCACTTGCAAACCCATATGAAGAACGCCACCCTTTTTGCACATGAATGAACGCCAAAGCGTCCCCAAATGTAATTTGGCAATACAAGCTAAACACAAATAGCCCACCACCAGTAGCTAAACTGGCAAGATAGGCTTTTATACCTCTGCTCTGTTTCCAAGCAACAAGCAAAAAAGCAGGTATGAGCATTATTCCAATCAATCGTGTCGCCGTAGCTAATGCTCCCCAAAAGGCTGCCCAGATATGCTGGTGTCTGTCAAAGGCGCGTAAAGCAGCCGTGCTGCACAACAAAAACAACCCTTCTGTGTAAATAACAGTTCCGTAGAGGGAATAAGGAAACCATGCTAAAACAGATGTTACCCACCTTGCTGCGCTTTTGTCATAACGCTCCTCTACCCAAAAGTACAGTATTATTAAGGCAGCCAAAAATGCCAAATTATTCACCAAGATACCTGCCACTTCAAAAGGCAAGCCAAGGGTCATAAGTGTGCGAATCACTAAGGGAAATAATGGGAAAAACGCAATAGAATGTTCTTTCCCATCATTGGCGTAATCGTAACCAAAAGTTGCTATTTTTTCATACCAACCACTATCCCATGCTGAGAAAGCATGCGAGCTAAATGTGGCGGCGACGCCGTTGGGTGGAGCCGCAAGTAAAGGGGCAATCAACAACATCGCAACAGCGATCGCGAATCGGCTAGATAGCCACATTGCTGCTGGAAAAAAAATATTCATTGCTTGATCATCATGGATGACCAGCTTTTTTATAAAATGAATCATGAATGTAAAAATATATTGAGAATACTGCCATGACGTTATCATAATCAGGGGCATTTTTTTAGGCAATTCTATATAACTTGATTTATTTTCGCCAGACAACTAATATAACTCCACCAACAATTAAGCCCAAGCCTACGAAACGTATTAGGGGAATAGTTTCCTTCAAAATGAAGTAACCCAACAAGACAGAGAAAACATAAACTAGGGATGCAGCGGGAGCAGCAATGCTCAGGTTGACTCTAGTGAGGAGGAGAATATAGGCTACAGCGCCGAAACCGTAGCAAGTTAGACCGATTAAAAGTTCAGGTGTTGACGTGATGCTGAAAATGAGATTAACAGCATTAGATAAGTTGACTTTGGCTAACTTATTTGCACCAAGTTTTAAGAATAACTGTCCTGCAACACTGGCTAGGACTGACATCAGTAGTAAGATAATTTCTTGAGGACTCATACTATTTTGGGTTTTGGATTTTCAACCGCAGATGAACGCAGATAAAAGTCTTTTCTATCTGCGTCTATCTGTGTTCATCTGCGGTTACATTTTTTATTCTTCATGACTTGGACGTAGTTTTCTGTGCCAAAAGCAAAACAGAGACACCAAAGGGAAGACTAAACCGATCTATTAAGTGACGTTCACTGGCAAACAAGAAACTCAAAAACTGATTGACAGGTTTCGACGGCAAAGCTAAGTCATCGCTACTTCCAGAACTGCTATCGATTTGTAACAATTTTTGTAAGTAACGCACGCCAGCAACCATGGGAAACAGAAAACTGTTAAAGTAGCCGCCATAACGCACAGCATAGCCCGCCTTACTTACGACCTGCTTCAAGCCTTTCAACACATAGCGACGTTTGTGGTGGTTAATATCATCGTGACGGCTCCACAAGAACTGGTACGCAGGAACCGTGATTAACAACCAACCTCCTGGCTTTAATCTTGAATGTAATGCCACCAGCGCTGCCAGATCATCATCAATATGTTCCAAAATATCTAGCATCACAATCAGGTCATACTCATCAGTGAAGGGAATGTTATCAGGCAAGCTTCCCAACTGAACCTGAATGACTTGCCGCTCATTGGCAAGTTGGCAAGCGGTTTCATCTAACTCCATTGCCGAGAGATTGCCGTGATGGGCTAACATTCTCAAGTTACCACCCGTACCACAACCCGCCTCCAGAATTTTGGAATCAGTCGGTAAACGTAGTTTACGAATGACTTGGTCCAAAATCTGGCGGCGACCCACAAACCACCAGTGCTTGTCTTCTACAGCTGAATACTGTAGGTAAAAGTCTTTTTCCATCAGTTCAACTCCGAGGTACTGCGACCATAACCCGATAGGGTTTGGTCGTATGGGGGTAGTCCGGGTAATTGAGTGGGACTCAAAGTAAGCGAAATTACCAATCCAGTATTTCTTGCAACTACTCGACATTTTGAATTAGCGAATCTACCAAGTCTTGCCCAGCTAGCATCACTTAGTGACAAATTGTTTCCTGTATAACCCGAACAATAGCCAATCACTTTTTTGATTTCTCCTTTTGACTTAGTTGAGTACTGGATCAAGTCACCCTTCCTCGCTTTAAACGGTGTTGTTGAACCACCATAGCGCTCACGGTATTGTGCTGGATTTGGTGATTTCGCTGGAACTGCATCATGCAAGCGACG
>JADQBA010000316.1 GCA_016903675.1 Stigonema ocellatum SAG 48.90 = DSM 106950 | reverse complement strand
CTGCAATTGCAAATCCATGTCCGGTAAATCCTCCGATTTTCTGTCAACCCGGACTATTTGCTGAGTCACCGATTGACGGGAATGACCGGAAATGCGGGTTTTAGTCACTGTCGGACGGTTTGGGTCAACAAAAACACCATCAGTATGAATTCCTGCGGCTGATAACAAACTACGTAGCGCCTTTCCCTGGTCGTCTTTGCCCAAAAGCCCAAAAGCCAAAACTTTAGCACCCAACCGGGCAAAGTTATAGACCGCATTTGCCCCACCTCCGGGTACTTGCTTGGTAGTCTCATGACGGAGAATCAACACTGGTGCTTCCCGAGAAATTCTTTCCACTTGACCAGTGAGAAACTCATCCAGAGTCAAATCTCCAATCACCAGTACCCTTGACAGGGTGAATCTATCCAATAAATAAAATAATCGCTCACCGGAGGAACGCAGCCTAGCTGCAAAAACAGGGTCTAAGGTCATGTTTGTTGTTTGTTGGTCGTTGTTTGTTGGTTGCTGGTTGGCATTTAGTTGGTATTTTGTTTGCAGTCTTGCCAGCGCACTTTAACGAAATGCGCCCCGCGTCGCCAACCCTCACGAGTGACAGTAATATTTTCAATTGCTAGGTTAAAGGGAATGGCGGTTGTGAGGTATCGTTGTGCTAAAATACCTATCTCAGGCGCAAGTTCAGCTGCTGTCGTCGCCGCCAATGCTAAACCTACCAATTGCTCCATTGGCCCTCGTGGTAATAATAGATGCAGGCTGACAGCTAGTCCAGCAGTCAATAACATTGAAACTGATACGTTTGTACCACATCTGGGATGTACAGCCAAATTCCATTCTCCATCAGTGAGGCGATGTAGGGCGAGTGTTACCGCACGTCGTAAATCGCTGATATTCACCTCTCCATATAAATAGAATCCCTGATCCGTAGACAAACCGCCGAATAGTTCGTTATCAACCTGAAAATTATTTGAGGTTTTTGTGGGAGCATAAAAGCGAGTTGATTCACTCAGAACCCAAACTGTAGCATGTTCTAGGGCATGAACTTGCCGCAGCATGAGAATTTCTTTTAACCCTGGTATAAACGATAGCTGCCTGAGTAAATCGGCATCTTGTGTTTGTTGAGGCGCTGTAAAATCAAAATTAAGAAAGTCAAAGGAAGATTTGCCTCCTTTGGCAGAAGTATACGTATACATAGCAACACTGCTCTCAGATTTATAAGGAAAATGCCGAAAACCCTTGAGAAGTAGGACGCTTTGCGTCCTAACTTCGTACTTTAGGCTTCGTGTTGAAGGCTGGTTGCATCCTTTAGGATGCCTTGATGGGTTCTTTTTTGGGTTCTGGTAAGCTATCTATCCAATCATCAAACAGACTTGCTAGAGACTTCTCTTTCTCCTGAGCGTAATGGTTCAGTTTCTCATATCTCCGTTCTGTCACCCGAAAATTAAATCTTTTGTTTTTCATAAAATCAACATACATTCGACGTACATCTATGCTATCATAGATGTATGAAGAAAAACAAGGGAGGTGATTCAACTGTCTCAAAAGAGAGCGAAGCGGGAAAAAAAAGAGAAGAAGCCCAAAGTGCTAATGGGTATACAACAAAATCTGATTTACTGTGACGATGACACCAAGTCAATACTCACATTCTTGTGTGAGCAGTCAAACAGTCTTTACAACTGTGGCATATATTGGGCAAGACAAATATTTTTTAAGACTGGGAGAATAATTTCTAAGTTTGACCCAATCAATGAAGTCGGTAACAACATTCATGCTCAAGCCATGCCTTCTGTTCCGGCACAACAAACTTTGTTGAGCGTATCAGAAGCTTTCAGGTCTTTTAAGGGTTTGAGGGAATTATTCTTTAAGGGAGAGCTAAAACAAAAACCAAGACTACCTAATTACCGTAAGTCTAAACGCTTCTTCAAGGTTGCATACCCTACAACTGGAGCAGGCAGACCGACCTTAACTGATGACGGTTTAATTAGATTTCCATTGGGGAATCAAATTAATCGCTGGTTTAAAGTCAAGGAATTCTTTCTTCCGATGCCTGCAAACCTAGACTTCTCCAAGGTGAGAGAGTTTACAATTCTGACAAAGAATGGCGAACTTTACCTTGAGTGTAGCTACGAAGTTGAGAAGGTTGCTGTCGAACTAGATGTCAACCAAGCACTTTCTATTGACTTGGGAACATCTTCAAATTTGATGGCTTGTGTTGATACTTTTGGGAACTCGTTCTTGGTTGATTCTAGACATGCGAAGTCAATGAATCAGCTTTACAACAAGCTGGTTGCTAACTATAAAGAAGGGAAGCACCAAAAATATTGGGATGGTTTCTTAGACAGAATCACTTGTAAGCGCAATCACCAGATGCGCGACATGGTTAATAAAGCTGCACGAGTAGCTATTAATCACTGCCTAACTCATGGAATTGGAACGATTGTTGTTGGGTGGAATATTGGCATTAAAGACGGCGCTGATATGGGCAAACAAAGTAACCAACAATTTGTTCAGATGCCGTTAGCACGACTTAAGGAACGTATCAAGCAACTGTGTGAAATTTACGGTATACGCTACGTTGAGACGGAAGAAGCTAACACTTCAGCCGCCTCTTACTTGGATGGAGACTCCCTACCCGAACATGGCAAAAAGCCTGTTGGGTGGAAAGCGTCTGGTAAGAGAACAAAGCGTGGTTTATATCGTACAAAAGACAAAAGTTTGGTAAACGCTGACCTCAACGGGGCAGCGAACATCTTACGCAAAGTAGCCGGAAACCTAGGCATAGACTTAGGCAGACTGGGTAGACGCTGTTTGTGTGCGATTCGTTCAGTCGAAATGAGTAGAAATACTCAAGGATGACTGGCTTTAGATGAGTAACCCATTTCCGGGTAGAGTTCGCACTTTAATCCTCATCTAACGACAACTCACTATCCATGTAGGTGAGCCATCTAGCCGAGTTACCAAACTAAGAAAGCTAGAGGAACGGGGAAAGGTTTAAGTCTCAACAACTTAAAATTATAACCAATCCAAAAATATATCAAGTCCTACAGCCTCGGTGCGAGGTTTAAAGCACACAGCGCCCCCGACCGCGAGGTAGGTGAGGAGTTTCCCCTACATCTGGAGTGACAACCCAGAGATAGAAGCGGGAGTGAAAGCAGGAATAGGCGGCAATAGCTGAAAGCGTCTACTGCAAGCAAGAGTCTATGGGTAGAGCAGGCAAAATGTCGTTCAACCATCGTTAGCGTCTGCCAAGGGATATAAGCTTGTAGATCTCGGTCTACCTCTTGGGTCAGAAACATCCGACAAGGGTAAGGACTATCAGTATGCAAAACCGAGATAGCGCACTTCCTAGAACCCCGGTGGAGAGACATGCCCTAAAGACTCAATCAATGGATAGTGGGAACGAAGTAACCCCTTCATATGCTCCTGAAATTGGTAACAGGTAGGTGTCAAGCCATAAGCAATGAGGGGAAAGGATGGCTTAAGAAGCTAATGCCCAACCCGAATCAACGGGTAATGCCGAAAAAGGGATGGCATAATCGCCGGGATAAGCAGACGTAAGCCGCAGTGTGGGAATGCTAGAGGTAATAGTAGCAATGCAAAAGCCTAAATCGGATTCAATCATGAATACTGAGGGATGGGGACAAATCAATTGGCGTCAAGCCGAAAGATATGTATTCCGGTTGCAAAAACGCATCTATGCTGCTTCCTTTAGTGGTGATGTCAAGCAATGCCGCAAACTCCAAAGAACACTGAGGAGGTCTTGGGCTAATAGGGTATTAGCGGTACGACGGGTCACAGTCGAGAACCAAGGCAAGAAAACGGCAGGTGTGGATGGTGTAAAATCACTATCCCCAGAGGCGCGTATGGAATTGGTTAGGGAGTTAAAACTCACAGGCAAATCCCGTCCTACACGTAGGGTTTGGATTCCTAAGCCTGGAAGAGAAGAAAAACGCCCCCTTGGAATACCCACTATGTACGACCGCGCACTACAAGCTGTAGTAAAAGCTGCGCTTGAGCCAGAATGGGAGGCGGTTTTTGAACCTTATTCCTTCGGCTTTAGACCAGGAGTGCGATTCGTTGGGTAGAAACTTATCCTGAAATGGATGGAGGATTACCCGCAAGGTACATAAGAACCTTGACAATTTGATAGTCATATGGGTGAGGTTGATAAAACTAAGTCCCATCCTCTAGGTGCA
>JADQBA010000286.1 GCA_016903675.1 Stigonema ocellatum SAG 48.90 = DSM 106950 | reverse complement strand
ATCTCTTGGGTTGCGGTACGAAAAATTTGCAGCCAATTCGTCAGTTGCACAACATGTACTAGAGTCGAGTGAATGGTTAAACCATCCCAGACTTAGAACGCTTGTTAGAAAATTTTGGGTTCGTGGTCACACACACGTTGCTAATCAAATTGTCGTCAAAGAGTACAACTGTCAGACTGACTCAAACGGTGTAGTATGGATACAATTTAGTGGACTTAAGAAAGGCTTTGCGTTAAGAATTCCCACCACGCTGAAATCTGAAATAACCGGACAATTTCGGTTAATCAAGCGTAGTGGTAAGTGGTATATTCATTACTCAACCGATATTCAAGCTGCGCCCAAAAGAGAATCTGGTCTTAGTATTGGAGTTGATCGTGGGTACTCCGAAGTTTATGCGACTTCTACCAATGATGGTGCTAGGTTTATTGGAGAAGATTTTGGGGCATTGCAAACGAAGGAGAGCGATTATCGCACCCAAAAAGGAGCGAGACGCAATAAAATTCGTTCCATTGCTTTTAAAGCAACAGAGAAGGGCAACCACACTCTTGCCGAACGGATTACCAAGAATAATCTAGGGCGAGTTAAGTGGAACCAAAGAGAATCATCCTTTAAAGGTAGGATTAAAACATTAGTATTTACTGCCACAGTTAAATTAATGCATGATGCAATCAAGGCTGTGGCATTTGAAGATTTGACCGAACAGTTCGCTACAAAGAAAAAACGGTCAAAGCGCACGAAGCGAAACCTTAACTCATGGTGTAAAGGAATCGTAGCGAGTGCGCTAGAACAAGTTTCATCTCGTGTAGGTTGCACGATAATTGGTGTCTCGGCGGCATATACGTCACAAGTTGACTCTCGACATGGCATCCTTTTGGGTGTTAGGTCGGGGGATAAGTTTACCTGTTTTGATGGGGTCGTTTTGCAATCGGATACTAACGCTGCTGATAACGTCGAAGCAAGAATGGGTGACGATGAAATTACCCGATTTATGAAACATACGGATGTTAAACAAGTATTGCTTCAACGGACGCAGAAGTTTCTCCAAACAGTTGAAACAGATTACCGAGGTTACTAAGGAAGTCTGGGACAGTGTTTTTGACGCGGTAACGGGTAAGGATAAACCCACGACTCTAGAACCTAAAAGAAAACGCACGAGTAAGGTCACTTCCGTGAGCGAATTATGAGCAATTGACGTTGTTTGACTTCGGTTAACTACGTTTGTTGTGTATCCCTTGATTGTTCAAGATGCTAAAACTTCACTGAGGATAACAACAGGTAAACCGGGAACATTACGAAAGCCTTTATCATTCAGGGCTATTTCATTCTTCACTCGCAACCCATTAGCCTAGGAATAAATTCCTAGTCTAATAGCTGAAGTCGGCTTTAGCCGACTAGAACTAGAAGAAATTTAGTCCGTTTCAACGGACTTAAGCTAGTAGCCCTGAACTTGAGTTCAGGGCTACGGTGTAGAATGAAATAGCCCTGCTTTATCATTAGTAATAAATTGATGACAACTAACAGATAAGGCAGTCACAGCATGAATAGCATCTGGTGTTTTTAAGTGAGTTGTTGCACGCAAATTTGCAGCAGGTTTTAAGAGAAATTGGCTAATGGGAACTAAATGCATTTGAGATGATAATAATAGTTCTTCATAGTCAGCTACTAAAGAAGTATTGCCATTACGCAATGGCACAACTAAAACCTCCATTAATATTAGTTCGCTGCTGACTATTTGAATTTCTCCTGTGTAGAACTTAGACCATAGTGGTTGCAGAAGAGAGATCGTAGAGACGCGATTAATCGCGTCTCTACAAGGGTTGTGTAAAATTACAAATCTGTAACTAAACGTAATTCATTCCTAAATTCAGCAACGCCACATTTTTTAATACTGTAGGCGAGATTGTTCTTTTCTCTATATCTACGACGTTAGGCTGAAAACCATCTGAATTAACTGATGTGGTTCAATTGGCTTGGCTAAATGCTTCTGAAATCCGGCTTTTAGAGCTTTTTGCTGGTCTAGATCTCCAGCATAGGCAGTCAGGGCGATGGCAGGGATTTGACCACCGCGTTCTGGTGGTAAGGAACGCACGTTTCTGAGTAGGGTATAACCATCCACCTCTGGCATACCAATATCACTCACTAAAACATCTGGGCGAAAGGACTCTAGGGCTGCTAGAAATTCTGGGCTGGATGCAACCGTCATCACCTCAGCCCCGTACTGAGATAGCAATACCATCAACAACTCACGGGTGTCTGGGTCATCATCAATGGTCAAGACCCGGATACCTGTAAGATCGAGTTCACCCTCCAACAGATTGTCGGTCTGATTTATCTCAGGCTCAACATTCAGAAGGGGTAAGTTGACCGTAAAGGTAGCTCCCAGCCCAATGCCTGGACTGTCAGCGGCTACTTTACCCCCATGTGCTTCTACTAGGTGTCGGACGATCGCCAACCCCAACCCTAGTCCGCCATATGTGCGGGTAACTGACACATCCTCTTGACGAAAGGACTCAAATATGTATGGCAGAAAGTCCGGGCTAATGCCTTTACCTGTGTCGGTGACTGTTATCTGTGCTTGGTCGCCTATGCGCTCTAGACGGATTTCTACCTGTCCACCATTTGGAGTGAACTTGATAGCATTGGAAAGCAGGTTCCAAATGATTTGCTGGAGCCGAACAGAATCTCCGGATACTTGCCCAATATTTGGTAGCACTGGAAGAATGAGAATTGATTTGGCAACTGCTGCTGTCCTGACGGTGTCAATAGCGGATTCAATCACAAATGCCAAATTGACGGCGTCTGTCTTTAAGCTGAGTTTACCGCGCAGAACGCGGGCAATATCGAGTAGATCATCAATGAGTTGGGTTTGCAACTTGGCGTTACGTTCTATAGTTGCCAGGGCTTCAGTAGTTTTGGATGGATTGAGCTTTCGAGTTTGCAGCAGTTTCGTCCAGCCTAGGATGGGGTTGAGGGGGGAACGTAACTCGTGGGAGAGAATAGCTAAAAACTCGTCTTTAATGCGGTTGGCTCTTTCGGCTTCATTACGGGCAACCTGTTCTAATTGGAGAATGCGATCGCGTTCCATCTCCAATTCCTTCCCGTCGTGAATGTCAGTACAAGTGCCAAACCACTTTACCACCTGCCCTTGCTCATCTTTGAGCGGTAAGCCCATAGCTAAATGCCAGCGATAGCTGCCATCGGCATCTCGCCTCAATCGATATTCATGCTTATATAAAGTGCTATTTTTTATAGATATTGTCCATGCATCTTTGGCCGATAGCTCATCGTCTGGATACACTGCGCAGAGCCAACCAAGCCCCAAACTTTGCTCCACTGTCAATCCAGTATATTCACACCATCGTTGACTGACGTAGTCGCGGTAACCTTTGACATCGCAAGTCCAGACTAGCTGTGGAATTGCTTCAGCTAGGTAGCGGTAACGGGCTTCACTCTGCCGTAGCTCTTCCTCTGCCCGTTTGCGAGCAGTAATATCCAGGTTAATGCCGCTCAACCGCACTGCCTCACCATGGGTGTCGAATGTGACACGCCCCAGCCCATGTAACCAGTAAATGCCCCGTTGCGGATGAACAATTCGGAATTCGCAATTGAACTCTGGAAGATGTTGCTCCACAACTCGCTGCACTTCTGAGTTGGCACGTTCGCGATCATCGGGGTGGATAGCATTGTACCAATCTTCGTACTGGGGTGAACCCAATGCTTGGTCAAGTCCATATAAAGTGTAATTTTCTGGAGACCAAACAATTTTACCAGTTTGAATTTCCCAGTCCCACGAACCGGCACGAGCGCCTGATAGCGCCAGTCGTAGGAGTTGTTCGTTGTCGCGTAGAGCAAGTTCTGCAAGTTTGCGATCGCTAATATCCTGCACATTGCCGAACAGCCGCACAGCTTCACCCTTCTGATTATAGAAAACTTCACCTCTGGCAAGCACCCAGCGTATACCGTTGGGGTGTAGGATACGATACTCGAACTCATAATCTTTCTGTTGCTGCTGGGTGAGCCTCGCGTTGTACTCACGTATCGAGGTACAATCGTCTGGGTGCAACAGGCGCAACCAATCTTCGCTGCTGATTTCCTTTGTAGCCGGATCAAGCCCAAAGAGGGTACAGTATTCCTCCGTTATGGTAGCTATGTTCGTGGTCACGTCCCAGTCCCACAATCCTGATTTCGTCGCTTTTTGCCCCAGCTTCAGCCACGCTTGCTTCTCTCGCAGTTCTGTTTCTGATTTTTTGCGCTCAGTGATATCGATATCAACCCCTGCCATGCGAACAGGTTGCCCCGCCTGATCATAAACAACTTTGCCTAGGCTCAGTGCCCAACGAATTGTGCCGTTGGGATAAACCACCCGAAATTCTATGTTGTAGTCTGCACCAGTTGTGACGGCACGATTTATTGCCTCTAGAACGCGATCGCGATCGTCTGGGTGCAGGCTAGAAACAAACATGGAGTAGGAACCATCAAACTCTCCTGGTGCCAACCCAAACAGGGCTTCTAGGTTGGCAGACCAGTGAATTTGACCCCTCAAAATATTCCAGTCCCAAGTTCCCATGTGGGCGGCTTCCAGCGCTAACCGGAGTCGTTCTTCACTTGAACGCAGAATTTCCTCTACTTGTTTGCGCTCAGCTAGTTCATTTTGTGCTTGCTGATAAAGTTCAGCCTGTCGGATGGCAATACTTATCTGATCTGCCAATTGCCGGAGCAAATCCATATCTAGCGTTTGCCACTCTCTGGGAGAGGCACAGTGATGAGCAATAAGCATCCCCCAAAGCTCGTCTTCATGCACAATCGGTACAACGAGATTCGCCCTGACTTGAAACTGAGTCAGCAGTTCTACGTGACAGGGGTCGATGTTGCCATCGTGAATATCTGTTTTTGCGGTCACCAATCCTTGACGAAAGGGTTCGATATAGTTTTCGGCAAAACAGGGGTCATAGATCGTCAATGAAAGAAGAGATCGCCACTCAGCCTCGACGGATTCTGCAACCACAGTGCCGTGACCATCTGGTGAGACAGCGCTGCTGGAGGGTTTCCCTCCGTAGGCGACTGCGAACCCGGAGGGTGCCAAACGAAAAACGATGACACGATTAGTTTGGAGAAACTGCCGCACCTCGCTTACGGTGGTCTGGAGAATCTCATCTAGGTTCAGGGATTTGTGAATTTGCTGGGTAATGTGGGTGATCACTCGCTCTCGAGAGATGCGCTGTTGCAGTTGGGTTCGTAACTGCACGGTTTCAATTGCCCCATTCACTGCCAGTTGTAACCCTTCGGGAGTAATCTGTTCCTTGACCAGGTAGTCTTGTGCGCCTGCTTTGATTGCCTGCACAGCGATCGCCTCATTGCCACACCCAGTCACCATAATCATCGGCAACCACGACTGTTCAAATTGGGCAAGAAATTCCAATCCATCCATATCCGGCAGTCGATAATCAAGCAACACGGCATCGGGCTGGTGTTGCTGCCACATTTCTAACCCTTGCCCTCCCAATTCTGCTTCTAGGACAGTGTAGGAATACTCGCGATCGCCCATTAGATAACGCCGATAGAGTTGACGGTCTTCTGGAGAGTCATCGATAATTAAGACGGTGCGCAAGGTTTGATCCATCAGTTCAACTCCGAGGTACTGCGACCATAACCCGATAGGGTTTGGTCGTATGGGGGTAGTCCGGGTAATTGAGTGGGACTCAAAGTAAGCGAAATTACCAATCCAGTATTTCTTGCGACTACTCGACATTTTGAATTAGCGAATCTACCAAGTCTTGCCCAACTAGCATCACTTAGTGACAAATTGTTTCCTGTATAACCCGAACAATAGCCAATCACTTGTTTGATTTCTCCTTTTGACTTAGTTGAGTACTGGATCAAGTCACCCTTCCTCGCTTTAAACGGTGTTGTTGAACCACCATAGCGCTCACGGTATTGTGCTGGATTTGGTGATTTCGCTGGAACTGCATCATGCAAGCGACG
>JADQBA010000104.1 GCA_016903675.1 Stigonema ocellatum SAG 48.90 = DSM 106950 | reverse complement strand
GATGGTGTTTTTGTTGACCCAAACCGTCCGACAGTGACTAAAACCCGCATTTCCGGTCATTCCCGTCAATCGGTGACTCAGCAAATAGTCCGGGTTGACAGAAAATCGGAGGATTTACCGGACATGGATTTGCAATTGCAGCTTTTAATCGGACTGAGGTGTTTGATGTGACCGGTGCGGGAGATACAGTGGCTGCGGCTTTAACCTTGGGCTTAACTGCTGGCGCGTCGGCTTGGGAAGCAGCAGTTTTGGGTAACTTAGCAGCTAGTATAGGAATCCTAAATCATTTGTGAAAAATCTTAAGTAGTGTAGTCGGTGCACTCACTGCCCACCAAAACCCAGACATGGTGGGCAGTGCACCGACTACATGTGTTTCAAAAATCTGCGGAGGATTTCTATATCTACCTTTTGGTCAAATTAATATCCTATTTTTCCGAAATATTTTCCATTGAGATTGAGTTGAGTATCTCTTAATCTTATAGGTGTAGTTGATGAATTCAATTTATGAACTTTAATCGGGAAATGCACAGAAACTTCTGTTGATAAATACTCTCGTTATATGTGGAATTAAGTTTCCCACTTCTAAGCCTTGGAAATGCTTTTAGTTTGTCACGGTGGCTATCTCTATCTACATCATATAGCAATCCTAATTGAGATCCGAACAACGGGGACAAGGGGGACAAGGAACAGGTGTTTGTAAATCTGCGGAGGATTGCTATATTCTTGAAAAAAGAATGCCATATTTCGGAATGAATCGTTCCTTCTGTCAGCTAGAGAATTCTACTGGCAAAAGTCAAAAAAAGTTTGTTGTATGAGAGTTAAAATCAATGATTGTAGTTATGAAATCTGGAACTCCAGTAATAGAAATTGAGCGACTAAGCCAAGAAATTTTGAGATGGAATATAATTCCAGAAAAATGCGTAGGTGTTCACAAAACTGTGATAGGGTTGGTAGGTGATACTACGGCTCTCAATCCTCAAGAAATCCAAAAACTAAGCCCCTTTATTGAGCAGGTTATGCGGGTGAATAAGCCTTTTAAACGGGCAGCTCTTGAATTTCGGAATGGAGAGCCTAGTGAGGTGCTTGTATCAACACCTAATGAAATTGTAGCCTTTGGTCAAAACTATCCCATAGTTTCCGTAGCTGGACCGTGTTCAGTAGAAGATGAAGAAATGATTGTGGAGACAGCTCGACGCGTTAAGGCTGCTGGTGCTAAGTTTTTGCGAGGTGGAGCGTATAAGCCACGTACCTCTCCTTATGCTTTCCAAGGACATGGTGAGAGTGCCTTAAACTTACTTGCAAAAGCTCGTGAGGTTACAGGTTTGGGTATTGTGACTGAAGTCATGGATACAGCCGATCTCCAAAAAGTTGCCTCGGTCGCTGACATTATCCAAATTGGTGCCCGCAATATGCAGAATTTCTCACTGTTGAAGCAAGTAGGGGCGATAAATAAGCCAGTTTTGCTGAAGCGAGGAATGTCCGCCACGATAGAAGATTGGCTTATGGCCGCTGAGTACATTCTGGCAGCAGACAACCCCAATGTGATTCTCTGCGAGCGGGGAATTCGCACCTTTGACCGACAATATGTACGGAATACGCTGGATCTCTCTGCTATACCCGTTCTGCGATCGCTGACTCACTTACCCATTATGGTTGACCCCAGTCATGGAACAGGTCGATCTGAGTACGTGTCCGCAATGACCAAGGCTGCGATCGCAGCAGGTGCAGATTCCCTAATGATTGAGGTTCACCCTAACCCAAGCCTTGCACTCTCGGATGGCGCTCAGTCTCTCACACCAAACCAATATGATGAGTTAATGCAAGAGATATCTCCCATTGCCCAAATCTTTGGTCGTTGGTCGAAAAAATTTCCCATACCCACTGCATACTGTGCTCTTCCTATGCAGCAAATGGCTCAGAAAGTTTGAGTTTTTTATCTATCCAGAAGTTAAGTCAATTCCAATACCTCGGACAAATTCAAAATGACCCGTATGAATACAGCATATCTACAACAAAGCAAAACAGCGTCTTGGGAATCACCTTGCACGGGAAATTCGGATTCAACTGTAATTGTGGGCAACCAGAGTCTCACAATAGATGACGTTGTGAGTGTGGCACGTTATGGCACACAGATGAGCTTAACTGATAACCCAGAAATTTTGCAGGGCGTCCAGGCATCGTGTGACTACATTAGCAATGCTGTTGAAAAGGCACAGCCAATTTACGGAGTGACATCTGGCTTTGGCGGCATGGCCCATGTTGTCATCTCCCGTGAACAAGCTGCCGATCTGCAGACAAACCTAATTTGGTTTCTTAAATCGGGGGCGGGTAAGAAATTGCCGCTAGAGGACGTACGTGCAGCCATGCTCTTGCGTGCCAACTCACACTTATATGGTGCATCTGGCATACGGCTCGAACTCATCCAGCGCATCGAAACTTTTCTAAACGCTGGCGTCACACCGCATGTATATGAGTTTGGCTCCATCGGAGCCAGTGGCGATTTGGTGCCATTATCCTACATTACTGGTGCACTGATAGGTCTAGATCCCAGCTTTACAGTTGACTTCAACGGTCAAGAGATGGACGCCCCAACGGCTCTGAGTCGGCTCGGTTTGCCACAGTTGCAACTGCTGCCGAAGGAAGGCTTGGCTATGATGAACGGCACTTCAGTCATGACGGGTATCGCTGCCAACTGTGTCTACGACGCCCGAGTCCTACTCGCGCTGGCAATGGGTGTACATGCCCTAGCCATCCAAGGTTTAAAAGGAACAAATCAATCGTTCCACCCGTTCATCCATAAGCGTAAACCACATCCCGGTCAATTATGGGCAGCAGACCAGATGACCTCCCTGCTTACGGGTTCTTACTTAAGTCGTGATGAATTAGATGGTAAACATGAATACCGCGATCAAGAACTGATACAGGATCGTTACTCACTCCGCTGCCTTCCACAGTACATAGGACCAATTTTTGATGGAGTATGGCAGATCGCAAGGCAGGTCGAGGTGGAAATCAACTCGGTCACTGACAACCCTCTGATCGATGCCTCCAACCAAGCAAGCTATCATGGAGGCAATTTTCTCGGACAGTACGTGGGCATGGCAATGGATCACCTGCGCTACTACATTGGACTTTTGGCTAAGCACCTCGATGTGCAAATTGCTCTCCTTGTCTCACCAGAGTTTAACAACGGGCTGCCACCGTCTTTAGTTGGCAACCAAGAGCGTAAAGTCAATATGGGACTCAAGGGTCTGCAAATAAGTGGAAACTCCATTATGCCACTGTTGACCTTCTACGGAAATTCCCTAGCCGATCGCTTTCCCACCCACGCTGAACAATTTAATCAGAACATCAACAGCCAAGGGTATATTTCCGCTTCTTTAGCACGCCGTTCCGTAGACATCTTTCAGCAATATATGGCGATCGCGCTGATGTTTGGAGTCCAAGCCGTTGACCTGCGGACATATGCAACCACTGGTCATTACGATGCGCGTACGTGTCTTTCACCTGCTACTTTGCCGTTGTACACGGCAGTACGCAAGGTCGTTGGAAAGCCACCAAGGTCAGACCGCTCATACATTTGGAATGATAATGAGCAATCCCTAGACGAGCATATTGCCCGAATATCTGCTGATATTGCTAGTGGCGGTCTGATTGTGCAAGCAGTTAACGATATCTTGTCGAGCTTAAAATAACTCCTACCACAAGGGCAACATCGATCTTGTTGGAGACTTAACTCATGAACATTGTACAAAACGTAGAGCGTGGTTCCTGCCTTTTTCCCAACAAACCAGCGCTGATCTTTGAAGGAAAATATTTCACGTACAAAGACCTTAACGAGATGGCAAATCGCGTTGCCAACGGTCTGCGCGGGTTGGGGATCGAGCATGGAGAGCGTGTAGCATTGTTCTTGCCAAACATTCCGGAGTTTGTCATCTCCTATCTGGGGATTCAAAAGATTGGCGCGATCGCCGTTTCTGTAAACACGAGCCTGAAAAGCGATGAACTAAAGTTCATTCTTGATGATTGTTGCGCCGCAGTGCTCATAACAACGGAAACCCTCTGTGAGAATGTACACAAGCAGGACTTGCCGCACTTGAAGCATATCTTAATTGCAGAGGGCAACGCAGTTGAGGGTATAACTCTGGGTGAGTTAATGGCTAACGCTTCATCCAGTGCGCGTGCTGTTGAGATGAAGGGTGATGATCCGGCGGCGATTCTTTATACATCGGGTACCACGGGTTTTCCCAAAGGAGCCACCCTTTCCCACGGCAATGTGATTTCAAACATGTACTCAATGAATCGCTGTTGTGGAATGCGCCCCAACGATAAAATCCTACTATTCTTGCCCATGTTCCATTGCTTTGGGCAGAACGCCATCCTCAACAGTGCCCTCAACATCTGTGCAACTATTGTGTTGCACCGCTCTTTTGAGCCAGAAACGGTACTCACATCTGTCGTAGATCACAATATTACCATCTTTTTCGGCGTTCCAACCACTTTTATCCTCTTGTTGGACAGAGCGTCTACTCGCGATCTGAGTTCACGTTACTACTTTTCAGCAGCAGCAGGCTTGCCTGTAGAGATTGCGAGAAGATGGCAGGAAAAGTTTGGTGAAGCGATCAATCAAGGGTATGGTCTGACAGAAACATCGCCACTTGCCAGCTACAACCATCACCTAAAATACAAGCTTGGTTCCATCGGTTCGCCGATTGAGAACGTGGAGATGAAGATTGTTAACCTTGATGATGGTTACGAAGTTGCACCAGGTGACATCGGCGAAATCGTCATTCGTGGCTCGAATGTCATGCTAGGTTACTGGAATCGCCCGTCAGAAACTGCCAAAGTTATTCGGGACGGATGGTTCCACACCGGGGACATTGGTCAAATGGATGACTTGGGCTACTTTTATATCGTTGACCGCTTGAAGGACATGATCAATACTGGTGGTCTTAAGGTGTACCCAGCCGAAGTTGAAAATGTCATCTACCAGCATCCATCTGTTGCAGAAGTGGCTGTCTACGGTTTGCCGGATGTATTGATGGGTGAACAAGTTAAGGCTAGCGTTGTCCTCAAGCCAGACCAAATGGTTGCAGAAGAGGAAATAATTGCTTTCTGCCACCAAAGGATTGCAAAATTCAAGGTTCCCAGTGCTGTCGAGTTTGTTACCTCAATACCCAAAAATCCGACTGGCAAAGTACTCAAGCGGCTCCTGCGGCAAGAGAATTCCGGTTCGCGTCTCAGTCAGACATGGCAGCCTACACAGACTAAACAATCTGAATCTCTAAATATTTCTACCGAAACCGCTGAGTCGATAGAAAACTGGATAATGGATTGGCTGGTCAGGAAATTGACAGTAGAAGCCAAGTTAATTGATCCAAGTAAATCGTTTGCTGATTATGGACTGGATTCAGTGAGGGCTGTGAAGTTAGCTCAAGACTTGAGTGACTGGCTGGGATATTCTCTAGAAGAGACTATAGTCTGGAACTTCTCCACAATTGAATCTTTAGCGCGTCATTTAGGGAGTCAACAAATTCTACCACCAACCGCGCAAAAAGATGAAGAATACATTCGTCAGCAGCCAGAAGCCACTGTGGCTTCTGTAGCCCTTGTCAACAAACAGGTCGGAAATAAAAATCTCAGCAACAAAATTAGATTTGGGGTTTCTCCTGACTCCTCTAGAGAAGAATTTGGCAAATTAGCAGATTTAACAGTGTTCTCTGATGCCGAAATAGCTGAATTACTTGCCCAGGAAATTGCAACGGTTAAGCACAGGAAATTAATATGAGTCTCAATTCAGAAAATCTAAACTACCGATTGCTATTGGAAAATGCGTTTCTGGAACTGAGGAGGATGCGCTCTGAGTTCGATACTGTCGAGCAAGCAAGGAAAGAGCCAATCGCCATTATCGGTATGGGATGCCGCTTTCCTGGAGGTGCGAATAATCCGGAGGCTTACTGGCGTTTATTGCATGATGGGGTGGACGCCATTACAAAAATTCCATCTGAACGATGGCAAGTAGATGCCTATTATAACCCAGACCCTGATGTTCCAGGTCAGATGTACACCCAGTACGGTGGATTTTTAAATGAGGTGGACAAGTTCGACCCCCAATTCTTTGGCATTTCTCCTAGGGAAGCAGTGAGCATAGACCCTCAGCAACGGCTACTTTTGGAGGTAAGCTGGGAGGCGCTGGAGAACGCCGGACAGGCACCTGAGCATCTAAATGGCAGCCAGACAGGGGTGTTCGTAGGACTCTCCATGGACGACTATTCACAGTTGAGTTTCTATTCTGGCGATCGCACTCAGATTGATGCCTACAACACCTTAAGTATTCTCAGAAGTATGGCAGCGGGTCGCTTAGCCTATGTCTTGGGTCTGCAAGGATCTACCATGCAGTTAGATACAGCCTGCTCATCTTCGCTGCTAACAGTTCATTTAGCCTGCCAAAGCTTACGTTCTGGAGAGTGTGATATGGCTTTAGCCGGCGGGGTGAATTTGATTCTCTCACCGGAAGCTTCTATCGGTCTGTGTAAGTTGAAAGCATTGGCTCCCGATGGTCGCTGTAAGACCTTCGACGCCGCCGCCGATGGCTATGGACGTGGAGAAGGGTGCGGGATAGTGGTACTTAAGCGTTTATCTGACGCCATCGCCAATGGTGACAACATTCAAGCCCTGATTCGGGGTTCAGCGTACAACCATGATGGCTCCAGTAATGGTCTTACAGCCCCAAATGGTTCTGCTCAGGAGGCATTAATCCGCAAGGCACTGGAAAATGCTAACGTGGAACCATCTCAGATCCAATACGTGGAGACTCACGGGACGGGGACGTCTTTGGGAGATCCTATCGAGGTCTTAGCCTTGGGAGCGGTATTGGGTCAGGGTCGCAGAGAGGGCGATCGCTTAGCCATAGGTTCTGTGAAGACCCAGTTGGGTCATCTGGAATCAGCGGCCGGAGTCGCAGGTCTGATGAAAGTGGTCCTTTCTCTCCAGCACGCAGAGATACCACCCCATCTGCATTTTACACAGCCCAATCCCTACATTCCTTGGGATAAACTCCCGGTTGTTGTTCCCACTAAACCAACTCCGTGGCCTTCTACTGAAGGGTGCCGGCTGGCGGGAGTTAGTTCATTTGGGATGAGTGGCACCAATGTTCATCTGATTCTGGAGGCGGCACCTGAGATTAAATCGGTGCAGCCAGAAATTGACCGCCCGCTTCACGTGCTGAGTTTGTCGGCAAAAACTGAGTCGGCACTACTCTCACTTGCTAGCCGTTATGAAAACCAATTGACATCCCATCCGTCAGCATCCCTTGCAGATATTTGTTTCACAGCTAACACGGGGCGATCGCACTTTGAGCATCGGCTTGCCATCTTAGCTGAATCTACAGCGCACCTGCGCAAACAACTGGCAGATGTGGTTGCCCAGAAGACTGCCGGAATCCATAAACAAGTATACAACAAAAAGCGGACTAAAATCGCGTTTCTCTTTACGGACTTGGGTTCTCAGTATGTTGGAATGGGACGCGATATCTACGAACAAGCGCCTACTTTCCGTAAGGCAATGGATCGATGCGACGAAATCCTGCGTCCCTATCTAGAACAGCCCCTGTTGTCGATCCTTTATTCCGAACCTGAGAAGAGTTCCCTAGATGATACCGTATATGCCCAACCAGCCCTATTTGCCTTAGAGTATGCCTTAGCCGAGTTATGGAAGTCTTGGGGCATAGAACCAAGCGTAGTCATGGGAAATAGTTTGGGTGAGTATGTTGCTGCTTGTGTTGCTGGGGTCTTTAGCCTAGAGGATGGTCTAAAGTTGATTGTCGCCCGTGCCCGTCTCATGCAGGCTTTGCCCCAAAATATGGAACCAATGCTGATAGCTTTTGAGCGGGTTGCCGCTGAAGTTACCTTTTCATCTCCAAAGATCAACTTGATTTCCAATGTTACCGGACAACTGGTGACGACGGAAGTCGCAAATGCTAAGTACTGGCTAAGACATCTGCGGCTATCGGGAGGATTTGCAGCTGGCATGAAGACCCTTCATCAGCAGGGTTATGAGGTGTTTTTGGAGAGCGGACCAAATCCAACTTTATTGGGAATGGGTCAAGCCAATTTTGGATTGCCGATTTTGGATTTTCGATTTGGGGATGCTCACAAGACTCTAGAATCTTCTGAAACTGAGCAACAGTCTAATCATCCAAAATTGCTTTGGTTACCCAGTCTGCGTCAAGGGCAATCGGATTGGCAACAGCTACTTGAGAGTTTGGGGGAATTGTACACACATGGGGTGTCGGTAAACTGGTCCGGCTTTGATCGGGATTATCCACGTTCCCGGTTAGTGCTGCCGACTTATCCATTCCAGCGACAACGCTACTGGGTTGAAACATCTGTGTTGAATTACCACAAACAGGCTAAGTCCCAAAAGGATAGTCAAGCACTTCACCCTGTGCTGGGCCATCGGCTACGACTACCATTTTCTCAAGAAATTCGCTTTGAAGCCCAATTTAGCCCCGACTCACCCCCCTACCTAGACGATCACAGGTTGTATGGAACAGTCGTTGTTCCTGCTGCCTCCTATATATCGATGGTTTTGTCGGCAGTTAAGGAGGCTTTGGGCAATGAATCCTGTATCATAGAAGATCTGTTGCTTCCACATACTCTTGTTTGCTCAGATAACAGTAGTCAGACTGTTCAGTTAGTTCTGACGCCTCAAGAAACTGGAGAGACTTCCTTCCAAGTCATAAGTTTCCAGGGTGGGGAAGAAGAAAATGAGGAAACCTCCTGGAAAACACATGGGATGGGAAAAGTTCGTCTCCTCTCCACAGTACCCCATGTGGTGAATGTGGAAAAAATTCAAGATCGATGCCATCAAATCTTATTAGGAGCGGAATTTTACTCAAGTTTTCAAGAAATTGGCTACAGTTGGGGGACTTCATTTCAATGGATGGAAACGATCTGGCATCGGGATGGAGAAGCTTTGTGTCAAATGAAACTTCCTCAGTTACCAGACGAGGTCAGTGATTATCAGCTTTACCCTGGTTTAATTGATTCTTGTTTGCAACTATTGAACAGTTGCTGGCAAGTCGAATCCACAAAGCCAGCCCAGAGCGACTATATGTATATACCATTTAGCATCGCCAGCTTTAAGTTCTACGGTCGTTCCCATCCTGGTAGTCAGCTATGGTGTCATGCTCAGAGACGACCAGAGTCGAATAATCAAAGCTTAGTTGGAGATATACGTCTCTTCGACCAGACTGGACAGATCATTGCAGAAATCGTTGGCTTTGAAGCTAGGAAAGGTCGTCGTGATGCTCTGCTGCGAGGTATCCAAAAAGACATTGGTGACTGGTTGTACGAAGTAGCATGGCAACCCAAGGCTCGCGAACACAATCAGCCCATAGATGCAGACAACCCTGGTCGTTGGCTAATATTTGCCCATGGCCAAGGAATTGGGATCAAGCTAGCAAAACTGCTGAAAGAACAGGGTGATGGCTGTGTCTTGGTTTATCCGGGATCAGCGTATAAAATGGACGATGCGGAACATTACTACATTAACCCGTTAGAGCCACTAGACTTCCAACGGCTGCTCCAAGACAGCTTAGGAAATAATCAGATCCCTTACCGTGGGGTAGTACATTTGTGGGGACTGGAGGAGACACCTGAGAAAGAAACCATTGCCGCTTTACAAAACACGCAAGCGATCACCTGTGGTAGTGTGTTGCATCTCGTGCAGGCTTTGGCAAAAGCAGGATGGTCTAAGTTCCCGCATTTGTGGTTAGTCACTAGAGGTGCCCAGCCAGCAGAACCGATGCCAGCCTCCCTGGAATTCACTCAGGCTTCTTTGTGGGGACTAGGGCGAGTCATTGCCTTGGAACATTCAGAACTATCATGCGTGCGGCTGGATTTAGATCCATCGGGCGATGTCAATGAAGTTCAAGATTTGTTTGAAGAACTGTGGTTCCAAGATCAAGACGATGAGGTCGCCTTCCGTCGGGGAGTGCGTAAGGTAGCTAGGCTAGTGCGGCGTACCGCTCAAGCAACCTTGGAGCAGCTTTCGGTTCGTGAGGACAGCAGCTATCTGATTACAGGTGGTCTTGGGGCGCTGGGATTCCAGGTTGCTCAATGGATGGTGGAACAGGGAGCCCGATACCTAGTTTTAACTGGGCGTCGCGGGGCTGGGAGTGCCACCCAGGAAGCTGTCAGCCAACTGGAACAAAGAGGGGCAAAAGTTCTAGTTATCAAGGCAGATGTATCAAGCCTTGCGGATGTCGCTAGGGTTCTGGAGGAAGTTAAGGCATCTTATCCACCTCTAAGGGGTATTGTTCATGCTGCCGGTCTGTTGGATGACGGGGTGCTGTTACAACAAACTTGGGACCGCTTTGCTCGAGTCATGGCTCCGAAGGTTGAAGGAACATGGAATCTGCATACATTGACCAAAGATATGCCTCTGGACTTCTTTGTTTGTTTCTCCTCAGTTGCTTCGTTGCTAGGTTCGCCAAGTCAAGGCAACTATGCAGCAGCTAATGCCTTTATGGATGCTTTGGTTCATTATCGTCGAGTTCTGGGTTTGCCTGGTCTGAGCATTAACTGGGGACCGTGGGCAGAGGCGGGGATGGCAGCAGAGTTAGGTAGTCGGAACAAACATCGAATAGCTGATAGTGGTTTTGCAACTATCACTTCGGAGCAGGGATTGCAGGTACTGGGAGATTTATTGAGACAGCACGCTACTCAAGTTGGGGTGATGCCTGTTAACTGGTCGAAGTTCCTACAGCAATTCCCACCAGGAGGTGAACCACCCTTAGTTTCTCATTTGGCACCAAAGACCCAGCAACAAGGGAATGGTGAGCAAATACCAGCCAAACAGTTTCAACTTCTGCGTCAACTAGAGGCGGCTGTTGCAAGCGAACGCGAGAATGTTTTGATTGCTTACATTCAAAGTGAAGTCGCCAAAGTTCTAAGGTTTGAGGTCTCCCACAGTCCAAATCCTCAGCAAGGCTTTTTCGACATGGGGATGGACTCTCTGATGTCAATTGAGTTGAAGAATCAACTTGAAGCAAGCCTGGGACATTCCCTTCCTTCTACTTTGACCTTTGAATATCCAACGATTGAAACCCTTGCTCAATATTTGCTCAGTCAAGCTATCTCCTTGGATGTAGAAGAGAAGTTTGAGACTGAGTCTCAACAAGTTCAGGAGCACGATTCTAACATGTTTGTAGAAATACAGCAACTTTCGGAAGATGAATTGGCAACATTGGTTGATCGAGAACTAGAAGATTTAATGAGAATTTAAAATGAAAAACACTTCAGACATAAACCAACTGTCTCCGTTGCAACGTGCAGTTTTAGCCTTAAAGGAAATGCGCACCAAGCTCGATGCAATGGAGCGTTCAAAGACAGAGCCAATTGCTATCGTTGGTATGAGTTGTCGATTTCCTGGAGGAGCCAATTACCCCGAGAAATTCTGGGAGCTATTACTCCATGGGGTAGACGCCATCACAGAAGTTCCATCTGACAGGTGGGACATTGATGAATACTACAATTCAAATCCCAGTACCATAGGAAAAATATATACTAAGTATGGTGGGTTTATCGAACAGGTAGATCAGTTTGACCCCCATTTCTTCGGAATTTCCTCTCGGGAAGCAATGAGCATGGACCCCCAGCAGCGACTGCTTCTGGAGGTAGGCTGGGAGGCCTTGGAGAACGGTGGACAGGCACCAGAGCAACTCAGTGGTAGTCAGACCGGAGTTTTCATGGGACTGTTTATGGATGACTATTCACGATTTAACCTATATTCTGGCGACCCCAACCGCATTGATGGCTACAGCAGTTTAGGAAACGCCCGCAGTATTGCCGTAGGTCGGCTAGCATACATCTTGGGTTTGCAAGGACCTGTGATGCAGCTAGATACTGCCTGTTCGTCTTCATTGCTCGCGGTTCACCTAGCCTGTCAAAGCTTGCGGGCTAGTGAGTGCAATCTAGCGTTGGCGGGTGGGGTGAACTTGATCCTATCACCGGAAGCCTCTATTGGTCTAAGTAGAATGAGAGCACTGGCTCCCGATGGTCGCTGTAAGACCTTTGATGCCGCAGCTGATGGCTACGGACGGGGAGAAGGGTGCGGAATAGTCGTACTCAAGCGTTTATCTGATGCGATCGCTAATAGTGACAACATCCTTGCCGTGATTCGAGGTTCAGCAGTTAACCATGATGGCCCTAGCAGTGGTCTAACGGTTCCCAATGGACTGGCTCAGGAGGCATTAATTAATCAAGTACTCAAAAGCGCTAAGATAGACCCCCTGCAAGTCAGCTATGTAGAAACCCACGGCACGGGAACATCTATGGGAGACCCCATTGAGGTAAGAGCTTTAGGGTCTGTGTTGTGTAAAGGGCGATCGCCAAAGCAACCTCTGCTGATTGGTTCTGTGAAAACTCAGATAGGTCATTTAGAATCAGCAGCTGGAGTGGCAAGTTTGATGAAAGTCGTGCTTTCTCTCCAGCACTCAGAGATTCCGGCCCATCTACATTTAAAACAGCCCAGTCCCCACATTCCTTGGGATAAACTCCCCATTGTTGTTCCGACTGAGCCAACTCAGTGGCCGAATGCTGACGGGCAAAGGCTGGCGTCCGTCAGTTCATTTGGGATAAGTGGTACTAATGTCCATGTGATTGTAGAGGAGGCACCAGAAATTAAATCAGTGCAGCCAGAAGCAGAACGCCCGCTTCACCTTCTGAGTTTGTCGGCAAAAACTGAGCCAGCACTGCTCTCACTTGCCAACGGTTATGAAACCTTTTTGGCGTCTCATCAGCCAGCATCCCTTGCAGATATTTGTTTCACAGCTAACACGGGGCGATCGCATTTTGACCACCGCCTTTATGTAGTCGCTGAATCTACCGCCCACCTCCGTGAGCAACTTCAATCTGTCACCAGACTAGTGAGTGGTCAGGTACACAACAAGCGTCCTAAAATAGTGTTTCTCTTCACGGGTCAGGGTTCTCAGTATGTCGGTATGGGACGCCTCCTCTACGAACAAGCGCCCACATTTCGTAGGATTATAGACAGATGTGACGAAATTCTACGTCCCTATTTGGAGCAACCGCTGTTGTCAGTGCTCTACCCGGAACCTGATGCTCCCCCCCTGTTGCATGAAACCGCGTACACCCAGCCAGCGCTATTTGCCTTAGAATACGCTTTGGCTGAACTGTGGAAATCTTGGGGAATTGTGCCAGACGCCGTTATGGGTCACAGCGTTGGTGAATATGTCGCCGCTTGCGTGGCTGGTGTGTACAGCCTGGAAGATGGGCTGAAGCTCATCGCCCAGCGGGGGCGTCTGATCCAGTCACTGCCTCAAAACGGAATGATGGCGGCGGTTTTCACCAATGAAGCGCGGATAACCACTGTACTAGCAAATTACGCCGGACGAGTCGCGATCGCAGGTGTTAATGGACCTGATAATATCGTTATATCGGGGGTACGAGAGGCTGTCTGTGAGGTGCTTGAGGAGTTGAAGTTCCATGGAATTAATGCTCAGCCCTTAAAGGTTTCTCATGCTTTTCACTCACCTTTGATGGCAAGCATACTTGATGACTTTGAGGATATAGCGATCAAGGTAAAGTTTCAAGCTCCACGCATTCCTCTGATTTCCAATTTGACGGGTCAAATGTTCAATCAAGAGCAAATTCCTGATGCGACTTACTGGCGTCATCATCTGGGCGAGGCGGTGCGGTTTTTTGCAGGAATAGAGACGCTTCATCAGCAGGGGTATGAACTTTTTGTTGAGATCGGACCGAGTTCCACATTGTTAGGGATGGGTAAAAGGTGTCTGCCGGAGGGTGTAGGAACTTGGCTACCTTCTCTGAAAAAAGGACACTCAGACTGGTCGCAATTGCTCTCTAGTTTGGGCGAGTTGTATGTTCGTGGGGTGAAGGTGGACTGGTGTGGGTTTGATCGGGATTATCAGCGCCGCAGGATGGCATTACCAACTTATCCGTTCCAGCGTCAGCGTTATTGGGTGGAAACAAACGAACCACGAAGACGCGAAGTACGCGAAGAAAGAATAGAAGAATGTGTGGGTTCTCAGCAAGAGGTTGTCCCAATCCATTCCTCTGTTTGTGTACCACCGGAGTGGTTTTATTCTTGGCAGTGGCGTCCAGAGGTGTTAGTCGAATCCAAAGAGGTTGCAACAGGTGCTATTGTGATCTTTAAGGACCGCTACAAGGTTGGGGAAAAGTTGGAGAAGCTGTTTGATTCTGGGAAATACACTGTATATTTTGTTACTCCTGGTGAAGGCTTTAGAAAGAAAGAAGAACGGCATTTTACTATCAATCCTGCATGTGTTGAGGACTATGAAAAGCTCATTAGAGTTGTTAAAGAAGATGGTTTGGTGGTAACAGCAGCTATTCATCTCTGGAACTACAGTCTCTGGGAGGTGCCTGCGGAGCAATTGCTTGAGAATGACCGTGTGCTTCATGAAAGTGTCTACAGTTTCCTGTTTCTGGCGCAAGCACTAGTGAAGAATTACCCGGCTTATCCCCTGAATCTGCTGCTAGGGACTCAAGGTGCTTATGCAACATCTCCTACTGAATCTATTCAGGGTTTACACCAATCTATGGCGGGCACACTGGCACAGGTGCTGGCGCTGGAAAATTCTACTATCGAAACAAAGGTAGTAGATGTTACTCTGGGAGTTGTACCGCAGAAATTAGCGGATATTTTGTTCCAAGAGATGAAAGGGGCACCTTCTGGTGAGGGGATCGTTGCCATACGTGATGGACAACGACTGATCCGAACCTTGGACAGATTGGATGTATCCAGGGGCAACGATTCTGTTCCACTAACGTCAGGAGATACTTGGCTAATCACTGGTGGAACTAGTGCTGTGGGGACAGAAATAGCCTTAGGTCTGGCTCGTCAGGCATCAATCAATTTGGTGCTGACCGGGCGTCATCCACTTCCCCCTAGACAGGAATGGGAATCGAGGGATCATGATTCTTCCACAAAGCAACGCATCCTGGCAATTCAGGAATTAGAGCGCCTCGGGGCTACAGTAATGTATCAGGCTGTGGACGTGACGGATGCCTTGGGTATGAAGCAATTGATGGAGAGCATCAAATCCCGTTTCAGTCACTTGGACGGAGTGATCCATGCTGCTGGGGCGGTAGATCATACCACATTTAAACTACTGCAAAAGCAACCTGATACAGTAGCAAAAGTGTTGGCTCCTAAAGTTCAGGGAACCATCATCTTGGATGCTGTCACACAGAACGAACCGCTGAAATTCTTTGTTATGTTATCCTCTGTTTCAGCTTCTAAGGGAGAATGGGGAGCTGGTATGGGGGATTACGCAGCAGCTAACACTTTTCTTGATAGTTATGCTGTCTATCGCACACAGTGTGGCGCACAAGGACGCTCTCTAGCCCTTAATTATTCCCTCTGGAGCAATCGAGGTATGGGGGCAATTTTAGGGTCGTCAACTTTGTTGATGGTAAAATCCAAAGGGCTCAATCCACTGGAGCCGGAACCTGCTGTCGATGCTTTTATCAAAGCTCTGTCCTTGGATTGCTCCTCTGTGATTCACATTATTGACTTGATTGCCCAAATCCCAACAGAGGGAGCGCCAAAATCTTCAACGAGCCTGATCCCACCCGCCCAAGCTAAAGCTCAAAATATGCGGCATCTAGTTCGGGAAATCTTGGTTCAACATCTGGCTATTCCCGAACAGCAGATGGAAGGACACAAAACTTTTCAGGAACTGGGGTTAGATTCGGTTGGTACTGTAGAAGTTGTTCAACAACTGGGTATGGTTCTGGGAGCGGAGTTATTTCCGACTTTGCTGTTTGAGTATCAAACGCCAGATGACCTCGGAGATTACTTACAACACAAGTATGGATCTTCATCTGAGACTATCCCCATCACTATTCGCCAGGAAGGAGACAAATTAGAGACGCAGGAGATAAAAAACCAGGATAAGGAATATGATGTTAGAGAACAGGATATCGCCATTATCGGTATGGCTTGTAAAGTTCCAGGATCTGATAGTTTGGCGCAGTACTGGGATTTATTGAGCGAAGGACGTTCAGCTATTCGGGATGTGCCTGCTGATCGTTGGTTCAGCCAACACTACTTTGAAGGAAATGGGGATTCTGAGACAACAATATCCAAGCTTGGGTGTTTTGTAGAGCGTCCCTTTGACTTCGACCCGATGTTTTTTGGCATCTCTCCAAAGGAAGCTACCGCCATGGACCCACAACAGCGGCTGTTCCTAGAGATTGCCATGCAAGCCCTACAACAAGCAGGCTACGGGGGAAGATACCGAACAGAGGATATCGGCGTTTTTGTCGGTTGTGGACAAAATACCTACATCGAGCACTTCACTAATTATCAGTACTACGAGGCATTGCGTCAGCGTTTGCAGGAAAGTTCCTGGTTTAGTACCTTATCTTCCCAGGATCGCAAGCACTTGCTCCTTACCCTCTCACAAGTGCTGCAACCAAGTGAAATTCTTCCTGAGTCAGCAGCTGGCAATGAGGTGAATGAAATTGCAGCAAGAATCAGTCACTGTCTGAATCTTAAGGGTCCGAGTATGGCGGTAAGTACTGCTTGCTCCTCCTCCCTTGTGGCATTGCATATCGGTTGTGAGAGTTTGCGTTCCGGTCAAACTCGCATGGCTATCGTCGGCGGGGTCAATTTGAATCTGAGTCCTAGCCCCTTTACTTTTCTGCGCAAGGCACAGGCTCTCTCCCCAACTGGAACCTGCTATCCATTTGACCGTCGCGCTAACGGGATGATTCTGGGAGAAGGTGCAGGTGCATTAATTCTCAAACCCCTGAAACAGGCTTTGGCAGATGGTGACTTTATTCATGCTGTCATTAAAGGTTCCGCAGTTAATAATGACGGTCATTCTCAAGGGATAACCGCTCCTAACCCAAGGGGTCAGGCGGAAGCAATCCGTAAGGCTTACATGAATTGTGGTGTAGACCCCCAAACTGTCTCCTATATTGAAACCCACGGTACCGGTACTTTACTGGGAGATCCTGTGGAAGTAGAGGGTATGACACAGGCTTTCCGTAGTTTTACTGAACGTCGTGGTTTCTGTGCCATTGGTTCGGTTAAGTCCTCGATTGGTCATTTGCTTTCAGCCTCAGGTATTATCAGCCTGATAAAAGTGGTACTTGCCATGCAGCACGGCAAGATTCCTCAAACTTTGGGCTTCTCTGAGCCTAATCCACATATCAATTTTGCTGACACACCTTTTTATGTGGCAGGCAAGAGCATACCCTGGTCTAGATATGGAAACCCATTGCGTGCAGGTGTGAATGGATTTGGGTTTGGCGGAACCAATTGTCACGTTGTTGTTGAAGAATCTCCCATAGCTTCAACTTTAAAATCCGAGGTGAAAAGTTCTTCTCCCCATCTGTTATTTCTGACCGCACGCAATCAACAAACACTTCAGGAAGTAGCTGGACAACTGCACGAGCATATAATTAAGCACCCTGAACAAGAACCTGACCAGATATGCTTTACCAAAAACAATGCCCAGCGGGAACTACCTTACAAGGCTGCTTTAATAGTTAATGACCGCCAGCATATGCTGGATAACCTCGAAGCTATCTGTTCAGCACAAACAAGGTCAGACATATACACAGGTCGAGCCAACCCGCAGCGAACAACACCAATTCAGTTGGTGCTGGATGGAACAACCTCCATCACCCCGGAAGAGGTAGAGATTTTGGGTAAGCATTTTCCAGAATTTCAGCAAGCCTACACTGATTGTGAAAATTCTTGGGTTCGTGTAATATCACAAGGGAATGTAAGTAGCCAAGCCGTGCTGACTGGAGAGGCATATATCTTTGCAGTGCAGTATGCTTGGGGACGCTTGTTAATGTCTTTAGAGCTTCAACCAACTAGTCTGTTGGTGGAAAAAACAGGTATCTTAGTGGGAGCAAGTCTTTGTGGAATGTTGACATTAAAGCAGGCAATGATGCTTCTACAGCGAGAAGAGCAAAAAAGCATCATTCCTGAGAATATATCCCAAGAACAATTAGCATCAACTTGGACTTGCCCATTAGTTACCTCAGACGGAATCTTTAGGCATCCTATCAAAGTTCCTGTAGATCAACTGGGCTCACTGGTGCAAGCATCTAAGCGGTTGAATGTAGATGACTGTCGAGAAGTTATCAGCAAAGAAGGAGTATATTTGCACCTGGGAAATTCCTTATCTCTCAAAGAGCAATTAGGAACTTTGGATGAGCTAGGGGTCTGGATATATCCGGACAAAGAGCAACCAGCAGTCAGCCGCCTGTTAGCAAGTCTTGCCAGGTTGTACGTAGCAGGAGTCCGGTTTAATAGTACACATCTATTTTCTCGGGGTATCCGTCGAGTGCTACTACCTACTTATCCTTTTGAACGCAAAACCTACAGAGTATCCTTAGCTCACACCAATGAAGAAAATCACGAAACCTCCCTCGCATCTCCTGGACTTTTGCTAGTAGAAAAACTGCCTCCACTTTCAGAAGACCAGCGCCAGTCAAGCTACATAACTTTAGCTACAGATTTAGAGAAATTTAGCAATAGCGAGCCGGAAAATAATCAAGTTTCATCTGCTATTCCTGGACTTCTGCTGATAGAAAAACTATCTCCACTTTCAGAAGACCAGCGCCACTCAAGCTACATAACTTTAGCTAAAGATCTAGAGAACTTTGGCAACCAGGCTTAAGACAAGCCCTTGCATCTAACCTGCATATTTACTCCCTTCCAGCCGCAAGATACCTATCTTCGTAAGAATTCAGGACTCAGGAATCAGGAGTCAGCTATGGTTAAGAAAATGTCACTACGAGCGAAACATAAGTTGTCAGATATAGCCTATATCTTGATTATTGTGAGTTCTGAGTTCTGAGTCCTGAATCCTTACCTATCTTCTTCTTTGCATCCTTGGCTCAGGAGCGGTTCGTAAAAAAAACTTAGGTATTTTTTACGCGGGATACAGAGTAAATAAGCTAAGGCGCGTTTAAATTGTATAAACACTCGTTGTGGTCGTTGACTGCTAACCGTTGACAGTCAACAGTCTTCGGTTAACAGTCACAAAGCGAGATAATATTCAATTTAAATGCGTAACAGCTTACTGTATTTGATCTATTGCAAATTCAAATCTTTAAAGAGGACAAAATGAATACTAAAACTTTAGAACAGCAAATCTTCTCACTAGTTGCAAAAATTACAGGACATGGTGCAGAAGAATTAGAGCAAGATATGTTTTTGGAAGGAGACCTAGGCTTAGACTCCATCAAAATGATGCAATTCCTCAACGGGCTGGTACAAATCATTCCACAAGAGCAGCAAGCTAGATTTATGGAAACAGTGCCCTTGCAAAACTTGATGCAACTCCAAACGTTGGGAGAGGTTGTGCGCATAGCTGAAAATTGCTTACCCCAACAACAGACTTTTTCTGAGCAAGATACATCGCCACAACCCGAAATAATTCTCAATCAGCAGGAGCAAAAAACAGAGAAAGTTGAAATTCTTTATGGTCAGTATTTCCACCTGCTAGGTCACTGGGTTGTAAATTCAATCAGTCTATTTTCTTCCCTACGTTTACGGGGGTCTTTTGACTCAAAACTTGCTTGGCAAACTTGGAAAGACGTGATAGATAGGCATCCGATGCTGCGATCGCACTTTGTGATCCCGAACGATGCCACTAGATTCAAAGACTACGAGATGGTAGTTCTAGAAAACCCTACTCCTCCTGAGATCCCCCTCACCGATATTAGACATCTAGACAGTCACACTCAAGAACAGGTCATCAATGAAGAATTGCATCGATGCCTGAATTATGAATGGCAAATGACGGAGTGGCCACTGCATCGATTTTTTGTCTTCCGCCTTGAAGATTCAGTTTATCAACTTGTTTTAGCCAACGAACATCTCATCTCCGATGCGTTGGGATGTCATGTGATCCTGCGCGAATTTATGGAAATTTATCGCGCACGAGTCTGCGGTGATCAGCCTAATCTGCCGTCGCCTACCATCTTAAAAGATTACGATGAATTGGTGCAATCAATTAACGCTTGGCAAGATCCGGAGTCAGAAAAAGCTTTTGCCGATTATACCAGCAGCCGAGGCAGGGATTCTTATTTGTGGAACCCAGCTGTCAGTAGTATTACATCTGTTTGTCCGAAATTCCATAACCGACGCTATTCTCTAGGACGCGATACCACTACGCAACTGATTTCCCAAACCCGTGAGTGGCGATTACCTCTGAATTCTCTACTACTGGGTGCTTTCGTGCGATCTGTTGCCAAGTTCGATTCGTCCGGCAACGAACCGATTGTCGTTCAAGTTCCTACCAGTGGGCGGGTTTATCCAGGGGTAGATGCTACCAATGTGGTAGGCAGTTTTGCGCAGAATTTGTCCATCAGTCTTGATTTACCGTCACCGAATGAAGATTGGAACGTATTGTTAAACCGCATTCACCAGGAAGTGCAACTTGGGTTAGCTAACGGTTATGATCGGGTTCAAACCCGCCAGATGGCCATCGCTTTTCGAGATAATATTGTGTTGGAGGATGGCAAAATACCTGAGCGTATTTTACCTATGTATCGGCGGGTGTTGAAATCAAATCTCTACTGTCCATTTACAGGGCAAACCCACATCAAAAACCAATATGGTCCAATGGAGGTGATCGACTATCGAGCAGGTGGTATAAACGCCGCCGGAACAATTGATATTTTACAGGAAATCTTCGACGATTGTTTGCATCTGTTCGCCAGTTACGATAGTGGTTTTTTCCCCGAGTCCGTTATTGATGATTTGATGCGAGAATACATTGGGCAAATCGAGGAATTAGTCTCACTGAAAACTCAACCGCAGCAGGTAACAAAGCAGCAACAGCCGCCACAAACAGATACCGAGATCAAGTCCACACTTCAAGAGGTAGCAGCAGAGGTTTGCCATTACCGCATCACTGACGATCATATGGATCAGGATCTGGAAGCAGAATTGGGTATAGATTCTCTAGAACTTATCCGTATTGTTACTAGGTTAGAAAAGCGGCTAGGCAAGGTGGATCGTCAAGCTTTGCTGTCTTGTAGAAGTCTGAGGGAAATGGCTTCTCTACTTGACAAAAAACAATCGCCGCTATCTAAAGAGTGCCAGCCAGTTGTGTTCGATAAACAGCCCGGAGAAATTCCTTACTTAGAGATTGTGGAGCAAGCCCGGCGCACACCTAACGCCATAGCAGTTATGGATGGAGAAACCCAACTCACGTACCAAGAGTTGCACCGTCTTTCAAACCAGGTTGCTAATTATTTGAAGGCTCAGGGCGTGGAACCAGGTGTGTTTGTGGGAATTATGACACGGCGTGGTCCTCTGATGTTACTGGGAATTCTAGGTATTCTCAAGGCTGGGGGGACTTACGTTCCTTTAGATCCTTTCTACCCACAGGAACGGATTCGATACATACTTGAACATGCTGAAGTTGGGATTTTACTGACTGAACATCAGTTAACTGCCAAATTAGCAGAATGCATGACTGAGCCGTTGCCGTTGCATACCCTAATGTTCTTAGATGAGGGGGGCATTTTTGAGCAAGGCAAAGCATTGAGACAGGTAAATAAAAACACTTGGTTCCGTTGGTCGGACATGAATCCACCCTGCGTCAATACCCCTGATGATTTGATGACAGTGTTGTACACCTCCGGCTCCACGGGTAGACCCAAAGGCGTTATGCTCAATCACCGGGGTTACATGAACCGCCTGATTTGGATGCAGAATACATTCCAGTTGCATTCTGGAGATCGGGTAGCACAGAAAACTTCCTGCTGTTTTGACATATCAGTCTGGGAAATATTCTGGCCTTTGATGGTGGGAGCTACTGTTTGCTCTGTGGAAACGGAAACAGTGAAAAATCCCTGGTTGTTAGCACAGTGGATCAAGGACACTCAGATTAATATAATGCATTTCGTTCCTTCCTTGTTTGGAGAATTTTGTAATGCTTTGGAAACAGAATCGTGGACTTTTCCCGACTTGCGTTGGTTAGTCTTTAGCGGCGAGGCTTTACCTGTACCTTTTATTCAAAGTTGGATTGACAAGTATGGCATGAGGGTTGGGCTAGCGAATCTCTACGGTCCCACCGAGGCATCCATAGACGTAACAGCGCAGATTATTCGTCAGCGTCCTGGTGAGCAGGAGAACTGCATTCCCATAGGGAAACCCATTGACAATGTGTACATCATGATCCTGGACGAACAGATGCAGTCTGTGCCACCCGGACAGATGGGAGAGTTATGGATTGGCGGTGTACAACTGGCTCAGGGTTACCTCAAAGATCCACAACGCACCGCAGATGTATTTCGCGCCAATCCCTTTTCTCACATTCCAGGAGAGTATTTATACCGAACTGGTGATTTGGCTATAGAATTGCCTGACGGAAGTTTTGAGTACCACGGACGGATTGACAGCCAGATCAAGATACGTGGTTTCCGTGTAGAACTGGGAGAAATAGAGAGCGTCCTCAATAGCCACTCGGCAGTTCATGAGGCTGCTGTTTTAGCTGTAGATTATGACAACGGGCAGAAAAAGTTGGTAGCTTGCTTGGCTGGTCGCAAAGTAGACAATCAACAAATTAAGGAATTCTTGGCTCAACGTTTGCCTGATTACATGATTCCTCACCGTTGGGAATGGCTGTCCAGGCTGCCCAAGACTCATAATGGTAAGCTAGACCGCAAGGCTCTCCAGGCTTCTGTACATCAGGGGCACTCAATACCAGAAAATATTGAGCAGAGTCTATCCGATGAATACGTGCCTCTGGGACCTGCTCAACGTTGGTTGGTGAAATACTTTGAGCCTCCACACCAGTGGAACGGGTACACGCGTTTTCTTTTCCACCACCCCTTGGATGCGGATATTTTCAACAAAGCTCTCAATTTGTTGATAGAACGTCATTCTGCCCTGCGTACTGTGTTTGTTTTACGAGATCAACAATTGTGGCAACAATTGCTTTCCTCAGAGCAACAGCTTGCCGCAGAATTCTACGATGGTACTCATTTAAAAGCTGAACAACGAGATAGCGAAATTTGGGGCTTGATACAGCAAATAGGTCAACAGTTTCGGCTCGACCAATGGTCACTTCTGAGGGTAATTGTTGTCAAGGTGCATGAATCATGCTATGATATCGCTCTCGTCGGTCATCACATGATTGGCGATCTGCTAAGTAACGGTGTGATTTTTAATTTATTATGGTTCACCTACACTGAGCTTTTAGGTAACCGGAGTGAGCGCCTCAAGAATCTGCCTCCGACATCTTCTTATGCAGACTATGTGCGTGTGCTTCTGCAAGAAGAAAAACGGGGAGCTTTGGCAAGTCATGTAGATTATTGGAAATCCCAGTTTCCTTCTCAGGAACATACTTTCCAAGTTCCCTTTGACCATCACTTGGGAGCGAACGTGGAGGCTTCTTCCGCCATGGAACGATTCACTCTCTCCAAAAGCAATAGCAACATTCTGTTACGCGAAGCCAAACGATACTACAAGTGTAATGTGTATACAGTTTTACTCGCTACCCTGTACCAATTGATGGCTGAGTGGAGTGGGCAGTCTTGGGTAGTGGTTAGCCATCGCAGCCACGGCAGAAACCTCGACAACAACCAGACGTTTTTCAATAGCGTTGGTAATTTTGCTGTGAATTTCCCCGTTGGGATCAACGTAGGATACTTGGGAAGATGGGAGCAAACTGTCAAGCAAATCACGGAAAAATTTGAACAGATGCCTATGAACGGTGTTACTTTTGATTGGATATCTGACCAACTGCCTGGTCATATTTATCCTGACAACAATCTCACACCCATCAGAGCCAACTACCTTGGTAACCGTACTGCTCCCTCTTTTAAATCCTTCGAGTTCATAGAACAAGACAGAGATCGTCGGCTGTCTTCTCCTGAACAGAAACGTACAACCTTGCTAGAGTTTTTCTTTTCCATCATCGATGGAACCGTTCAATTAGAAATCGAATACTCTGGCAATTTCCATGTGCCTGCAACCATTCGTCAACTTGGCGATCGCTACTTGCATCTGATGCAAGACATGCTGGCAACCATCTCTCCAATAGGAAATGGTGTTAGACCGGGCAAATAACCTTAATGAGTCATTCGTCAGGAGAACCCCATCCCTTTGGGGGTGGGGGTTGAATATGGATTGAGATGACCACAAAGCGACGTTTTCTTTGCTGTACCAAAATAAATATGAAAATGATTTCTTTAGATAGGTTGTGGACACCAGCACCAGCCAATCTAGTATTATCCAAGGATGAAGTTCATGTCTGGTGTGCTTCGCTTGACCAATCGGCATCGCGATTTCAGCAACTGACAAAAACCCTCTCACAAGATGAGCAGCTAAGGGCTGACCGTTTTCGCTTTGAAAAGCATCGGCAACGTTTTATCATTGGTCGTGGTGTTCTGAGAGCTATTCTGGGTCGTTACATGAACATTGAGCCGAGTCAGTTGCGGTTTTGCTATGGTTCCCACGGCAAACCAGCCCTTGCAACTGCAAGTCCCACTGGAATGCTCGATTTCAATTTGTCTCACTCAGGAGGAGTTGCTTTGTATGCTTTCGCCCGCGATCGACAGATTGGTATCGACATAGAAAGCTTGCGTCCTGTTTCTGAAGTCGAGCAGATAGCTGATCGCTTCTTTTCTATCCGAGAGTATGAAGAGTTGCGTGCATTTCCTCCAAGTCAACAGCACAATGCATTTTTCCGTTATTGGACTCTTAAGGAAGCTTACGTTAAAGCCACCGGTCTAGGACTCTCGCTCCCCTTGAATAAGTTTGAAGTATCCCTAGCACCAGGAGATTCGGCAGTGCTGTTAAAGACTTCAGTAGATGCACAAGTACCTGACCATTGGTCATTAATGGAACTAAGTGTTGGACATGGCTATGCGGCGGCTATTGCTGTTAAAGGAGATAGTTGGCGGCTCAAATATTGGCAGTGGTTGACTTAAGGAGGATACGGAGAAAGGGAGACGCGGCGACGCCCAGATTCCTAGTGTCAACCGGAGTGAAGCGGATGGTTCAAGCCCTTGACTCCCTCGTCGTGGAGGAGAAGAAGAGTTAGACATGCATGAATCCCCTGGCTTTAGACATGGGGTGTCCCTGCGTCGTCGCGTCTTTTTGTCTCCGTGTCTTCTTGAATTAAGGTGTCGCATATGCCCTTTCTCATGCAGGGGTATCTCATCCGTACTGACAAAATAAACCCTATTTCTTGGAAATAAATATATTGACCGTGTCATAAAAACTGTGCCGAAGTAGTGGTAACATTTAGAGAAGTTTTGTCAAAACTCAGTTAAATACTGTTCCGAAACAATCGCAAGAATAAAGCTGGTTTAAGAGCCAATGTTCATAGCATAGGAGAAATGCATATTATGTTCAGATCAAGGATAGTATGGTTTGTTCCGGTAGCTCTTTCAGTGGTTGGTCTTGGAGCGCTTCCCGCTCCGGCTACCGCCCAAGCTACGTATAATTTCAGTGCAAACTTCGATGGATTTAGCCTCACTACGTCCATAGTCCCACCAGAAATCAATGAGATTCGCTTTGAAGGCGATAGTACTGATGCACCATTTGGCCTGACCAAATTAAGCACTTTACTATACAGCCAAGTCAATCGCAACACAGGCTCTGCTATCTTAGACACAGATCCGAAGGTGTTGGGTGTTCAGGGCAACCCAGACGGCTCCTTTGTGTTGTTGGGAACTGGTAGTGATAAATTGTTTGCTTCGGTTAGAGCCACTGGCTCATTGGACTCCAGCACCAATACAGAGAGGCTTTCTGGTACTGTTAATCTCACTGGTGGGGAGGGAAGGTTCAGTGGTGCCAATGGTACACTAGCCCTTTCCGGAGGCGTCGTACTTGCTCAAGAGCCAAATGGTCTAGAGAGAACCCAAATTTCAGTGACTGGCTCGTTCAAGTCTGTTCCAGATCCCAGTAACCTTATGGCGCTGATTAGCCTAGGCGTAGGTGGAGCAGGTGTCCTGCTGAGCCGACGCATCTACAGGTGGGAGCAACGCTAAAAAAAGTTAACCTGGTTACTGCTATCCTCTAGCATGGCGATGTTTTCCCATTCGACGATCGCCACAACCGCCCGTTTCTTTAAGGCGTAAATTGGGATCATTCTGTCGCCAACATTTGACAAAACGGTATCAGTTTCCTATGCAAACCCGGCTATTTGCCAGATCCTCGGGTTTGCATTGCCATCTGGAGAAGCTGTCCCGATTTCACATCAAATGAATATCCTGTTTTGCCGAAATATTTTCCATTGAAACTGCGTTTCGCGCCCCTTAATCTTAATAGTGTAGTTGATGAATTCAATTTATTAACTTCAATATCTGATTAAAACCCTGAGAGTGTTTCCTCCCCCAGCCTCTCAAGCCACATAATTTTATGACAGCCAGACTAACTTTTAACCCATGGATGAGCTGCCCTAAGCCCAATCCTCAGGCTCGCCTGCGCCTATTCTGCTTTCCGTGTGCAGGGGGTACAACCTCTGCGTATAGTAAATGGTCAAACTACTTACCAACGGATGTCGAGGTATACTTGATCCAACTTCCAGGACGGGGTTACAGACTGGAAGAACCGCCTTTTACTAGGTTCAAGCCTCTGGTTCAAACACTGACATCAATACTTAGACCGGATCTGAACATCCCATTTGCCTTCTTTGGTCACAGCATGGGTGCCACCCTCAGCTTTGAAATAGCCCGTCAACTTCGCCGAGAGAATAAACAAGGCCCAGTTCACCTATTTGCCTGTTGTTGCCCTGCTCCCCAGAAACCAATTCTGAGGCCATTTATCCACGAAATGCCCGAAGCTCAATTCGTGGCAGAACTGCGTCATCGTTACAATGCTATACCGCAGCAGATTTTGCAGAACGATCAGTTAATGCAACTTTTCATGCCTTGTCTGCGAGCAGACTTTACGATGCTCGAGACATACGTTTACACAACCGAAAAACCACTCGACTGTCCAATCTCTGTATTTGGAGGTTTGCAGGATAGCGCTATTAGTATTGATTACTTGGAAGCTTGGCGTGACCAGACTTGTAGCTCCTTCAAGCTACAAATGTTTCCTGGCGACCATTTCTTCTTGCACAATCCTCAGTCACCCTTTTTGCAAACATTATACCAACAAACGTGAATTAATCACTTTATGCACCGATGAAAGAATTTACTGCAACAAAATCAAATTCTGCCTTCTCCACGGGATTACCAGCCTTATATGTCATAGCTTTTTTGTCTGGTATCTCTATAGGGCTTTTTAATCCCTTTATCTCAACCCTCATGGCTCAACATCAAGTTGATGATTTATGGATAGGAGCAAATTCCACAGTGTATTTTCTCGTCATAGCTCTAGGAACCCCTGTGGTGGCCAAGGTATTGCGCCAAATAGGGCTGCGTAAAACTATGATGCTTGGCTTGGCGCTTATGGGTTTAAGTGCCCCCTTGTTTCCCATGACCACGCAATTGCCCTTGTGGTTTGTCATTCGCTCTATCATGGGTATTGCTTCCTGTTTGTACTTAGTCTGTGGACAAACTGCATTGAACTACTTTTGCCATGAAAGTAATCGGGCGATCGTCAGCGGTCTGCATGCTATGGCTTATAGCTTCGGATTCGGTATTGGTCCTGTCATCGGTTCCAACCTCTATAACGTTTCCCCAAAACTTACTTTTTCTTTGGGTAGTATTTTAGTCCTCAGCGGCATAATTGTGGTCTGGATAGGCCTTCCCGAAAAGGTTGTCGTTTTTCAATCGTCGTCACATACTGGGATTTTTAAAAAGCTGACACTTCCTCTTCATGGTGCATTTGCCTATGGTTTTGCTGTATCCACTCTGGTTTCTTTATATCCAGTCTATCTGTTGCGACAAAACTACAGTGTGCAGCAGATAGCTTATACCTTTTCTGTATTCGTAGTTGGAGGTCTGCTCGCTACCGTTCCGGTTACTCATTTGGCAGACCGGATTGGCAGATTAAAGATTCTTTTGGGTAGTGTGTGTATCGTACTATTTTCTATCCTGTCTCTTTCATTGAGTGGGAACTCCATTATTACCCAAATATTTGCCTTTACTGCTGGAGCTAGCTTAACTCCTGTTTTTCCCTTAGCACTGTCACTTATTGGAGAAAAACTTTCCCCGCATGAATTATCTTCTGGAAGTGCCTTGTTCACAGCTGTATATAGTTTTGGATGTACCGCAGGACCTATACTTTCCTCCGTGACCATGAAAACTTTCGGGAATCAATACATATTTAGCTTGATTGTAATGATGTTTGCCATCTTTTGCTTGAGAATAATCAAAAAAGTTGAAAAACTTAGTTGATCATAAAGTAGACAATTAACAACATAATTCAGGAGGAAAAATGGAAATTTACACAGAGATCGAAATTAACTCAGCATCTGATAAAGTTTGGGAAATTTTGACAAACTTGCATGATTACTTAAATTGGAACCCTTTCTTAATAAAAGCAGACGGAGAGATTAAGGAAGGTTCTAAAATTAACATTGTTGCACAACCACCTGGTTTAAAAAGTATGGCTTTTAGTCCAACAATTATTAAAGCAGAACAAAATCGTGAATTGAGATGGAAAGGCAAATTTATCTTGCCAGGTATTTTTGATGGAGATCACATTTTCATGATTGAAGAATTAGGAGGCAAAGGTGTTCGTTTCATACAAAAGGAGTTTTATTCAGGTTTGCTGATTCCTTTGCTCGGCACAAAGCTAGAGAATAGTACACGAAAAGGCTTTGAATTCATGAATCAGGCGATTAAAAAAAGAGCAGAATCGCCAAATTTATACGTAGCTAAGAGTCAATAAACCCAGTTTTTTGGAGTTACTATATCCAGTCTAAAACCCAGTTTTTTGGAGATAAGTAGGTCGGCGAGAATAATATTAACTATCTAAAATGGTTGTAAAATGACTCTGTGGTCTTGTAGTTGCGCTGCAAACTACGAACCAAAGATGATTTATTTGTACTGACCTACTTATTAGATTTTTATACTCCATCATATCTGTGTTGTTTAATTAGGTCTACGCGAGAATTAAAAACCTCACAAAAATATCCAAGACAAAAGGAGTTTATTAATGTCTAGTTCTGTAACTAACACCAATGCTTCATCCAAAGTGAAAGTACCAGGTCCCAGCCTATTAGGCTCTATTAGTACTTTGACTAGAATGTGGAATGACCCTATTCATTTTTTCGATAAATTGCACAATAAATATGGAGATGTTGTCGGCTTAAATATCGGTTTCAACAAAATTTTTGTCATCAACAATGCTCACTACATCAAGTATATTTTACAGGAAAATATCAACAATTACAAAAAGCTTGAGCGTCTGGAAATGCAAACAAAGCTGCTTTTTGGTGAAGGATGGACTAATAAAATTAACCGCCAAATTATAAGACGCTTTTTCGATCCTCAGCATTATGCCAGTATGGATACTGCAATAGCAGACACCACTCAGAAGATGCTCGAACGTTGGCAGACTTTTGCCAACAACCATCAACCGTTTGATGTGGCAGAAGAAATGATGGATCTTAGTCTGTCTTTCACAGCAAAGAGCTTGATTGGCCATGATTTCAATACTGGGCAGGATAATGTTGCGATCGCAATGAAAGCGATCATAGATCACTTCAATGCCCGTGCTGTATCGAACTTCAATCTGCCTGAGAGTTTTCCCACACCAGCCAATCGGAGATATCTTGCAGCTGTGCGCACGGTTCAAACAGCAGTAGACCAAATCATTGAAGAGCGCCAACATGATGGGAAAGATAGGGCAGATCTGCTGTCCGTGTTGCAGTCATGGCGTGATGAAGAGACTGGCATAGGCTTGAGTCCGAAACTTGTACGCGAAAGGCTACTGTGGATTCTTCTACCCGCCTTTGAACCTATTGGGAGGGTGCTGTCTTGGATTTGGTATCAGCTGTCACTCAACCCAAATATTGAACTCCAGATGCAAGCAGAACTGGTGAAAGTACTCGGTGGTCGTAAACCGACTTTTGACGACCTCCCAAACCTTAACTACACTAAGATGGTGGTACAAGAAACACTTCGGCTTTATCCGCCATTTTGGGTGCTTGGTCGTGAAGCTATCGAAGACGACAAAGTCGGCGGTTTTTACATACCAGCTAAATCCACCCTCCTGTTCAACATATACGGTGTACACCACAATCCAAATTACTGGGATAATCCTGAGAGCTTCGACCCTGAACGCTTCATGCCAGAACGTTCTAGAAATCGCCCTGGCTGTGCCCACATTCCTTTCAGTATCGGACCTCGCGCTTGTCTTGGGTACAATCTATCTATCATGCAGATACAGTTGGTTCTCGCTATGGTAGCACAAGCCTGCCGTTTACAATTGATGCCAGGACATGCAGTAGAGCCAGCTGCGATGTTCAGCTTGTTGCCGCGTAATGGCATTCAAATGACTGCATCTGTTAGGACATAACTCGAATGGTACGCAAAAGGTAACGAGCGATCGCTTTCAAGCCGTCAGGTAAGCCAACTATTTTCATAGTAATAATCCGGTATGCGGGAAACTCAGTCCCTTTAGGGCTGAGAGGGAAAGACCACGGTGGTTAAAACCACCGTGGTCTTTCCCTCAGTTTTATTGATAGCCGTACCCATCTTTCCGATGAATAGCTTTACAGCATTTGTAAGAAATACCTTCAACCAATCCTTTGATAGTTGAGATATTAAAGCTACCAGTAGCACGAGTAGCAATCCTGCCGATATGTGTTCCTATTTTCTTGCCTTTTTCTACAACGGCTTTGACAATATCGCCAGTTTGAAAGCCAAAGTGTACTTTAACTCTTGCACAATGCCGAATAGGAAAGCCGTGGCTATCGGTTCGGCAAGATTGTCTAGAACCACGTCCAGTAGCCTTGATTAACAATGGTTTTACACCTTTGATGTCAAGTTTTTGGGGCGTCGATGTGCCAACACAAGCTGCATCAATCCAGTGGGTTTTCTCAAGGTTCTGAGTAGTCCTGTTGAATTTAGTTAACCCACCAGAACCAGTTTCTACTGGTAGACCAGTTGCTTTTAAAACCTCAAGCAGATTGAACCTTGTTGAGTTAACAGCAGCAGTATCAGCCAATGGTTGCTTAGCTTGGGATTGGATTTTATTGAGTCTTTCTGGGTCTTTTTTGAGAAAGGCTTTAATGTCTTTTGTCCCTTTCTTCATATTGCATTTCTCGCAACTTAAAGTCAGATTAGAAATGCGATTTGACCCTCCCTTTGCTCTTGGGTGAATATGTTCTATCTGCAACGGGACATCCTTGATATCGCAGTAAGCACATTTTCTATTCCACTTTTCTAACAGATACTCTCGTGTTTCGTAGCCTGCTAGTTTACCTTGTTGGTACTCCTTACCCGCTATCTCAGGGTTTTGCAAGATTTGGGTGTCAAACCTAACTAGTTCCTGAGAGATTGCATCTATAGGTGCATATTTTTGTAAGCGTTTAACCCAGGTTTCAATATTGTAAACACGGCTCAAAAGGCTAGGTGATAACCATCCTTCTCTGCGCTGTTTTGGGCAGGGTTGTTTGTTCCCTTGGATCAACCATTCGTGTTTAGGTGGTTGGCGATAACGGGTTTTGCGGCTACGTCTAAAACGTCTTAATTCCCGTCTTGATTTCAGGCTGGCTTTAATAGCAAAACCTCTGTGCTGTATTTCAGCAGCCAATACAACCTCACCTGTTGCGTCGTTGACCAAAGCTAAGCCAGTTGTTCTAGAGCCTGGGTCAATCTTAATTCTCAATGGTTCGACTGGTGCAGATAGACGCGATTCTTTGAGGTCGGGTAAGGAAGCATAGGTCGCCCTATCTTCCTCCCCAACGAACCGGACAAAACAATTTCTCATCATCCGGCTCTGGCATTCATATCCTTGTTCTATGGCATCGTGGCACGAGCGAGTAAAGTCAGCGACTCCCTCACAGGAGCCACTGCTCTTCAAAACCGTGCGTGAACCTTAAGGTACACGGCTCCTCAGTGACTTGGTGTTTGTCACTCATACCTCATTACCAACATATCCTCCT
>JADQBA010000201.1 GCA_016903675.1 Stigonema ocellatum SAG 48.90 = DSM 106950 | reverse complement strand
CGAAACACTATTATTCCTATCCACATTTGTTTCTGACATACAATTATTTATACTATTTGGCTGTTTTGTGAGAATATACTTAGCCTCAGTAACCCGGTATCTCCCAGATACGGGGTTTCTTTATCTCACTAATTATTTAGGAATTCTATAGTATTCTTATTTGATTTTTGAAATACACGTTGGGTGGGCACTGCCCACAATATCGGGGTTATGGTGGGCTGTGCCCACCCTACACTACTTAAAATTTTTCATGAATGATTGAGGATTCCTATAGTTAACTTTTTGACGCTTAGTTGTTGATTCAGGAATTGCTAATTGTTTATGATGGGAGGAATTCTACTGTTCAAGGTAGTAGAATTCCTTGCGACCACATTTTGTGTTTTTTGTCTCAACTTTTTAAGTACAGAAACTTTAGCATTTATTAAAACTTATGTCTGCTTTAAGCGAACCAACATGCCATTTAGAAGGAAACAAAATTCGTGTTTCTATGATGTTAAAAGTGCCTATCGACATTGAGATAGAATTGTTGGGGATGCCGTCTACACCCAGTAGCCAAGGTAGCGTGACAGGGGATTCCGAGTTGGCTCTAGACGACTTTTCTGAACAGGTTCGGGTTTTATCCAATCGAATAGTTGCTCAGCTATTTCAAAGTGGACTGGCTGTTTCCACGGTTCCTCAAACCCAACATGATTGACGGTAAGGGGTAGGGAGGTAGGTCTGACTTTTCACGGCATGTTAATAAACATGGATAGGACAAGGGAGACAAGGGAGACAAGGGAGATAAATGCTTCCTGGTCCTCCTGGTCCCAATACTGCGTAGGTTTTGCAAAAATTAGAAACCCGGTTTCGCAGGAGTTACCGGGTTTCTGGCACCCCAACAAGCCAAAACCTACGCAGTATTGCTCCTGGTCCTCCTGGTCCTCTTGGTCTTCCTAGTCCTCCTTTTTCCACATAAGAGTGAAAAGTCAGGGAGGTAGGTCTTTCAAGGGTAGGTGTTTAAGAAAGTCGCCAAATGAAGGTATGATAGCGATAATCGCCTTGTAGGTAAAAACCACAAATTCAGCGGGCGCGATCGCGCTTCTTTCAGCAAGGTTTTCTTTGAATGCAAGTGGTCAAAAATGCACGGGTTAAATGAGTGGACAAGAACGGTGATCAAAAAAATGCGGCATCTGACCAAATCTCAAGCAGTTGTATTATCTATCTCCGCGTGTGCGTGGCTGGAGATAAATTCAGAATCCTACTTCGCAACTCAGCTTTTGTCCCAAAGTAAAATACTTCATCAGATGACGGTTGGTAGGCGTAGAATCCAATCTGCCCACCATTTATATCCAAGAATCTTTGGTACAATTCTCGTTTGCTAATTGCAAAATCTTTCAAATCGGATGGGGTTGCAAATTGCCTTGATTCATAAGGTCTGAATCTATTCATGTGGTTCATTTCATAGATCAGGTAGCGCTCATCTAGGGATTCCGTAGGGTTGATGGCTTCCTCCTCTACCAACACTTCCATTGGATTAGGTAGTCCAAAGGTGCTAGCCAGACCATCCAAGTCCCTGAGCTTAGCCTTGACAAACTGCAAGGTAGCTCCGCAGTAGTAAAATTTATGTGTACTGATATCTACTAAGTAGTAGCCAGCATTGCCACCATTGAGTTTAAAGAGATTTAAGACGATTTTGTTGTGGGTTAATCTCCAAGCCCAAATCTCTTTCTCTGAGTCCTCGTCAAGGTCTGAAAATTTGACGAAAAACCATGACTGCTCTGTTTTTCGATAAATACGGTAATTGTGTTTAGGTAGAAAGTCCATTAATCACTTCCTCTTGAAAACACTAGGGTCATCGTCCAATCCATTCCCTTCCTCAGTTCTTGGTGGAGGTGGGGGCGGCGATTGTTCTAGATTCTTTGCATCCTCCTTGGTTTCCTCTTTTCCGTTTGGCTTTGGCTCTTCTTTTGGTGGCTGGTAGGGTTCTGTTGGGGAAAATGTCATATTAGTGTCGTGTTAACGTCCGTCAACGCATAAACGATTGAAATAGTTCTCACCAAAGGTTGAGGGAGGAATGAGGGGTCATACCCCTCTCGCTTTGGCACGTGATTGCCTCTGGTCAAATAGAAGCAATCAAGCTACTTCTGTATTGTATGACATTAAAAAAAATGTTATACATATTTGAGAAAAAAAACGAAACCCGCCTAATGCTGGGCGGGTTTTTCTTTGACCGTATGCAAAACGCGATCGCGCCATTGCCTGAGAGACTCGTTTTCCTCTCTCAGGCCGCTGATTCCCCCAAGAGTTTTTCTTCCAAGAGTGCCAATTTACTTTCATGTTGTTCCAGTCTTTGCTTTATCTCTTCTAGATCTAGCGTTTGACTTGGCTCGTCTACATATCTCCTCACCAAATCTATCAACACTTCGGACGGTTTTTTCCCCTCCTTGGCGACCTTTGCCATAAAGGCGTTTTTCTCAGAGCCGTTAATCCTAAAAATGATTCTGTCATCTGCTTTCATGCTTTGTTCAGACATCGCGTCAACTCGTTATGACACTGTAATCCAAATATAAACCTGTTTTCTTGGCTTTTGTCATATTTTGGCATACATAGTTGATGTTGGTCATACAATGTCATACATTAGATTTATCAAACAAAAGACGACCGCCCTCTCCGACCAAGAATCGTGCGATCGCCCTTTGCTCCAGTTACCCCAGAGAGAGTTTTTAAGGGATAAAAAATAAGCTGTTACGCATTTAAATTGAATATTATCTCGCTTTTGGACTGTAAACCTGCGACTTATGACTGTCAACGGTTAGCAGTCAACGACCACAACGAGTGTTTATACAATTTAAACGCGCCTTAGCTTAGTGCTTTGTGAAAATTACGGTGGGCAAACAATCGTATTTTGTTGTAAAATTTACTTCGGACTAAATTAATTATTACAAAGATTCATAGATTAAATTAAAGTTTTGTGAATTTATCCAGTTGTCACAAAATATTTGTGAAGTAAACGTAACTAGAAATGTTGCCAGACAGAAAATCAATCTCTAAATATCGCCTTCCTGCTTTAATAAGTTTGATCTTAGTGGCTGGAAGCATCCTCTCCCCCACCGACCTACGGGCGGGAGAACCCCGCCCCCACCCAGTCCCTACTCCCCCTGTTTTCGCACAATCCGCTGGTAGAAGCGCTACAGACTTTTTGAATGAAGGGTTGCAGGCAATCAGTTCAGGTAGAGTCCAAGATGGGATCGCTGCCTTTCGGAAAGCCACCCAGCTTGATCCTCGTTTAGCCCCAGCACAATATAATTTGGGTCTAGCACTGCGACAAGTAGGGCAATTACAATCAGCAGCTGATGCATTTTATCGAGCAACCCAGGCTGACCCCCAATTTGCCCTAGCTTTTGCTAATTTGGGCGGGGCGTTGTTGGAAGGGAAGAATTTGCAGCAGGCAAATGATTATTTGCTACGGGCGTTGGAACTTGATCCAAAACTGGGGGTTGCTTACTATAACTTGGGATTGCTACGAGTGCAGCAAGGAGATTGCGATCGGGCGATCGCATCCTTTAAAAAAGCAACAGAATATAGCCAAAATGCACCAGAACCAGCATATCATATGGGGGTCTGCTATATGCAACAAAGCAAGCTTAATAAAGCGAAAGATGCTTTTAGCAAAGCAGTGCAAATTAATCCTAAATATCCAGAAGCTTACTATAATATAGGGACAATTTTCTTTAATCAAGGTAAATTGCAAGATGCCTTAGCAGCTTTTAGAAAATCTGCTGAAGCTAACTCTAATTATCCCAACGCCTATTACGGTGCAGGGCTAGCTTTTATACAATTACGGCAATATCCCGAGGCAGCCCAGGTGTTGCAATATGCGAAAAATTTATACACCGCTCAGAGTAATCCCCAGTGGGCGAAGAATGCAGAGAACTTATTACAACAATTGCCAAAACTGAATTATCAGCCACAATAAGCTAAAGTCTAACTATATTTGACTAAGATTGTTTGCAAACCTCGCACTAATCGCTCAATTCCTGCTGTTGCTGTCTGTTTTTGTAGCGCACCGTAGGCGACACGCAGATAACATCCGTCATCCATACCAAAGGTGGTACCTGGAATCACTGCAACTTGATGTTCCAGGATGAGTCTTTTGACTAATTCAAAGGCATTGATATGAGTATGAATTTTGAGGAAAAAATAGAAAGCGCCATTGGCTGGGGTAATGGTACATAAGCCTTGCAGATGGTTGAGATAGTCTTGCACACAGGAGCGCACTTGGGCGATCGCTCCTATATTTCTGTCTAAGTACTCATCTTTTGCTTGCAACGCTCCTAAAGCCCCATACTGAGAAACCACTGGTGGGCAAATCAAAATCGTATCCTGGACTTTTTTGACAGCCACAAGCAGGTGTTTGGGAATCACCATGTAGCCGATGCGCCAGCTAGCAAAACCATAAGCTTTGGAAAAGCTATAGAGTCCGATAGTATATTCACTACTTCGGGCAAATGCACCAGGGGAAATATGCTTTACCCCGTCATAGGTAAAGTATTCATAAGCTTCATCACTGATGTGGTAGATATTGCTATCGCGACAAATTTGATTAACCAGCCGTAACACCTCCTCTGAATAAACAACTCCAGTCGGATTATTTGGGGAAATAGTTACCACCGCCCGTGTTTTTGGGGTAATGGCTTGAGCGATCGCCTCTGGACGCAGCTGGTAATTTTCATCTGTTCTCACCAACACTGGATGACAACCCGCCATTTTAATTGCCATTTCATGGTTAAAATAGTAGGGTGTATTGAGAATAATCTCATCACCCACCGAAGTGATAGCAAGAATGGCGTTCATAAATGCCATGTTACTGCCTGCGGTGACCACGATACAGTTTTCCTGATTGATTTCGATGCCGTTGAAGGCTTGCAATTTAGATGACAGCGCCGTCAGTAATGGCGGAATTCCCTCAACAGCTTTGTATAAATTATTACTTGGTTCCGCGAGAAACTTGGACAAAAGCTCTATTGCTTCCGGTGGTGGACCATAAGAAACAACACCCTGTCCCAGAGAAATCGTTCCGGGAGAGTTTTTAATCAATTCCCCAACAACAGGAATAATCGGCGATTGCACCGCCTGCATACGAGAGATAAAAGATTCCATGATATCGTCACACTTGAGCTAAAGACAATTGTCGGTCAAAAGTGAAAACCTCTGTTTCTTTTCTTGGCGTTCTTGGCTTCTTGGCGGTTCGTTAAAAAAAATCACAGTGCAAGAAACCGGAAACTGTAACTCAGAAATTAATGCTGAATTTGTCATTTGGAATCGACAAACTAACTTAGGTAAAGTGTTTGATTCTTCAACTGGCTTTAAACTCCCTAATGGTGCAGACAGGTCTCCAAATGTAGCTTGGATAAAACAAGAGAGATGGGATACTCTCACCCCGGAAAAAAAGGAAAAATTTCCTCCCATAGCTCCTGATTTTGTCTTAGAGCTAATGTCACCATCTGATACTTTACGAGAAACACAAGAAAAAATGCAAGAATACAGAGATAATCAAGTAAAACTCGGCTGGTTAATTGATCGAAAAACACAACGAGTAGAAATATATCGTTTAGGGGAAGAGGTAGAGGTTTTAGCGTCTCCAACAGAACTATCGGGAGAGGGCATCCTACCTGGGTTTGTTCTCAAAATGCAAGTTGTTTGGGGATAAATATTTCAGAGATAAAAACAACGGAAGCTCTACCTTTGTCAACATGCAATCATGCTTTCTCTGTTAACTGTTAACGGTTGACAGTCAACAGTCAACAGTCAACAGTCTTAACGAAGTGTTTATAAATCATTTAGGATTGCTATAGTTGTGTTTATTCACGCCGACTGACTTACCTAAAATTATATAGCTGCGGAGAAAAGTATGGCTGCAATCAGCGGACTTTCAGGGAATGAAATCTTCTGCCTTCGACAACAAGGTATGCATCCAGGAGATTTGGTGATTGGCAACAGTGTCTTTTCTCTGGGGCTAATTGGAGGAATTGCATCAGGGCTGAAAACCATCGTGGGGGGAGAAGTCACCCAAGTTACCAGCATTATTCATGAAGGACGGCTCAAAGCTTATGATCGGATGGTATCAGAGGCACAAAAGCACCGTGGAATAGGTATTACGGGCGTTACCAACGAGTTAATACAACAAGTGGGAAACGTGGAATTCCTTTCCATTGGCTCCTGTGTCCACCGAGAGGGCGAATCGGCTGAACAGTTAAAATTCTCAACTTCGGCAGATGGACAGGAACTTTACTGCCAAATGGACGCGGGATTTGCACCCAAGAAGTTTGTCTTTGGCAATGTCGCCTATTCCATTGGGTTGGGAGGTGGAATACTAGGTTCCCTCAAGAGTCTAAGGCGGGGGGAAATCAAGGAGTTCTCACAGATTTTCAACGAAACCCGTCATCTAGCCCTGAAGCGGATTAAAGCTGAAGCTCAGAATGCGGGAGCAAATGCGGTGGTAGGAATTAGGACTTCCATTGTTCCATTTGCTGGGATGCAAGAGATGGTGATGATTGGTACTGCTTCGTACCATCCATCTCTTGCACCTAGTTTTAGCCAAAGTCCCATCACAAGTGATTTAACTAATCAGGAAATGTGGAACCTGATTAACCTAGGTTATATGCCGTTAGAGTTGGTTTTAGGGGTTTCGGTGTATTCCCTTGGCTTTGTGGGGGGAATCACCTCAGCCTTCAAGTCCTTTGTGCGTGGTGAGATTAGCGAACTGACTACCCTGATATATGAAGCCCGCGAACAAGCGATCTCCCACATTGCTGAAGCTGCAAAGCAATGCAACGCCGACGAAGTCGTTGGCATCAAAACCTATGTTTATCAGTTAGGAAATGGAATTATCGAGTTCATGGCTATCGGTACCGCCGTTAAAAAGATGCCTGGGGTCAGCACACACTCATCAATGCTACTACCCCAGGCAATCATTCAAGACAGAGACACATTTGTCAACACTGCCGAAGGAACGCAGCAGACGCAATTAAATCAGATGTCTCAAAAATAGTTAGTTGGTGGTTGTTGGTTGGTACCAAACATCAAACAACACTAGTTGCTGTAGCCTGTAGGGACTGTTTATGCAAACGCTCCCCTGTAATTACCATCTTGACTCCACCAGCTGGTGTAAGTGTGACACCTCGTCGCTGAGGTCGTTCTGGTCGAGAATCTACTAGCGCCAGTTGATAGTGTGACAGGATAGTTGCCAAGGCTAGCTTCATTTCAACCTGTGCTAAAGCATCACCAACACAGCGACGAACACCACCACCAAATGGCATAAATTCGTAGGGAGAAAATTGGCGTTCTAAAAAGCGCTCTGGCTTGAACTGCTTGGCTTGCGGATATAAATCTTCACGTTGATGAGTCAGATAAATACAGCCTGTTACTGTTGTACCAGGCTCTAACTGATATCCCAGCAATTCAACAGGTTCTTGCACTACCCGAGGAAAAGTCAACATCGCCACCGGATAAATCCGCAAAGTCTCATTACATACAGCCGTGAGATAAGGGAGCCGGACAATGCTCATGGGGTCTGGAGAACTACCAAGGGTATCCAGTTCTTGAAGCAGTTTTTCCCGCACTTGTGGCAAATGGTGAATCCAATACAATCCCCAAGCCATCGCCGTTGCCGTGGTTTCATGTCCGGCGAACAGCAGTGTCATCAATTCATCACGTAACTCTTGATCGGTCATCGGTTTACCCTCTTCATCCCGAGATGACATCAGCAATGAGAGGATATCAATGCGATCTGGATCGGGTTTCTGCCGACGTTCAGCAATTTCCGCATACAGCAATTCATTAATTTGCTGTCGTTGGCGCACAAACCCTCCCCAAGGACTCCAAGCTCCTAAATCTTTTTGTAGAAAGGGGAAAAAAAGGAAGCTCGAAGACAAGGGCGAACGAAACAAATCTGCCATCAACACCAGTAGGTGCTTGAGTTTTTGGTAACGTTCTCCCTCTTTCAAGCCAAAAACTGCCTGTAATATGAGTTGCAGGGAAATATCCTGCATGGCAGTTCGCGCAGAGAAGGGTAGATTTTGTGGTAGCTGACTAAAGACCTTTTCCGTCAAATGACAAATCATCTGACCATAGGCTTGCATGCGTTCTCCATGGAAGGGAGGCATTAAGAATTGTCGCCGCTGTTTGTGGCGATCGCCCTCCACCATAATAACTGAATAATCCCCGAGCAAGGGTCGCAAAATTCTGTTCTGATGACCAAGGGCTGCAAAAGTCTTTCTATCGTTGGTTAAAATTTTCTGAATCGTCTGGGGGTGCTGTACGAATACAAGGGTGTTTCCAAAACCAACTATTTTAGCAGTGAACATGTCAGGATACTGCTGCACGGCACCTTCCATATATCCGACAGGGTCGGCAACCCACTGAAACCTCTGGAGAAAATCAGGTGTTTTAATACAATTAGGTAATTGCATTTGGTTTTTCATAGCATCTGAGTTAACTAATAGCAGCTTCTATAGCGATCCTATTTGATTTGTCAGAATTGCGCTCTTGGGTAGGCGCGTGAAAATCATTTCGTTTCATTCCTACTCCTTGTAGAACGCCCCGCGTTTTACACTCAGCACTAAAGCGCTTTCACCAACTGAGTACCGCAGTTAAAGCAAAAATTAGACTTCGTGGGGTTTTGCTCACCACATTGAGTACAGAAAACACCAGCAGGTGAAGTTTCCTTTATCATAGGTAGAATTGACCCGTTGATCGCTGGAGATTGCTTAGGTATTATTGGTGAATCATCTAGTAGTTTATAAACAGCGATCGCATCCTCAATAATTGTAGCTTCACGTTTGTATTCTGGGCTATCGGTTCCACCGATATTTTCCAGTTCTGCTTCTCGCTGTTTTAAATAGGTGATGAGTTGATCGTACAAGTTGTGCTTGCCTTGTGGTTGATCAGCATTTTGTAGTTTTTCTGTCACCTGATGGCGGATTTCTTCTTTATCTGGGCGACATGCTAACACCTCTAGCACTTGTACGACTTCTTCCCAGCTAGAAGCGAGTTCGATATTTTCTGACCCAATTTTAGTTTTACGAGTGTACCGAATCACCTTTTCAAAGGTATTACGGTTTTCCTCTAGCCGCAATATCTCTAAGGCTCTTGCTTGTACTGCCAATTTAAACACTTCTGGATTTTCAGGGAAAACATCCCAAAAAGGAGGTTCTTTTTGCATATGGATGGGGATGGGAGAGTCTTTACTTTCGCCCTTAAGACGCGCTCTTTTTGCTTCTATCGACTGTCCTTTCCAGTCTTGATAGGATTGGCGTAGTTCCCGCATCCCATCAATACAACGCAAGGAAAAACCACCTTTTTCTTGGACAAAAACAATCCGATGGCGTTCTTGTTGTCCCAGGGGGGTGATAGAGTCAGCGTTTCCTACCCGTTCTTGCAAATAGGGTATCAGTTTAATGACTGCTGGGTCGCTGCTGTTACGACCGCCGACTAATGCGACTTTAGCATTGATAGCAGGGGTAAACCCAGCATCAGCACCAGAGAGCACCGCTTGGGACAGTAGGATTAAGGGTTGGGATTTTTGATGAGCGATCCGAATGTTGCTGCGAATTGCTTCTGGATCGTTTTGTAAAGTTTTTAAAAAGCGATCGCATGCTGTCAAGTGCTGTTTAAATTGACTTTGTTGGGGAGCATCTTCAATCACTGCTTGTGTTTTTTGGGCAATGATTTCTTTAAAGTCATCATCATGTACGTTATGCAACTGAGTGATGTCGAATAGCTGCATCACTTCACCAGCAGCGCGAGTTTTTTTCCACAGTGGACTGGTATCTCTCAAGACATCTTCTGACATTGTAGAGCAAATTTGATTGAGTCCAATTTCATACCGACTCTGGCTACCTTCAGCAGATCCCGCTAACTGCTCAATCATATCGTGGTAAAGCAGATTGAGTTCTTCTCGGTTATAAAGCTTCAAGCCATTAATTTTGAGTGCATCAGCACTGTCCGCTTCGTGGTCTGCTTTTTGTTTAAAATAGTCACATAGTTGTTTCAACTTTTGATTAAATCTTGCCAACCGTCGCTCTATTAAATCTAAATGTTCCTGCATCCGAGCAATAACTTCTAAAGCCAAAGTCCGGCTCTTACGTTGAATAAAAGCAATGAAGCTAGCTTCTAAACCCGTGAGCGCATCCTCACAATATTTTTCCATTTGAGCTTGTTTAGTTAACCCAAACAAAGTTTTAAATTGAGTGATATCTTGCAGCGCTCCTTCATACTGTCGCTGACGATTGATTTCGTTAGGTTGCCAAGTTTTTTCAGATTCTCGCCGAAATCTTTCAGCAGCAGTGGTAAATAACTGACGCACTGTGCTAAAAAAAGCATCAGCAAATTTTGGACCTCGGTTGCGATCGCTAATAATGTTATAAATCTCAGCCTCTATTGCTTTTTTACCTCTTTGAATAATGATATTCCGGTTATCGTACATTTTTTGGAGAAAATCACCATGAGCGCGTTCATCAGAACTTAATTCATGAAAATGGGCACGATACTCATTAACTTTAAAACTCAGATATTTGTCCAAATCCAGAATTTTGCCGCGTTCTGCTCCAAAAACACTTATACCTTGATAAGTGCATTGCAATTTATTATCGGTAGCAATTTCATCGCGGATAGTATTAACCCAGGTGGAAATTTCTGATACATAGGATTTATCTTTTGCAGCAGCAATGTCTGCTAATAACTCAGCTTCTGTCAACCGCATACGTTTGAGAATATCTCCTTGTACCAAATCCAGAAGATTTGGTGGTAAAGGCAGAGTTTCATTTAACCACCAATTCACAAAATCTTTACCTAAGCGACTTGATAAGGCAGTGCGAATCTGAGCTAAGGGAATTTCAATTCTTGCCACGCCAAAGCTCATAAAACTTTTAGGATAGCCTCTACCACCTGGATCTGCTTGTGCCCATGAGCCTTTAATATTATCTCGAATTGAGCGTTTATGTGGAGCAAAATCAGAAGTTAAATCTAGGAAAATATTTTGAGCTATCATCTCTCGTAATTGCTCAATATTAAACTCACTTTCCCCATTCTTGGTACCAACCAAGTAAGTAAAATCAAAAGGTGCATGCTTGCTGCGAACTTCATCCACCAAACCAGAACTAAATTGAGCAACATACTCTGTTCTCTGGTCAGAAAAATAGTTTAATTCCATCAATGCAGCGTAGCCATTAGCTAGAACACGGTCACCCACATTGATATTAGCAAAAGCATTAGGCATTGGCACAATTGCTGTAATTAAAGGACTTCCCTGTCCTTTGAGCCAGTTACGAATACAGTACCCAAGGTCAATCAATATACCACTACCAGTACCACCAGAAATAGAGGCGGCGATAAAAACATTTAAACCACTACTATGAACTCTAATGCCGTATTTATCTAGCATAAAGTTATCGTGATTTTTGACACGATCGCACGCCTCAAGAAATCTAGCCTTTATTTTGTGGTAATTATAAAAAAAGGCAAAGCGACCACAAGCACGAATTTGACCAGCACCTGCTTCTAATGCACCGATATTGCGCTCTAATTCTCTGGGAAACCAAGACTCAATCCAAGGGTAGTTTTCCATATTAGCCATAATGTCTTGGACTTCTCTACCGCTGACACTTGCCCAATGCTTTTCATGATCTTGCAAAGCAAAACCCGCTGCTTCTGGATTACTAACTTTGTAATCTTTATCTGTGTCAATACTAAGAAAACTAATGATGGGAAAGTTTTTTAAACTACCATAAGCTTCTTCTACTAATCGTCGCACCCGTGATAATACTTCTACGCCCGTCCCACCCACACCAACTAATACAGTGGATACCATGCTTTTTTCTTCAACTGATGGCATAATTATCTCCTGTTCATGTGTTTTAAATGAGATGTTTTTTGTGAATTATGACCTTTAGCATGATGATAAAAACGGTAGCCCTAATCTTTTCCACATAATTAAAGGTATAAGCACCGTCCAAAACAAAGCATTTCCTATGACCAACTGTCCGCTCAAATTCATCGGCAAATTAAACAAACCCTGAAAAATAAATTTATCGAGAGGTAAAAGTAGCAACCACATAAAAGCAATACAAGAACAACCTATCCAGAAATTAACCCATCTGTGATTACTATTGAACCTAGGAAAAAAAACTTTTGTAAAGATTGCTTGAATGTCATACACATCTGATACATAAATACCTTGTGTGATACTAGCGGCTGATTTGAGCGTGGGAACATCTGCATCTACGACTAAAGAATTGATTTTTACATCTTTAGCAGCAGCTTGATTAATAATAGCAGGTGACACCGCAGCCATTCTATTAGTGACGAGTAATAGTTCACGGCAGTGATTTTCAACACTACTGAGAGCCTTTATACCTTCTTCAATAGCTTGCTCAAGATTCGTTCCATCACTAACTTGCATAGGTAAAAGCGGGTTTAGTAAAGCTTGATTGAACTCAGAACTTAACTTTTTGTCATCACTAGAAAAAGAATGAGTCAAAGGTATAACTTGATTAGCAAAGCCAAAAATACGAATCTCATTGGGACTCTTCAACTGTTGCGAATTCAGTTCCAGATACCCTTGGACTGCTGCTACTTCTTGAGCCATAAACGTGTTGGGTGCATTGAATGACTGCCCTTGATAAGTACTATTGCTTAAATCAAGAGCGATCGCCACCGCAACATCAAGTTTACCCAGCTTTAAAAACCCGCATAAAGCCGCCGCCACCAAACAAACTCCAAACAATATCAATGGAATCTGAAACAAAGGATATAACCACAAACCACGACGAAATTTACTCATATAGCAGCCCCAAATAAATTAAAAACACCTCTCCTCCTAAGGAACACAAGGGTGTAGGGGTGTAGTTTCAGGGGTGTGGGGGAAAAATGTGTTTCTACTTTCCTGTTGCGATCTGCGTTTCGCTTTACTCGCAACGCTTACGCCCCCAGCGCGATAGTAAGAGGCTTATATCTTGCACCTCTAAGTAGAAACCACAAATAACCAAACAAGGAGTCATAAAATTGACATTGCTTTAAACATTCAGTCCTCTTTCAGAGGACTTATGCTATTAGCCTGGGACTTCAAGTCCCAGGCGGATGGGGGCG
>JADQBA010000505.1 GCA_016903675.1 Stigonema ocellatum SAG 48.90 = DSM 106950 | reverse complement strand
TCGCGGCGTCCGCTTCGATCCATTTCTTTGCTAAGCCGGCCAGATAATCGGTCAGGAAGGCTTTGTCCTCCTGTGGCGCTCTTCGGTTGATCAGCTCCAGCTGATACTTCTTCACCTCTGGGTGGTCATGGGCATCGGCATTAAGTCTTAGTTTTTTCGGCCAGAGGCCGCCCATTTCTTGCAGAAATTCACGAAGTGCTCTTCGACGTTACCGGCGTCCAAGCGCTGTCCCGTTTCCTTCAGCCGGCGGCGGAAGGCATTCGCCACCAGGTCGACAT
>JADQBA010000504.1 GCA_016903675.1 Stigonema ocellatum SAG 48.90 = DSM 106950 | reverse complement strand
ATTACCAGCAAACTTAGCCGTCCGTTATTACCGTGAGCCTTAGCATTTGCAAACTGAATTTCCTCTAGTGTCGGAGTGTAAAGTTCTGCTAATTCTTTTGCAGTAGGGTGCTGCTTGAATTGAGGGTAAGCGGTACGTTCAATAGCAGTAATTTGGTTTCCTCCCAAACAGACGTTTGGTCAGGATGCCAAAATGTCCGCGCTTGTAATATTAGCAGATATTGCTGCACTCAAAACGGGGTCAAAATGTCTCTTGACTGCTCCTGATATTCCTCCTAATTCATGTTGAATAATGTCT
>JADQBA010000357.1 GCA_016903675.1 Stigonema ocellatum SAG 48.90 = DSM 106950 | reverse complement strand
ATGTATACATCAGGTTCCACAGGTACACCAAAAGGCGTTCCCATTTCCCATCATTCACTCGCTACTCATTGTCAGCATATTCAAAAATATTATGGGATTGATTCAACTGACCGAGTCCTCCAGTTTACTTCACTCAACTTCGATCCTTCCCTAGAACAGATTTTTACCACCCTGATTGCTGGTGCGACGCTGTTTGTCCGAGACACAGAGGTCTGGACAGCAGCACAGTTCACTGAGAAATTATTGGCGAATCGGCTTTCTGTGATTAATCTTCCACCAGTTTACTGGCAGCAATTGATTCAACATTGGGTAAATCAAAGAGAGCAAATGTTGAACCACCAACTAAAACTGGTGATTGTCGGTGGAGAGGAAATGCCTCCCCAAGCGCTGCGATTGTGGAATCAATCGCCAGTTAATGGTGTACGGCTGCTGAATGTTTATGGTCCTACGGAAGCAACAATCATCGCTACCAGCTTTGAAATTTCTCCTCCATTTTTACAACTTCCTCTTGTACACAATATTCCCATTGGTCGTCCTCTAGCCAATCGCAAAGTCTATATTTTAGACACTGATGGTAACCCAGTGCCCATCGGTGTCCCAGGAGAGTTGCATCTTGGTGGTCTAGGTTTATCAACAGGCTACCTTCATCAGAAACAACTGAGTTCAGAAAAATTCCTGACTGACCCTTTTAGCAACAAACCAGGTTCACGCTTGTACAAAACAGGGGACTTGGCACGTTATTTGAGTGACGGTAATATTGAATACCTTGGACGCATCGATAACCAGGTGAAAATTCGGGGCTTCCGCATCGAGTTGGGAGAAATCGAAGCTGTCCTCAATACCCACCCCCAAATACAACAAGCTGTAGTTATTGCAAAAGAGAATATTCCAGGGAACACACGCCTAGTAGGCTATGTAGTTCCCTCCGATAAATCACTCACCACTAGCCAACTGAGTGAATTCCTGAAACAGAAGCTACCAGAATACATGGTGCCTGCTGCCTTTGTCACCTTAGACACCCTACCATTAACACCCAACGGTAAAATCGACTTTAAAGCACTACCAACACCTGATGGGGAAATTACCAGAGAACATGTCAAAGTGACACCACGTACGCCAAGTGAAGAAATCATCGCCAACGTCTTCGCTGCGGTTCTAGGTATGCAAAATGTCGGCATCCACGACAACTTCTTTACCAATGGAGGTCATTCCCTACTAGCAACTCAATTAATTTCCCGACTAAGAGTTGCCTTTGCCGTAGAAATACCCATTCGGGCAGTCTTTGAATCCCCGACTATAGCTCAATTAGACCAAACTATCACCCAGTTACGTACTCAAGATCTTGGATTAACTCTTCCCCCCATTCAACCAATCGAGGGAGACACAGAACAAATACCCCTATCTTGGGCACAACAGCGACTGTGGTTCCTCAACCAACTTGAAGGATCAACTGCCACTTATAATATACCAGCAGCAGTTCGCATCGCTGGTAACTTAGATCTGAAGACCTTGCAACAAGCATTATCAGAAATAGTCCGCCGCCACGAAATATTACGCACTAGCTTCCAAACAGTGAATGGCACACCAATACAGGTCATTCACCCAGAAGCCACCATGAACATCAATGTGGTGGATTTACAGCAACTATCCGTAACAGAACGTGAAACTGTCCTACACCAACAAGTAGAACTTGAAGCAATTACCCCGTTTGACTTGGAAATCGTACCATTAATCAGGTGTAGTGTGTTGCACATCTGTGCTACAGAGTATGTATTATTACTGACAATGCACCACATTGTTTCGGATGGTTGGTCAATTGGGGTATTCATCTCTGAACTATCGGCTTTATATCAAGCAGCTTGCAACGGAGTTCCATCTCCCTTACCAGAATTACCGATCCAGTATGCAGACTTTGCAGTTTGGCAAAGACAATGGTTGAGTGGGGTAGTCCTAGACACTCAACTCAATTACTGGCGCACTCAATTGTATGGTGCACCCCTATTGTTACAATTACCCACTGACCGCCCTCGTCCTGTGGTGCAAACTTACCAGGGTGCGACTCAAAGTTTGACTTTAAATACTGATTTAGCCCAGAAGTTGCAAAGCCTATCTCGAGAATCGGGTACTACGTTATTTATGACCCTGCTAGCGGCTTTTAGCACCTTATTATATCGCTACAGTGGTCAGTCAGATATTTTGGTGGGTACGCCAATAGCCAATCGCAACCGCAGTGAGGTTGAGAACTTGATTGGCTTTTTTGTGAATACTTTGGTGTTGAGAACCAGTTTTTCAGATAATCCCACTTTTGAGAGTTTACTTTCACAAGTCAGGGAAACCACACTTAAAGCCTATGAACATCAGGATGTACCTTTTGAACAGGTAGTTGAGGCA
>JADQBA010000100.1 GCA_016903675.1 Stigonema ocellatum SAG 48.90 = DSM 106950 | reverse complement strand
CTTACCCTCAGGTACGGATCCGATTTTTCGAGAGCATTTCGATGTCAGCTTACTTCTGGGTCATGTCTTAGAATCTAGTCAGAGAAAGATTTTTAGTGATTTTCTCTTACTAGTATATTTGTTCGCGTTGAAAGGGCTGGTTATGTACCACCCAAAGAAACTGTCATCAATTCCTTTTTGGGTTATACTAGTCGTTGGTATCAAATTCCAGATAATCTTCAGGCAGACTGGCTGGGTATACTGGTATCAATAAAAGCACCAGCAACACGTGGTGGGGTTATAACTGCGGTGGAAGGAAATCGTTGGGTAGTCACACTAGCTGGTATTGGTCGAGATTATCCACCTACCGACGAAGCTGGCTTTTTGGACTTTGCTCGTAGCCTACACACTCCAATTATCTATGAAGCCATCAAAGATGCCCAAGCCAATTCGCCCCTCTACGCCTATAAACGCACAGAAAATAGCTGGCGTCATTACGAAAAACTATCCAGATTACCAGAAAGCTTAGTCATACTAGGTGATGCTGTTTGTGCATTCAATCCCGTCTACGGACAAGGCATGACCACCGCAGCAATAGGAGCATTGACTTTGTCCGAGTGTCTTGCTAAACAATTATCTCACAATGCTGACGGAAATTTAGTTGGTCTATCCCGAACTTTTCAAAAACAACTGAGTAAAACAATTGTCATCCCCTGGTTAATGGCGACAGGTGAAGACTTTCGCTTTTCAACCACCGAGGGAGGACGACCCAACTTCATGACCCGACTCATGCAGCGCTATATAGATCAAGTATTGCTACTCAGTTCCCAAAGTACTCACATCCACAAGGCTTTTTTAGAAGTGATGCACCTACTCAAACCACCCAGCGCACTTTTTCATATTAGCATTTTCAGGCAAGTGTTACAGCGAATCATCAAGCAGCTAACAACCCGCTAAACTAAGCTTCCAACTACAGATTCATCCGCGTCCATCCGCGTACATCTGCGGTTTAATCACTCTTTTCATCTACCCTTGAAATTATTCCCCACAGAAAACCCCCGACGTGTAGGTCTAATACTATTCAACTGCACCTGAAAACTAACCTTATCACTCATCCCACCACTTCTGACATCCATTGTCCAACGACCAGGTCGCAGAGTCCAAAATAAAGAATGAGACGAATCTGTATCTAACCTCTCACCATTCAGCCACCACTCCACAGGTCCTGCGGATGTCCCTGCTAGCTTAAACTCAAGTCTTTGGTCTTCAAAAACCGGGTTTTTGACCAAGAATAAATCGCCATTCTGGGGAGACAAAATCTTCAACTTGCTAGAATCAACAGGCAAATTAAAATTGTGTTGATGTTCATTGTCCCCAAGGTCTTCTGGATAAAAATATTCCTGCACAACTGAGGGACAACTTGGTGTAGGTCGCAACCCAGAAGTCGCACAGATAGGTCGTTGGACCATACCTTCTGGAGGGAGAAAAATGCCAGGTTCTTGATGCTCGTGTAAGTGTAACATAATCCGATTCCACAAAGGTGCTGCGCCCGTAACTCCAGAAACCTGTCGCATTGGTTCACCATCAAAATTACCGACCCATGTAGCTACGGTGTAATCGGTCGTAAACCCAACTGTCCAAGTGTCGCGAAAATTTGAGGAGGTGCCAGTTTTTACGGCGGTAGGAAACGGGAGAGTTAGCACTGAGTCTACACCAAAGGCTGTAGCACGCGCATGGCGATCGCTCAACATATCGGTCATTAATTGCCATGTCCCATGAGAAAGAAGACTGGGTTGTGGTTTAATTCCTGTATCCGACTTATCAACCCCAGAATCATCCGTTTCAGTCCACTTCAGTGGACTTAAGCTATTAGCCTGGGAATTCATTCCCAGGCGGGTGAGATGTGGAACTCCCAGTCTCGCCATATTAACATAAGCTCTAGCTAACTCCCATAAACTGACTTCGCCACTACCCAAAGTCAACCCCAGCCCATAGTATTCTGCGGGATGAGTGAGGTGTTCAAAGCCCAAGTCGTGGAGACGATGCAAAAAAGTTTGTACACCGACCTTTTCCAACACCCGTACTGCTGGAATATTCAAGGAATTTGCTAAAGCCACACGTACCCGTACTGGTCCGAGAAAGCTTTGACTATAATCTGCGGGACTATAAAGTTTTGCGCCAGGAATTGCGTAGTGAGCAGGCACATCTGCTAATATTGTACTGGGACGAATGACTCCTTTTTCTAAAGCCAACTCATACAAAAACGGCTTGAGGGTAGACCCTGGTTGACGCAGCGCCTGTACTCCATCATTGCGTCCCAGCTTTGCTTCATCAAAATAATTAGGCGAACCAACATAAGCCAAAACTTCTCCTGTCTGATTGTCTATAACCAAAGCTGCTGCATCATGGACATTATTAGTGGCGAGGTGAGAAATGACTTGCTGCACCTGTGCTTCCACAAACTGCTGTAAAGGACGATCTATAGTAGTGCGGATAGGGGAAATTTTCTCAGTCTGACTGGCTACCCAAAATAAAAAGTGTGGTGCAGCAATAATGGACTGGTGGCGAGACTGCAAGGGAGTTTCTTCGGTGTATGCTCGTTCTGCCTGAGAATGGTTAATATATCCATCTTGTACCATACGATGAAGGACGTATTTCTGTCTTTGCTTCAGGCGTTCCCAATGATCGTAAGGATTGAAGTAAGTGGGATTATTGGGAATCGCAGCTAGAAGACTAGCTTGGGCAAGATTCAGGTCACTTGCTGGTATGGAAAAATAAGTACGGGCGGCTGCTTCTACACCGTAGATATTCCCCCCCATTGGTAAACGATTAATATATGCAGAAAGGATTTCATCTTTGCTCATCCCAGATGTTAACCGCCATGATTGCCAAATTTCTTGTATTTTGCTTGACAGGGTGCGAGGAGTGGGGTATAATAATCTGGCTAGTTGCATGGTAATGGTGGAAGCACCAGAAACAATCCTTTTTGCGTGAATTGCTTCTTTGACTGCGCGGGCTGCTGCTTTCATATCCAGTGCCCCATGATTGTAAAATCCCCCATCTTCAGCAGCTAAAATGGCATGGATAAATTGGGGAGAAACCTGATTTAATGGTACGACTGCTGTATGTTCTTGGTCACGGGTGAGTAATGTTCCTAGGGGTAGACCGTGGCGGTCTGTGAAGGCGATCGCTAAATGTGTTTGTAGAATGTCCGTGCTACGAATGGGGGTTAGGTAGGGCAGTAGGCGCAGTGTTACGCATATGAGTAGTAAAGCCAGGATGACTTTGTAAGTTCTGGGACGGGGTTGATACCGATTTTTGAGCAGGAGTGTTGATAGTTTATGAGTCATAATCACTATTTTATTTAATAACCCCGCCTAGAGGGCGTTTACATCTGCGGTTCCATAATTCATAATTGAAGCGATCGCCACGGTTTCCCTCTTGAAATTTTATGGGATCGCGGTTAGCAGCATCGAAGCGGAGGATGACCAAAGACCTAGCTTTGAGTAAGAGATAAAAAAATTTCAACAATGGTGGCAAATCTTCTACAGGTGTTATATCATTTCTGTCAAATCATATATAATAAAAGAACCCCACCCCCAGCCCCTCCCCGCAAGCGGGGGGGGGCCCCTTTATGCGGGAAGGGGTTCTCTGTTAATTGTGGGTAATCAGACGTAGTCAGGATTAGGGGGAAAAGACCCTCACCCTAACCCTCGGACAGTAGGGAGAGGGAACAGAATTTAGCTCCCTTCTCCCTCTTTGGGATTCGGGTTGGGGATGAGGGCACACCAAAATCATTTCGCCATGAACTTGTGCAATTCTGTACTTAGCTTATTGCTTGGCTAGATGGCTCACCTACATGGATAGTGAGGTGTCGTTGGTTGAGGATGAAAGTGCAAACTCTACCCACAAAATTGGGTTACTCAACCAATGCCAGCCGTCCCCCCTTTCGGGTTTAGGCTGAACGAATCGCACCCCCTGCCTATAAGGCAGGGGGAGATGTCAAGTCCAATGAATCTCTTTTGAACGAAAAGCTCTTTCCCAATCGTTGGCAATCACCTCCATGAGATTGATCATTCCTTCATACCCAAAATATGGCTTGTCAAGATAAGTTTCTCTGTTGGTAGGACTGAATACGTCAAAAGCAATTTTGATTCCCAATTCCTCTGCCATATATTTTTCCCATGCCGAACCAATCACAGCATCAACATCAAACTCTTCTAAGGTCTGTTTGATCTGATATCCATCTGCCGAAAATGCCACACGCGGAGAAATACCAAGGCTTTGCAGTTCTTGCTCCAAAATAGAGCGAGAATCAGGCATTGCCGAGCGAAACAATAAAACTTCGGGAATCATCTCCAATTCTTCAAACAGCATTCTGACCAGTCCAATGCCAAGGGTCCCATCCGTAGATACGGCAACTCTACAGTTACGATATCGGGGTATAATCATCAATGCTCGTCGGCGAAGTGTATCTACGACCATTTCTTCGCCTTGTTTTACGAGCGGTTCCACCCTTTCTTCTATCTTAAAATGTGCCGCCAATGCTTTCAACCACCGGGTAGTGTTTTTGACACCAACGGGTAAAGGTATATCATCAAGGATGAGGGGGATGTCATGGGTCTGTTGCATTTTCCGGGCAAACTTATACCCGACATCATGACTGAGAAGAATATTAGCGGTTGCCTGACCTGCTTGCTCCAGTTCTTCAAATGAGGTATTATGAGAAAATACCGTCTGCACTTTAATGCTTAAAGACTTTAAAGTCTGAGTTACCCAATGCAAATCAGCCCACCAAGTAGGATTCAAATTTGCCTGTGGCGCAATAATATTCACAATCCTCGGCTTCCTACCTCCTCGCCTCTTGTTCTGCCTTTTTTTTATGAAAGGAAGTAAAGCCGCCAAACCCATGGACAAGCCATCATAGGCATTACCCCGAAACCCACCAGCAAGCAAAGGAACAAGTTTGGCTTTGACCTCTGGCTGAAGCTTGTTGCACAATCCCTCAAGATCCTCACCAATAATATCTGCCGCGCAGGTGCCAACGACAAACATGACCTTAGCATTAAAAGATTGATCCGCCTCTTTAATCAGACCTTTGAGTTTTTCAGATGCTCCCATCACGATGTCTGACTCAAAAAGACGAGTACAACCGACTTTCCGCTTTGTGAAATCAACCTCATGGTTATCATACCCAGCTGCAACAGTGGACGCGCAACCTTGAGGAGAATGAATCACAATACTGACATCTTTAATGCCAGCAACCATATTTGCAATGCCTTCCAAGGCACAGCCAACTATTGGGTCTTTACTGTGGTCACAATTTTCAAAAGTTAATCCAGCAGACATTTTCCCCTCTTCTTTGTTGAAGGGCATTGCATTGACTATAGTAGACTTTTCGCTTGTTATTCCTGACAACATTTTCCTTTTCTTTTCTCTGCATATACGGTACAATCGGGCAAGTCTTGAGCTAATTTTCCTGTCAGTGATTGAGCAGATGCTAACCCTGAGTTTTTCGGGAATACCATTTGCTTGGTTAAGGAACTGCGAGGTCTAAAACCATATTTGAGTGCTGTCTGAATACACTTTGCCACCTTTAAGGCTCCGCGATAGCCAAATCTGGGACGATTTAAAATGGCATTTAAATCTACCACGGGAATATGGGGGAAACTCAAGGAAGAACCGAAATACACCACAGAGTCTGCATCGAGACCACCAATAAAATCCAGTAATTCATCTTCCGTTTGTTTCATCGACTCGTACTTACCAAAGGCAAGCGTCCCCTTCGTAATCAAGATTTCCGGGTCTAACCCCGTCTCCAACAGGTAGTCTACACTGGTTTCTCGTGCCTCCGTGCTCCAGGGATGGAAGTTATAGATTACTGTACGCATCCCAAAATCACGCTCCAACATATGGGCAATGGACAAACACTTGATAGCATCATGCCCTTCGATAATTGCTAACTTCCCTTCAATGTATTTCTTAGCCTCTTCAAATTCGGTCTTGATTGCAGCATATTCCCTAGACATCAAGGACGCTGCTTGTTCTTCCATCCCTAAATATTTGGCAGCCCCTTGGAGCCATTTTTCTGTTGCGCTGATTCCATAGGGAAGGATAGTAGAGTTCAGCGGAGTACCAAACTTGTCTGACATGGCCTTGCCAATGGTATAGCCGAGATCCAAACATAAGGTACAGTTAACTGCCGCACTCGGTGCCTGCTTGAGTTCATCTAAGGTACAATCACCAGCAATCACACTGTGAACTCGTGCTCCCATTCCTTCGATCAATCGTACCAGTTCCTTGACATCGGTTTCTACTTCTGTCCTTTCAGGGCCCATCTTGGCACCCACAATATTGACAGCGTCGGCTAGTTCTGCCTGCCGTTCTGGAGTTGGTGGCTCCATAAAGTCTACAATTTGCCGAAATACGATATCAAATCCACTGCGATACTCTCCTGCAAATCCTTCACAATGTATCGTCATGATCTCAGACTGGATTTCGCTGCGTGCTTTATTCACCACGTCATCAACACAGTCCCCAATAATTCCAGACGCGCAACTTGTTGCAACAACGATCGCATCAGGATTGTATTTTTTATCTACTTCTCGAATCGCGCCAAGTAATTCTTTTTCCCCTCCAAAAATAACCGCTTTCTCACTCATGTTCGTAGTCACCACCGGTTCATAAGGGGAACCACTATTGCGGCTGTTGGTCAGCTTGTATGCCCGCTTTACACCATAAGCACAGCCACTCGGACCATGAGAAATCACGATGGCATCTTTAATCCCACTTAAAATCTTCGTCGCCGTCCAAAATTTGCAGGGACGAGTATGACTACCTTGTAAGCTGGTCTTAATCTTACCCTCTTTTGCCAAACGATACAGTTCGCTCAAATGTCCGTAAAATACGACATTCTTATCTATACTCTCAGTCATTATAGCTCTCCTAGTTGTTGACGGTTGACGGTTGACGGTTGACTGTTAACTGTCAACCGTCAACCATCAACTTTCTACCAGACGTTTAAGATCCACTCGCGATCGCGCTTGTACTCCATATCTGTAAACAATGCGTTAGCGATATTGTCTGCTAGCCATTCGGCTCCTTTATAGCCAATCACCGGGTATTTCCACAAACCCGCCCGGTCAAAGCTGGGGAAGCCTATGCGAACCATGGGAATATTATGATCGATGGCAATGTATCGACCCTTAGAATGACCCAGGATTAAGTTGATGTCGAGGGATTTATCTTTAATGCGGCGCTCTAATTCCCAGAGGTCCGCATTCCAAATAACTTCGATGTCAGTGGGTGACTTATTCTCTAGTGCAGCAATTCTGGGGTCTTTGATGCACGCTTTGTTATCATCCCCTAACAATAGCAGCACTGGCTCTAACTCACATTCTATGCAAAACTCTGCTAGACCAATGACTAAATCCGGATCTCCGTAAATAGCCACCTTCTTGTTGGCAAAGAACATGTGGGCGAGATCTGCGATCGCATCGATAGCTTTTCCCCGTTCTCTGACTAAAGATTCTGGAATTGCTTTGCCAGTGATTTTGCTGATATTTTGCAGCCAGATGTCGGTGTTTTTGATACCAATCGGTGTTGGGCCAATGATCGCGGGAACCTTGAACTTCTGGTCTAAAAATTCAGCCGCGCTACCCCCTTCATATTTACATAAGGCAATGGTTCCCAGTGCATTGGCAGAATCAGCGATGTCTTCGATAGTTGTATTCCCAAAGGCAAAACTGGTCTTATCGGGCATGGTGGGCGCATCGAAAGTTTCTGTATCCAGTAATATGTTTGCTGGAACGTCCATCTCTTGTAAGACACGCTTAATTTCCGTGACATCTCCGGGGTTAAGCCACCCAGTAATGACGTTCAACTTGCCATTCGGTTCTCCTTTTTTTGCCAGGGTAGAAATGAGTGCATGTACCCCGACATTATAGCCAGTGACTTGACTGCCTTTGTAACTAGGGGTATGCACAGCAACAAGGATAACCTCGCGATCGGGATAGTCTTTCTTTAACTGGCGGTTAAGCTTGTTAATAGTTCCTTCGATGTCGTCCCCAATCGTCTCGGTTGAACAAGTGGTAATAATTGGAATAATCCGTAAATCGGGATATCGTGCTACTAACGTCTTTACCCCTTCCTCAATACGTGGTATTCCTCCAAGGACAGCGCTATTTTCATGCAGAGAAGAAGAAGCAATGTCAAAATTTTCCTTCAAATGCTGGGCAAAGAGGAGCCGAACAAACATACTACATCCCTGTCCTCCATGCACCAGGGGAATACAATCTTTCACTCCGATGGAAGCATACTCTGCGCCAGCAGGCTGACAGGTAAATATGGGATTGATTATACCGCTGCGTTCTTTCTGTTTGATGACTACAGACATGCTATTGACTCCTATATAGTGTAGAACTCGTGATTTTGTTTGTTTGGCGTTGCTGAACGAACGCGAACAATAGCAATCCTATTTGAGTTATGAACAAATCGTTTGGGCTGTTGACAGTCAACCGTCAACCGTCAACCGTCAACAGTCTTGATATTTACAAATCATTTAGGACTACTCTATTTCATACTCCAATTCAGCAACGCCGGTTGTTTGGTTAAATTACCGATCCAATTGCTTCAATAAAGCGAATGGTGCAATTCACCATTTAGGGAATTGGTGATTGCAATATCGATCAGCCTGTTTTTAACAGACTCCAGTACTGCTTTCTTTTGCGCGTTATCCATCTTACTTAACCATTGGAACTTACTTTCCAGGTCAACTACAAGAAGTTTTGCGTCCGCATAAAAAGCTCTGTCAAGAAGGGTTTCCAGAACCACCTGTTCCCCAGTCAAGATTTTGGCGGCCTGACCGAGAACGCCATTGATGTTTTCCTCCCTATCCCATGCACGCGAGTGAAACTGCCACAAACACCGTTGTTGAATTAATGACGTGATTTCCTCAGTTTGCTGTTGAATGTATGACGCGATTTCCTCAGTTCGCTGTTGAACGGGTGAAGGAGTTTCAGCAACTTGTTTTTGAACTGGTGGAGTAGTTTCTTTAGCTTGCTGTTGAACGGGTGAAGGAGTTTCAGCAACTTGCTTTTGAACTGGTGGAGTGGTTTCTTTAGCTTGCTGTTGAACGGGTGAAGGAGTTTCAGCAGCTTGCTTTTGAACTGGTGGAGTGGTTTCCTTAGCTTGCTGTTGAACGGGTGAAGGAGTTTCAGCAGCTTGCTTTTGAACGGGTGGAGTGGTTTTCTTAGCTTGCTGTTGAACGGGTGGAGTGATTTCCTCAGATATATCTTTAGCGACTTTACCATTGCCGTTGGTATTGGCCGGTTTTGCATTCTCGCGGATATCATCTTTAGCCAATTGCATCAAAGGCGAATAAATCGCATTGTACATATCGCGAGCCATATTCACCGCACCCTCAAAGCCCATATAAGGACCATTGTGGTAGCCATGACCGTTAACATAAGGCAGGTGCAGTTTTTTCACCAAAGCGCCGACCCGTGGACCTGTCAAAACCAAATCGGGCTTGACCATTTCCAGAACCTCGAAAAATTCGAGTTCATTGCCATCATCAATATAGATAGTTCCTTCTTGACCTCTGGCAATCACCTTTTCAAAGTCCTCTTGGTGACCAAACTTGGAGGACATTGCTACCACTTGCATCCCTAAATCGTCTTCCAGTGCCTTAGTCCAGTGCCACAGTCGTGGTCCCCCTGTCCAGATACAAACTTTTTTCCCGGTCAAGCGTTCCTTGTACCAAGCCAGTTTGGATTCATATTTGGCAACTTCTTCGGCAATTACCACTTCAGCCCGGTCCTCAATGCCAAAGAAAGCACCGATTTTGCGCAATCCTTCCTTAGCATAGTCAAAACCCCAGGTATCCACATCAATGCGGGGAATGCCATATCTTTTCTTCAACTCATTGGCAATATACCCCGCAGACCGCGCACAGTTGGTGACATTTAACTGCGCTTTGTGCATCCCGCGCAACGAATCATAAGTACCATTGCCGGTAAAATGGGCGATGATTTGGATACCCATTTTTTCCATGTACTTTTCAAGCACAAAGGTATCGCCTTGAATGTTGTAGTCGCCAATCACATTAATAGTATATGGGCTAGTAATTTCCGGTTCGTAAGTTCCGACCTTCTCATTCACCCAGCCCATATTAAAAACGTGGTGTCCTTTGGATTGACTCACACCAGCAAAACCGGGACACTCGACAGTGAAAATGTCTACATCACCAAGTTCAAGTTCCACCTCTTTGACGACAGGCTTGATATCATCGCCAATGAGTGCAGTAGAGCAGGTGGTGTAGACCATCATCCGCTTAATGTCAGGAAATTCAGCAAAGGCTTCTTTAATGGTCTTCTTGAGCAACTTCTCACCACCAAAGACAATATGCTGTTCCTTCATGTCTGATGACCAGACATACTTGAGTTGGAAGTTGCCATTGTCACTAGGATAGCGTTTGGTGTGCCAGGTATCGTATGCACAGCCCACAGGACCATGAATTAACTGGATAGTATCCTTGAGGACACCACCAATGACTAGCTTGGCACCACAATAGCTGCATCCTCTCTCAGATAAAGAGCCGGGAATCGTTTCTACGTTTGAAGAAGGAAGAAACTGGGTTGTATCTTCTCCCTTTTCTTTGATATATGTGTGCTTTTGCCGTTCGGGAATCGTTTCGTCGCACTTTAATAATTTCAACGCCATGACTGATTGCTCCTTGTGCAATAGCTTCGGAAAACAAAAATGCTTTGGTTTGAGTGGAAAACAAGAAAAAAATCTTTTCTTGCTTTCATTCCAATATCCTAACCGGGGCAATAATTAATAATAGTAAAGTACGCGACAATAATTTGAATAAATATCAAAAAAAGAGTTGGATATTTATTCTATTACAGACAGTTCTGTATATCTTTTGATCATGACTTTTACTGGCATAAACCAAAATATTATAGCAATCCTATTTCAGTCGTAAAAATTCCATGCTTTAGAAACCCGGTTTCTTAAAGAAACCGGGTTTCTGGACTTTTAGAACTCTTGAACGGACTGCTATAACAAGTTGATTAGACAGACTATTCTAACTAAAACTGAGGAGAATAATGATTTAGCTGTTGCCATGATTATGGATATCTCACTTTGAGAAATAGGTGAAGATTGCCCAAAAAAACAATATAAAACAATACGGTTCAGTTAGAGCTAAAAACCTTATTTTGTGTAGGTTGGGTTGAGGAACGAAACCCAACATTCTCGCGGCTTGTTTGGGTTTCGCTTAAGCTGTACCCAACCTACAATTACCCTTAACTGAAGCGTATTGCAATATAAAATACGCAATTGTTTGCCGATAATCTTCTGGCTTCAGACTAATTGTAACTACAAATACTCTTTGTAAATTAATTGGTGGGTGCAAGTAAATTTGCCAAATGTATGATATTCTTGATCTATAGGGAATCACAAGCTAAAGCACAAAGGCTCTCCAAACCTTGCGCTACTTATTAACTGTTGACTATAGCAGTCCTAAATCATTCGTGAAAATATCCCTTCTCTTTTCTTGGCGTCTTGGCGTCTTGGCGGTTCGTTAATTTTCACAAATCAAAGATGTAAATGCCTAAACCGAAAACAACCCGTAAATCTGTTCACGATCGCATCCTGAATACGGCATCAAGCTTGTTTTATCGAGAAGGCATTCGGAATGTTGGTATTGACAGAATCATCGCAGAATCTGGCGTTGCTAAGATGTCGCTCTACAATCATTTCAAGTCAAAAGATGCATTAATTGAAGCGTGGCTACGACAACAGGATGAACAATGGTGTGAATGGCTTAAAACCACCATTGAGCAACGAGCTTCTCACCCATCTCAACAACTGCTAGCAATATTTGATGCGTTACGAGAATGGTTTGAGGGACCGGATTTTCGAGGTTGTGCATTCATTAATGCTTCAGTGGAATTAGCGAATCCTGACCACCCTGGACATCGGGTGGCGTTGGAGCATCAACAATCGATCTATCACTACATCAAAAGCCTTGCTCAATCCGCAGGAGTGTCATCACCAGAACAGTTAGCCCGACAACTCCTTCTCCTTGTCCAAGGTGCGATCGTAGTTGCGATGATGGAAGGAAGTTGGTCAACCGCTTCACAGGCGAAAAAAGTAGCGACAACACTAATCCAGACTGCATCAAAATCAGGCGTTGCATGAAGTCTATGCTACAATCGGGAGAATGTATCCTAGTAGTAAAAGCTAAGGTCTATGCAAGTTACATTTGACTTACCTGATGAAGTTGTCACTCAGCTTCAACTCTTTGAAGACAAACTGCCTCAAATCCTAGAGTTGGGGTTACGAGAACTTAATGCCATCACCCCGTCAGGGTTTTCAGGTATGGCTGAAGTCCTAGAATTTCTGGCAAGCCTCCCCACTCCTGAAGCCATTATTACCCTGCGTCCCTCTGAATCCCTGCAAGCTCAAATTAGCACTCTGCTAGAGAAAAATCGGACGGCGGGTTTAACCACAGCAGAAGAACAGCAATGGCAAGGGTATCAATACCTAGAGCATATTGTGAGAATCGCTAAGGCTAGAGCCTTCTTGAAGCTCAAAGAAGCTCACGCACAATGAGCAAAACCTATATTCCTGTTGCTCTACGAAGACAGGTTTATGAACGGGCAAAAGGTTGCTGTGAGTATTGTCTGATTCCTGATGTGGCCACCTTTGCGCCTCAAGAGATTGACCACATTATTGCCGAAAAACATGGTGGAAGGACTGAATTGGAGAATTTAGCCCTATCCTGTGCTCTGTGCAACAAGCACAAAGGAAGCGATCTCGCCTCTGTCGATCCAGAAACGGAAAAAATCGTACCCTTATACCATCCTCGCCAAGACCTGTGGCATGAACATTTTCGCCTGAGTGGGGCTGAATTTGTGCCTTTAACCCCCATAGGTCGGGTTACGATTCGGTTATTGCAGTTAAATCGTCGTGACAGAGTTGAGGAACGTCAGCTTTTGCTACAGGCTGGAATGATTGAGCCGTAGTGGAAGCCTCATCTTGTAGCGTGATTGCCCATGATCGTAGGGTGCGTTAATGAAATGTAAAATAAGGCGTTGCTGAATTGAAGTATGAAATGAAAAAATGGGGTATTTTAAAACTCTTTCTCTTTGCGCCTTTGCGACTTTACGCGCGTGTAAATTCATACCGTAATTCAGCAACGCCTAAAATAACCTGTGTAGGGTGACATATTGCACCTCAGGCCATGTGATTATGAAATTAATTTTCCACACATACTTATTAGACTAGATTCCGAAAAAAAGCAACTCGTAAAGCCAGCCTACACTCAGATGCAGGGGAAGTAAGCGGGGTTACCATATGCCAAGAATTATCAGAACGCACGATCGCAACTGAGGAATGGCTGAGGGGGAGAATATCTTGGAAGATAGATTCAGGCTGGGAGTCGTTGAGAATTCGCAAACAGCCTCCCCAGTCTACAGACCATTGTTGATTGAAAAATAGCAGATGAGTTAAAACTTTGTTCGGTTCGTCTGTATGGGGAAGATGCCACTGTCCTAAATTATATCGACGTAACCCAATATCCATTACACAGTCATTGAGTTCCAACCCACACATTTCTGATAAAGCTGCACGGTAAGAATCTGTCCACAGTCCTTCTATCAACTGTCGCCAGACATTACTCAGGTGTCCCAAGTCAGAAGTCAGCCTCCCTTGTGCCATGCGTTCCCGCCAGCGATTATCGTTAGATTTAAGCATCAAGGAAATATCCTCGCTAGTGGCAAGCATCTTTCCCCAGAGGTACCCGTATCCCTCTCCCTCCGACAAGCGAAACTCTTCGTGAGGAAAACTGGCAGTTAGTTCTAAGCTTGCCTCTGTTGAGAGCAGGTTTTCTATCAAAGCCCAATTATATGGGACTTTTTGCATTGTTGTGGTACGAATGGACTCAAAATTAAGCATGATAAAAAAATGTGATTTAAATGAGTGAACTGAAAGCAATCGGTAATGTCAAATCCGGGTGCATCTGAATAATAAAAAACATGGTGTGAATGGCTCAAAACCGCGATCGCTTCTAAACAAAATGTGCATCTGTAGGATTGAATGCTAGCTTAATTGGTTTATGACGATGCACATTATTAGACATGTGACTCCGAGGTATTCTGGCGATTAAAGTTTGTTCTCCCACCTTAACCCGAATAGTATAAGTCCCTATGCCATGTAAAACTCGTTCCACTAGTCCCTCAATAATTACTGACCACGGTTGGTGTTGTTCTGAAGAACTTGCATCATCAAGATAGAAAGCATCGCCTGACAGACAACAGGCTGTGATTGGTGTCTTCACTTCACCAGGGTATAAAAACTTGATGCTGTTTGCGAGGTTGATAAAATAACCACCGCTACCCCTTTCTACCTGGCACGGAATAATATTATCCATCCCTACCAGTCTTGCGAGCTGCTCGTTAGCTGGTCGGCGTATCAGCATTTCCAATCTATCATCCTGTACAATACAGCCGTTAAATAGAGCTATTGCCCTGTCAGCAAAATGCAGTATGTCAGTAAAGTTATGACTTACTAATATGACTGCCGATTGCCTAGCTTCAGCCCATTGTCTAATTTTCTCAATGATCTGGGCACGTATTCCCACATCTAAAGAGGCAGAAGGCTCATCCAAAAGTAGCAGTTCTGAATCAGCTACTAATCCGCAGGCAATACATACCCGCTTAGCTTCACCACCGGACAAGGAGCGAGCTGACCGATTTGCCAAGTGTTCGCAGCCAAAAGTTGCAAGTGCAGTGTGTACCTTTTGCTGAATCTTGTGTGTTGGTGTTCCTCGAAACTTTAATACTTTGGCAACATTATTAAAAACACTGTCATCTAGTAGTAATGTTTCTTGAAATACCAAAGCCGAACGACGACGCAATAATGTTTTATTGGCATTACGGACATCCTGCCCAAATAATTGCATTTCACCACGGTAAGGTTGCAATAGGTTGATCGTTCTTAACAAAGTGCTTTTACCAGCGCCATTGGGACCAAGCACAGCCACCAGTTCCCCAGGACGGACTGCAAAATTTTCAATTGATAGAATGTTTTTGCATCTTTTGCTATCGACGCTAACCTGTCGCATATTTAGGACATACTCGTTCATACTCATAGGGTTTTTTTGTCATGCTGTAGGATAGTCAGCAATACAATAATCGTGTATGTGATGATGAGCAAAATGTATGCGATCGCCATAGCAACATCGTAATTTCCTTTCTCTACTTCCAAAACGAGCGCTGTAGTTAGGACTCTTGTTTGCCCCTTGATATTGCCGCCCACCATCATGGATGCTCCAACTTCGGAGATGACGCGACCAAAACCAGCTATGATTGCAGCCATTAACCCTAAGCGTGCTTCCTTGATCAGCAACCAGTTGACTTGCCACTGTGTCGCCCCCATTGATAACAGTCGCCAGCTTAGTTTCGGATTAATACTGATAATTGCCGTAAAACTGAAGCCAGCTACAATTGGAAAAGCAATAATTGCTTCAGCTACGATCATCGCTGTAGGTGTATACATCAAGTCAAAGTTTCCCAACGGACCAGACCGCCACAAAAACAGACTGACGACTAAACCGATTACGACTGGAGGTAATCCCATGCCGAAGTTAATCAAACTAGTCAGGGTATGCTTGCCGGCGAAATCCACCAAAGCTAGCCATAGTCCTAATGGTAGTCCTAATAAAACGCTAATAGCTGTAGCTGTTCCAGATACAAACAATGTCATCGTCATCACTTGGAAAACATCGCTATTGCCGCTGGTTAATAGCTCAAAAGCTCTTATAGCTCCTTCAAAAATCGTATCCACAAATCTGCTTTTCTAAACCTGTGTAAACGGTAGATTAAAAACCATAATCTTTTTCTGTTTTACCGCCATCAACATAAAATAGCGGTTGCCCAAACTGTTTTTTTCCGTGTGCTGCAATCAGCGCCTGTCCTTCAGGGGACAAGACAAAATCAGTAAAGGCTTTAGCTCCTGCGGTATTCACCTTAGGAAATTTCTGTGGATTTACCTCCATGACATGGTAGAGATTCAATAGTTTCTTGTCTCCTTCCACTAGTATTGGCAAAGACAGGTTTTGCTTCTGAAATATATATGTTGCCCGATCCGCTAAGGTATATCCTAGTTTTTGATTAGCAACTTGTAAAGTCTGTCCCATTCCAGAACCTGTTTGCTGATACCAAGTGCCAGTCGGTGAGATATTTGCCTGTTTCCATAAATCTTTCTCCAGCTTATTAGTACCTGAGTCATCGCCCCGCGATATAAATAACGCTTGGTTTTTGGCAATTAGAGAGAATGCTTCCACAGCATTCTTTTTGCCCCGAATCTTTGCCTTGTCAGCATCTGGACCTACAATTACGAAATCATTGTGCATTACCAAGCGCCGATTAATGACCGCACCATCTTCCAAAACTTTTTGTTCTGCTTTAGGTGAATTAACGAACAGCGCGTCAACTTCGCCTTTTTCAGCTAAGGCTAAAGCCTGTCCAGTACCAACAGCAACCTTTTTCAGCCTATATCCTGTTTTGTTTTCAATTGCTGGAACTAAATCATCCAGCAGACCGCTGTCCTCAATGCTGGTTGTCATCGCTACAATCACATTTCGATTTGTTGAGGATTGCGCATAAGCTTGCTTTTGCAAGACCTGCATCTGACAAGCTTCAGTGCTTAGAATCACTAAGCTACAGGCTAAACATGCAATGAAAATCCTTCTTTGAATCATAAAATCTCTCAGTGAGGTACATCAAAAGAGTTAAGAAACCGCAGATGAACGCAGATGTAGACGCCCCTTGGGCGGCTTCCCGCAGGGTACGCAGATGAATTTGTACTTCACCCGGATGAAAACCGCTATATATTTTTTGAATTCTCATCCTCTAAATATTTGCGACAACTACCCCAATATTGCTGATGTCATAGCCACCGAGAACTTCTATTTGTGATTGAACTAGCCGATGTCCCAAGATACTGAAAAACTGCTTTACTGGTGATTCTTCCAAGTATTCCTTGAGAATCACCAAGTCATATCGCGCTTGATGCAAGGAAATAAATCCCAACCCAAAAGTAGCAGCTACGGATGCCGTACTGACGCCTGCATCAGCAATTCCTGAGGCTACAGATAAAGCCACACTTTGATGATTGTGGACGATCTGGTCAAATCCTTTAACAATATGTAATGGTATTCCTTCTTCTTCCAATTTGCATTTCAAAAGCATATGACAGGCGGAACCTGGTTCACGGTTGACAATAGTTGCTTTTAGCTTCACTAAATCGGTAACTGTTTTGATTCCCATTGGGTTTCCTGGTCGAACTAAGAGTCCTTCTTCCCAAACCCCAAGGGTGATCAAGACGGCACCCTTACCCTTATCTATTAAAGCTTCCCGCACGAAGGGAACGTTATATTCTCCAGTTTGCGGATCGTACAAATGCATCCCTGCGATGTGAACATGACCTCGGCATAAACTACGCAATGCTGTTATGCTGTTGGCATAATGATAATGAACTCGTAGTTGCGGATGCCAACGTTCAGTCGCTTTTGCCAAGAAGGAAATCACAGGTGTACAACCAGCAATGACAACTGTGTTGTGAATTTTGCTGAGATCATCGAAAAGTTGGATTTGGACTTTATTTGTACTAGCCTGGATTTGTGCTTTACCTTTCGGGTACCCAACTCCAGCAAAGACGCGATCGCGAACAGGAAACGGCAGTTCCTCCTTGGGGAAACTAGCAAGACTGGACTGCCTTACCATCGTAACTGCCGAACCATCAACCGGAATCATTTCGATGCGAAAAGCATCGTTCCCAACTAGGGGATAAGCTATCAATTGACCCCCAACCCGCGCTAGGCTAACTGGCATTTGCTGTCCGCTAGGGACTGATTTGGTTAGAACTGCCTCAACTTCGGGTAAATTCTCCTCTAGCCAGAATAACTCCTCGACTTGGCAGCCAAGGGCCTTGGCTAAGCGCAGACTAATGGCAATAGAAGGAGAACATTGTCCCGATTCCACACTACTAATAGCCTGACGGGTTACGCCGGCTATATTAGCCAAATCTTGCTGACTCATGCCCAAGCGAGTTCTAATTGACTTCACGTTGTTGCAAACATTCACATCCAGCTTCATGAGGCTGTATCTCTCGTTTACTTATTTAGACCACAAATTTTTGCGGTCTTCTAGCATTTGCCTTTCTCAAAGATTCGTAATATTGCATACATATCCCAGAAATACTTGCCAGGTTTTTGTGGCAAATAAAATTGACTTTTGACTCCTTATTGTATTTCCCTTTGAGGCAAGCATAACATACATGCAGCAAAAATAATTGCTAAAATAATTTTATTTTTGTAGAAAAAACGTATTTATAAATACAGAAATTTTTCAACAGGTTCCCATAAGGAGTCCCCCCACCATACCTACTCGTTGGTAGGGGACTCCTTGTCGCTCCGGGATTGGGGATTGGCGACTTTAACTTGGGAAAATACTCTAAGAGGTTGTTTGAAAAGTGCCTGAGTTGAGGTACGCTGAAGTCCGGGGAGCCAGTGGCTAGCATAGAGGTGGAATGAGTTTATGTGGCTAGCATTTGACATAGTCGTGAAAATGAATCTAGAACCATTGTGTAGCTTGGGCTGATACCTAATGTCAGGAGATGTCGAATGCTTCACAGGCTATCTTTATAGCCACTGTCTAGACTCTGATTTATATTGTTATTAGTGACTGGAGAGAAGAAAAAATGTCTGACGCTAAAAAATCTATTGTGCGGGCGCGAGACGCCCAGCTGAGCATCAGGCTAGATAGCCAGCTTTATGAAGAATACAAAGAATTGTTAAGGTCCGAAGACACTACAATGACTGAGGATATAGAAATTTATATCAGATCTCGGCTTGGCAAAGACAATGTAGGTAAAAACGTGGTTAATATTTTTCAGCTGGCTCAAGATGTGGAGGAACTCAAGAGACAGATGGGAAAATTGAAAGTGAGCTAGCCACGGAAAACAAGCAATTGAATAGACTTCCAGAAAATATTCACTCTATCTCACCCCCTGCAAACCATTAGGGGGTGAAGCTTTTAAATCAGGTATGTGAGTCTAGATCTGAGTCAGCTAAAGGCATTGATGAGCCTAGCGCTCTTGAAATGGCGTTGATTGATGAGGCTATAGCGAATGGTCGGGCAAGGGATAAGTACTATGGGACATATGGATGGTTGGTGATTCGACTCACGGGGCATTCCCAAGCGTGGAGAGATTTTCTTTATAGATAGCGATCGCCCCTCTCCAAACCTCTCCCCCCCCTGGGGGAGAGGCTTTGAAATCCAGGGAAGGTTTTTTTCTCTAGTTGTATGAAACCACCCTGCCTAACTCATATCTTGCACCACGGTCTTGTTGAGAAAATCAAAGCCCAAAAAGCCTATTATTTCGTAGGGTGGGCACTGCCCACCTACCCTTATTGAGAAGGTGCAAGATGTCAGCTAACCCCCCTTAAAAAGGGGGAACTCCAATCAAAGTCCCCCTTTTTAACGGCAGCAGGGTGGTCTTGGGGAAACCCCAAGGGTCGCTACAGGCGTGGATAATGGGGGATCTAAAAGTATTTGATACATCACTAAAGACTTTTCAAACATCCTCTAAAATATGTTAGGGGAAGACTACGAATTCCATAATTTTTCGTAACCGTTCACGGGGGGATTTGATAGGGGGTGGCAATATTACACTAACAGCACAGGACTACATACTCCTACGCAATATAGCAATCCTATTTAAGATCCGAATAAGTAGGTGGGGCTATTCCCTACCCAACCCGGATCTGGTGGGCCGGGCCCACCCGACTGATATTTCCCATCTGGTGGGCAGTGCCCACCCTACTTATATTTCAGAAATCAAATATGTGACATCACTGCCAATGCTTTTAGTGGCAGTGGTGGAAGAGTTTGGATAAACATACCGTATTTCTCCTTACGTGCCAATTTTACTCAATAGCCTTTCGAGTCATTCTTCCTACGTAAATATGCTATTTTAACTGTATCCTAGCGTTCTTGCTTTTTCTAATTTCCCATCTTTAGATTTACTTTATAAATAGCCTATAATTGCTTTTCTGGAAGTAAAACAACTATGAACAACGTTTCTATTCGTTTATTACAAGCAAATGAGTTAGCTGAGGCAGATTACTTGTTTCGGTTAGCTTTTGGTACTTTTTTGGAACTACCTGAACCAACTACATTTTATGGAGATGCAGCTTACATATCTCACCGCTGGAAAACTGATCCAAATGCAGCATATGCCGCTGAGATAGATGGAAAATTAATTGGGTCTATCTTCGCTATAAATTGGGGAAGCTTTGGTTATTTCGGTCCGTTAAGCGTTCATCCTGACTTCTGGAACCAAGGGGTCGCTCAACATCTCCTCAAAGCTGCGATCGCAAGCTTTACTGAATGGAATACTCAACTAGCAGGACTGTTTACTTTTGCTAAAAGTCCTAAGCATCATGCACTATATCAAAAATTTGGTTTCCGCCTCCGTTTTCTGACTGTAATCGTGGCAAAACTAGTGCAGCAAGCACAGCCAATTTCTCGAGTAAATAGATACTCTCATCTGAGCGAAGCTGAACGCGCTCAAACTCTTAAAGCGAGTTATCAACTCACTGATTCTATCTATGAAGGACTAGATTTATCACAGGAAATTCAGGTAGTCCAATCTCAAGGACTAGGTGATACAGTTTTGTTGTGGGACGACGCTAGCTTGGCAGGATTTGCAGTTTGTCATTATGGCGCAGGTACAGAGGCAGGTAGTAACACTTGCTATGTTAAGTTTGGCGCAGTGCGATCGCAGAGTAATTCAGGGCAACTTTTTGAGCAGTTATTGGATTTGTGCGAAGCATTGACTGTGGTGCAAGGGATGTCCCGCTTAGTAGCTGGAGTAAATACCAGTCGAGAGGAAGCCTATCTTCGGCTCTTAGCTCGTAGTTTTCGGTCAGAAGTAATCGGAGTGGCAATGCATAGACCTAATGAGCCCGGATTTAGCCGCCCGGATGTTTTTGTACTAGATGATTGGCGTTAAAGCGTACTCCAGAAACCATGAAAATACCTATGGTGTACGTAAGTAGGTCGAAATAAAGGTTTGTAGTTGCGCTTCAGCGCCCTAAATATGAGCGCTGAAGCGCAACTACGAGCCAATACATAAATTGATATAGTTCTGTTTTTCTGTGCCGATCTACTTAGTTCATGACGACGGCTACTTACCTAATTTTTTCACTGCCAGATATAAATAAGGAGAAACAAAACAATCCAAATGACATCAACAAAGTGCCAGAAGAGAGAAGTTGCATTTACACCAAAATGACCTGTGTCATAGTTACCGGGGATGAAAGAGCGACCAAAAACAATTATCTGCAACAAAATGCCAGTGAGAACGTGCAAACCATGGAAGCCTGTCAGTAAGTAAAACATCCCACCAAAGACTCCTGTCGTAAAGCCAAAAGAAAGGCTGCTCCACTCGATTCCTTGCCCTACTAAAAAGTAAGTTCCCATTGCGATAGAAAGCATTAGAAACAGACGAAATTTCTTCAAGTCCTGGCGTACAAGGGCGCGTTCTGCCAAGTAGATGACAAAGCTACTGGAAACAAGAACCGCTGTATTAATTGCAGGAGCTTTGATTTCTAGTCCTGAAACACCAGCAGGTAGCCAGTTTGAAACTGTTGTTTTGTAGACAATATATCCTGAAAAAAAGCCGAGAAAAATGAAAGTTTCCGAAAGCAAGAACACAATGAAGCCGAACATCTTGTTAGCTTCTTCATCATGACTATGCTCGTGGGAGAGATGCTGTAACTCTTCTGAGGTGATTGAACTATCCATTTGATGAATTCTCCTTTATTAGGTTGTTAGTAGTTAGTGAAAAAGAACAACCAACTACTAATATTAAGTTTGGGTGATTATTTATCAGGACTTACGTAAAAATTGCCAGAAACCTTGATTTATCGAACCGCCAAGACGCCAAGACCGCCAAGAATTGGTAGAGAGTGCGTAAGTCCTACTTATAATAAAATTTATCAATGTAGGTTGGGTTGAGGAACGAAACCCAACACAAGCTTAGAGTTCATGTTGGGTTTCACAAGGTTCAACCCAACCTACAGATATTATAAGTACTAATGATTCGCTACTAATGGTTCAGATTTACCGTAGCCGTAGGGTTCACCTACAACAACTGGAATTTCTTCAAAGTTCTCTACAGGAGGTGGTGAAGACACCAGCCACTCAAGTCCAATTGCTCGCCAAGGGTTGGATGGTGCTTTTTTGTCATGTATCCAAGACGCAACCATATTAAAAATGAAGGGTAAAGTGGACACACCTAGTAGAAATGCTCCGACACTGGCAACAATATTCCACAATTCATACTCTGGCGCGTAGGAAGAGACACGACGCAACATTCCTTGTAATCCTAGGGGGTGCATTGGAAAGAAACTGAGGTTAGTGCCAATGAACGTCAGCCAGAAATGGAATTTGCCCAAGCCTTCGTAGTACATACGTCCAGTCATTTTGGGGAACCAGAAGTAAATAGCAGCAAACATCCCCATGGTTACCGTGCCGTATAGAACATAGTGGAAGTGACCCACCACATAGTAGGTGTTGTTGACGTGGACATCAATGGGAACGGAGGAAAGGGTAATACCAGTGATACCGGCAAACACAAACAATATTAATCCACCTAGCGCAAACAGCATTGGTGTATCAAACCGCAGCTTACCTCCCCAAATTGTTGCAGTCCAGGCAAATACCTTAATGCCTGTGGGTACAGAAACAAACATTGTCGTCAGCATGAAAAACAGCCGCATCCAACCTGGAGTACCGCTGACGTAAAGATGGTGTACCCAAACTATACCGCTAACTCCAGCAATAAGGAGTGATGAAATGGCGACAATTCTATAGCCAAACAGAGGTTTACGAGCAAAAACTGGGAAGATTTCGGAAAAGACTCCGAAGACAGGTAGAATAATCACGTAAACAGCAGGGTGGGAGTAGAACCAGAAAAAGTGCTGAAACAGAACTGGATCGCCTCCCTTAGCGGGGTCAAAAAAGCTAGTTCCAACTGTTAAGTCCAGTAAAAGCATGACTGCACCGGCAGTCAAAACAGGTAGTCCAAACAGTTGGATAATCTGAGCACTGAACACGTTCCAAACAAAGATGGGCATCCGGAAGAATGTCATACCTGGTGCCCGCATCTTGACAATTGTGGTGACAAAGTTGATCGCCCCCATGATTGAGGAAACACCTGATACTGCCACTGCTAGAAGCCAGATAACTTCACCATTGATTAAGTTTCCTGTGGGGTTTTGCAAGCTGACGGGAGGGTATGACCACCAACCTGCTTGTGCTGGACCTCCAGGCACTAAGAAGCTAACCATCAACAAGATAGCAGCGATCGGTATCATCCAGAATGCAACAGCATTGAGTCTGGGAAACGCCATATCTCGCGCCCCAATCATTAGAGGCACAAGAAAGTTAGCAAAACCTGTAAGGATAGGGAATGTCCATCCAAACAGCATCACTGTGCCGTGCATGGTGAACATGGCGTTATAGACGGTACGGTCAACAAGGTCTGATTCTGGGGTAATCAATTCTCCGCGAATGACCATTGCAAATATGCCACCTACGAGAAAGAGAATGAAAGCGGTAACAATATACTGAATACCAATGACTTTGTGGTCTGTGCTGAAGCTAAAGTAACGCTTCCAATTCCCTGTAGGTTCGTGGTGAGGTGTCTCACTGATAATGCTGGTGTCTTTGACGAAAATATCTGTCATTGTCTGTCTGTTGGTTGTTAAGTACTGTAGTTGACTAGAGGGGGTTGTGCAGGTGCTACCCTAGCCCAACCTTTGATTACCTCTTTTGATTCTTGAGCATATTCGGAAGCTGCTTGATTTGTGGCAGGGGAGAGTTTGCGGGTTGCTGTTGTTTCAAGCCACTTTTTGTAATCTTCAACGGACTCAACAACGACATTTGCTAGCATTGTTGCAAAGTAAGTGCCGCTGAATTCGGAATCAGTCAACCGATATTTGCCAGTGCGGATAGGGGTGAATTCAAAGTTAATGTTGCGGTTGGGAATAATATCTTGCTTGACTCGGAAGGCAGGAATATAAAAGCCGTGGAGAACATCCTCCGACTTCATCGCTAAACGGACGCGATAATTGACAGGTAGATGCAGTTCAGTGCTGGTGACTCCTGTTTCTGGGTAGCGGAAAACCCAAGCCCACTGCCTCGCATTGACTTCAATATCTTCTATTGGCAAGGTTGAGGAAGACGTGGAAACAGAAGTTGTTTGTGTGTCCTCTTTCATTGGCGCAGCATTTGCTGATTTCATTCCAATAGGAATGTGCATATGAATAGCTTCCATTGGTCCTTGAATCCCCATTTGCTCATAGATTTGGTAGCTGTAGCCTGCAATCCAAAACACTAGCAATACAGGAATTGCAGTCCAAATAACCTCCAGTGTTACATTCCCTTCAATTGGGGGACCATCGCTAGTGTCATGGGTTCCTGCGCGATGGAAAATCACTGAATACATCAACGTTCCTGTGACTCCAAAGAAGATAAATGCCCCCAGCGTTATTAAGAAACTAAACAAATTATCGACAAGTTCCGATTCTGCCGCAGCTTGAGGGGGGAACCAGGAATACGCTAAATGTCCTATCCAAAGACTAACAGCAGTTAGGGCGATCGCGATCGCACTCACAATCAAAATGTTTCGGATTTTCATGGGAACAAATTAGAGGATTGTTGACAGTTGACAGTTGACAGTTGACAGTCAACAGCCACCACTGATATGTTTCACAACTCAAATAGGATTGCTATATAGCGGTTTTCATCCGGGTGAAGTACAAATTCATCTGCGTACCCTGCGGGAAGCCGCCCAAGGGGCGTCTACATCTGCGTACATCTGCGGTTTCTTAACTCTTAAATCTACCTCACTGAATTGAAAACCGCTATAACATTGATTACTTCAGCAGTAAGTTCGGATCTTTTCCTAATCGCAACAACATATCAGCAGTATTGTGAACCCCAAACTCAGCAGCTAGGTGCGCCCCCAGTGTGCCGTGTATATACATTAGCAGGATAATAAATAGCCCAAAAGCTAAATAGCTCCATTGCACTTCTTGACTATTATCTTTACGCCAAATATGTCGCTGAAATCCTCTCCAAATAGTCATGCCAACAATCAGCGCTAGAAGAAACACACCACCCACACCATGCCAAAGCATTGTTTGCATTCCTTGCAATCCCCAGGCACTCTTTATCTCAGTAGATGGTTCTGCCAACAGAATTTCATAAAAACCTGCCGCCACCGTCAAAAATGTGATGATTGCTGAAGCCAGTGTATTGTACCAGCCAGCATCAAAGAAGTTGGAATGAGTAGCAGGAATTCCCTCAAATTTGAAGATTCGTTGTTGTAGAGGGAACAGCGTACCAATGATATCAAAGGCAATCCCAAGAATGAACAAACCCAGAGTAAGATGGACTAGATTTGGGTGAATTGGTATGCCATAGGGCAATCCGTTTGCTCCCACTTGAGTTTTTAACTGGTCAATAACTTCAGCGTTCATTGCAGTAGGTTCTCCTTCACGGCTTCAACAACTGGCAGAGTATGTAGTCCATAAACCCAAACCAGTTCATCTCCGAAATACACCTGTATGCCTACCAAAACAGTCAAGAACAGACCCGCTGCTAGGTAATAAACTGATATCTTTTCTGGAGTGCGGGAACGAATCACATAACGCCAAGCTGTAATAGCTGCAAGAACTCCCGAAAGAGACCAGCCAAGGAGCGTATGTATATTGAGTACTGGTCGAACTACGTTATAAGGTTCTGCCAAACCTGCTTCAAATTGACCAAAAACAACGGCGATGAAGATGGCAATTGTAGCGAAAAACATATTCCACCAACTTACCTCAAAAAGACGATGATTTTTGGTAAAGTACCCAATTACATCACACAAAAAGGCAAACAACACCATCGCAATCACAAAATGGACAATGATCGGATGCATTGTATCGGGATACGGTAAATTATGGTTATTTAGAAGATTCTCAAGCATTGTTGGAGTTATATAGGGTTAGTTGGGATTCTCATCATCTTTGAGACTGCGGTTGTTAAGTTATTCGCAGCATTAATGATTTCTTGTAAGGCTTCATTGCTCAGATTCTCATCATGAGAAACTTCTGATAAGTAAGTTTCTATGAAAATTTCAACTCTGTTAGTAATTATTTTGCTCTGAGAACGTAGTCTGTTGAGATCTTTGGTAGACAAATTATCCATTGTTGTCAGTTCCTTTCAGTTTTGCAGGTTTAGTACTTTGTCAAGCTAGTTCTGAGGGTTTGTAGTAAGGACTTTAGTGCGAGCGAAAATAAGGACTAAAGTCCTTACTACGAACTTACTTGCCGTTTTATAGTAACTTGAAGCCGAAGTTGTTTAGAGTTTCACGCAAGTATTTGCATCCTTTTAAATAGTCTAAAGTGGCGATGCGCTCGGCTGAGTGTTCCGACCAATCGACAGCGACATTCATCTTTTGTTCACTATAGAATTCTTTCATGATGTCGTTGTAGCGAGCGATCGCCTCATCTTGCTCTGACAATTTATAAGTTTCTCGGTGCAGTACAGCTGACTGAGGTAGACGCGGCTTAATCGCTACTTCTACCTCAGGATTGGGATAACCCACACACAACCCAAATACAGGGAACACGAAAGGTGGCAGATTTAGTAGTGTTGCTACCTCTTGCGTGCTTTTGCGGATTGCACCAATATATACTGTTCCCAAACCAATAGACTCAGCGGCTACAGTGGCATTTTGCGCCGCCACCGAGGCATCAACTATTGCTTTAACCAGCAGTTCTATGTAATCCAGAGCAACATGAGGTAATCCGCGACTGTCGGCAATATGAGCCAGACGACCTAAATCTGCTAACCAAACCAAAAATACAGGAGCCTGCTTCACATATACTTGGTTATTAGCCAACTTGCACAATTCTTCTTTGCGCTGTTGATCTTCAATCGCTACCACACTCCAGGTTTGCATATTAGCTGAACTAGCAGCAGATTGAGCAGCAGCAACTAGCCATTCCAGGGTTCCTGGTGGTAAAGGGTCAGATAGATAAGACCGAACTGAACGGTGAGATAGCAGTGTTTCTAGAGAGTCGTTCCAGTCAATTTCGTAATTGAAGGGAATCTCACCGTAGCGCGATCGCAGTAGCTCTGTAGTATTAGTCATAGTTAAGTTTTGAACTTCAACGCTTTTTTACGATTTCAGAGAGACCATAGCAATCCTAAATGATTTATAAACACCTCTGGCTTTTCCTCCTTGTCCCCCAAGTCTTCCTTGTCCCCTCTGTTGAGATATCAAATAGGATTGCTATATCAACTTTCCAGGTGGGAGTTTGTTTGAGTACCAGGCAACTCAAAATAGTTTGAATTCTGGCTCATTAACATCAAACCACCTCCCCTCCTTCGATGTTTTAGTAATTGTGGCTCAAGGCTACGTATTAGAGAGCGCAGCACATCGGTTTTAGTGCGTTTAGACTGCTGGCAGTACAGATCCAGAAGTTGTCGTTCTTCTGTAGAGCATTGAAAGGTGATCCATCCTTGCTGTTTTCTCGGCATATATTACCAATTTAATTGGTGATATAGTAGCACTTGGTATCACAATCATCAATCAGAGACAAAATTGTCATAGGTTCTTAACCAACTTCACTCGAAGTGCGTTCACCCTTGAGGAACTAAATTCAAGAGTTCTTCAACTGTGAGACTGCGCTTGATTTTTACTGACTGATGCCGTACAGCATCCAGCACTGATTGAATTTCTGGCTGACTGAGCGTAATTCCATGTTGTTGCAGTACACTGAACACCAAATGCCGACCAGAATGTTTTCCTAGAACCAAGCGACGTTCCCAACCAACATCTTCTGGTGCAAACGGTTCGTAAGTCACTGGATTTTGGAGCACACCGTGAGCGTGAATACCCGATTCATGTGCGAAAGTATTTTCACCCACGATTGCTTTCCAGGGAGGAACCGAATAGTTAGCAGCTTTGGCAACTAACCGTGACAGTTCCAGCAGCCGTTTTGTATCAATACCCATTTCGATGCCGTAAATGCATTTCAGTGCCATCACCACTTCTTCGAGTGGCACATTGCCAGCCCGTTCACCTATGCCGTTTACCGTAGTGTTCACTGATGTGGCTCCGGCTTCAATACCAGCTAGGGAGTTCGCCATTGCCAATCCTAAGTCATCGTGCGTGTGCATTTCAATGGGAATCGATACATAATGGACAATGGAGCGAACTTTGCTGTAAGTGGTCAGGGGATCAAGAATTCCTACAGTATCACAGAAACGAAACCGGAAAGCTCCCCACTCTTGAGCCATGAGTACTACATCCAATAGGAAAGATGCATCGGCTCTAGAGGAATCTTCTCCGCCAACGGAGACAGATAAACCACGATCGCAGGCGAAATTAACCGCATCCCGCAGGCGATCTAGCATTAACTGCCGCTGACCCCCAAATTTCGCCGCAATCTGAATTTCCGAGACGGGAACGGAAACATGAACCCGCTGCAAACCACAATCGAGCGATGCTTGAATATCGGACAAATTAGCACGATTCCAGCCAAGTAATTTGGCGTTTAATCCCAGATTGGCAATGATCCGGATTGACTCTGCTTCTTCAAGCCCCATTGCCGGAATGCCAATTTCCAGTTCCGGAACACCAATGGCATCAAGAAAAGTGGCGATCGCAATTTTTTCCTCAACGTTGAAAGCTACACCTGCTGCCTGTTCGCCATCTCGCAAGGTCGTATCATTGATCGCGATGGGATGTTTGTTCATAGTCAAGTTATGATTCATGGTCAGCTAATTTGTTGTGTGATTTTGATCTGCTTGAGGCATCCACCAGAGCTAAAGCTTCCTGCACAGTAATGTTATGTTACCCAGTTCACGGGTCTTAAAAGTACATCCCACAACATCAGCCGGAATCATTTCGATGTGAAAAGCATCTTTCCCAACGAGAGGATAAGCTATTTATTTTGCTCATTTCCTGCAAGAATAACATACATTCAGCCAATATATTTGCCTGTTTGGATACTAATTGGCGATCGCTTTTTCCTATGCTGCAAACCAACTAGTAGTCTGTCAAGTTATAATTGATGGGTAAGTAAGTTCGTAGTAAGGACTTTAGTCCTTATTTTCGCTCCCACGCTTTGTGCTTACTACAATGAGCAAAACAAGCTATACAAAGTACTAGGTCATCACCAAAAGAAAATGCTTAAACCCTCAAGGCATAAGGTATTGACCACCTCTGTTGCTTTTGCGTGGCACCTGGTGACAAGAACGCTATTTTTAGTCCGAGTTCAGTAAGTCCTGATCTATATGGGAATTGCTTTTTCTGGTTGGTACTGCCACCCACTGGAGTTCCAACCACAAGACAGGGTTCTTTTGCTTTAAAGTTGAAGCGGGATCGCGGATGATGCGTGTGGCATTCATGCAAACAGCATTCGATATCCCCAAATCTTTGGCAACGTCTCTGAGAATGTCTTTGTAGGCATTGACTGACACAGACAGCAGGTTGGGATAATATACAACAAAATGTTGAATAAGTTTCGGGGGCAAACCCCAGTAGGAGCTTACGAGTTCGACGTGGCAGTAGTGGAGTAACTCCCCAAGCTGGGGATAGCGGTCCTCGACTACACTGATAAATTTTTGGACTAAAACCTCTTCAGTTAACATAATGAGTTCTACTCCTTTAATGAAGTGGACAAATGTTGGCGTTGTTCAGAACGCCAATTTCTCGGCGTTGCTGAATCAAGATATGAATTATGAAAATCACGCTGATCGTAGAGACGCGATTAATCGCGTCTCTACTGTATCGTCCTAGTCAAACAACCCAAACTTCACCAGTAGTTTCTCAAGCTGATCGTTAGACATAGGTTTCGGAATCACAAAATTTGTATTCTGGTTAATCGCCGTTGCTAGGTTGCGATAGTGCTGTGCTTGTTCACAGTCAGGAGCATACTCAATCACGGTCTTGCGGTGGAACTCTGCTCGTTGCACTATGTTGTCTCTGGGTATAAAGTAGATCACTTGAGTGCCCAGTTCCTCTGCCAGAGCCTTGATCAGATCGTCTTCTTGATCGACTTCGCGAGAGTTGCAGATCAATCCTCCCAGACGTATACTATCTATAAGAGCGTACTTCTGGATGCCTCGGCAGATATTATTGGCACTACACATTGCCATCATTTCCCCAGAAGTGACAATGTAAATTTCTTGAGCTTTGCGTTCACGAATTGGCATGACAAATCCACTGCACACCACATCACCCAAACCATCATAGAATGTATAGTCAAGTCTCGCTTTTTGATCATAGGCACCGAGTTGTTCCAGTAACCCAATGGATGTAAGGATGCCTCGACCCATACATCCCACACCAGGTTCTGGTCCGCCCGATTCCACACAAAGCGTCTTTCCCCATCCCTCCTTGCAAAAGACTTCTAGACTCTCCTCTTCTTCTTCTTCACGCAGCGTGTCGAGTAAAATCTTCTGGTGCCATCCCCCCAAAAGGAGCCGGGTAGAGTCTGCTTTCGAGTCGCACCCTACAACCATTACCCTTCGACCCATATCGGCTAGTCCAGCCACCGTATTTTGAGTCGTTGTGGACTTGCCAATTCCCCCTCTTCCATAAATAGCAATCTTCCGCATAAAAACCTCGGTAATGGTGCAGACCTGTTAATTGGCACAACAATTAAAAAAAACTTCCACAGCTAGCTGCGATAGGTGAATGAGAAATTTCTGCAAGCGGTAAGTCCTACTAAAACCACTGTTGAAGTCGTTCAGTATCACTCAATTCTTCACAGATGGGTTGAAGGTTGAAAAAAGGACATTTAGATGAGCGATCAGGTGTCATATCAAGTCCGTCTGATTACCCACAATTAACACAGAACCACTCCCCGCCTTCGGCACCCCTCCCCGCTTGTGGGGAGGGGCTGGGGGTGGGGTTCTTTTATTATGTGTGATTCGACGGACATGATATCATTGGTAAGTCCAATCATCAAAAAAATGCACACAAGGATTCAACCATTAGCACGCAAGACGATATGCTTTTTCCAAGCAATCATGCATAATCTTGTAATTGGTTTATTTATCAACCGCTATGAGTTAGCACTGCTCATTTCATAGTTTATCCACAGATCTAAACCATTACTGTGCTTTAGCTTTAGAGCTTGTGATTCCCCATAAATAAAGAATATCATACATTTGGCAAATTTACTTGCACTCACCAATTAATTTACAAAGAGTATTTGTAGTTACAATTATTCTGAAGCCAGAAGATTATCGGCTAATAATTGCGCATTTTATATTTTATCGGAGAATATTTACCAATTTCCAAAAGTGAGATCTCCATAATCATGGCAGCATCTAAATCATTATTATCCTCATTTTTAGTTAGAATATTCTGTCTAATCAACTTGTTAATATTTTGGTTTATTCCAGGAAAATTATGCTGAAAAGATATACAGAACTGTCTATTTTAGATTGATATATCCCCGTAATATTTTAATATTTGTATCGTCACTTTTGCATCACGATTACCGAAGCCAAGTAAATCGAAGTAGAGGGTAGCTGTTGTACCTGCTTGAATGCCACTCACATCTACTTTAAATGTCATCGGCGTTGAGGATGTCTGTGAGTGGCGCAGAGGTGAGAGAAGCTTGTGTTATTGTGTTTTTTACTACATTATCAGCAGAGCGTACTTCCTTGAGAATTTCTACGTCTATTTGTGATGGCAGTTCGCGGACGCCTGGGGTGAGGGTGGGGTTAAGTAGGTCGTAGGCGTAGGTTTTGGGGTCGAGGTAGCTACCGTCATTCGTGAGTGGGGCTGTAAAGTTGTCACCGATGAAGAGTTGGAAACCAGCTATGGTTTTGATGTGGCGGTCAAAACCGGAGTAGCCGGAGATTATGTAGCAAGCGCGATGCGGAAGCCGCCGCTGCGCGAACGCAAAAACAGAATAATCTTAAGTGCTTATCATTAAAGCGAACACCAAATTCCCCTGGCTTAACGTACTACTTTTCATGTTACAAATTGACGTGCGGAATGTGGGCTTTATACAGATCACAGTAGTCATTTATAAAGCGGACAGTTGCCACTGGTTTTCTCAGCGCTATCATTGATGAATTCTAGAACTAAGTAATTCCTTGGTTATTATACTCTAACCAGAGTGATGAAAGAGCGTTAATCTAATAGATAACGAACAGGGGTTTGAATGAATATGTTTTACGCACTTGTACATTTCCCTGCGATTACCACCAACAATATAAATCAACTCCGGAAGGAATACGATCCACTAGTTAATTGGATTGATCCCCATATTACAGTTGTGTTTCCTATAAAAGGTGTCCTAGACGATGAACAACGTCTCATTGACCATATTGAAACTGTTTTGAGAGCATGGAAGCCATTTTCTATTCATCTCCAAGGACTTGAACACTCCTTTGATAATTATCTATATTTAACCTTGCAAGAAGGTAATACTGATGTAATCAAGTTACATGATGAAATGTATACAGCTATGTTACGTAGATATAGAAGAGACGATATTTTATTTATTCCTCATGTCACGTTAGGTGTGTTTCATCAAGACGCGCATAAATATACTCAAGCTTTAGAACAGGCAAAAAAATTCAACCTTTCTTACCATTGCGTCTTGGATAGGTTGCATTTGTTGAAGTTTCTATCTTATGACTCACCTATAAGCTTGAGTAAAGAGTTGTTACTTTGACACGCCCCAATCTCATGAGAAGAGGATTTAAGGCGATAGCGTAAGCCCTTTAAATAAAACACCTGTCAAAGTATTAGAAAAAAAATAAATTTATTGATAGGCTGAGAAAACAGAAAACAAGGGATAGAGAAACAATTTGTGTAACTATTCTGTTTCCTTGGGAGATAGTGTTGTTGTCCACGAGCTTAAAGAACGTACAGAAAAGTTAATTGGTCAAGAAACTGCTGCTTTAGATATTGCTTTAGCTCCTTACCTTTCCAATACTGCTCGGTTAAGAATAATCCGGACTTCACCAACACTTGTTGATGCAGAAGTGTCATCGCCGTTGCTGTTGCTAGGATATGGAATCTAAAAGCAACTGCGTCGTCTGGAAGTCCGTCTAAACCATCGGGTTCTTCGTGTAACTTCTCTTGTAATCCCGGATAAATCTGAACATTAAATGTGCGTCCAACATACCCAGAATTCGGCAAATCGAGAACATAACCCGGTGCTAGATTTTCACCATTGGTGTTTACATCTGATATCAAGCTAGCCCAAGGGACATCTTGCAATGTCCCTTGAGGATTTGTAACTTGAGCGTGTCAATGGGTAACTTTAAGTTGTTTTACGGCTACTGTTGAGTAAACCTGGTCAATAAATCTTCGCGAGATAATTGTAGCAATAAAGGAGTAAATTCTTCAGGTGGTAATGCTAATAAAGGTTCAACAATTGCTGATAGTTGTTCATCTAAAGTAACAAAACGAACTCGAAGTAAGTTTTCTATAGTTGTGCGACGTTCGTTTTGAACTCCTTCCTGCCTACCTTCAAGTCTACCTTCAAGTCTACCTTGCTGTATAGCCTCTGCCAAACGTTGTTCGTAAATCGGTGATAACTGCATAACTAAATCCCTATCCTCCACATCTAAATTCTGATTCAATTCTAAAGTAGTTTTCAAGTTGGCTAATAAATTTATAGCTTTGCCG
>JADQBA010000293.1 GCA_016903675.1 Stigonema ocellatum SAG 48.90 = DSM 106950 | reverse complement strand
CTGGTGTACGTAATGATGGTGATGGTGAAAAGCTAAAGGGCAAAACCTCAGCTAGACTAACACCACTTCTGTTAGATGTCACAGATGAAGCGTCTATTATGGCATCTTTCAATATTGTCAGGGAAGCCTTAAACACTATTGATCTAGCAGGTGTAGTGAATAACGCTGGTATAGTTGTTGCAAGTCCCCTGGAATTTCTTCCCCTTGCTGAATTCAGAAAACAACTTGAAGTCAACTTAACTGGACAGCTAGCTGTTACGCAAGCATTTTTACCACTTTTGAGAAAGGCTAAAGGTCGTATTGTCAACATTACTTCTGATAATGGCAAGGTTGCTGTACCTTTTTTAGGTCCCTATTGTGCCTCAAAATTTGCATTGGAAGCGCTTTCAGATGCGCTGCGTATGGAGCTGCAACCTTGGGATATTAAGGTTTCTATCATCGAACCTGGATGTGTAACAACACCGATTTGGGAAAAATCTTTAGATTTTGCTGACAAAATTTGGAACAACTTGCCCATCTTATCGCACCAATTATACTCAGATGCTGTAAATGCTACCCGTAATACAGCCTCTAAGCTCAGTAAAAATGGTTTTCCTGCTGAATTAGTTGCTAAAGCTGTTGCTCATGCACTCACTGCCAAAAAACCAAAAACTCGTTATGTGGTGGGATTAGATGCTTTAATAAATATCTGGCTTGCCAAACTTCTACCGACTCAATTACTTGATAAAGTCATTATTCAGTACATGGGTTTGAGTAAAAAATAGGGTGCGGTTCTAGATTTGGATATCCTAGAAGATTTTATAAATTTGGAGTGATTTATGTCTAAGCCTTATGGATATACTGCTAAAGGTAAAATAGAAGATTTTTTCAAGCAAATTTATCCAGACGGAGCAACTATTGAATACTAAGCTGAGAAATTTAAGGTGAAACCACAAACTGTGAAATTATATTTAAACGAGTTCCAGATGAATAATATGGTCATTGTAGAAGATAGTAATTTTTACTGGAACCCACCTGAAATGAGAATCGTTTATATACCGAATTTGTATAAAAATTGTGGCATAAAAAATATTTTTTCGCTAAAAAAATAAGTCAACACAGTATAGCGCAAGAGCGATCGCCACTTCAGTATCAAGCTCATCTCAAGTTCTTGCCGCGCCTTACGGTCAACTGGCGCATCCCACCAAAAGGCAATATTGACCGCCGTCTGCAATCCATATAAGGAGTTTACATTGAGAGAGCCTGCATTGAATGAGTATGTTTGGAAGATAACACCAAGACAACGATCAGGAGAACTGGAGTGAGAAGAATATAGAAAGTTCTTAAGTGTACCTGCTATCTACAAGCTCCACAACGTAAGGGAAGGGGAGATATACATTGGCTGTACTCAAAATGCTTGGAGGCGCTTTTCCCAGCACTTAGCGCACTATAGGAATGCCTCAGCACCACAACAGAGCTTTAAGAGATTGGAACCCCAACAACGTCACCTTTTTTCATCAACGTTCATGATGACGACGAATCGACCTGTGGTGATCCCGACGATCATCCCGACGATGATCCCGACGATCATCTCGACGATGATCCCGACGATCATCCCGACGATGATCCCGACGATGATCCCGACCACCAAGATCGATTACTAATGCTGATGCCTGTTGTGGCATGGCAGCAATGAACAGTGGCAAAGCAATTAATATACCTGCAAGCATCCGTTTCATAACTCATTTTCCTTTGTTGAACTATCTGGGATTAAGTCAGTTAAATTCTTGGTAAGTTGATTTAGTGCGATGTTGAGGAGATTAAACCGCTCAATTCCTGGAGCTTTTGGGTGTGTTATAGTCAATGTGAACGATTAAATATGCTTTCTTTAGTGGTCAACTTTCGTCGTTGCGGGTTTGAATTTCCCACTAAAAGATTGCTGGATTCTAAATTTTTGCTATGTAAATTATTTGTTTTTGAATGTATTGTTCAATATTAGTCTCAAATAACTTCATTCGTATCACCTCAGTGGTTGATTTCTTTCTCATCCAAAAGAGTGAACTAAAGATTTGGTGTTTGCTCTGGACCCAAATTGTGGCGGCTTTACAGAGAACAGAGGTATTGCAAGTATAAAAATTAACTTTTCTCTTCTGCCCTCTGCCCATATCCGCCCGAAGGGCTGGTCAAATATACGGATGATTTCCCAAAATTATTGTCTGAATTTTTGGACTCTATCCGTATCTTGTTCGGTAGCATGGAGAGTTTTTTTTCCGGGTCAATTCCAGCTTCTGTAACATTCTTCCCATAGTAGCTCTGCTAACTTTTATTTGGGTTTCAGACTCGAATAATATGCATAATTCTTCCAGGGTGGCATCGTTGTTATCTGTTACCAATTTTCGGAAAATTTATGATTTTTTATCATTGATTTTGGCTTTTTGACCACCTCCGTGTGGGAATTTTTCAATCCTTCTTAAGTCTTGATAACGGTTGATTAATGTTTGAACAAAACATAAGGTACAGTCAAATATTTACGCAATTTTTCGATATGAGCCTTCTGCGTTTAAATAAGCGTCAATGATTTTTTGGCGTAGGTCATTTGAGTAAGCTTTCATCAAAAACACCTAGACATAGCAGTTCTAAGTTTATCATAAATGTATGTGATTCAAGTGAGAACCGCTATATTTAGAATTGCTAGACTCCGTTTAATTAGAAAAATGCAATGTGCCAAAAAAGGGACATAATTATTTCAATTATGTTCATGAAAAAAGTCTCAATTCATTGACTGACTAGATAGATTAATTTAATATGTGTGCTGTTCGACAGCAGTGACCTAATAATTCGTAATTCATTACGAATTATTAAGTTTTTATTCCGCTTTTGAGAGAATCAATACTCATGGATACCATAACTTCTAACCCAACCAACCCTCTAATATCCACATCCACACCTGTGTTTTCTGATAATGTGCAAGATTTACTCGGTACTGGAACCTTACAGGTGAACCCCACACGCATAATTACGGTGAACAGTACCAACGATGCAATAGATGACCCAAACTCAGGTGTGACCACCTTAAGGGATGCTATCGTAAGAGCGAATGCTGATGCTGGAGAAGATTTAATTGTATTTGACCGTTCAATATTTTCCACGGAAAAGACTATTACTCTGAACTTGGGAGAACTGGACATTACTCATGACGTGGACATTATTGCTCCACTCGACACACTCACGGGTGGGGACTTGGTGACAGTGAGTGGTAACAAATCTTCACGGGTGTTTGAGGTTGAGACAGGCGCACAGGTAAATCTGTCTGGATTGATTGTAGCTAATGGTAGTGTGACGGGTGATAATGGTGGCGGGATTAAGAACAGTGGTCATCTCACCCTAGATAACAGCATCGTTCGCAATAATTCAGCAACAAAAAGTGGTGACTTCATCCAGCCTGGGTCGGGCGGTGACGGTGGGGGTATCTTTAACACTGGAAATTTGACAGTACACAACAGTTCTTTAAGTGGCAACTCGGCAAGCACATTATTCTCCTACTATGATCCAAGTCTAAGCTCAACTCTTGGTGGGCCCATCACTGAGGTATTCGGCTCTGGCGGTGGCATCTATAGTACTGGTACTATTAAGGTAAGCAATAGCACCATCAGTGCTAATTCGACAAGTCTCATCGGCGGGGGCATCTATAACAGTGGTCAGATTGATCTGAGCAACAGTACCATCAGCGATAATTTAGTAGTGAATAATGCAGGCGGAAGCGTCTTTGTCGTTGGTGTCATTGGAACCGCTTCTGGTGGCGGCATCTATAACACTGGCACTGGTACAGTGAGCAACAGTACTATCAGTGGTAACATGACTAAGGCGGGAGCCATGACAAGCGGCGGTGGTATATATAACACTGGCTCAATAGTCTTAACTAACAGTACCCTCAGTAGCAATAGTGCAATAGGTGCTACCTATGAAAACACGGGCGGAGGCTTATATAACAGCGGTACTATTACAATAAGCAATAGTATCTTTAGCGGTAATATGATAAACCGCCAAAACGCTATTATGGTCAAAAACGTCATTGGCGTTGTGGTCGGCGGCGGCATCTATAACACTGGCACTAGCACGATAAACAACAGCACCAGAGCGCGGTAATTCTGCAACCCAAAATGGTGGCGGCATCTATAACGTTGGCACTAGCACGATAAACAACAGTACCAGAGCGCGGTAATTCTACCCAACAAAATGGTGGCGGCATCTATAACACTGGCATCAGTACGGTATAAAAAAGTACCAGAGCGCGGTAATTCGGCAACCCAAAATGGGGGTGGTATCTATAATAGTTACACTGGCATCAGTACGATAGTATTCAGTACCATCACTCTCAATCAAGCCACTAATGGTGGAGGTGTTTACCTGGACAGTGTTCCTCCAACTTCAACTTCTGTTCGTGGCTCCAATAACGTGCGCAACACAATTATCGCTGCCAACCTCAACAATGCGAACTATACGGACAGTGTGAATCCCGACGTATCCGGTACATTTACAAGCAATGGCTACAACCTAATTGGTGACAACACAGGCAGCACTGGATTTGGGGTTACAGGAGACGTAGTTGGTACAAGCGATAACCCCATTGACCCTCGCCTAGATACTTTGAACTCCAACGGTGGCCCCACCCAAACCATTGCACTCCTCCCCGACAGTCCAGCAATTGGTGCAGCTGATCCAATTATATTAGATACCGACCCCATCACTGACCAACGTGGTTTACCTCGTCGTGCTGCTGATGGTAGCGCTGATATTGGGGCATATGAATTGTCCTAAAGTTTGACACGACAGCAGAACTGACGCCTGCTCAAGAGCGATCGCTCTCGGACTACAGTACCCCCAATAGCGATCGCTCGGATTACAGTACCCGTTGAGCAATGTCTAACGACAAGTCACAAAGTATCGAAGCTCGGACTAGAGCGCCGGTCGAGTAGAAGATATTGACAAAAACATAATTATGTGTATTAGGACAAAAGGTCTATTTCTAGCTCAATTTTTAAGTCTAGTTAAGGGCGATGTCTACGACGGGCTACGCCTACACATTAAAACTCAGTGCCTAAAAGTTCGGTTTACATAAAATCCATATGTTGCGCTTTACGTCAACTACTTGTACTGCTAAATTTCGTACCCAAATCGCAGGGGCGATCGCGAAGCGTGTGCCTGAGCACTCTTTGCTGAGCACTCTTTGCGCTGACTTGAAAGAGTGGGTAGCTTTTTGTCTAAAATACCTTTCTTACGTCATTAAATGTATTATTTAATGCTATTTAGATAGATAAAATTCAGTAATAACCGATTGTGACAGTTGTGGGTGCGGAATGTGTCTCCTCTTTACAAGAGCGATGGTTAGCGATCGCCCGTTGTTTTACTGTAGGATTGACCATAATTAAATAAAGTTTGCTTTATATCTACGGGTTATCTGAATGGCTAGCAAAGAAATTTTTGGAGCCGTGGTCATCACTGGCGCATCAAGTGGAATAGGTGAAGCCTGTGCTATTTACTTAGACAAATTGGGTTATCGCGTATTTGCTGGTGTACGTAATGATGGTGATGGTGAAAAGCTAAAGGGCAAAACCTCAGCTAGACTAACACCACTTCTGTTAGATGTCACAGATGAAGCGTCTATTATGGCATCTTTCAATATTGTCAGGGAAGCC
>JADQBA010000068.1 GCA_016903675.1 Stigonema ocellatum SAG 48.90 = DSM 106950 | reverse complement strand
CCTCCCCTCCCCCCCTCCCCTATTCCCCAGGCGTATCGTGGGAGAACTGCATATGGATGGTTTTAGTCTCTTCCCCATTGGCTGCAATAGCCGTCATCCCATAGTCAATGAATTTATCTGTGAAGGGGATACGTAAGTGGAAAGTCCCGTCTGGGTTAAGTTTGATGGCATGACCTTCAAGGGTTACGGTTGAACCAGGTTCCGCTGCGCCGTGGATAATAAGTTCAGCATCCGCCACAAACCAGAAATCTTGATCGGGACGGCTGAAGACGCGAACAATAGCTGAACGGGCTAGTAGCAACCAACGATTGTCATTGGTGACATAGCCAATTTCAGCCATGTAGTTGCGATCGCTCATGGGAATAGCCACATAGCGATCGTGTATTGTCTCCTCACATTCATACTGCTGTATCAGTTGCGGACTCTGATAACTCAAGTCAATATGAGTGACATCATAAAGTCGCAGTACCAATTGGCAACCGCCTGAGTTCCGCAGCGCTTCCTTTTTGGACTCAGAAACTGCCCAAAAGGCATAACCCCACTTGGGAGTACGGGGTTTGAGGATAATTTGACTCTCAAAATCTGCTTCTAGCGACGAGAGTGCTCGTTCTTCCATTTCTGGTGCAGCTTCATCCGTAGATATAGTTAACGATTTTACATCTAAATTAGCATTTTCTCTTATTTCGTCAATGGCAACCCCCGATGCAATTCCTGTGCCTGCTGCACCTCCCGTTGTCTCTTTTGGCTGGTTAGAGACTGTTTCGACCATATCTTCGGTTTCTGTCGTCTCAGCAAAAGATGCAATGGAAACATCTGGTGGTTTAGCAGATGAAGCAACATTGGATGGGACGGTAACTTCTGGCAGTTCACGATATACAGAATTGACAACTTTCACTGGGGCTTCCAAATCAAATACAACTTCGGTAACATTTGGCTGCCTGAGTGATGAATTTGTATTTTTTGCAACTTCTTTTTGCGTATGGGATGCACCTTCACCTGGAGACACAACCTCAGTATTGTTACTAGGTTCTATTGTCTTATTATTTGCTTGTAAATTAGATCCTTTCTCTAAAAATTTCGACCAAAGTGGTGAACTAACGCCTACTGAGAGGAGGGCACCGTCTGTTAAAGCTGAAGCTCCGGCAGGCGTGGAATTCGCTGTCTCATTGGCTACAGATTCTGATGGTTTATCCTCTTCAACCTCGCTGATGGTGACAGCAATGTTGAGGTTTGACATCTCCGAGGCAGCAGCCTCTTTCGACGGCATACTAGAAGTTGACATCTCAGAGGCAGCAGCCTCTTTCGACGGCATACTAGAAGTTGATTCCACCACTTTGTCTGTTGACAGACGTCTTCTTTTGAACCACCATAGTAAGAACCCACCTAAAGCAAACAAAGGCAACAGCAACCATAAAAGTGGTGTTAGCCCGAACGCTGTGCCATTTTTGCTGATAGAAGTTAGAAAACTCTCATTATCGGAAGTAGTCGCTTTTTTTGCTGCCTGGGCGCTTGGTGAGGGAGTGGCACTTGGTGAGGCAGTCGTGGTGCTAGTTGCTGTCTGAGTAGTGCTTGGGGTATTTGTAGCTGTGGTGACTGTCCCAGATAAGCCGGATGCAAGGGCTACAGCTTCAGCCGCTGTAGCTTCTTCTATAGCTTTCTGTCCCACAGAGGCGGTAGCAAAGCCAAGAAAATTGATCACACTAGCATCGGGATTTTTCTTGTAAACGTAAACTAAAGGCTGCGAGAAGGGATATCTAGAATCCTTTGGCAAGCTTTGATTGATCTCGATAATTCGCACACCTTGCAGCTTCGACGCTTGATTAGCTAGGATATAGCTAATACCATCCTTCCCTAGCTGCTTGACTAGTTCAGGAGTGCTATCTTCGTTGAGTTGCATAGCTGTAGAGCCTGTGGCAAATTTACCATCCTGAAACACTGGATAGTTGCGAAAAGCCTTTCTAGTATCGCTCCTTGTGGGGCGATCGATGAAGCGAATTGTATCCGCAGCACCTCCTACTTGCGACCAATCTGTAATTTCACCCCGGAAAATCTGAGCAAATTCCTTACTGGACAGGCTTCCCTTGAAGGAATTGTCCTCACCCACCACAATAGCAATCTTTTCTCGGTGCAGGACGACTTGAACCAGACCAAGAGCTTTTTCTTGTGGCGTCAATTCACGACTAATTGCTGCTAGATCGATATTCCGATTTTGCAAAGCTTTGAGTGCAGCATCAGTACCATTGGCTGTCACCTCAACCTTGGTTCCTGAGAACTGTTTCTCAAAACGTTGTTTCAGAGTTTGATTAATCACAGCCATGCTACTGGAACCATCAATCGACACTGTAGTGCCACTAGGAACAGTTCTGGGCAGTGCAAAAGACGGAACATCAGCAGAAGATTGTGCCAATGCTGATTCTAACACACTCACAGTTGTGGTTATAGGAATGGTGGCTAATGCCAACAATAATGCCAGACTGACTATCGAACTATCTTTTTCTTCTTTTTGCCACATATGCCTCTGATCAAAAAAAGTGTTTATTTTTTGTCAAGTATTTCATGCCCATGTCCGACCTTCATGAGTGTATTTATTTTCCTCCACCTACTTAAGTTTTTTCCCTTACTGAGATCTTGCGCCTGCATCAAAAACTGGGTTTCAAGCAAATCACTCAGCCTGAAGCCCTTAATTTTTCGTTGAGAAACCCGGTTTTTTAAGTCTTTTTGAGAATGGTGCAAGATCTGAGCTTATCTACTTGGTAAAAGTTTATTATTAAAATAATATCAGCCAAAAGATAGCAAAAAAATATTGACAAAACAACAAATACTTGTAAAAATTCGATGAACGACGCCGGACAAAAATTACAGATTCTTGATGAGCGTGTAGAATCAAGAGTGAAGGCGATTCGTGCTGATCGCGATTGGTGGCCTTGCCGACGTGGCTGTGACCATTGCTGTCGCCACTTAGCATGTCCTCCTGAACTCAGTCGTGAGGAATGGGTACGCATTGAGGATGCGATCGCCGTCCTTGCTACACCAATACGTACCGAAATTGAGCAGAAAATCGACGCACTTTTGGTACAGATTGCCGAAGACACTGTGGGTCAACACGTCGTTTGTCCCTACCTTGATGATCGTTCCGGGTCTTGTCTCATCTATGATGCACGACCAATTGCTTGTCGCACCTATGGCTTCTTCGTCGCCCGCGATCATAATCAATACTGCCACATCATCGACACCGAGGTAACTTCACGTAGCGATCGTGGAATCGTTTGGGGTAATGCCGAAGCAATTGGTGATGCGCACTTGCGAATCAGTGGAGCGCCGATTCCTTTTCATGTCTATTATGGAGGGTGGTGCGATCGCAGTAAATTAAAGATTTAAGGAACCGCAAATGTACGCAGATAAACGCAGATAAAACAGATTTATCTGCGTTGAATCTATTCCAAATCTGGTCTTAGATAACAATGACAATCAGGTTTCTCAATCAGAGATTCAACTAAAGAGTTCAGGGTAGTGGCAGCTAACAAGCCACCTCCCAAAGTTCCTTCAATAGTCATAAAAGGCACACACGATTGCATCAATTGTCGCTTGGCAGCAGGAGCATGGCTAAAGCCGATAGGCAGACCAATCACCATCGCAGGTTGGATTTGCTGCCTCTTGATGGCTTGTGTGGCACACAATAACACACTAGGAGCATAACCTATAACTAGTATACAACCCTGCGAGACTTGCTGTAATTTTTCCTGCCATTCCTGATGCTGCCAAAAGGCAAGTTCTGCCTCTGTAACAGTGGTGACGTGGGGGTTATCAATCAATGTTTCTACCCCGCATCCCAAGTGAACTAATCGTGTCATATCAAGGGCAGCAGTTACTGTTGGTACATCGACAACGATTTGACACCCTGATTTGAGGGCTTCACGGCTGGCGGCGATCGCCCTATTACCCAGCCGCACAAAGGACACCAAGCTGACATCTCCACAAGCTAAAACTAGCTTAGAGATAAGGTCTTGTTCAATTTCTGAGCGATCGCACAGGTCAGGTAACAAGCGTTGTAAAGATTCTTGAAAAGCTTCCGGATGTGCATGAACTTGGGCATCCAGACCACTCCAGAGTTTTTCCAATCCCCCCAGTCCTACCTTGGTTTCTACTTCTAGTAACTTCAGTTGTGCCAAAACTTCAGCTTGCATGATTTGACAATGCTGATCTCGCCCCAATAAACCTTCTAGTGCAGATGCTGTTTGCCGCAGTTGGGCAATTTGCTGCATCACTGCTTGATATTGTTGCTGAAGTTGCGCCATCAAGTTAGCAGTTGTGTCTGCTTCTGGTTCGACATCCAGAATTTGGCGGATGTGGTTCAGTTGAAACCCTTGCTGCTTTAGTGCCACAATCCGTTGCAGTCTGACAACATCTTTGTCGTTGTAGAGGCGGTAGTTGCTGGGCGATCGCACTGGTTGCGGTAGTAACCCTAGTTGATGGTAGTGTCGAACCATCCGTGGCGTAATACTGCTTCCCACTACATCGGTTAGTTCTTTTATTGTGAGATTTTTGGACATATTGAATTGTTAATCGACACCAGGAATTATGATCCGAAATAAAGTGATGCGATCGCTGCTATGAGTCAACCCAATTTACAACCTGGATACCAGGGATCTGTTTAAAATGGCGAAGATTTCGCGTGACTAATGTGGCTTGATTCGCCAAAGCAATACTAGCAATCAACAAATCGGCTCGTCCTATTTTTTGTAGCTTGGGGATGATACGCAGTCGGTCAAACTGTTCTGATGCTGCCTGAGTGACTGGCACAATTAAAAGTTGATTAAGCAGTTCTTCGCTACGAAATAAAAGCGACTGTGCTTTAAGTAAATCTGCACCTGTCTGAGCTTTAAGAAGGTAGTCAATCCGTCCGCGCAAAACTTCACCTTTGGTAATAATGGTAATGCCAACGTCTGGATCGTCCACAGCCCTCAACTGCTCAACTACATTTGACTGTCCAGCATAAAGATGAGTAAGGGTGTCGGTATCAAGCAAATACATTAATCAAAAGACTCTGCATCTACTTCAGAGCGTTCCCGATTGTGGTAAATTGTTGCTCTCAATTGTGTTAAAGTATCATCATCTGCTAAACTGCCTGCTTGTTGAAGCAAAATAGCTCGACCACTTTTTGAACGTAACCAGTCGTCAATTGCCAATTTTAAGAATCTCCAGTGGTCTTCAATTTTGCGCCCTGGGATATTCCCCTGTAAAGTTTGATGCACAACTGTTTGAGTGGGTAGTCTTAGGTATGCTGAGGCTTCTTCAAGAGTTAAAACATCTGGTAGTGTTACTCGCTCCATAACTTACTAGTGGCGTTTATTATCTAAGTTTATCGTAACAGTATATGCCTTATCTGAATTAAGCCACTGGATGCTTAACGGGAAAAGTCAGAATATTGCACAGACTATTATCGATATTACGAATCATCCTTGACATTAACACTAATGTCAAGGTCTATGGTGAGAGTATGTTCGTTCATTAAACTCCCATGCTCTACCCACAACGTCTAACTCAATTCACCAAAGAACATGCAGATGCTGTTGCTGCAATCCTTTGTGGAGTACTATTATTTCTGGGATGGTTTGCCTTGCATGTTGGTTTTTTAGGATGGGCGCTGCTGCTGCTACCTGCTGCTTACGTCATTGGTGGCTATGAAAGCGCTCGTGAGGGACTGATGACCCTCTTTAAAGAAAAGGAATTGGATGTAGATTTACTCATGATTGTGGCGGCGCTGGGTGCAGCCTGTTTGGGCTTATGGCGACGTGAGTACTACTTGATTGTTGATGGAGCAACCTTGATTCTCATCTTTGCCATTAGTGGGGTACTGGAAGGCTACGCTATGGGACGAACGGAGCGGAGTATCCGGTCTTTAATGAGCCTAACACAAGACACTGCCAGGGTTTTGCGTCTGGGACGGGAGGAGGTGGTTCCTATTAGCGAGCTCTTCGTAGGAGATGAAATTGTGGTCAAACCAGGAGAACTTATTCCTACTGACGCGGTGATTGTTTCTGGTTACAGTACCATAAATCAAGCAGCTATTACAGGGGAGTCTTTACCTGTAGAGAAGACTGTGGGTGAGGAAGTATTTGCAGGTACCCTCAATGGCTACGGTGCGCTTCAAATCAAGGTGCATCTACCACCAGAAAGTAGTTTGATTCAGCGTGTGATTCGCCTGGTAGAACAAGCACAAGAGTCTGCACCCCCTTCTCAACAGTTTATCGAGGGATTTGAACGGGGGTATGCGCGGTTTATTGTAGTGGCTGGGTTATTGCTGGCTATTTTGCCGCCATTTGTTTTGGGTTGGAACTGGGAGATTACCATTTATCGTGCGTTGACTTTTTTGGTGGTGGCTTCTCCCTGTGCTTTGATGGCATCAATTATGCCGACGCTGCTGTCTGGAATTGCTAATGGTGCGAGACAGGGGATTTTGTTCAAAAATGGTGCCCAGTTGGAGATGATGGGGAAGGTGCGTGCGATCGCCTTTGATAAAACTGGTACTTTGACAACAGGAGAACTACGGGTATTCACGGTGATGCCTACGGCTGAATACTCCCAAGCAGATGTGTTGAGGGTAGCTGCGGCTGTGGAATCTTTTTCAGAACATCCCATCGGCAATGCAATTGTGCAGGCTGCTACTGATTTGGACTGGGTTAAAGCTGTGGAGGTACAAGCCATACCAGGACAAGGGATTGTTGGTATCATAAGTAATCAGCAGGTTATTGTTGGGAATGCTGCTTTTGTGCAACAGTATGTGACAAATTTACCAGGGGAATTGAAAGATGCGGCTCTGGTTCTGGAACAGGAGGGAAAAACAGTGGTTTGGGTAGCACGCTTAAAGCAGGTGCTGGGTTTGATTGCGATCGCAGACTGGGTGAGAGCAGAAGCAGCGGGGGCGATCGCTCGCTTGCGGAAGTTGGGAGTTGAAGAGATTGTGATGTTGACTGGTGATAACGAGGGAACCGCTCACAGTGTTGCTCAAGCAGTTGGTGTAAAGCGAGTGTATGCAGAACTATTACCTGAAGATAAACTTGATGTCATCCGTCGTCTTCAGCAACAGTATGATATTGTAGCAATGGTGGGGGATGGGATCAATGATGCACCAGCATTGGCTCAGGCATCTGTGGGTATTGCCATGGGAAAAGCAGGTACTGATGTAGCATTGGATACAGCAGACATCGTACTTATGGCAGACCGTTTGGAAAAAATAGAAGTGGCGATGCGTTTGGGTAAAAGAGCACAAGCCATAGTGAAACAGAATATCGCCTTCGCCCTGAGTTTCATTGTTTTACTCTTAGTTGGCAACTTTCTCTTAAGTATTAACTTACCCATCGGAGTCATTGGACATGAAGGTTCTACAGTACTTGTCACCCTCAATGGTCTACGACTGCTGAAGAATTATGAATTATGAATTATGAAACACATTTTTCCCCTACACCCCTGTGTTCCTTGGGTAGCGATCGCTATCGTGTGTTGCTCTTTGGTACGTAAAGTGAACCTGAAGCCACTGCGCGTCTACAAAATCGGCGAAAAGTTTACATCATTAGGACTTACGCACGCTCACTTCTAAAATAAATTGTTCAACAAAGTTATGGTCGGAAGCTTCTTCAGGGTAGCCGTGGGGATTGGCAATAATCTGTGTAGAACCTATTTGGTAGCTGCAAGGAATGTGAGTATGACCATGAAACCAATATTGAGGCTGCATGGAATAGATGATATCTTCTACATCACAGAAGAAGAAGTGGTTGAGAGGATGGTTTTGGTATTGAGGTGCAATAGATTTAACAGAGGGTAGGTAGTGCGTGATGATGACATCAGCATTAACGTTTGCTAGAAATTTTCGGGCTGTTTGATTGCGCTCTTGAATCCAAACTTGAACGGGGTCATTTATTAATGACTCGTCTTTATAGCTATTGACGGTGCTATTAAACCAGAGAGTTGTACCTGCAAATTTGACTCCTTCTAATGTGATTGTTTGATTTTCCAAGACATGAAGATTGGGGAGTGCTTTCTCAAGCTTGGTTGTGATTTCTTCTATAAATGAAGGGCTGCTGTCCTTATATTCATGATTGCCAAGGACTAGTAGAATATGGGGATAATGAGCGCTCAACTCAACTAAGCTTTGCTCCCAAGCGGGGTGATTAGCTTTTGCTAGATCGCCAGCAATGATCAGGATATCTACTTCAGGAGCCTTAATAGTATTTAAGAGCGATCGCCCCCAGTCTTCTTGAAAATCCACATGAAGGTCAGATACGAGTTGAATTTGCATACTTTGACGTTAAGATTTCTGCTGTCCAAACAAGTGATCCGTCTAGATTCCTGATGTTAGAAATGGTGCGTTAGTGGAACGTAACGCGCCCATATATAGGATTCCTCCGCAGATTTTTGAAACACACGTAGGGTGGGCACTGCCCACCAAAACCCAGATTTGGTGGGCAGTGCCCACCCTACACTACTAGTTCTGAGAAACCCGGTTTCTTCAAGAAACCGGGTTTCTTCAAGAAACGCGAATCATTTAGGATGCTATATTTTTACATTAACACTGCCGCTTTCCTCTGTGTTGGCAAAGAGGTTATTCTTAAACTACCGCAGCGGTAGATTTCAATGCAAAAATCTTCTCAATCACATCTTCTACCACCTTATCTGGCGTAGAAGCACCAGAGGTAATGCCTACAACTATTTTGCCTGTGGGTAACCAGTTTTCTGTAATTTCTAACTCTCCATTTAATTGCCGATGTTCAATGCTATTTCCTGATTTAATGCGCTCTACAGTATCAATGTGATAAGAACTAATTCCTCGCTCAACTGCAATTTCTTGCAAATGTGTAGTATTCGATGAATTAAACCCACCAATCACCACCATCAAATCGAGCTGCTGTTGCACTAAACTCAGCATAGCATCTTGCCGTTCTTGGGTGGCATCGCAGATGGTGTTGAAGCTTTGAAAATGCTGATTCAACTCCAGCGGACCATACTTTTTCATCATGGTATGCTCTAATAGCTTACCAATTTGCTCAGTTTCACCTTTGAGCATCGTTGTTTGATTAGCAATGCCAACTCGCTCTAAATCTCTATCGGGGTCAAATCCAACAGAACAAGCTTTCGCAAACTTCACCATAAATTCATCACCATTTCCCCCGTTGAGAATGTAGTCAGCAACATACTCGGCTTGCTCCAAATTCCGCACAATCAGATATTTACCTGCAAAAGAACTGGTAGCAACGGTTTCTTCATGGTTATATTTGCCGTGAATAATTGAGGTATAATCGCCTTTTTTGTGCTTTTCAACTGTATTCCAAACCTTAGAAACCCAAGGGCAAGTTGTATCAACAATTTTGCAATTTTTATCATTAAGCAGCTGCATTTCTTGGACGCTTGCTCCAAAAGCAGGAAGAATGACGACATCACCTGAAATTACTACAGAAAAGTCTTTTTCGCCTCCATCTACAGGAATAAATCCTACTTCCATCTCACGCATACGCTGATTCACAGAAGGATTGTGAATAATCTCATTAGTAATCCAGATCCGCTCGGTGGGGAAGTGCTTGCGGGTTTCATATGCCATTGCTACAGCACGCTCAACACCCCAACAAAAGCCAAAGGCTTGTGCTAGGTCGATAGTAACATCACCACGAGTCAGAGAGTAGTTATTGTTACGAATTTGCTCAATCAACTTGCTTTGATACTCAGACTTCAACTGGGTAGCGACTTCTGCTTGGTGCCCAAACCCCTTGCGATGGTAGTTTTCGGAATGTTGGAGTGATCTTTTAAAAGCTTTGGTATCCATTGTTTTTCTTTGGTTAAAAATTGCTAGTTTTCATTTTCTCTTGTTCCGTTCCGATTCAATCCTAAGTCTTCTAATTTAAATGCAATACCCGTGAACGAAAACCCTCACCCCTACCCCTCTCCCAAATTGGGAGAGGGGTGCCCGTCTAGGGCTATCTTGAGGGCGGTCATGACAACGCATTAAAATGTGTAAAAAATGTGACTCTAGTGGCACACCATCTACAAAGTTCACAGAAGTTCTCGCTGCGACAGGCGGCTTGGTATGCTAAGCCCTTGCCGACATTTGCCTTCGGCGATCGCTCTTGTCCGTCAGTCTCTATGGTCTTGTACTTTTTCAATGTCGCACTCCGATACCGATATGGTAAAAATCCCTCGTGCTTTGTTGGAACGTTTGACCGATACCTTGGGCTACGCCGCTTAAATGGATAAAGTCGAGCTAAATACGGCTTCAATGAACATTTCTGTGTATTATTATTTACTTGTACTTAGATGGCTTCATGTATTTCTTTGTGCTACATTTTGAAGTGCAGAATGTGGGTTGGAATTTTACTGTATCCCTAGGATAAAATCAAAGCGTCTTCACCAGAGAACTGCTATGTCTAACGCTGAAATTGAAGCCAGACTCGCAAAATTAGAAACGGAAGTGTCCCACCTCAAAGCACAAATTCAGACCGCTAATCAAACCCCCTGGTGGGAATCAATTCTGGGCACCTTTGCCGAAGATCCTGTCTACGACGAGGCGATGCGCCTCGGTCGGGAATATCGGGAATCCCTGAGATCGACTGCTCCTCCAGAGTTGGACTAGCAATGTATATTTTTGATACGGATCACATCAGCATCTTTGATCGCGGGGGTCAAGCTGCGCGACCAATACTTGCTAAACTTGCGCTCATCAATCCCAATGACGTTACAACCACAATTATTACCTATGAAGAACAAATGCGGGGTTGGTTAAGCTATACCGCGAAAAGCAATCAGATCGCTGACCAAATTGCTGCCTATCGCAAACTAGAACGTCACCTTGCCAACTATCGTAAGATTAAAGTCCTGAGTTTTGATGAGAAAGCTGGAGATATTTTTCAAACCCTGCGAACCCAACATCCGCGTCTCGGTTCTATGGATTTGAAGATCGCTGCCATTGCCCTATCCCATGAAGCCATTCTCCTCACCCGCAATATCAAAGACTTCAGTCCCATCAGTACACTCAAGATCGAAGATTGGACGATTTGATTGAATACTTGCAAAAGAAGCCAGTAATCTACCGCAGCAATAAGCTGTTTTTTGGGCGTTGCTGAATTGAAGTATGAAATGAAAAAATGGGGTATTTTAAAACTCTTTCTCTTTGCGCCTTTGCGCGGCAGTTCAGATGCCTGCGGCAAGCCGCTAACGCGTCTACGCCGGAGGCCGGCGCTCTGCCTGCCTTGACTTTACGCGCGTGTAAATTCATACCGTGATTCAGCAACGCCGTTTTTTGCCTATCATTAGTTAGCTTTTCCATGCGTTCATCTAGATTCACGGTAATATTCACTCCCCAAGATGTGAGAATTAATTTAATGAGAGATGTTTGGCGATAAGTTGCTTCGCGCTGCACTCTCACCCGTTCCAAGACTTTAATCGGATTGGTCCAATTCTGGTTGCTGGTTTACGAGTCTGGTCTGGAGATTATAATTTTGAGTATGGTATTGAATAAATAGCCATAACGTTTACCAACTCAAAAATTAGCGATAACAATGAGGCGGGAAGCGAGGATTGAAACCATACTGATAAAGTGCATGTTTTTGACAAACCGAACATGATATTACTCGGTATCTAGTTCGATTTGGCTATAAATCTGCAAGGCGGAACTCCAGACGAGATAGCCTTGAGGACTGAGGTGTAAGCCATCGGTGCTGAGTTCGGGGTGGAGTTCACCTTGCTGATTGGCAAACAGGGGATGCAAGTTTAAATATTTGACGCCTTCTTTTGCGGCTAGGCGTTGCAGTTGCTGATTCAACTGACGAATACGACTATTGGAAATAGCCAGTAGTTTTTCTCGCCCTTCCCAAGTTGCTTGTTTTTTTCCATGGGGCAAAATTGACTGGATGACAATTTTGGCTTTTGGATGTATCCTCCGCAGGTAGTGTATAATCTGCCGCTGATTTTCTAAAATTATCTCATCCCTAGTCCCTTGGAGTAGGTCATTAATGCCAATCATCACAAAAATCGCTTCAGGACTAGTACCGTCGATGAGATCCAATCTTTTCAATAGTCCAGCACTGGTTTCCCCAGAAATTCCCTGATTCAACCAATTTCTGTCTTTGGATAGTAACTCAGTGGGAAACCACAAACTTAAAGAATCCCCTGCTAATATAGTTAAATGGTGAGGATGTTTCTCTGCTGCTACCTTGGCTTCTTTGTTGAGGATGTCTATCCACTGCTGATAATTAAGTTGGTGACGCGAACCTAGCTGAGGTGTAATAGCTTCGGGTTGATTGTTTGAGTTGGCTTGGTTCGGGAATATTTTCCCCAAAAAAGCGGTCCATCCGTGCTGTGGCCAAATGAGCTGGATGACCGCCAAAGTCAGTATGCCATTGGTTGCTAAGGAGAAAAACACCCAGGTACGAAAAGTTTTTACTGGCTTGGACACGCTGGCTAAATTCACAAATCTTTGAATCAGATTTTAGCTTATTCCAAAACAAGCCCCACACGTGACCGGAAGTTAGGTGTTAGGATGAATTTTGGGGCAATGACAAAACCATCTCCAACCAAAATGAATTTCAAGCATGGCGCTACACCTACAGGTCCTTGGTAAATTTTCTCTAAACCCAATTTAGATATGCACGTTATCATTGTCGGTGCAGGACCGGCAGGTCTATTTTTAGCCCATCGATTGCTTGCCCTTAGCTCAAGCTATACGCTCTTTTAGCAAGTGTCCTGCTGGCTTTTGTATCGGCGTGATCTGTTCAGTCAAGTAGATGCCAACTATGTGCAAATACTACGCTCAAATCGATTGTGGATATGGCTTGCTAACAGGACTTACCCATTGACAGAAAACTGATTATGTGTATTCAAGCCCGCCTTCTGTTTTAGATATTCAAGGATAAAGTCACCTAGCTGTAGATATTGGTAGCATTGAGTGAAGTACCCGAGACTCAATGGAGCGAGGGCGATGTACGCAACCGTCACACAACCACTGACTTTTGAAGAGTTTCTTGCCTGGGACGATGGTTCAGGCAGAGAGTTTGAGCTATTGGATGGGATTCCTGTGCCATTATCAGAACCAAATGCAAATCATGAGGATTTGATCGAGCGACTGTGTGCCTACCTGGAAAATCACTGCCTAGAATTTGACCTGCCTTACGTGTCGCGGCAGTCCAAGCAGGTTCGGCTCAAGACAGCACCAGGAGAAAAGGAAAAAAGCCGAAAAGCAGATATTGTCATATTTGCAAGGGTTGAATGGCAGAGGATGAAAACTAGCTCTAGTTCTGCTGCTGCATATATTCCACCACCCGGAATCATTGAGGTCGTTAGCAACAACTGGAAGGACGACTATCTGACAAAACTTGCTGAATATGAAGACTTGGGCGTTTTCGAGTACATCATCGTGGACTATGCTGCTTTTGGTGGCATTCGGTTCATTGGCTCTCCCAAGCAGGCCACCATTACAATCTATCAACTTGAAGATGGAGAATATTTACCCCCAAAGGTGTTTCGAGGACAGGAGCGAATTGATTCTAGATTGTTTGCGAACATTCCCCTAACGGCTGAACAAATTTTTGCAATGAGTCGCTGAGTTGTCACTGAAATCAGAAGCCCACACTCGCCTTTGGGAGAGTATGGGTAGTTCACAACACAAGCGCTCACAAAGTTAATGGCTGATTGCCTGAGTACAATTAACAATTAGCTTTAGCGATAAGCTACTTACTACTAAAGCTACTAATGCGCTCTCCGTATTCCTCGTTGTAACCTTCTTCCCCGTGTTCGTTGATATCCATACCTTGCAGTTCGGCTTCTTCATTGATTCTTAGACCGACTGTGGCATCTAGAATTTTTAAAATTATCCAGGTACCAACAGCAGCGATAATGTAGCTAACGAGAACTGCTTCTATTTGGATTAGCAATTGCTTTGGATTACCAAATAACAACCCATCAGCACCTGCTGAGTTGACTGCCTTGGTTGCAAAAATTCCTGTGAGAATTGCACCCACTGTACCGCCTACACCATGTACGGGAAATGTATCTAAGGCATCATCTAAGTGGAGTTTGTGCTTAAAGCTTACGGCATAAAAGCAAGCAAAGGCGGTAATGGCACCAACTAAGATTGCTCCTACTGGTGTGACAAATCCTGCGGCTGGGGTGATCCCCACCAAGCCTGCAACTGCTCCTGTAGCGATACCAACAGCAGTTGGTTTACCACGCAACACTTTCTCTAGGATTAGCCACATTAAAGCAGCAGCGGCTGCTCCTGTATTGGTAGCAACAAAAGCGGATGTAGCCAGCCCACCAGAGGCTAAAGCACTACCAGCGTTGAAGCCGAACCAGCCAAACCACAGTAAGCCTGCTCCCAGTAGGATGAAGGGAACGTTGTGAGGAGGGCTGAGGCGGTCAGGATAGGTTTTGCGAGAACCAAGGACTATGGCTGCAACCAAAGCTGAAACGCCGGAGCTAATGTGGACAACTGTACCGCCTGCAAAGTCGAGGGCACCCAAACCACCATTTATGCCCAAAAAGCCACCTTTAGCCCATACCATGTGGGCAAGGGGAGAGTAAATAAATGTTGACCACAACAGCACAAATAAAGAATAAGCGGTGAAGTTCATCCGCTCTGCGATCGCCCCTGAAATCAATGCTGGGGTGATGATGGCAAACATGGCTTGATAGATCATGAATGCCTGGTGAGGAATGGTCGGGGCATAGGATGTCATGTCGCTATACTTAGGATCAGCCACCTTGAGCGCATCTTCATAAGGAAAATGCGGTAGATAGCCCGATGTGTCCAATTTGACCTTTCCGGGGTCAATAAATGCCCAATCCAAACTACCGATCGCATGACCAATAGCGGAAACATTCGGTGCAAAGGCAAGGCTATACCCCCACAGAATCCAGCTAATTCCCACAATTGCGATCGCCACGAAGCTCATCATTAGGGTATTGAGGACGTTGCGCGATCGCACAAATCCACCATAAAAAAAGGCGAGTCCGGGTGTCATGAGCAAAACCATGGCTGCTGCAATCAGCACAAATCCTGTATCGGCAGCAGTTTGAGCATTAGTAATCGCTGCGTTGACATCAGGGGGTGCAGCCAAAGCATTGCCCATCAGTGGCCCGGTCAGAAGTACTAGGGCTATCGCCCCAATCGTCATAACTTTCTTCAACACTTCTTTTTGTCCCTCGGCACCAACAATTTTGTCTTTCGTAAATTGATTTGAGCAATTTTTGATGCTCATTTTCAGTATGAAAAGTTACTAATTTTTAGTAAACTTAAATCTTAATATAAATTCCCTTATTCAAGTAGCAATTTTTTTCAACTTTATCTAAAAAAAATTTGAGTAATTAGCTAACAACATTGAGTTTATATAGCAATCCTAATTGAGATCCGAACAAAGGGGACTTTGAAGACTTGGAGGACTTGGGGGACTTGGGAGAGGAATTAAACTTTTTTGCTCTGCAAAATTCGGTTGAGGTACTGTAAAATGGCAATGGTGATGACCACACTCAAGGCTAAGCCTAGCCAGAAGCTATCTACAATGTTTCGTTGCTGATCCAATGCCCAACCGCCCAGGGGAGGACCGATGAAATACCCAATTGCCCAGCATAAGGAGTTAATTGATAAGTAAACACCCCGTTGGGATTCGGGGGCTAAGTCTGTGACTAGAGAACTGGCAGATGGTGTATAGGATACGATCGCCATCGCCAACACTCCCAACCCTAAAGCCGCCCAGCCTAGACTGCCGGATGGGGTAATGCCTGTTACCCAGATCAGGCTGAATCCAACTGCCCAGATTAGGGCGGAAATGGTGAGTGCTTGGGGATGACTGAAGCGCTTCAAAGCACGGGCGACGGGCAACTGGCAGAATATGGATAAGGCAATGTGCCAGCCAAAAAGCGCACTAATCGTTGTTTCGGCAAATCCTTTGTGTGATTTCCCCAAACTCACAAAGTTTTTGAAGTAGAGAGGCAAGGTGCTTTGCATCTGAGAGATATAGATGGTAAAAATGATATTAACTAAAACGTAGACAAGGAGACGGCGATCGCCCAGTGCTTGTACCCACAGACCAAGCGAACTCTTTTGAGGCGTCTTTCTGGGTTGATAGGTTTCTGCGATCGCCACAAAGACTACCCCAAAGAACACAACAAATGAAATTGCGTCAATCACAAACAGCGCCCGATAAGCACCGGTTGTTCCGATCAATAAACCGCCAAAAATAATTCCTAATCCCAATCCGAGATTGTCTGCTAATCGGGTGAAGGCGTAAGCTTCACTGCGCTGCGGTGCTGGCGTTAAGTCTGCTACTACGGCTTCTGTTGCAGGCCAATATAAACCCTGTCCTAGCCCTACGAGCAAGTTACCAATCACTAAGGTGGTAAAATTGTTGCTTGCAGCCAACACCAGAGAAGCGATCGCAGCTACAGCTGCTGAAAGCAACAAAGTGCGGCGTCGTCCCCAAAACCGGGAGTCACAAAACGAACCTGACAGAATGCGACCGATCACTCCAGAAATTGAGCCACTCCCCAAGGCAATGCCTACAGATGTTGCCGATAAACCCATCTGGTTGACGAAAAAAATGGGGGCGTAAAACAAGGTAAAACCTGTACCAATTCCTGATAATAATCGACCAACCCCCAGAATCCATACTTGGGGATTCATCTGAGGCAACCATAAGAGCCATTTTGGTCTGCGGTTCGAGTTCATCTACATATACTTCTTCAATAACAACTCCAACTTATCTTTCGTTGCCGTTGGAGCTATGTCCAACCGTGTTAAGATTGCATACTTCAATGCCGAATGTGCATCACTATGTGGTGGGTTCTCACTCAGACGCCGCACTGTTTCTTTAATCACCTTCTGAGCATTGATTGCATTTCGTTGCAAATTACTAATCACCATCTCCACCGTCACGCTATCGTGGTCTGAATGCCAGCAATCGTAATCTGTCACTAGCGCCAACGTTGCATAGGCAATTTCTGCTTCCCGTGCTAATTTTGCTTCTGGCAAATTCGTCATCCCAACGACCGTCGCACCCCAGCTACGGTAAAGATTTGATTCCGCCTTCGTCGAAAATGCTGGTCCCTCCATACATACGTAAGTACCACCGCGATGCCAAGTGACATCTGGTAAGTTCAAAGATGCGATCGCATCCGTCAAAACCCCAGCCAAGTTCTTACAAATCGGCTCGCCAAAAGCAATGTGGGCGACTATTCCTTCCCCAAAAAACGTCGAAATTCTATTTTTCGTCCTGTCAATAAACTGATCTGGCACTACCATATCCAGTGGTTTAACTTCTTCTTTCAAAGAACCCACTGCTGAGGCTGAGATTAAATACTCCACACCCAATTGCTTCATAGCGTAGATATTAGCGCGAAACGGCAACTCAGAAGGTGACAGTGTATGATTACGACCATGCCTTGCTAAAAAAGCCACCCGTGTTTCTTCCAATGTTCCCAAAATCAAAGCATCAGAAGGTGTGCCAAAAGGCGTTTCGACTCGCACCTCTTCCACATCTTTGAGAGCTTCCATTTTGTATAAACCGCTGCCACCAATAATTCCAATACGAGCTTCAACCATTGTCTTTAAAGTGAGTAAAAAATTCCACCCGTGCATCTAAACCACGCGATCGTAATGCTTTAGAGAGCTGTTCTGCATCTGAACGTTCGCTAAATTGTCCAGCATTCACGTAAGCGCCCAACCTAGATCGAGCCGCGAAAGCTTCCGGTATATACTGACGCACAAGTTCTAGAGTATCGTTATTGTGAAGTGGTACAACCACCACATAGCGATTCTTAGGACTGGGATTACCTGCTGTAGTATTGTCAGGATTGCTGATCCCTAATGCTTGCCAGGTTTGAAAATTGACAAATCCAGTAGGAAATATACCATAAGTTCGTTGAAATTGAACCACAGCATCCTGAGTTTCCGTACCATAATAGCCACTTACATCACCTTTAAAAAATCCCCACTGCTGCAAACGCTGTTGGACTGATGTGACTCGCTGACTTCTCTCACCTAGGCAGATATCTGTTGAACAATTGGGATTTTGACCATAATTCTGACCATAATTTGGACTAGGATTTTGACCATAATTTGGATCAGGATTTTGGCTTCCCAAGGCGCTAGATATTGCTGCCAAGGTTTGTGAGTCAGCAACACCATTGGGCATAATTCCATTAGCTTGCTGAAATCGTACCACGGCATCCCTGGTGGTTGAACCAAAATAGCCAGTCGGATTGGAGTTGAAGTAGCCCAATTGCTGCAAACTTTGTTGCAGTTCTGTCACCTCAACACCAGCAGCACCAGAACTTATACCATTGGGCTTGTCACCACCAATACCACTTGGGCGATTTCCATTGAGACTGACACGTATTGCTTCTTTTGTTCTGACGCCAACAACACCGATGGCACGTATTCGGTGAGATTTCTGAAATCGGATCACCGCTTGCTGAGTCTCTGGGCCAAAATAGCTTGTTATCGGACCGTTAAAAAAACCTAACTGCCGCAAATCCTGATGCAGTCTTCTCACTGCTGGACCTCTGCTACCTAGTCGCAGTTCGCCACTAACATTACCACCACGGGGGGTTTTACTGTGACACTCAGATTGCAGTAGTTGTTCAGTTCTAGAACCCAGAACCCCATCAGCAGTTATTCCATGGGCTTTTTGGAACCGAATCACACCATTTTGGGTGATAGGACCAAACTTGCCTGTCACCGGACCATTAAAGTAGCCTAAGCTTTGTAAACACCTTTGAATATTTGTTACTTGAGATCCCTGAGTTCCTTCTTTCTGGAATCCTAACGCTTGCCCTGCCACACTTAAAAGTGCTAGAGTCTGTGTTAAAAACAGGCTTACCATTGTAGCACTACAAGACAGCTTTTTCCAATTGAAGTTTGTAAAAAAAATGAAATTAACTCGGACAGGAACAACCTTAATATTTCTAGATGCCTCGGGTACTGAAGCAGTATGAATATAACCAATTGTTTCCATAATTTTTCTAAGTTTTTAAATTTAGTGTGTTGCGTGTTAAAATTCCTTGATGAGATTTTATTAGCACATATCTGCGCTAAGTAATCCTTGACAAGGGGTTTTATAATAATTAATATCGCATCCATTTAACCACTTTTCGGATAAGAAATTTGCTCGGGGAGGGGAGGAGGGGAGGAGGGGGGGAGGGGAGGAGGGGAGGAGGGGGGGAGAAAGAATTATTGCCCAACAACTCTACAACTTTACAACTCTACAACTCTTTTCCCCCCCCTTCCCCCCCTTCCCCCTCTCCCCCCCTCTCCCCCTCCCCTTCCCAAATTTCTACTATTGCTCCTCTGCTGGTTGAGGCGACTGAGAATCGTTTTTGTCTACTGGCTTGGTATTACCTGCTTTCACCCAACCTTCTTGATTGGTACCTTCTAGGCGAATCTTCTGCCAGATTTTATCTTGGCTTTGTTCCAAAACGATAATTTTTTGGCGAAAACCAACTCCACCAAGACGTTCAGCATCCATCTGTGGTTCAGATCGCAGAACCAAGCCTTGAGACCAAGTGACACGTGCTGGGTATGCTCCTGGTGGTAATGGTTTTGGTGATTCAACAGTTTTAGGTGATGCAGAAGGGGTGGGGGTTGAGTTAGAAGCGACGTTAGCCTTAGACTTAGAGGTGGCTTTACCTTCCGCCACCGCAGATTTTGGAGCTTCGCCTTTTACTGAGGGGTTATCATTGGCAAAAGTAGGTTTGGCTGGAGGTATGGAGGCGCGATTCATAACATACAAAGCAGCTACAAAGCTACCTCCTGCTAAAATACCTATCGCTAATAAAAACCCAAGTATAAATTTTAGGACATTAGCAAACATATTTATCACCTCACTATGAGAATTATGAATTATAAATGATGAATTATGAATTCTCAAAATATTCATAATTCATAATTCATAATTCATAATTCCTTTTTGCGTTGAATACGATCGCTCAAAGGACCTTGTTTCGATGCCATACGTGCTCTCCCAGCAGCAGCCCATTCTTGCAGTTTTTGGATTTGCTCAACGGCGGTACGGGCTAGGGGTATAATCTGACTGGCGGCTTCTAAAATGTCGTCGGTAACGAAGTCCCGGTTTTGACTAAACCCAATATGCATTGCTTCAACCAAAGTTTGCTCAATTTCAGCCCCAGAAAAATCAGGTGTTTCATAAGCTAACCTGTGCATATCATAATCTTTCAAATTATGAGGGCGCAGTCGGGATAAATGAACGTTGAAGATAGCTTTTCTCTCTTCCTGGGTAGGTAAACCAACGAAGAAAATTTCATCAAATCGCCCTTTACGAAGCATTTCTGGCGGTAGAGATTGGATGTCGTTAGCTGTGGCGACAACAAACACGGGTGAGGTTTTTTCGGCTAACCAATTAATAAATGTCCCAAATACACGGCTAGTGGTTCCCGCATCACCTTTGCTTCCAAGTCCCGAAAAGGCTTTGTCGATTTCATCTATCCACAAAACACAGGGAGCAAGGGCTTCCGCTACCTGGATCATTTGACGAGTGCGGGATTCGGATTCACCCACCAAACCCCCAAATAATCGTCCCACATCTAAGCGCAGTAGGGGTAAATGCCAGTGATGGGCGATCGCTTTAGCAGTTAAGGATTTACCAGTCCCTTGAATACCCACTAATAGCAAACCACGGGGGTGGGGTAAACCATATTGTCGCGCTCTTTCGCTAAATGCACTACCCCTGAGGAGAAGCCAGTCTTTGAGGTTATCCAGTCCACCAATATCAGAAATTTGTTCAGTGGCGGGGTAAAAGTCGAGAATTTGCGTTTGGCGGATGGTTTGCCGCTTTTCTTCCAGAACTAAATCCACATCTTCTGGTTGTAGTTCACCTCTTGTAGCGATCGCTCGTGCCAAAACCCGACGAATACGCTCCATAGAAAGCCCTTGACAAGAACGCACTAAATCATCTAAAATTTTACCAGAAAGGGAATGCCCGGTTGCTACTATTAACCGTTCCACCTCAGCTTTAATTTCTGGTGCTGCGGGTAGGGGGAACTCCAAAACAGTTAAAACTTCGGTTAAGTCGTCAGGAATGGCAATGCGGGGCGACAGCAACACAATATTTTTCGGTTGGGACAACAGATGTCGGCATAGGTTTCGGAGTTTGCGGGCGATCGCCACATCATCTAAAAACCGATGATAGTCCCGCAGAATAAACACCCCAGGCGCAGATGCTGGGATTTTTTCCACAAATTCCAAAGCTTGCAAGGGGTTGCGCCGACCAAACCCTGCATCATTGTGGTTTCCCTGATAACCATCGACAAAATCCCAGGTGTAAACTGGGCGATTACCCTGATTGGTGGCTTCTTCCCGGATAGCTGCTTCTACCCGTTCTTCCTCATACGTGGGAATATAAATCAAGGGATAGCGGGCGCGGAGTAAGAGTTTAAACTCGTCACGGAAGGTCATAGGTAGACGTTAGTTTTTAGTTCCTTTCTCATTGTTGAGGTAAGTCTTGTTTATAACAACTTTTTGGGGAGGGGGAGGAAGTACGCAGTTCATGAGGACGGTTTTCTGTACATTGAGATAATACGGGTATTAAAAAGTTAGGAAACCGCAGATAAACGCAGATAGCTGTTCTTTATTGGGATGAGAGTAGTATCAATACGGTTCGGTTAAGATCTGAACGCCTGCGGCGACCCCCTTAAAAAGGGGGTAACAGAGGATTATTAGCCCCCCTTTTTAAGGGGGGTTGGGGGGATCTTCACTCATATTAAAACGCTAACCGAACCGTATTGAGAGTAGTATCACACGAGGTTACGATAGTTATCAACAAGCAGCCAGAGTCGCAATCTACGGTTCATCGCCAATGTCCACTTAACAATGGGACAGCGCGACGCAGCTATTGATACTCTCAAAGAATCTGCTAAACTCGCCACCGCCATTAACTTTGTATCTCCCCTAGACTCACACAAAACATCTCCGAAAATTAATTATGCGTTTGAAACCCTTGGTAGAGACGCAATTAATGGAGACGCGATTAATCGCGTCTCTACGTTTTTTTCCACCAGATGTCTACAGAGGAGTAGAGTGTGAGGTTAATCTTATGCTCCCCACAACGAAATTTGTGTCGCTCTTAATCTGAAGTACGATTCTTAAAAATCAGACCCTATCTGCGCAGTCCTTTTCCATTATCTAGATGATATCTTGTCAACTAAGCGAAAGTCAACCCCAAAATCGAAGAATCTCTATAGCAATCCGTGGCAATACTGCGTAGGTTTTGAATAGTTGAGGTGCCAGAAACCCGGTTTCGCCAAAGTTACCGGGTTTCTAATTTTTGCAAATCCTACGCAGTATTGCAATCTGTGGAGGAATTACAAACACCCGCCCCAAAGGGTTCGTCAAAAGTCACGCATTGTTTTAAGTTTTGAATGCGTGAATTTTGAATGCGTGAATTTCCGCGTAACGGCTTGTCCCCCTTGTCCCCCTTGTCCCCCTTGTCCCCCTTATCCCCCTTGTCCCCCTTGCATGAAAATCTGCTATTTTGCTTGACAAATTAAGGTTAGAATACAAATTTAATCAGATTTTTTATGACTACGATTCACGGGAAAGTGTGCCACAACCCTTAAGCTTAGCAGAGTCGGGCGACTACCGGACTGAGTGTAACCAAACAGTTTACCCCTACACCCCTACACCCCCACACCCTTAAATACAGAAAGAGAGAAAAAATAAAATGTAAATAATTGGGCTATCGGAGGAGCAAAATTTCTAAGGATGACCACAACAGAGATACCCCAGGGAACTTTAGTAGGTAATCGATACTTAATTCAGCAGGTACTAGGTCAGGGTGGGTTTGGTCGTACCTACAAAGCCTACGATCAGCATCGGTTTGGCAAACCTTGTGTCTTGAAGGAATTTATTCCCAGAACTAACAATCCACAGGGGCTGCAAAAGGCACAGGAGTTGTTCGAGAGAGAAGCAAAAATTTTGTTCCAACTGAAGCATCCTCAGATTCCTGAATTTTTCGGTACGTTTAGCGAAAACGGTAGACTGTTTATCGTGCAGGAGTATGTTGATGGCAAAAATTACTGGACATTGCTTCGAGAACGACAACACTTCTCAGAAGCAGAGGTAATTCGATTACTTGATGCAATCCTGCCAATTCTCGACTACATTCACGAGCAAAATATTTTTCACCGAGATATTTCGCCTGATAATATTATGCAACCCAATAACTTGAATCAGCTACCAGTACTGATTGATTTTGGTGTAGTTAAGCAAATCTATGCTACTGGTATCAATAATACTAGTTTGTTAGAAAGCCATACTCGTGTTGGCAAACGCGGCTATGCACCACCAGAACAAATGCAACTGGGTCAGTGTTTCCCTAGCAGTGACCTCTATGCATTGGCAAGTACTGCTATTTTCCTGCTGACTGGCAAAACTCCCAATGTTTTGGCATGGGAGTCTCATCCAAGTCTCAGCAAGGAATTCCAGAAAGTTCTCAAGAAAATGCTGAAAGATAAACCTAATGAACGCTATCAATCAGCAAAAGAAGTCATCGCCGCCTTGCAATCTCAAGCCACCATCCAGCAAAGTCAGCAACTACCAGGAAGCACGAAAGTTCCTAATAACGAAGTAACTGTACCGCCAAGCATCGCTAGCGTCACCACTACTGCTGGTCAAGCTTTCCCTTACTTACTGGGTTTCCTGACAGTCTTGCTGGTTGTAGGTATAGGTGTAGCAGTTCTGTCACCCTATATTCCCATTGTTTGCAGTGTGCTAAATAACTGTGTCCAAAATAGAAAAACACCGCAAACACAGCCATCATCACCACCACCTTCTCCTACAAATCTAGAAACAACACCTCCTACCAATGGTCAACCAACGCCCAGTAAATTACCCAGTTGTCGCGACGTACTGTTTGGTGATTGTTCGCCTTAAAAATTAAAAATTAAAAATTAAAAAAGCTTATGGTTTTGCGTGCTGTTGCGTTTCACAATTTGGTGCTGCTATGCTTTAGTGCTTCAGCCTTGGTGTTTTCTGTTCACACACAGGCTGTTGCTAGGACGTTGATTTTTGAAGAAACAAGCCCGAAAGAGACAAAAGTTCAAACTCAAGAGTCGGAGACTCTAGAAGAACCATCTAAACCCAACATCACTCATCAAACCTATTTACTCATAAAATTGAGCGATCGCCACGTCTACTTTTATAGAGAAGGCAAATTGCAAGCTAGCTATCCTATTGCTGTTGGTAAAGCAGGGTGGGAAACGCCCACAGGCATCTTTGAAATTATAGACATACAACGAGATCCCGTTTGGGAAAATCCCTTCACTGGGAAGATTATTCGTCCGGGAGCCAACAACCCGTTAGGATCAGCATGGATTGGTTTCTGGACTGATGGCACTAACCAATTGGGTTTTCACGGTACTCGTGATGAAAGTTTGGTGGGTCAACCAGTCTCTCATGGCTGTATCCGAATGCGAAATCGAGATATCCTCAAATTGTATCAAGAAGTAACTATAGGTATGCGTGTAGAGGTAGTGCCATAGATGTTAATTTTAAAATGATTCGTAACTGTAAAGAAAGGGGTGTGGGAAAGAAAGGGGTGTGAGGGTGTGGGGGAAAAAATGTGTTTCTTTTATATGTTGCGATCGCACGTTTAGAGGCTCATATCTCGCAATAACGTTTTAATACTTAAAATAAATGTTTTATTATACACAGTTAATTCAAGTATTAAAAATAAAAATCAAGACTTTCGAGCCTGCTATAGCAGTCCTAAATGATTCGTGGAAGTAGAGAAACCCGGTTTCTTAAAGAAACCGGGTTTCTGGGGCTTGGGATTTTCACAAATGATTTAGGATTGCTATATTCACGGTTTTTTTGTATAGCTTTACACGAACAAGTGTAAATGCAAGGTGTTAGACAACAGAAATAGCATAATAAAAACCTGATATAATTTACTCAAGTTCTACCATACTTATGATGCAAAATAGGATTCAATATACTAGAAAGCATCTCCTTGTAAAGATTGCCACAGTAAGTCTTACAAGGCTAGGTTTTATCACCTAAAGAAGGTAGTAGAACTAGTAGTCTGTCAAGTTATAATTGATGGGTAATTCAGTTCGTAGTAAGGACTTTAGTCCTTATTTTCTAAGCACTAAAGTGCTTACTACAAACCTTCAAAACTAGCTTGACAAAGTGCTAGTCTGTTAAAACATAAAATCTTTTTTACATTATGACTGACAAGAAACTCTTTGAAGGGCTGACTGTAGCCATAATTACTTTGGGGGTCATTCCAATTACTAGCCAGCCCAGTTTAGCAGAACGAGCGCCTGGTTCATTCTTCTGCGACAACTACTATGGTACCCCAACCACCATGGTTCGGCATCCAAGTCGAGGAAATGTTCCCTTTATTCGCTGGGTGAAATCTTTTGCACCTGACTGGACACCTGAACAACGGTGCAAGCAAGTTTCACAGAAATTCCAGCAGAATCAACAAAGTGGCATTTTAAGGTATATTGTTCCTGGCAAATCTATTCAAGGAGGTCTACCCGTATTGTGTGCCTCGCAAGAACTATCCTCTCAGCCGATTCCGTGTCCTAATGAACAAGTATTAATGACACTGAGACGAGGGGAGAATTCTCAAGAGTTGATCAAGAAATTTGTTGACATCAATACCAATGCTAGCAAGAAGGGAATTGTTGAGCATCAAGGAGCCATCCTTCAATGCCATCAGTCTGTCAGTAAACTAATCAATGGTCGTCTACAATGTCCCAAGAATGCTGTTCAAGGTATTGATGTTGAAACCATGATCACCCAATTGAAGTAAACATTCGCTCAGTTAAACTTCAATAACTAGTGTGTAGAACAATTCGGAGGAGTTATTCTGTGAGCGTCGCATACTGAATATTGGTCAACAGTAAGTGTGTAAACGGGCTGTTAGCATAATGCGATTCTGTTGGTTAAATCTTAGAGTTTGTATTGGCTACTTTCTCTCAGGAGTAATACTAATACAAACTCCTCATCTTACTAGTTACGCTCAATCGAGCTTCAAAAATGTTTTACCACAACTATCTTCCAAAGAACTATCACAGAAACAGCTTTGTGATGTAGCAAAGCTTTTTACTGTCAAAGTTATCCAAGGGAACTCTTGGGGTTCAGGAATTTTAGTTCAAAAACAAGGAAGACAATATACTTTAGTGACTAATGGACACGTACTAACACAAGAAAAAGAAAAATATACGGTTGAAACTCATGATGGAAAGAAGTATGAAGCTTTTGTGTTAGTTCGCTTTGATCATGTCAAATTGACTGGCGCAGATTTAGCAATATTGCAATTTAACAGCCCTACCAACTATGAAGTGGCTACATTAGCAAAATGGACAAAGGGAGAGAAAGTTATGGCATCTGGTTTTGCCTCAGATGCGACAAACTCTCTTTTTCAAAGGTTTATGTGTACCCAAGTTGGACAAGTATCTCGTCGATTAGAGCAGTCTATGCAACTAGGTTATCAGCTAGGCTACTTTCTCAGTATCCGAAATGGAATGAGTGGGGGATCGCTTTTGAACACTCAAGGAAAGGTTGTTGGTATCAACGGTATGGCTGAGCCAGCAATCTTTAGAAATCCTGATATATATCTCTACAGAAACGGTTCAAGAGTTTCTGAATCTCTGGGATTGCCAGCTGATAAAGCACTGGATTTGTTGTCTAATTCTAGTTGGGCAATCCCCTCTGAAAAGTTTGTCGAGCTTTCCCACAGTACTCTGAATTTAACAATTAGCTCCAGCAATACTTCAAATGTTGGTAATATTCCTCCTGAACCTATTCATAAATAGGTCATGGTCTGAATATTCATTCTGTGGTAAGTTGATTTTGGCGCTACTTTATAGTATAGGTTTTATTAAAGGAGAGCAATTATAATGATTAACTTACTCAGTAAGTATTCCATCGCACTAGTGAGTTTAGCAATAGTCATTGGTCAAACTCAAGCTGCCATTGCACAGAACGTATCTGCTCGTGAGGGATCTGATGTTAAGGTTGAAAATATAGCTAAAGGTATCACGGTTAGAATTACTACTATTCCAATCCTCCTTGGTAGTGGAAAAGATGATCAACCTATTGCATCAGGAGTACTTATTAAAAAAAATGACAACACTTACTTTGTTCTTACTAATAAACACGTAGTAGAAGGTGACTACGAGTATCGCGCTCTTATCAATATTCCTGATAGTGATAAATTTAATCCACTAGAACCAGAATTCCGGAGAGTAAAACTTAAGCCTGTAGGGAAATATGGCGATTTGGACATAGCTTTATTAACATTTGAAAACCCAGAAAACAATAGCGAAAAATATAGGTTTGCTGTCCTAGGAGATTCCACAAAATTACAGAAGAATGCTCGTATTAGTGTTGGCGGCTATCCTAAAGATCCTAGCGCTCAAGGCGAAATCTTTAGAGTCGCTCCTCTAAAAATTACTGAAATAGAAGACAATGTTCTCATTTACAGTCCTATTAATCTAAAAATTTGCCAACCCAATGCTAATAAGATTTGCAATGCTGAGCCAGGAATGAGTGGTGGACCCATTCTCAATGACCAAGGAGAACTGATAGGAATTCATAAAGGAACTACAGATCTAACCACGGATAAAAATCAAGGCATCCCAATCAAGAATATTTTAGATTTCTTTACAGAGATTCCTAAAGAAACATCAATAGCAAATGAGGATAAACCAAAAGTTAGTGAATTACTTCCCATATCTCAAAATCCATTAATAGCATCACCAATTCTTGTGAATCAGACCCCAGCCAATCAACCTTTCACAAAGTTGTTTCGTCCACCTGTCATAGGAGGATTTTGACTATACTTTGCATGGTCATAAGCTGAGTGTTCACATAAATGAACGACAACGTTTGTCAATATAATTCGTAATTATTTCGTGGGAAGTCTAACTGAAAATTGCTTTAAGTTCCTATTCTTTGCCATAAAACAGAAAATAAAAATATGTCGTATCTTCGTCTGCTAGGAAATCCCCTAACCCTTTTAGTAATCACACTTAGTCTTTGTGTAGCAGTGAGGAACCGATTTGATCCCAGACATAGTTTTCAAGTACAAGCTCAAGCACCAACAACTACAACTCCCACACCCAGTTCTACTGCAACTCCTACACCCAGTTCTACTGCAACTCCCACACCCAGTTCTACTCCCAGTCCAAGTCCTCTTCCTTCTTATCCACTCCCTGGTTATGTGAACAAAGATAATAACCCACTTATAGTACTAAAGGGTCAATGGTGGAAAACGACTAATACTTCAGAACAAGTCTATGCTTTATCTTTTGACAAATTAAACGATTTAACAAGGGGTAAATTGACGATATGGTATAAAGACCCTTCTGGAATCTTTAGCCAAGATGCCGAATATGAATTAGTTCCTATTGATAATAAGAATAGTAACGTAAAAGCTATAGATATATTTCTTAGGAAAAATAAAGTTATTCGTACTATTTTTAAAATTGAAATTGATAAGGTGAAGGGACGCATTTTACAAATACAACTTAAAGGACTCAATCCGGGAGAAGGTAGACCTGATGCAATTACCCCCGAAGGAGTAGAGAGTTTTTCCACTGAATATTACTCCCCCTGATTTTTACAGATTTGTAATTTTACACAACCCTTGTAGAGACAAGGGTTAATCGCGTCTCTACGATCGGCGTGATTTTCACAATTCATATCTTGATTCAGCAACGCCACCGTTCGCATCGCTGGCGGCTGTGCAGGCTGGATTTGGCAAAAGTTGTAGTAGGTATGAACTACCGTAGATGACCTAATCTACGGTAGTTGGATACTGCAATCACCGCGAGTTGCACGACCATAAGGTACTGCCACCACCCGTGGTGGTCACAATTCCTAACAACAACTAGAAGTCTGTCAAGTTTGAACCCCTTTCTCCGCGTCGCTCTCTACCCGTCATTTCTCGGTTGACAGAGTACTAGATGGCACTATTTCACACGAATTCCGGCTCGACCCCTTAAATCGGTAAAATCCTGGGAATAATAAATATGACTTAGGCTGACACATGCGTAGCTAGGCAGCTTTTGTTTAGCTCGATTTTAGATCCAACTTCGCGTATGAACGATTGTACATCTCTCAAGGACTCCTCCCTCCACCAACATCCGCAGCAGCAAAACTTCTCGCTGGCGTTTCTGCTGCGGATGATCAACGGTATATCTGACCCCATTTTTGTCAAAAACCGCCAACATCAGTTGATACTATTTAACGATGCCTTTTGTAATTTCATCCGGCATAGCCGAGAAGAATTAATTGGCAAGTCTGACTATGATCTCTTTCCCAAAGCAGAAGCTGATGTGTTTCGAGAAAAAGATGAACTGGTTTTCACGACAGGCATAACTGATGAAAATGAGGAATATTTTACAGATTCCTATGGCGTCACACACTTTATCCTGACCAAAAAATGTTTGTTTGAGGATGAGCTAGGTCATCATTTCTTAGTTGGGACTATTCACGATTTCACACAGCAGAAGCGGGTAGAAGCTGAACTCGCGGAAAAAGCTAGTTTAGCAGCTTTGCATGTAGAAATAAACACTGCTATCACCCAAGGTCGGACACTACAGCCAATTCTCAAGCATTGTACTGATGCTCTAGTCAACCACGTTAATGCTGCCTTTGCCCGCATCTGGACACTGAATACCCAAGACAACGTACTGGAACTGCAAGCTAGCTCCGGAATGTACACTCATATTAATGGTCCCCACGGTCGTGTTCCTGTAGGGATGTTCAAAATTGGATTAATTGCCCAAGAACGTCAACCTCACCTGACTAATAACGTTCTCGATGATCCGCGTGTAGGTAATCAAGAATGGGCAAAGCGGGAAGGCATGGTTGCTTTTGCAGGATATCCCCTGATTTTGGATGGCAATCTCATTGGCGTCATTGCGATGTTTGCCCGCCAAACCCTGACACAATCAGCCCTAGACGCATTGCAATTGGCTGCAAACGAGATTTCTGTGGGCATTAAGCGCATACAAGCAGAACTTGCCTTAAAGGAAAGTGAGAAAAAGTACCGTCACTTGGTTGAGGCGTCCCAGAACATGATTTGGTCAGTAGATGCCCAAGGATATTGGACTTTTGTGAATCAGGCAGTGAGAAGCATATATGGTTATGAACCAGCAGAAATGATTGGTCGTCACTGTCATGAGTTTGAGCCGCCTGAACAAATTCAGCAACCAGGAATTTTGCCCCCTATATTGGCAGGAGAGTCAGTCTTTCAGTACGAAGCTGTGGTGCTGGCAAAGGATGGCAGAAAGCTGAATTTACTATGTAATGCGATGGTGTTGCGGGATGAAGCTGGGAATGTTTTAGGTAAAATAGGCACAGCTACTAACATTACTGAACTGAAGCGAGCAGAAGCTGCGCTGCGCCGGAGTAATGCTGTGCTGCAAGCTCAACAAGAAGCTTCTATCGACGGCATTCTGATTATTAATGAAAATCGTCAAATTGCATCATACAATCAACATTTCTCCCATTTATGGCAAATTCCTTCAGCACTACTCCAGACTGATGATCAGCAACTCCTGGGATGTGTGCTAGACCAACTAGAAAATCCAGGAGAATTTCTCGCTAAAGTCGAGTATCTGTACCAGTATCCAGAAGAAAACAGCCGTGATGAAATTGTCTTGAGGGATGGACGGACGTTTGATCGTTATTCTGCGCCAGTGCGATCGCCTGCTGGAGATTGTTACGGCAGAATTTGGTATTTCCGAGATATCACACAACGCAAACAAGCTTTATCAGATTTACGACAGCAAGCGCAAGAACTAGAAACAGCATTACACAAACTAAAACACACCCAAACTCAGTTAATTCAAAGCGAAAAAATGTCCAGCTTAGGTCAACTAGTAGCAGGTGTGGCACACGAAATCAACAACCCAGTCAACTTTATCTACGGCAACCTTAACCCTGCCAATGAATACACCCAAGATTTACTCTCACTGTTAGATTTATACCGAAAACATTATCCCCAACCAGGGGCGGCAATTGAGGAGTTTGCGGATATTATTGAACTGGAATTTTTGAGGTCAGATTTACCCAAACTATTCAAATCGATGATGATCGGAGCAGAACGGATTCGGGATATTGTGCTTTCTCTGCGGAGTTTCTCACGCTTAGATGAAGCTGAAATGAAAGCGGTTGACATCCATGAGGGAATTGATAGTACTTTAATGATTATCCAAAGCCGCCTTAAATCTACTGACCAGCGCCCAAAAATTGAGGTGATCAAAGAATACGGCAACCTCCCCTTGGTTGAATGTTATGCTGGGCAGCTAAACCAAGTATTTATGAATATTTTAGTGAATGCGATTGATGCTTTAGAAGAATCATTGGTTAGAGGTAGGTGGGCAACAAAAAAACAACTGAAAACGGATAATCCCCGAATTTATATTCGCACCCAATTAGCAGCGCCAAATGAAGTCACGATTCGCATTGCCGACAACGGACTGGGAATACCAGAAGATATTAAAAGTCAACTATTTAATCCCTTTTTTACCACCAAGCCCATTGGAAAAGGTACGGGTATGGGACTAGCGATTAGTTACCAAATTATCACAGAAAGACATAGCGGTTCCATAGAATGCATTTCCCAGCCAGGAGTCGGTGCTGAGTTTGTGATTCGCATTCCCCTCATTCAAGAACGGGGGGAAATTAGCCGTGATATCATGTTGGGTTGAATACTTATTATTAGGACTGACGCGGGGACGCGTCAGTCTTTACTATGGGTATTCAACCGAAACGTATTGGAATGGAGTGAAATGTTTATTTTTTCAGCTTGTTAACTATTGCAATGACTTTTTGAGAATCCTCAACTTTGCCCTGTTTCTCATATAAGATAGCAGCAATACGAAACTCTACAATTGCTGCCTGAGTATCTTTAAGTTGTTGACGAGTAAGCCCTAGGTTGTAGTGAGAATCTGCATTGCTAAATTCAATGTTAATGGCTTTTTTAAAGTCGTCAACTGATTCTTCTGCTTTTCCTAAAGCTAAGTAAGTACTACCCCGATTGTTGTAACCCTCAACTGATTGAGGATTTAGCTCAATGACTTTGGTAAAATCTTTAAGAGCTCTTTCATAGTCTTTCTGTGAATAGTAGATGCTACCTCGATTGAGATATGCTCTGATATTCCCAGGATCAAGTTCAATCACTTTGATGTAGTCAGCGATCGCATCTCGCCTACGATTCCATATCCGCCGGATATCTCCTCGGTTGTTGTATGCAATAGCTAAATTAGGCGCGAGGATGATAGCTTCGTTGAAATCAGAATTTGCCTTCTCGTAGTCGCCTTGCTCATAATAGACAACCCCTCGGTTGAGATAGCCTAAAGGATTGCAGCTTTCGAGATTTAAGGCTTGAGTGTAGTCGGAAATAGCGCCCTCATAATCTTTCTTTTTTTGGCGAGCTATTCCTCGATTAGTATAGGATGCAGGGTCATTAGGAGATAGGCTAATCACTTGACCAAAGTCAGTAATTGCACCATCATAGTCTTGCTTTTGCAGCTTTCCTAATCCTTCATTAAACAAAGTCTGATACTTTGGTGGTACGTCTGGATGGGAATATTTCGAGATGGGATGAGGAGGAAAATTCCTCATAGAATTCCCTGCTTGCACCTTTTCTCCTGTACTAGTATCAATATTTACCTGTGAACACAACTTGGTAGCAGCGTTGGACTGAGCTATAAAATGGGAAGGAAGTTGAGCCTGAGCTATTGAACAGCCTGATACGAAAGCTACAGCAATGCTATGATTAATGATGAGATTAATAAATTTCATCTTTGTTCAATATATAATCTGTCTTTGCTTAAGTTCTGCCCTAAACTAATAAATATAACAACTACAGTCTTTCAAAAAAGACTATATCTGACCGCACCTTCTCCATTATCTATAGAATACCTTGTCAACTCGACAAAAGTCAACCCTAAAATTAAAAAAGACTCCTTTCACAGACAAGCTAAATCCATGACTGAAGGCGATCGCATCAACAGAATGGATTCGCAGCTAATTGATATGCCTTTAGCAGTTAGCGCCCTCCTAGAAACCGTTACCCAACATCAGCGCAATTTTGAAATCATTCAGCGTAACTTTGAAACCACGAACAACAGATTTACAGCCATTATCACCGAAATCTTCGACATTCGAGTCGATATGCAGGAGATGCAATCGGAGGTGAGAGGTCTGCAAACCGAGAATCGCCGTATTCTCGATATCTTGCAAAATCGTCAAAACGAAGGCGATTCCAGATTTCCTGCACCCTCGTTTGCAATCCCTAACTAGAAACAAGGTAATTTATTAAAATATATTTCCTATGCACACAATAAATCAAAAGTCAACAAAAAAACATTGGGCTGGTGCGATCGCTGAACCCGCACAAGAATTCCCGCCCACCCAACTGCAAATCCTCTCTGGGCAAATTCCCGAAGGCTTACATGGTACACTTTACCGCAATGGACCCGCACGGCTAGAACGAGGCGGTATCCGCGTGGGACACTGGTTTGATGGAGATGGGGCAATTCTCGCAGTTCATTTCACACATGCAGGCGCAACCGCAGTATACCGCTATGTCCAAACCGCTGGCTACAAAGAAGAAGCAGCAGCCAATCAACTGCTTTATGGTAACTATGGTATGACTGCACCAGGCCCAATTTGGAATCGATGGCTTAAACCCATCAAAAACGCTGCCAATACCTCAGTGTTAGCGTTACCAGATAAATTACTAGCACTGTGGGAAGGCGACAACCCCCACGCCCTCGACTTGCAAACCCTCAACACTATAGGGAAAGATGATTTAGGCGCATTGAATAATGGGTTGCCTTATTCAGCCCATCCCAAAATTGACCCGAAAACAGGCGAGATTTTTAACTTTGGCATTTCTCTTGGATTAAATGGGATACTGAATATTTACAAGAGCAATTCTACAGGCAAAATACTGCAAAAAACATCGTTTGAACTCGACGGATTTTCTGTGGTGCATGATTTTGTCCTAGCTGGGCAATACCTGATATTTTTCGCTCCTCCCGTACGGTTAAATGTTTTACGAGTGCTAACAGGATTGAATTGTTACAGTGATGTGCTAGAGTGGAAACGTCAACTAGGTACTCAAGTTCTTGTTTTTGACCGCGAAAGTTTATCCCTTATAAGTCGTGGTGAAACTGAACCTTGGTTTCAGTGGCATTTTAGTAACGGCTATGTTGATGCTAGCGGTTCTGTTATTGTAGATATAGCCCGTTATGAAGACTTCCAGACAAACCAGTATCTTAAAGAAGTTGCTACAGGTGAAACTCATACCTCAGCAGTAAGTACACTCTGGCGAGTACATCTTAATCCCCAAACTGGCAAAGTAACAGCACTTGAGCAACTCTTGGACAGACATTGCGAATTTCCTATTGTACCACAGCAAAATGTGGGACAAGCGTCTACCGAGACATATCTTTCGGTATTCCGTCAAGGAACAGACACTAGCCAAGAAATATTAAACGCGATCGCTCGTTTTGACCACAAAACCCACACCCTCACCGAAGCCAATTTAGGAGAAAATCGCTACCCAACAGAACCTATTTATGCCCCAAATCCCCAAAACCCTGACCAAGGCTGGGTAATAACGGTGGTATACGACGGCAATTCTCATAGTAGTGAGGTTTGGGTATTTGATAGCGATCACCTAAATGACGAACCTGTATGTAAACTAGGATTACCTAGTGTCATTCCTCATAGCTTCCACGGTACTTGGAAACCCCTGAAAGAATTATGAATTATGAATTATGAATTAATTTATGACTCCTAACTCCTAACTTTTATGCAAGCTCAAGAATACTATTCACCCGAAGAATACCTGTCTTTAGAAGTTGCTTCAGAAAATCGTCATGAATATATAGATGGTCAAATCATACCCATGACTGGCGGAACACCAAATCACAATCAAATTGCCCTCAATCTCAGTGCAACACTCAATTTTGCTTTAAAGCGTCAACCGTACCGAGTCTTTGTCACAGACCAACGTCTATGGATTCCCCAAAAGCGAATCCATACCTATCCAGATGTCATGGTTATAGCAGGTTCATTAGAGTTTTCCGAAGGTCGCCGTGATACAATTACCAATCCTGTGATGATTGCTGAAGTGTTATCAAAATCTACTAGAAGCTATGACGTTGATGAAAAATTTGCTGCTTATCGAACTATACCTGGCTTTCAAGAATATGTTCTCACCCGTCAATACAAAATTCATGTAGAACAATATTTCAAAACTGAAGATAAAAAATGGATATTCTGTGAATATGACGATGAGAACAGTCTTTTAGCCTTAGCTTCTGTTCCGTTTCAAATTTCTCTATTAGATATCTACGATAAAGTTGATTTTAATGCGCTAGAATAAGGTGCTGGGTGAGCGCAAAATTCTCAAGCGCATCCTACAATAAAAACTAGTACAGCGTGGCAGAAATAACCAGACGTAAAAACAAGCGTCTATTTATATAGATTTCTCTCCTAACTCCTAACTCTTATCCACCCCCATGACCACTTCCAAACGCCGCTATCACATTACCACCTTCGGTTGCCAGATGAACAAAGCCGACTCAGAGCGCATGGCTGGCGTCTTAGAAGACATGGGCTTTGAGTGGTCAGAAGATCCAAATCATGCTAATGTAATTCTCTACAACACCTGCACTATCCGGGATAACGCTGAGCAAAAAGTATATTCATATCTAGGTAGACAAGCTAAGCGTAAGCACGAAAACCCCGACCTAACCTTGATTGTGGCTGGTTGTGTTGCCCAGCAGGAAGGAGAAGCACTGTTGCGGCGTGTGCCAGAATTAGACTTGGTGATGGGTCCACAACACGCCAATCGCTTGCAAGATTTACTACAACAAGTGTTTGATGGCAACCAAGTTGTAGCAACTGAGCAAGTTCACATTATGGAAGATATCACCAAACCCCGACGGGATAGCACCGTTACTGCTTGGGTAAATGTGATTTACGGCTGTAATGAACGCTGCACCTACTGTGTGGTTCCCAATGTCCGTGGTGTTGAGCAATCTCGTACACCGGAAGCAATACGGGCAGACATAATAGAATTGAGTCAGCAGGGTTACAAAGAAGTCACGCTACTGGGTCAAAATATTGATGCCTACGGTCGTGATTTGCCAGGAGTTACCCCAGAAGGTCGTAATCTCCACACCTTGACAGATTTACTTTATTATGTTCACGACGTACCAGGAATCGAGCGGATTCGGTTTGCGACGAGTCATCCGCGTTATTTCACAGAACGGCTGATCAAAGCTTGTGCTGAGTTGCCTAAGGTATGCGAACACTTCCACATACCCTTCCAATCCGGGGATAACGAGGTGCTGAAACTCATGGCGCGGGGTTACACTCACGAGAAATATCGCCGGATCATCGATACAATTCGGCAATATATGCCAGATGCTTCCATCAGCGCCGATGCCATAGTGGGTTTCCCAACAGAGACAGAAGCACAGTTTGAAAATACGCTCAAATTGGCGGGAGATATTGGCTTTGACCTGTTAAATACAGCAGCATATTCGCCACGTCCGGGAACACCCGCAGCAGTGTGGGACTCACAATTGAGTGAAGAAACTAAGAGCGATCGCCTACAAAGATTAAATCACCTAGTGAACATCAAAGCAGCAGAGCGATCGCAGCGTTACATGGGACGCATAGAAGAAGTGCTGGTAGAAGACCAAAACCCCAAAGACAAAACCCAGGTGATGGGACGCATACGCGGGAATCGCCTCACGTTCTTTGCAGGTGACATCAAGGAACTTAAAGGCAAGTCGGTTAAGGTAAGAATTACCGAAGTTCGTCCTTTTAGTTTGACCGGTGAACCAGTAGCACTGTGCGGAATGAAAAAGTAAACAACGCGTCTTTGCGTCTTTGCGTCTTTGCGTGAGGTTAATTCATGAATCCAAAACTCAGATCCCTGTCCTTGTTATATGGGACGCACATAAAGCTATTTTCGGGTAAATGAAGTTGGTCTTTTTTTTGTCTCACGCAAAGACGCAAAGGCGCTAAGAAGAACGCAGGAGTTAAGTTATGTTATAAAATGAATTTTGTCAAGGGTAGAGTTACTAAAATTTAAGTGAAGATTGTAAAGACTGAGAAATAAAATTTAATATCGGCTCGTTCTGACACAGTAAGGGTTAGTTATTGGCAAGTTGTGATAGGCTATTGCCCATTGAGGAGTGAGAGAGGTGTTGAGGATGACGAAGCTAAGGGTCGGGTTGCTGTTTGGTGGTCGTTCGGGAGAACATGAAGTTTCTATAAGTTCTGCTATTGCGATCGCGAAAGCGTTGAGTTCAGAGCAAAATGCCAGTAAATACGAAATACTGCCTTTCTACATCCAAAAAGATGGACGTTGGTTAGCAGGAGAAGTCCCTCAAAAGGTTTTGGGGTCTGGTATTCCCCTTGTGGAATCCCAACAGCCAACACCTGAGGAGAGTCAAATCCAAAGCCCTTGGCAATCTCAAGGTCAAGTTGCTGAGGTGGATGTTTGGTTTCCAATACTCCACGGACCAAATGGTGAAGACGGTACAATTCAAGGTTTACTCACCTTGATGCAAGTCCCTTTTGTTGGTTCTGGAGTTTTGGGTTCGGCAATGGGTATGGATAAGGTTGCCATGAAAATGGCCTTTGCCCAAGCTGGACTACCGCAAGTAAAATACATAGCACTAAACCGCTCCCAAATTTGGTCGAATCCTTGTGTGTTTCCTAAACTGTGTGATGAAATTGAGGCAAACTTGGATTATCCTTGTTTCGTCAAGCCTGCTAATTTAGGTTCATCGGTGGGGATTGCCAAAGTGCGATCGCGCCATGAATTAGAAGCTGCTTTAGATAATGCCGCCAGTTATGACCGCAGGATAATTGTTGAAGCTGGCGTCACAGCGCGAGAATTGGAGTGTGCTGTTTTAGGAAATGAAAATCCTAAAGCTTCTGTGGTAGGTGAAATTACTTATGAAAGTGATTTCTACGATTATGAAACTAAATATACTGAGGGGAAAGCAGATTTACTGATTCCAGCACCGATACCAGATAATGTAACAGGTAAAATTCAGGAAATGGCTTTGCAAGCCTTTGCAGCGGTTGATGCTGCTGGGTTAGCAAGGGTGGACTTTTTCTATGTAGAAGCTACAGGAGAAGTATTGATTAACGAAATCAACACTATACCTGGGTTCACTGCTACGAGTATGTATCCCCTACTCTGGGATCATAGTGGTATCTCCTTTGCAGAACTGGTCGATCAGTTGATTCAATTAGCGCTGACAAATAGGGGTGTGGGGGTGTAGGGGTGTACCCCCCACACCCCTAAATTTGAAAGCCGGATTTTTGTTGTAAATGCTACTTGGGAAAAATTTTTATTACGGATACGCGATGGTGGGTCCTAGAGTAGAATTGACTGCTTGAGGGGTACAAATCTGAAAATAATTATGGAAAATGGTCAGAGTGTACAGGAGCAGCCATCCCAAGCAAAAGCGCCTACATCGAAACCGGAAAACAGTAAATCGCAACAAACAGGTAGTAGTAATGTTCTGACATATCTGCTTGGTCATCACTCTTGGCTATTTTTGATTGGGTTGTTAGCGGTTTTTCTAGGTGGTGCGGCCCTTTCAGTTTACAGTCTGGGTTATGTTGGGATTGTAGAACAGACAAAACCAGAAGAAGAAGAAGCACTACAAGCCGAAGTTGTACCACCAACAAACACACCGTCTGAAACTGCCAACCCCATACCTTTATGGATGGTGGGTGCGATCGCCCTCAGTTGTGCTAGTGGATGCTTGATCATTTTCCGATTCCTCAAGCGACCAGCGCCACCTCAAAAAGTTCAGAAACAGATAAACCGCCAATCACGTTTGCATCGACGGCGTCATCAAAAATTGCCATCAGTTCCACCGCAGCCACAGGCTTCGGTTATAGCAACCTCGGTTGAAAAAAAACCTGTGGTGACGGTACTACCACCAGAACAAAGCCTCACTGGGGGTAAAAATCAAGAAAATCTAGCAAGCATGCTAGATATTCGTAAACAAACTTCTTTGTCGGCAATTTTACGAAAGAATTAATCAGGTGATATACACCAGCCGACCAAAACCCGGTTTCGTAGGGGCTACTTGCAAGTAGCCCCTACAAACGGGTTGCTTCATTTAGGTGAAAACTGCTGTAATTTATAGCGGATTTCAAGCGGGTGAGGCACACCTAATTGTAGGGGCGCGGCGGCCTTGCGCCCCTACCACAGAACTACTGACTCGCAAACCGCTATAATACAGGATTATAGCGGTTCTGGTGTTGAATCCCATACACGAGGAGTGAGATCGGCCCTCACCCCAACCCCTCTCCCAAATTGGGAGAGGGGTGCCCGAATTGGCTATCTTGAGGGCGTTCTGTATGTACGAGGAGTGAGAACCGCTATATTTGTGGAGATTTCACGAGTCTACTGGTTTGCCAAACAAACTTTGCGCTTGTTTGTAGTAGCGCTTTAGCGCCGGTTAAACCGCGATTTTATGCGTTGAAGAGAAAGCGGTGAGGGGGTCGCATCGTCAATTGCGACCGAAAGTACCCGGAGGGCTTCGGTGCAAGGGTAGCGCAAAAAACCTCGATTTAACAGGCGCTAAAGCGCTACTACGAACTAAGAAATTACCCGGCAAAGTTCCTTCGGACAAGTGTTTATCTGGACTTCATTTGACACGATTCTCCGTTAAAAATGAGTCATTATTTTTGAATTTCGCTGTATAGTGTCTGCTTTTTAAAACAATTTAAAAACTTGCCAAAATGGCAACCACGCTTTAAATTACTCAGCTATCTTATAGAAAGTAAACGACTTAAAGGGTGTTGTTATCAGGGTGTATCATAATACTAAATCACTTTTGTGATACACTTTCCGACCAATCATTTTCAGGCAAATAGTAAACTATATCTACAAATTAGATACAAACTATTTGTCTGAATAAATAGATATAAATAATACGATTTGCATTTGCCGCGTCAGGAATATGAAGTGATTAGAGACGTTGTCCTTGATCTACACGTTAGCCCCCTAAATAACGGGCAACGTCTGTACATATTCTGAATCTCTTCAGCGGCAAATGTGAGAGTGGGAGCAGTAAAGCGACTGGTATGCTTGCTCCCACTCTTTTTTTTGTGGCTTTTTGCTACTTTTTACAGTTGGTTTAAAAGAAACTTGCCATTTTGGCAACCATGCTCTCAAGAACTCAGCTAAATTATAGATATAAGCGACCTCAAGGGTGTTGTTATCAGAGTAATTTCAAATTGGCTGATAAAAAAAATGAAAAGCTGATGATATATGAATAATCTGATTTGGCATTTGCCGTGTTAGGAATATGAAGTAATGACAGACGTTGTCCTTGATCTACACGTTAGCCCCCTAAATAACGGGCAACGTCTGTACATATTCCGAATCTCTTCAGCGGCAAATGAGAGAGTGGGAGCAGTAAAGCGACTGGTATGCTTGCTCCCACTCTTTCTTTTTTGTGGCTTTTTGTTAGTTTTTGAAGTTGGTTTAAAAGAATTTAAAAACTTGCCATTTTGGCAACCATGCTTTCAAGAACTCAGCTAAATTATAGATACAAACGACTTCAAGGGCGTTGTTATCAGGATAATCGCTTTCTTTGCAGAGTTAAAAGCTGAAAAGCTGATTTTATGAGCTTTTTGCTGATTTTGTAAATGTGCGGCACCTTCACATCGGGTATGATTAATTTATTTTCATGCCCGGTGTCAAAATAATTCTTAAGCTCATCCCACCCCTAAAAGGAGTGGGATTTCGCGGGCATAGGGAATGGGGCATGCCTAATGGAATTCGGTTCAACCCCAAACATCTCAGAGATCGGCCCTCACCCCCCTCTCCCAATTTGGGAGAGGGGTTGGGGGTGAGGGCGTTTTGTATGCACTCTGAGTGAGAACCGCTATATTTTGCAATATTTTCCTAGTCACTTGTCCGCAATACTGAAACAGGGAGAGGCATTCCTCTCCCTCCTTTTTTTATCGGCGCAATTCACGGACACAAAGGTGATCTGGGATGCCATGAAGTGATGGCCGAGTTACTAAAAGAAATTTGTATCCTTCAGAAACTCAAGAATCGCTGTATTAATCACCTCACAAGCATCAGATGAAGCATCATGGGAGCAGTTGGGCAGAATCTTTAACTTTGCATTGGGGAGGAGTTGATACAGTTTTTCACCATCCTTAGCAGGAAACCAACTATCTTGTTCGCCCCATAAAATCAGTGTGGGACATTTGATAGCATAAAGATTATTTTGAATTTTACTAATTAAATTCGGTTTATTGACTTGTAAATGCTCGATTTCCCGCGTTGCTATCTGTAACTCTTCGGCAACTTTTGTGAGAGTTCCTGGAAACTCAATAAATGGGTAAGTTATCCAGTAAACATCTTCCTGTGTGAGCATTGATGGATCAAACAGCACCCGACGCCTTTCTACTGCCATAATTTCTCTTACCAGTGGTGCAAACAGGTGTGCTAGACGCAAAGAGTCTATTGTTTGTATAATTTCCAGTGGCATTTGGGAAAGCAACCACATTCCCCAATGGGGCAGGCGTTGTGGAAAAATAGGTACATTGACGACCACTAACCGCGCTATCATCTGGGGATGTTCTTGTGCAAGGGCAAGGGCAGTTAATGCTCCCAAAGATTCTGCCACGAGTACTGCGGGTTCATCACATAATGCTCGAATAATCCGCTCTGATTCAATTAATTGATGACCGCTTTGTTCTCGACGCGACAACGGTTTTTCCGAAAAACCATACCCTTTGGCATCAAAACAAATAACTCGAAAATATTGAGATAGCAACTTGATACTGTTACGCCAATTGTAGCTCCAGCTACCAATACCATGGAATAAAAACAGGGGTTTACCTGTACCTTTCTCACCATAAGCAATTTGTACAGGATAGCCATTAGCATCGGTAATAATTAAACTTTGTCTTCCTTGAGGGAAAGTAGCTTGCCACCAATCTTTCATAGTAACTATAGCAATCCTAAATGAATTACAAACACCTCCCCCAAGTCGTCCCCCAAGTCCCCCAAGTCGTCCCCCAAGTCCTGCTCTCAAATGGAAGGCTATATTTAACTGCCAGTAAAGGCTGCCACTAGCAGTCTCATTACTATTACACTAATTACCACCAATCCAATGGCAAAAAGCAACAATACACCCAAAACCGTCAAGATAAACCACCTATCTGCCCTCTTCCTGCGGCTGGGAAACTTTAGGTGATCTTCTAGTAGCCTGATATTATACTCATTAGCTGTCCAAGCAAAATCAAATGCATCTCCGAATATTGGTATTGATCCCACTAAGCCATCTACAATGACATGAAAAACCATTCTGGCTAAAGTCGCTGCTGGGGTACCTAACCGCGCTGCTTCTAAGACAATGTATGTAGAAAGCAGCACACCCAAAAAATCACCACCAACAGGTAAAAGTCCCACAATTGGATCTAAACCAATACTAAGTTTTATTCCGGGAATGGTAATAACTTTATCCAACAGTCGGCTAAGTTCACGTAGCCGCCTCAACGTAGGTGCTTTGGCGTCTGGTTCAATGGTAGGAAACTGAAGAGGAGGCTGAGACATTGGCGCGATCGCGTTTTTATTTATTGAATCGCTAAATATTCTACTCCTAGGTTCTAACTTGTCAACTGTTTCCTCATCTATATGACTCAAGAATTAACACAACAGTGGTTAGCGGAAATTAAGACGCTCAAACAGCAGGTGGCTGAACTACAAGCCGAACGGGAGGCTTGGTTGAAAAGTGCTGAAAAATGGCAGAAACTCTACAATGCGGAAGCAGAAGGACGCCGTACAGATGCTCAGATGTCTCAACAGGCGATCGCCTCTTTGAAGGCTGAAATTCAAAAACTCCGCTTGATTGAGTCAGCACCACTCAATGACACCACAGCAGCAACGGCTATTCACCAAGAAATCGAACCTCTTCAATCTGTAGAGGCATTGAAAGCTAAACTCATTGTCGTCTTGAAAGAACGCGATCGTGCGCGATCGCTCCTAAAAACCGAGCAAGACAACCACGCTCAAACTCGGAAAAGCCTCACCACCGCCTTGGGTGACGCTATTGATAGACTAACCCAAGAAAGAGGAGTTAGGAGTGGGGAGTAGGGAGTGGGGAAGTGGGGAGATAGGGGAGATCGGGGAGTAAACAATTATTCTTCCCCTTCTTCCCCTACTCCCCCACTCCCCACTCCCCACTCCCTACTCCCCATTTTTAAAATCCCATTATTTCGGCGACTGCAAGGAGTTCTGGCTCGATACCTTGTTTAAATTGACTGTGATTGTGTTTAATGGCGGTATCTGGATCCTTGAGACCATTACCGGTGAGGACACAAACCACAGTTGATCCTGTGGGAATTTGGTCTTTAACCTGTAACATTCCTGCTACGGAAGCTGCGCTGGCTGGTTCACAAAAAATGCCTTCTTCTGATGCTAGGAGTCGATAAGCATCGAGAATTTGCTCATCGGTGACAGCGTGGAAACTTCCCTGACTTGCTGATTGGACAGCTACGGCTTTTTCCCAGCTTGCTGGATTGCCAATGCGAATTGCTGTGGCTAAAGTTTCTGGATGCGCTACTGGCTGACCTGTCACTAACGGAGCTGCACCTGCTGCTTGGAATCCCATCATCTTGGGTAAGCGATCGCACTTTCCGGCTTGATGATATTGACAAAATCCCATCCAATATGCTGTGATATTTCCAGCGTTGCCTACTGGAATACATAACCAGTCTGGTGCGTTCCCTAGGACATCAACAACTTCAAACGCAGCTGTTTTCTGTCCTTCCAGTCGGTAGGGATTGACGGAATTGACCAAAGTTACCGGATAGCTGAGAGCCATCTCTCGCACAATTTCCAGTGCTTGGTCAAAATTCCCTTTAATTGCCAGTACCTCTGCTCCATACAACAACGCCTGCGCTAACTTGCCCAGGGCTACATAGCCATCGGGGATGAGGACAAAAGCACGCATTCCTGCACGCTTAGCATAAGCTGCTGCTGCTGCTGAGGTATTGCCTGTGCTGGCACAAATGACTGCCTTTGCCCCTGCTTCCTTTGCCTTGGAAATTGCCATTGTCATTCCCCGGTCTTTGAAGCTACCAGTGGGGTTCAGACCGTCGTATTTCACCAGAACACGCACTTCTCTACCAATTTGCTGTGCGATCGCGGGTACTGGTATCAGGGGTGTGTTACCCTCTAGTAGAGTAACCACTGGTGTTCTTTCGTTAACAGGCAAGTATTCGCCATAGGCTTCTATGAGTCCGGGCCAAGGTTGGCGATGAGATTTAGCTATAGACAGGCTCAAAGTCACGGTATTTTAAAGCTCTGATTTTTTGTGTACTATGGTACTGATGTTTTTTTTGGAACAAAACCTTCACGCTTGCAGTCATAAACTACAAAAATTGTACCGATTACAGCCACCTATGAAAAATATACAATATTTTTATTAATCTTAAAATAAGATTATTATAATATCATCTCTAATGGTGTGAGTTAAGTTCTGAACCATAAGTAAGCAATGTCTACATCTACTCTTTCTAATCACGATTCCCAAAGTACCTGGACCTGCCAGTTAACTAAATCTTGTTATCAAGTCGCTCAGCAAGTCGAGTTCCTGAACCTGCAAGCGGAGGTTGAATATCTGTTGCAGAAGTTGCAGAACCTTAAGCGACAACGGCTGTCTGCTACTAGCAAGGACGAATAAGCCCTATACAATTTCAAGTCTTGGATGTACTCTGTGTGTGTGCAGGTTGTTCTATTTATAGGTTAGCACAGCAGCACAGATAAATAGCTTATTGCACCACTTCGCTATTCAGTTGCCATAACAGGCTTTGAATGTGAGCTTTTGTGTCTTTTGTCGTTGTGGATTGACCCTTCAACTAATGAATTTGCACGTTTTTGCCCTTGCTGAGCTGCTAAAATTAATGCTGCTCACCAAAATGGATTTTCGCCCATTCTGATAAAAATTGATTTAGCAAGCCTACTTGCTCTGGATTAAACATAAATAGGATGCTGATCCAGGCAAACATGGCAACTAAACCAGCGATACTTAACAAAACCGCGATCGCAAACCTTGACGCCAGCCTACTTCTGTGTTGACCAGAGGTCAATTTTGTCTCACTCCTTTGTGGGACACTCAAAGGCATTCCCTTTGTCTTGCGTGTTCTCTTGAGGCGCTTGTTTGTGCTTGAATCGAGTTGATGTTGTCTATATGACTTTGGCGTTGGGTTTGACGAGCGGTTTGCCATAGTGCTTCTTACTACATCTAAATAAATAATTTGCTTAGAGTATTTTCTTTTATACTCGCGTTTCTGAGATGTTGCCTAGAAGCTTGAGAGCGAAATTAGAGGCTAGGAACTACTAATTAGGGGAATTTACTACTCCTCACTCACCACTCTCTTCATAAATCAGTAAATTCCCTAATGCCAAAACCAAGTTGTGATCAATACACTTGTGGCTTAAGTGTGTGAGTAGAGTCTAAAAAGTAGTAGGGGCGTATTGTAATACGCCCCTACTTACAAAATCCGAGCTTTTGAGCATGAGTTAAAAGTTAAATTTTTAGCTTTTTATTTCTAGGATAACCGTATAATTACGGAAACAGTTCACGGGTGGTAAAACATTCGCATAAATTCTAAAGCCCTTGCAAAGCTTGGGGTTGGGGTGATTTATGGTATGCACTAATAGTACCGAAAATGTCTTTTCGACAATGTCGGGACAAATGTAGCAATTTAGACTAATCAAAATTAGCCAGAAAAAATAAAATCTAGACTGGTTGTCGTATTGATTCCGTGTGATTTCATATCGGACATTTTTTGACCCCCCCGTGAACGGTTACCATTTACTTTATTTGTTGTCGCCATTTTTCCGGAATATCTCTGATCCCTATTGTAATAAATTATTAGGTGTTAATTTAAAAATAAATAGGAGGGTTTTTATGGGCTCAAGGATTTCATCACAAAGTTCAAATTTGCAAGCAAGCCAAGTCAGCGCTGAGGCCTCTGCTGAAACCTTATTCTCCAACTATAGTAAGAGTGCTTCAGGATTTTTGACTCAATCGCAAGTCGATACGTTGGTCAAAGGTGGTGTGGGTATTGCGATCGCTAACGCTAAAGCTACTTTTAACAACGACGCAGCCTTGTCTACCCTCTTGACTGACATTACTGGAAGTAGTTTGGGGAATAATTCTCAGGTCAAAAGCAGCAGTGAGACTAAAGTGGCGGCTAGTTTTTCCCTCGCGGCTCATGAAACCTTCTCTTTCAATTTTTCAACAAATTTAGCATTAACACTTAAAGGAAGTGAAAATTCTGAAACTGGACATAACGAAGCTAAGTCAGAAACCGCTTTCCTGGTTTTAGACACCTCGAATATCAATCAACCCAAGCTCTTAGATTATTTCGACTTCTCAGGAGATCTCCAATCCCCTCAAGAATTGAGGAAGCTGAAAATTAGCGCTCATTCCCACATTAAAATTAATTACAAGAATACCCAAGGCAATGTTGATGGCAGCTACGACACGGAATCCCTTACTAGCCAGGTAACTGGGACTTATCAGCGGACATTTAATTCCTCCACAAACATAACTATAGTGGAGATTAATGACAGTTACCTGCAATTATTGGGAAATACTTTAATCAGCAATCAGAATAATCAAGACCTCTTGACTGGCATAGATAGTAACAAAGTCTTGGTAGGTGAATCCAACCATGCCACCTTTGTAGTCAAAAAAGATGACTTACTACCAGGGGAGTCTGATATTACAAATTTTGATGCCGGCAAAGATAAGATTGAACTTCAGGGTTTTGGCATAACAGATGCCTCAACTTGGTTTAATGGGATCGTTTCTGGGCATCAACTGGTGGATACCGACAAGGGGGCTTTATTAACCTTGGGTTCCGGAGAATCCTTGCTATTGCAAGGGGTTCATGCCAACCAACTCAATTCATCTAACTTCATTTCTCATTAACGGGAATAGTCCATGGGGAGTGGGGAATAGGGAGTGGGGAATAGTCCATGGGGAGTGGGGAATGGTCCATGGGGAGTGGGGAGATCTTGTGCTGGGGGGCTGGGGTGATTCTTTCTCTCCCCCACTCCCCCACTCCCCCACTCCCCCACTCCTCCACTCCCTACTCCCCACTCCCTACTTCCTATTCTTCAAACAAACTTCCTCGTAACGCTTAAGAGCACTTTCCCAAGTGAATTCTGTTTCCACCAGTTGTCTGCCGTTATGAGACAAATCAAGTTGCAATTGCGGGTTTTCAAAGAGTTGACTAATGGCACAGACGTACTCAGCAGGCTGATTTGCTCTTAAGGCCCTGAGTGGTACAT
>JADQBA010000075.1 GCA_016903675.1 Stigonema ocellatum SAG 48.90 = DSM 106950 | reverse complement strand
ATAGACGACTCCTGCACCTTCATTTTCCGGTGGGAGAAATACCCCGTCAATCTCAAATTTAGGTTCTTTGACAGCTACTGAATCAAAGCGGTAAGAATCTGCATTTTTTGGTGGATTTGTCAAGAGTTCAAATAGCAGTGAGGGGGATTGTTGAAACAGCTTATAAAATATAGAATCGCGTTTCACCGAAGTATCCTAAAATTTGCGAGGTTTTCCACTTTTTAGTCACAAGTTATACTGGCACCCTCTATAGTTCTTACTCTAGCAGTCTCCTTTCCCCAATTACAGTAAACTTTTGTAAAAATTCCTGCCAACTGCGTAAAACACCACAAAGCAAATCGAATTCACAATAGAAGCACACTATAGCAATCCGTGGAGGATTCGTAAACGCAGAGAAACCCGGTTTGGTAGGGGCTACTTGCAATACGCCCCTTCAGGTGTTCGGATCTCAAATAGGATTGCTATATACAAAACGTATAGATTATAACCTGTCCACTGACGTGTTTACTCAAAATTAGCAGATATCAATCCACACAAGATTTCTCTTACTTTTTGGTATGATATTATAGTCATACTGAAAAGTAAAATTAATGCAAAAAGTTACCATTACGTTGGAAGACGAAATCCTGCAATTTATAGATCAACAGGCAAAGGGGAACCGTAGTGCCTATATCAATGCTTTACTAGCAGAACATCGCCGATGTGTTTTGGATGTACAAATGATTGCCGCCCTTAAGGAAGATGCCCAAGATCCAGAGTATCAGGCTGAAATTGCAGTTTGGGATAGTGTTGTTGGGGATGGCGTGAATGCCGAGGAGTAGTTTAACTTATCGGCGGGGAGAAATCCGTTGGATAAAGCTTGATCCAACAGTAGGCGCTGAGGCGCAAAAAACTCGTCCTTGCTTAATTGTGCAAAATGACATCATGAACCAATATGCACTGCTAACAATTGTGATGCCGTTTCGACCTGGAAGTAAAGAAGCACCATATATTGTAAATATTAAAGCAACACCCGCTAATGGATTAGATCAAGACCGTTTTATTGATGTTGGGCAAATTCGTGCTATAGATCATCGTCGAATTTTAGGTTTGGTGGGTGTATTGGAGGAAGAATATTGGGAACCAATTCGCACCGCTTTAAATATAGTTTTGGGGTTTGTATTGTGAACTCCCCACCCCCCCCTTTGGGTTCGTCAAAAGTCAAAAGTCAAAAGTCAAAAGTGTGTTGAATTTTGAATTTTGGATTTTGACTTTTGAGCAGCGAGCTACTCCCCACGAGCGTTTTTATTCAGTATACTGAAGAAAAACCTTGTGTGATGGGAGTTTGACCAATGCCCTCGATATTTCCAGGCATGGATCCATATCTGGAATAGCCTGTCTTTTGGTCCTCGTTTCATAGCCGACTCATAGTAGCGAGCCTCCGAAGGAGGAGCTTCGCTAACGCAGATACGATTGAGCCGCAACTGGGTCCACAGTACTATGTGGAAGTTGAAACAATTACTCATTACCCTCATGTCAGGTCAACCTATCACCCAAATTAGCGTAGAGGAACTCGCACAACGGCTATCTTCACATGATCCTAGTATTCAGCTAGTGGATGTGCGTGAACCACAAGAACTCGCTATAGCTGACATCAAAGATTTTGTCAACCTACCGTTGAGTGAATTTTCCGATTGGGCAGAGCAAATTCCAACCCGCTTTGATCCCGATGCTGAAACCCTTGTACTTTGTCACCATGGTATGCGCTCTGCCCAAATGTGTCATTGGTTAATCTCTCAAGGATTTACAAACGTGAAAAACATTGCGGGTGGCATTGATGCCTATTCTAGGCTAGTTGACCCATCGATTCCGCAGTATTAGGAGGAGGGGGGGAGGGGAGGAGGGGGGGAGGGGAGGAGGGGGGGAGGGGGAGGGGAGGAGGGGGGGAGGGGGGAGCAAGGGGAGAAAGAATTATTGCTCAATAACTCAATAACTCAATAACTCAATAACTCAATAACTCTTTCTCCTCCCCTCCCCCACTCCCCCACTCCTCCACTCCCCCACTCCTCCACTCCTCCCTTCCCCCACTCCCCCACTCCCCCACTCCCCCACTCCTCCCCTCCCCCACTCCTCCCCTCCCCAACGGTCTTTGATTTTTGCTATTCTTAGTTATATAGGAAATTATTGAACTTCCTTGTCTGCTGGTGTGTATCGTCAGATGTCAGGAAAATTAGTAACGCTCAATACAGCGATTTTAGGAAGCGTGTGAGATATTACGTAGATAAGTGGTAATAGATATGCTTTAAACTAACAGATTTCTTACTCACGCTTAAACTACAGTAGATAAATTGGCTCAGAAGTCCATCTAACAATATACTTTTAATTTTTGCTAGCAAATAACATACTCAGCGGTCCAAGTGTATCTATTATTAACCATTTTTCAAATCATTTTCAAAAATTTTTCAAAGTTTGACGAAAATTTGCCTTCAGTAAAACTAACTTATGCAAGTTCAGCTAACTCATCGACAACAGCATATACTTTGGGCAACAGTACGTCAGTATATTGCTACAGCAGAGCCTGTTGGTTCCAAAGCTCTCATCGAAGAGTATAACTTGGGTGTGAGTTCAGCGACAATTCGCCATGCTATGGGCGTTTTAGAAAAAGCTGGCTTATTATACCAACCCCACACATCTGCGGGACGTATACCTTCGGACTCTGGTTATCGTATTTATGTAGATCAGCTGATTACACCATCGGAAACTTTAGGACGAGAGGTAGAAGTGGCACTCCAAAACGGTCTCAAGTGGGAAGATAGGAGTTTAGAAGCTTTACTGCAAGGAGCAGCACAGATTTTAGCAACCTTGAGTGGCTGCATTAGCTTGATTACCATGCCGCAAACAATTACAGCATTGTTGCGACATTTGCAACTGGTGCAAATTGAAGCAGGACGGTTAATGCTCATTGTGGTCACCGATAGTTATGAAACCCATTCGGCGTTGATGGATTTGCCAAGACAAGGGGAAGAAACACAACGGGATGCAGAGGTTATAGACCGGGAGTTGCAGATTGTTTCTAATTTTTTGAATAGCCATTTGCGGGGGCGAAGTCTGGTAGAGTTAAATGCCCTTGACTGGAGTCAGTTAGACCGAGATTTCCAATACTATGGGGAATTCTTGAAAAAATCACTTGTGGAATTAAGCCGTCGCACTCTCACACCAACTGCTACACAAATTATGATTCGCGGTGTAGGAGAAGTTTTGCGCCAGCCAGAATTCTCTCAGGTACAGCAAGTGCAAACAATTATCCAAGTGCTGGAGGAAGAACAAGAGCAATTGTGGCGATTAATCTTTGAGGAACCAGAGGCGGATGAGGTAGGTAAGCCACGAGTAACGGTTCGCATTGGCGCAGAAAACCCTTTGGAACCTATCCGCACCTGTTCGTTGATTTCTTCCACCTATCGCCGAGGTGCGGTATCAGTCGGTAGTGTGGGAGTTTTAGGACCAACGCGCCTAGATTATGAAGGTGCGATCGCCGTAGTAACTGCTGCTGCTGATTACTTATCAGAAGCTTTAAGTTGTTTCAATCCGTAAAGGGGACCCTTGATTGGGGAACTCGGGACCCCCACTCCCTGGGGATTAGGGGCATGGGGACTAGGGACTGGGGATTGGGATGTAATACCAATTCGTAATTCGTAATTCGTAATTCGTAATTAATAAATTCAGGTTTCATTACTTGTTTTCGGGTCTGAATCTGTTGCCAGATTTTAGGAATTAGTATAATCCTATTCCCCATTCCCCATTCCCCATTCCCCATTCCCCACTCCCCATTCCCCAATCCCCAATCCCCACTCCCCACTCCCCATTCCCCAATCCCCACTCCCCACTCCCCACTCCCCACTCCCCATTCCCCAATCCCCACTCCCCATTCCCCATTCCCCACTCCCCATTCCCCACATATACTATAATCATGGTAAGAAAAACTGCGTTTGGGGTACTGTGGCTAGGTTTTATTGCCTACGCCTTTTTCTTCGCCCCTCCCGATCAACCTGATACATTCGAGTTGATCAAAAATCTTTCAGTTGGTCAATGGCAAGGAATTAACCCCTTCGTCGTATCACTATTCAACATCATGGGCATTTGGCCTGCTATTTATAGCTGTGTGATGTTTATAGATGGTAGAGATCAAAAAATCCGTGCTTGGCCCTTCGCCTTAGCTTCTTTTGCCTTCGGGGCGTTTGCTGTTTTGCCTTACTTAGTTCTAAGAGAACCAAGTCAAGAGTTCCCCGGCAAAAAGAACTCCTTCCTCAAAATAATTGATTTTCGCTTCACTGGTGTAGTTATAACTATCGCCTCGGTTCTGATAGTAGCTTACGGCATTAATGGTGGGGATTGGGGAAATTTTGTGCAACAGTGGCAAACTAGCCGCTTTATCCATGTCATGACCTTAGATTTTTGTCTACTTTCCCTATTGTTTCCTGCGCTGTTAGGAGATGATATGGCGCGGCGGGGGATGAAAAATCCTCAGTTGTTCTGGCTGATAACATTGATCCCCCTCCTCGGTCCCTTGATGTATTTGTGTGTGCGTCCACCGTTACCAGAAGCCACAGAAGACCCAAAGATGTTGACTGTTGACTGTTGACTGTTGACTGTTGACTGTTAACAGTCAACAGCCACCACTGATATTTTTCACAACTCAAATAGGATTGCTATAGTTGTGTTGATTCACGCCGACTTATTTAGTTTATAAATTGTTGGTAACTGCCACCAACAAAGATGAGGATATTCATGATGTTCCTCATGGTAGCCAAAATGATAGCAAGTGATAAATGACCAGAAAATAGGAAGTGAGATAGTTTGGGCACGATGAGGTGTACTATAACCGCCCTCAGGCTCTCGATGGGGTAGGAAAGTACCAAAATAGAATAGCTGCAACGAACTTAAAATTGCGGGAATAGCCCAAAAGTCATTTAGATTACCTTTAGGTAGGTGGAGTATATATTGGGCAAGGTTATAAATAATCATTAAAGAAATAATTTGCAGCCAACTCCAGTAATTCTTCATGAAATGAAGATACCATGCCAAGAAATTTTTGTGTTTACCGTTATGAAAATCTGGGTCTATTTCACTGGCGGGACGCTGATGATGAACATGGTGCTTTTTTAATAATTTTTTATAAGATAAGCACCCATAAAGTGTCAAGCATAGTGAACCTATCAAATGATTAATTTTGCTGTTTTTGGGAAATACTACCCCATGCATGGCATCATGGGCAGTAATGAATAATCCTGTATAAAGAAATGTTTGCCAAATTATGGCAAGCGATAAGGTTAAGAAATTAAATTTGGAAATATCTACACAGAGTAATACCACTAAGCTGGTTGCCCATATCCCCATAATGGCAATAACGATTAAAATTCCTGCAACAGCAGATGCACTTTTAAGTTTTATGGAATGATTGGGCAGTTGTTCTGATTGAGTCACGGTTTTACTCGGTCTATTGGGAAAATTCACAAAAATATGGTGACAAAGATGCCACTCAACCACTGGACATCAACAGTCCGTCAGTGGTGAGCAATGTACCTTCAGTAACATTAACACGAATTATGTAGAAGTGTTAAGATTTCAAAAGAATTGTACGCTTAACTGCAATACCCGTGAATGAAAGCCCTCACAGAAAGCCCCTCTCCCAATTTGGGAGAGGGGTGCCCGTAATGGGCTATCTTGAGGGCGATAATGACAATGAAATACCAGGACTGCTGTCCTCTGATTCCATTCATTCACGGGTATTGCGCTTAACTGCATGTAGGTTACTTTGTTTAGCCCTAGTGGTTCGCCAAACCAACTTTGCGGGGTTATGTGATTCTTGAGAAACCCGGTTTCGCACTCCTGACACCGGGTTTCTTGAACATCGGTAGGGTAATATCCCGTAGATTTTGCCATTGTTAAGTTTCTTAAAGAAGATAACAGCATCATAGTACTTATCCACAAAATTAGTACCATCTTCCTTTAGTGGCAAAGTGTGAGAAAGTCACAAGGATGAGATTGTATGAGTTGGCAGTAAAGATTTGTATCACAAAATACTACTCATGGAGGCTTTTTAGAGATGGGTGGTGACTAAGTATACCAGAAAAAATTAGATAAAAAATCTAACGCTAGTCAGAAGGTTTCTGAAATTCCGTTGCTCAAACTTATAGCAGTCATTAAACTTTTTTCACTAAAAATATGGCTCCTACAGTACTGATTACTGGTGCATCCCAAGGCATTGGCAAAGCAACGGCTCTTTTATTTGCTCGCAAAGGATATGACCTCACACTTGCTGCTCGTCATAATGAGGGTTTGTTAGGTGTAGCGCAGGAGGTACAAAGCCTTGGTCGTGAGACACCACTGACTGTTCCTTGTGATGTCACCGATCCATCGCAGGTGACATCACTAGTAGAAAAGGCGTTGGACCATTATGGTTATATCGATGTGCTGGTCAATAATGCAGGGGTTTTTGCCTCTGGACCTGTGGAGGAGTTTTCTCTAAGCGATTGGCATCAGGTTATTGACCTCAATTTATGGGGGTATATCCATACTATTAATGCCCTTCTGCCTCATTTTCTCCAACGCAAAACAGGGACTATTGTTAATATCAGCTCTATCGCTGGGAAGGTGCCTACTCCTTACTTGGTACCCTATTGTACTAGTAAGTTTGGTGTGACTGGGTTGACCCAAGCGCTACATGCGGAATTAAAGCCTAAAGGTATTCACGTTTGCGGCATTTATCCAAATTTGATTAAGAGTAGTTTGATGGAACGGGCAGTTTTTCGGGGTAAGGATGAGCAGGATACCCAAAACCGTCGCCATCAGCTGGATAATGTGCTGAAAACTCCTGTGATCGAGAAGCCAGAAGATGTAGCAAATGCCATTTGGGATGCAGTGAAGAATCAGAAATCTGAGGTTATGGTTGGTTCGGCGAATATGTCACAGGCGCTGAATCGGTTGTTTCCTGGTTTGTTACAATGGCTTTGGAGGCAAGTTTTCAAGAGTTGAAGGTGATAAAGAGGGAATAGGATTTGATATTAGACATAGTCGTGAAAATTAATTATGCGTTACCTGAAACCTTTGGTAGAGACGCGATTAATCGCGTCTCTACGTTTTTTTCCACCAGATGTCTATTGAGTGCAGAGTTTTGGTTCGTAGTTGTTAAGAGCGCTAAAGCGCAACTACGAACTCGATGCGTAAGTTGATGCGGATGGTGCCTGTGGCAGATGGAGGGACTTGCCATTGTATGAGCGATCGCTTAATGACATCAATAACTGTGGCATCTTTCAAGGTTGAGGCTTCTTCATCTAGCATGACCCGTTCGACGCGACCTTTGCCCACTTTCAACTCAAAAACGATTTCACCACTCAAACCCTTGGGCAGACTCAGCTTTTCCAGATGCTGTGTGAGGGCATCTATAGCTGCTTGATCCAGTCCGGTGACGCTGACAACTTCTAGCTGCTGTTGTTGAGGTGCGGGTGTTGTCGCAGGTGCGGTCAACTGACACTCAAGGGATTCGGCATATATCATTTTATCAAGGAGCGCTGCTGATCGTAGCAAGCTACCTCTCACTGCTTGCCCAGCACCCCTCGTCTTACCACCCACTGAGTCATCTGTTGCTCCGAAAATTAAGAGATAACTCACACCTTCGGGTATTTCCACGGGCACTTGTACTGAGATAGATTCGCCTTCTGGATTTACCCGCACTTCTTCACTAACAGCGACGAAAGCAGTGTATTGCGACAACATCTGATAGGTTAAGGCTGTCTCTGTAACTGCTTCTACCCCAGCTTTGGTTTCGTAGCCGAACATCTGATTCATTAAGTCTTTAATCCGCCCACGTCCCCACAACTGCGCTATGGCTGGATTTCCAGTTTCCTCAAAAATGAGGTGAAAAGTCTTTTCATAAGCTTTACCGTCTGCCGCTATGCCGAAGATGCGTAGATTGCCACTGACTCGATCCTGTTTACGCCCAAACAACACTAATGGCTGTTGTGCAAATAAATCTGGCGGATTTGTGGGGTAAATCACAGCCGATTCTCCCGTTCCTTCCCAAGTCACTTGAATATTCTGTAGTATGGGGTTATTGATTTGTCGGAAAAATTTTTCGGCAACCTCCTCTGTTGGTTCATCCTGTCGAATGATTTGACATGCACCCCGTCCAATTTCGGCGATGCGATTCAGTAAAAACCGATTCACGGAACTTCCAGCACCGAAGCTATAAAGACGATTTCCCGGTTTTAGTTCCCGCTGTACCTCTGCTAAAATTTCATTTTCATTGCCAATGTAACCATCGGTTAGCAATACAATACTCCGCAACCTACTGGAGGTGACAGGAAAATTCAGCACAGCACGAATGCCATTGAACAGATAGGTGCCTCCATTTGCTTGTAGTTGGTTGATATAGGCGATCGCCTGAGCGCGATTTTCTTGAGTATTCGCCAATGGTGTCGCCGACAATTGCGTGGTAGTATCAGAAAAGTCAATAATGGTGAAGGTGTCGTCAGGATTCAACCCATTGATAAATCGCCGCATCAATTCCTGACATTTCAGCAGCGGATCGCCCATTTGTGAGCCAGAGGTATCTATCAGGAAGACGACATCTTTAGGGATAATGGACCTTGGGTCATATTCTAAAGCTGGGATGAGATAAATTGCAAAATGTCCACCACGTTCGTCTAATTGGGTTAACACTGTGGATTGAGTTTCTTTTCCAGAAACTTGATACCGTAGGATAAAATCTTTATTGGGAATCGTGTCTTCTCCACCCAGTTTCACACGAAGGATTTGCCTTTCGTGTTCAATTTGTATCTGATGAGAAGGGGAACGAACTTCAGAAATGGGTACACCCGTGTCAATTTCTACTGTGACATCAATATCATTTCCACATCGCATTCCTGACGGCATGACTGGTGAAGTTATCCTAGATGCATCAGGAACTTGGTCTGTATCAAGACTGAGGGGGTGGATGGGTGTACCGGGGATAAAGCGCGGTCCTACCACCATCGGGAAGACAAATTCATAATTCCCCTCTTCAAATTTCAAGCTATGGGTGTAGCGAATTGTCACATCAATTTGCTCACCTGGTTTAATGTTAGCAAGGGACTGGGTAAAGATATTGTCTCTTTCTTGTTCTAATAACCCTGCTGTGCGTCCTTCTCGTTTAGCTTGTTCGTAGATTTTTTGCGCTTCTTCACGTTTTTTGATATTACCTTTAATGATGCGTACACCTATTTTTATCTCCATGTCATCCACTGCTGCTTCATCTGGCAAGGGGAAGACATAAACGGCTTCTAAAGGTTTTGTAAATGGATTTTCAAAAGTTTGTGTCACCTCTACCCGTGACACATTACCTGCAATTTTTGCTTGAAGATGAGTATGTTTTAGGGGGAATACTAATTCCTGTTCTTTTGTCTTGACATATAGTCCCCCTTGCGGATAGTTGGTGTTAGACATATAATTTTTCCTCAAAAAATAGGACTGCTATATTACCGAAATTTGTGTTTATTCACTCCGACTGGCTTACTCTTCATATTCGCTATCTATCTCTATGTCAAGGGTATCTTCATCAATTCGCACATACAGGATATTCGGGCGACAACAAACTTGGCAATCTTCTACGTAGGATTGGTGTCCACCCGCACTTATGTCAACAAAGGTTAAGTTCGGTTCGCCGCAATAGGCGCAGTAATACTCTGCTGTTGTTTGCATGTGAATGTATTTTTTAGTCTTAACGAACCGCCAAGACACAGAGAACGCCAAGAAAAAAGGTAACTCTGTGTTGCTCTGGCTTTTCAAGATTATAGTTCAATTCTGTATAGTCAAATATAGTTAGACGTAGCTTTCTATAATAGATAACTGCTACTTTTTCACAGAATCTTGTAGAAGAATTGAGATTTAACTCTTACCTAGAAGGGGATCACCATTTTGGGCGCATGACCTTCTAGATTTATCTTCCTGGGGGTAACTAAAACCTCTCTGTCCCCTATCCCGAAAGCTTTGGGGAATGCTTTAACTAAAATGTTATAACTACCGTTGACATCGGCGTTAAGTGCTATTCCATTCTTAGTAACGTAAAGACCGCGCTTTACTCGTTTTCCAGACGGTTTCCACTCGGCTGGCTTGCTTTTATAGGTTGGGATTGAATCGTTATCCAAGAAACTAGCTTTACTCGTGTAACTCTCCTCTTGAATGATTACATCAATTCCTTTAAGTGCACCCTTGTACGTCAGCATATCAATCAGTTGTGCATGGGGAATTTGCACAAAGTTCTGATTGTTTCTTTTACCAATATTGACCCCATTCTTCCACCCAAAATTCTTGCCAAGTACTAACTTATTCGCTCCTAGTTCAGCTAAAAGATTAATCACATAAGTGGATGCCCTATGAAGGTAATCTTTAACTATGTGATTTCGCGTAGTAGTAAATTTTCGGAGACGCTTAGAAGTACGTAATTTACTAAGTGACTGAATAAGTGCGCGTTTGGAATTGTAAAATTGGTTGGCTGATTTTAATGGTCTACCATTAATGAGAACTGGCTGGAAACCAGGCACATTTGAAGTTATAGCCATTAAATTATTAACGCCAAAGTCTATTGCTGCGATTGAGTCACCATCTCTAATTTGAGGATCTGCTACCTCATAAACAATCTCTAAAACGTAGTGATCAAGCTTAGGAATAATTCTGGACTGACAATATTCATTAATTTTGCCAAGGATGATGTTGGTTTCAAAGCAGTAGTTGATACCACTTAATTTAATCAAGCCTTGACGCATTTCTTTTTTAGACGTAGCTTGTTCAGTAAAAATTAAACAAAAACGCCCATCTTTGTCTAAGTATTTTGGTGGTTTTGGAAGGCAATTAAACGAATATGCATTGCCTTTAAATTCAACCAATGCAGCAAAATATGATGTCCAGTTTTGCGCAACCAACTTGAGTACTTGCTGAGATATCTTTGCAGGTAATGCTTTATATTGCTCTGAATCTTTCATTATGTGGTATAAACTTTCATATTTGGGAACCTGTGACTGTCCACCATAGAAGAAAGCTTGTCTCATATTGAAATTAGCAGAGTTATACAAATTCTTACTAGCAAAACACATTTCATCAATCTGCTTAAAAGCTAAATGATTATCTTTTATTACTCTTTTCTCTACTAGAAGCATCTTTTTTTTCTAAATCGACCTATTACTAATATATCAGGCATAGGATAGATTATTCTATTTTAGACTATATTGTTAATATTACTTAATCTTCAGATGTAGCTTGTAATGTGGCGATGATTGTTTCTGTTTTGCGTTTAGCGCGACGTTGACCATACAGACGTGCAGCAAAGCGCGAGTATTATTGCGACTCCTTCAGTCATTAATTCATCCCGACCGTTGTCTGCCATGTTTACAATTTCCAGTCTGAACTTTACGCGACAAAAGAAGATCCATGTAGTTGGTTCCAAAACGGCAGAGGTCGTCGTTTGTGTTCAACTATTAAAATGTCGTAATCATCCATTTTCAGAAGTTTTTCTAGCTTTTTACGATGATCGTTTAGTCCACTGCCAACTTCTTTAACAACATGAATAATTTGATAGCCTTTAGCGCTTGAATATTGACAGAGACGTTCTGCTTGGGTATCCAGATTATTTCTGTTCTCAGCCGATGAAACACGAGTGTAAATAGCAACTTTGTTCTTAGTTTTATTCTGAAGTTGATTCTCTGGGTCAAACTCCGCTTGGGACTGCGCCTGATGGCAACTGACCGGTAGGATGCGGAATCAATCCCTTTTTGTAATGTTTCCAGGCAGTTTGATAGGCAATACCGATCAGGCGAGTGCGTAGTCAGAAAGTTTCATAGTCTTAGATATAATACTATATCAGACTATATTAACTTATGGAATGAGTAAAGTTATATCATACTGTTAATGGCTGCTGACTAATAGTCATGCAGGTATGTCGGCAAAGTTTTGTCAACGAATGGAATGAAGATACGGCGTTGCTGAATTTCGAGATGTATTGTTCTTTATAGGCGTGTAGGAGAGTCATTTCCCCTACACCCTTACACCCTTACCCCCCTACCCCCTTTCTTTTCATATGGAAAGCATGACACACCAAACCTTTGAGCAACTCCAGGCTTTGACGGGGTGTGATGACCACTTGCAGTTTGTCGTGAAGGTCATTGAAAAAGTGCATATTTCCGAATCAGTGCGTGTGGGGTACGAACAGCAAATTCAACGCATCCAGCGAAGACGTACTGATCCCAACTTTTACCTAGCAGTCATCGGAGAATTTTCTAGTGGTAAGAGTACCTTCATCAATGCATTGCTGCGGGATGACCTACTGAAAACGTCGGCACTGATTGCAACATCTGCTGCAACCAAGCTGCGTTACGGTGATAACATCAACGTGGAAGTGATTTTTCAAGGTTCAAAGGCTGGTACACTCAAGACCAAAAACAATGCTAAACAAATCACCATTCCCTGGCTGGCTGGAGTTAATGGTATTGACATTCGGCAATTTATCCATATTGTCACATCTAAGGACGAAGTTGCCAAGGACGTAGTAGACTTAACTATCACCCATCCAGCCCCGTTTCTGGCTAATGGGATTGTTATTATTGATACGCCTGGGACTAACGCTATCAATCCCCAACATGCCGAGATCACTCGCCAAGTAGTGGAGAATGAAGCGGACGCTGCACTTATTATTATACCCGCAACAGTTCCCCTGTCGCAAACCTTAGTTGGCTTTTTAGCAACGTTTCTCCGCCCATACCTGCACCGCTGTATTTTCGTTGTGACGCGAATGGATCAGATTAGACCGCAAGAGCAGAGTGAAGTGTTGACCAACCTGCGATCGCGACTGGTGAAGCAGCTTGCTATTAAGTCTCCCATGCTTTATGCATGTGGTGCGCAGGTTTTAATGGATATGCTGACGGATGGGGAAACAGTACGAGAACCTCTAAAAGTTTGGGCAGACCGATTCCCTAAACTGGAAAGCATAATTATACATCGCTTGAGGCAGGAGCGATCGCACAGCATTGCCGAAAGTCTCCTGCGTTTGTTGACCCAGCTATTTGAACAGCTAAACACTCATCTCCAAGACCAGTGGCATCATTACAAGATGCGTCAAGCAGCAATTGAACAACAAACCATCCCAGACCTACCCTCGTTTGCTGCCCAAGAGCATACCATATGTCATCAAATGCTGCAAGATGCTGTATCAGCCACCTTGTTAAAAGTCGTTCAATGTGTCGAGCAACACAAACAGAAGACAATTTCACAGATTCGTGATACCATTTTTACAGCTGAAAACGGGAATTCTCTTAAAAAGATAGTTCAATCCGAAGCCGAACAGATTCTCAATGACCATCAGCACTCACTTCTATTGGATTTGCAACGCGACCTTGAGCAAATATCACAAACTGCCATCGAAGTCGGTCGCCACTTTGATCGCCAGTTCTCTGAAGCGTATCATCGCCTACAAACCCTTGGAGGGTCTGTCTCAACAGACCATCATGGGGGTGGTGGGGTGCAACTCAGCATGTCTGATGTGTTTTCTTCTATACAGTTAATTAACACACAAATGGACAACACAGACAATAACATAACAGGTGGTATGGGAACTGCTGGAGCAGTGATTGGCAACATCCTCTTGCCTGGGGTGGGAATTTTCCTTGGCGGCTTCCTAGGGGTAATGGCAGCAGGTCTGGTCATCTCACTTGATGTACGCAAGCAGAAACTCTGGGAACAACTACGTCCCAACCTGGATACTTACTTTGACACAGCCAAAGCACAAGCCCAGCAAGAAATCAAGGCCTACTCAGAAAATGTAACACAAGCACTCCACCAACGCATCGACACGTATGTAGCTCATTATCAGGTAGTTGTTGATGAAATGCTCAACGACCAGAAAAAAGAATTACAGCGTCTGTTTGAATTGCAAGAATCAATACAGACCGATCTATTAGAAATAGACCAAAGACGAAAATCTCTATCTGCAAATCAGCAAAAATTGGCTGAAAATACTTTTTAGGCAATTTGTCAAAGCTTTTCGGGAAAAATGACCAAAGACTTTGAAGTAGAACATAACACCTTTCAAGAAACACGGGAGTAGGGAGTAGGGAGTGGGGAGTGGGGGGAAGAGGGGGAATGGGGGTGTTTGTTCCATTTATAGCGGGTGGCGTGCCGCCTGTGGGGTGATCATAAGAAAGAGCATACCCAACTTGCGTAGGGAGAGTTATGCAGGAGATGCATAATTTTCCAATTCTGTTTTACTAAGCATACACAGCCAAAAAACAAAGATGTTTGATGATATATTGAAACTCAATGATTGGTCAAGCTGGCAAACAGCCGCAGCCTCACATCACACGACAGGTTCAGACAGTAATCTGGGCATAAATCTTCATGACCAGCATCACTCCTTTTGGGATGTCTCCCACCACCCTGACCACTTTGCACATGCTCATGGAGTTGCATCCGTTGGAAACCACTGGGACACAACAGGGGTGATGCATGACTATAGCCAATCCTACACCCTAGGCGCAGACTCTAGCTTCTATGGTAATGTGATTGGGCATCCAGCCGAGGACGCTCAATTCTGGCACGAGCAAGCATCGAATACTTCGTGTGCGGTAGTTTCCCAGTTAAGCATCTTAGAATCGATCACACACACTCATCTCTCGGAAGACGCTGTATGCAAGATTGCACAGGACAATCACTGGTATGACCCCGACAGTGGAACTAAACCAGATGACATTGGGAAAATCTTAAATGCTTTCGGTGTGCCTACTGACCACAAGCATGATGCCACACTTCAAGACCTTGCTGACGCTTTAAATAAGGGTGATAAGGTGATTGTTGGGGTGAATGCTAACGACATCTGGCATCCAGTCAAAGATCCGGTCACAGGTGAACCCCTCCCACAAGAAATTGCTGGTCACGCTGTGTGGGTGACAGGAATAGAACAGGAACCATCAGGTTCGGTAAAAATCATCCTGAATGACAGTGGCACGCCTAACGGTTGTATGGAAACAGTGGATGCAACGGATTTTCTGAATGCTTGGCGCGATTGTGGTCAAGACATGATCGTTGCACACACGCCCAGTCAGGTAGCAACGGCGTAAAAGGAGAAGGTAATATGTCAATTGATCGTGATTTACTTAAGCAACTTGAAGCTCAGCCTGCTCCCGACCAGAGTGGTGTTGAAGGATTAGTTCACAGTATCCACAGGACGCCTGATTTGAGGGAATGGGTGACTTTAGAGTCAACAGTTCTTCCTCCAGTACCAATAAATCGAGGCAGTTACTGGGGGTTGATGTCTCTTCTAGCTGTCCATACACGGCTTGAAGATGGTTCTGAAGGATTAATCGCACCTTGGGGGGCTGTGGAATGGAAGTGGGATGATAAAAGTGTAGCACAAAAAATAGACCTGCGTCAACACTCAGAAACAGCATCGCTTCGCAGTTCCAGAACCATCGCTGCACGCCCTGCTGACACAAATGTGAGTCTAGAGCCGATAGAACATGCTGTTCGGTTAAGATCGCTGTTTCAGGCGCTTGATACGTTACTTTCCACACCCCCTACTGATGCTGTTAACCTGACACCCTTAGCTGAACACTATGTTGGACTCATGCCAGCAGCAGTCTATCCTTATTATTGGGCTTTGATTCCCGCAAGTAGGCAGTGGTTGCAATCTGATGTGCCATCTGTTACCTTGTTGAAACCTGTTCAGCAGGATGAACAAGGTGATAGTACGCATATACTATCACCACATCCCACCGATGTGAGCAAACGGATAGACCCTTGGCTGCGTCAAAGTCTGTCTCTGGCAGAGTCGTTCTCTCTGAAAGAAGTTGTGGCTGAATTGCAAGCACTGGAAGCCCGTTGGCATTTGCCTGGGTTTCGACTAGCTATTGTGGGTGAGTTCAGTCGCGGTAAAAGCACGTTCATCAACCGCCTGTTGGGTCAGGAATTGCTCCCCATAGGTGTGCTTCCTACGACAGCGGCTCTCACCTCAATTATTGCTGGGTCAAAAGACCAGATGGAAGTGTATACTGGTGAAGGAAGTGGTGTTCAAATGCGATCGCTTGAAGAATCATCTTGGGACGATCTGCTGGCTATAAACCCTAATGGTCAGGAGCAACAGGTGCTTGCTAAAGTCCGGCTAACCCTGAATCAACCTTGGCTGCAAGCTAACGATATTGAGTTAATTGATACGCCTGGGGCTGGAGACCTCAGTGATTACCGTGCTACCTTGGTCTTCGATTTGCTCAGTCAATGCGACGCCGCTGTACTCCTCGTCAGCGCCACCATCCCCTTCAGTATGACGGAAGCAGCTTTCCTAGAGCAAGAGGTTATTGGACGTCATGTCCCCCGCATCCTTGTTGTTGTCTCCAAGCTGGATACAATTCCAGAGTCGGAGCGAGAGGGTATGATGAGTGTGATTCGCCACCGGGTGGCACAAGTTTCAGCAGCCATACCCGTTTTGCCCTTGCACTCAGCAGATGGACTTGAAGCCGTGCGATCGCAAATCGAAGTCATGGTGGCAAAGGGTGACAGGCAAGCATGGCGCAGCCGACAGGTAGCAGCTCAGTTGGCGGCTGTTCTCAGCCATATGGTAGAAATCGGTGAGGCAGGTATTGCATCTGCCCAGATGAGCGATGCAGAACTAGAGCAAGCTATGCGTAAAGCTGCCCAAGAAGTTCGAGAAGCCCAAAATCATTGGGAGGGAATACGACTAGAACTGGATCGGCGTCGCATTCAGTATAATCAGATGTTCCAAAAAAGAATTATAGCAGAAAAAACTGATCTACTGGAGCTGCTTGATTTGGAACTGAGCAGGACACCGAATCCAAAAGTCTGGTGGGAGCGTGAATTAAACTTCCGTTTACGGCACGAGTTGTTAGCCCAGGCGCGGAAAGCAGAAGGCTTTTTGGTGCAGGTGATGGCTGGCGATTTTGAGTGGTTGCAAACAGAGGTGTCACACAGGTTTGGCATCAACATGAGCCAGAAGGCAGGTGAAGCAAAGGAAATTTTGGGGATTGACTACAATTTGAATCAAATGCAACTTGCAGATATTCAACGCTATCGCCTGCTGACGAGAGTTGGAAGCAGCGCGGCGATGATTGGTAGCTATGTTTTGGGTGGTCCGGCTGCAATGGCGATCGCTTTAAGTCTTGGGACAGGACTCTTCAGCGAGAAACTCCTCAACGATAATTTAGAAGACCAGCGGCGAACCATAGCCAAAGAACTGGAAAACAGCGTTGAACGAGCCATTGAAGAATACTGTGGTCGTGTCTTTGAGCGCTTGCGTCAGTTATATAACCAACTCATTGAAGACACCAAACGCGAGCAAGCAGCTTGGAGTTCTGGCAAAACCACTGCGGTTCAAATGAGCGCCCATCAGCCAGATCAAACAAATTGGCAGCAGCTCATTGCTCAAGCTTCTGCCAAAAGAAAAGAGATTCTTAGTTAAAAAAGGGGAATGAGGAAACTTTTATGACCCAAACCAAAACCCATCACCAATACGAAGCCTTCCAAAAGAAGAATTACACCCTAGCCTCTCTCATTCAGCGGCAATTAGCCATATTGGATTCCTTGGAGATGAAAGCTTGGTTTGAGACTCTCAACCGATTGGCTGAGCGTGTTCAGGCAGAAAACTTCAAAGTGCTTGTCTTGGGAGAGTTCAAGCGTGGCAAGAGTACCTTTATTAATGCCATGCTGGGTGAAGAGGTCTTGCCTGCCAAAGCTCCACCTTGTACGGCAATTATCAATGAGGTAAAATGGGGTGCCCAGCGCCAAGCTGTATTGCACTACGCCAAGTCAGAAGATGGTTCAGTCAAGCCACCTATCCCAATTCCTGTTGAGCAGATTAAGGACTATGTGGTGATTAAGCATGACCAGAGCGAAATTCGCAGTAATCCCTATGAAAAAGTAGAACTTTTCTGGCCACTGGAACTTTGCCGTAATGGTGTGGAAATTATCGACTCTCCTGGATTGAATGAGCATGATATTCGCCAGAAAGTCACTATAGATTACTTGTCTAGCGTCGATGCGATCCTATTTGTTCTCTCGTGTGAAGCACTGGCGGCAAAGTCTGAACTGGAGGTGATTGAGAATAATCTTAAGCCAGCTGGTCACGAAGATATTTTCTTTATCTGCAATCGTTTTGACCTGATTCGACCTAGGGAGCGAGAGGAACTCAAGCAGTATGGCATTTCCAGACTAGCACCTCATACCAAGCGTAAAGCTGAAGGAGTATTTTTCGTCAGTGCCCTTGACGCACTAGATGGACGTCTCGACGGGGATAATGAGCGAGTTAACCAATCAGGTATATCTCAGCTAGAACATGAACTGGAAAAATTCCTTGCCACTGAAAAAGGACGGGTGAAGATTCTCCGACCTGCACAGGAAGTCAAAAGTGCAATTCGTGAAGCGCGGCGAATTATCCCTGAGCGAGAGGCTTTGCTGCGAATGGATCTACAGACACTCGAAGCGCGATATGCAGATGCTCAGGAACCACTACGACAGTTGGAAGCTCTGCGCCAGCAAATAGTTGACCGAGTATCTAACTTTCGGTCGGAGGTGAAACTTCTGGTCAGCCAGCAAGCAAGAGTGTTGTATCGTAGTATTACTAGTGATAAAATAGATAAATATGATAACAAAATTGCGAAGTGGGTGCAAGAGTATCAACTCAAAGAGCCTGTGACGCTTCAAGATGCCTTGAAACTGGGTGCCGCGATCGAAAGAGTCGTGAAAGAATTGACCGAAAATATTTCCAGCCAACTAGAAGGCGAGTTTGCTAACTGGCAAACATCAGAGCTACAGCCATTACTCAGTAACCGCTTAGAAGACCTCACCAAGGATCTTAATGCCAGAGCAAGCGTGTTTGTGTCTCAGATTGACGATCTGCGTGTCCAAGTTTCGGGAACTCCCACCTCAGTTCAAGTCGATATCGGGAGGGTTTCTCCACTCTCGCGCATACTCGCCGTGGCTGGAGGATATTTAATGGGAGACCTTGTGTCAGCAGGGCTTGGAGCAGTTTTTGGCATAAAAGAAATGTTAGTCAATTTAGTTCAACAAATTACCCTTGCTGCTGTAACTATCTTTTTTGTCGGTATCAATCCGTGGATTTTAGTGCCAGTGATGCTTGGTGGAGGTTTAGTTCATGGGCTGATCAAAGTTAATGCGACGAACGATCAAATTAAGAAAGCATTTATTCAGAAATATGTAGAGGAACTTCGTCAGTCTAGTTATGAGCGATCTGACGAGATTGCCAATGCCGTTGCTGAGAAGCTACTCAAATTCCAAAATGCCATAGACGAAGGACTCGGTAAAGAGATCCAAAGTGTTCGAGACCAGGTTAATTCTATCCTGGCAGAAAAGCAAAAAGGGCAAGCTAATGTTGACCAGAAGATTCGCGACTTGGCATCAATTTCCAAGGACTTGAATGCCATTGATAGCGAACTAGATGCCCTCATCAACCAAGTTGCCTTGCTTTGAGAAAGAAAGGGGCTATTAAGAAGGGTTTTCGGAGTTTTGCACACGCTTAGGCGACTTACAAGCTTTTTTGGTTAGCAATGATGCAGGCTTGTTGTTGAGCAGCACTCTTTTTCAAACCCAAAGAACGTAGAATTTGGACAGCAGCCATTTCACCAGTTCTACAACCACCTTCCATATAACCTTGAAACTTTTGGGAGCAATGTTCACCAGCAAAAAAGAGGTTGCCTACATTTTCTTGTTCCGCTCCTGCAATTGTTGTCCACTGTCCCACAAGATAGCAAGCATAGGAGCCTCGTGTATAAGGTTCTTTTGGCCAATAAGCAGTTAGAGGCTTACCGAGGTAGACATGACTGATGCTGGGAAAAACATTCTCTAATTCTGTTAGCAGTTTTTGAGCTTGAGATTCAGGCGAACGTAGCCCTAAGGGTAAACTTTGTTGACCACCAGTAAAATTAGTGAGTACACCCCTTGAACCTGGTTGATAACGAGAAGCTTCCCAAATAGTTTGAAAGCCTTGGTCAGTAGAGACAAATCCAGTTGAGTTATAGCGCGTGCGCCAAACGCGTTCATTATAGGCAGTAATTAACTTAGCATTGTTACCATAACCTAATTGAGCGATCGCTTTTTTTTTCACTGCTGGCAAATCTACATTTAATGAAACTTGCCGTAAAGTACTAAACGGTAGTGCCAGCAAAATTCGCTCGTAAATTCTCTCACTAGAGCGCAGACCAGAACGTAAGCTGACTTGGTAAGTGCCATCGCTTCGAGTTTTGATAGCTTCTAATTGGGTCCCTGTTTCAATAGAATTCGTCAAAAATCGCGCTAACAAACGAGGGACTTGGTCATTTCCACCAACAATTTGATAACGTTCGTCACTTTCACTAGAGATCTGCAAACTGCTAGTATCTGTACCAATAAAAAGCAGCATATTCAGGCTAGACTGCTCCCTAGCTTCTCGACCGTATAAACCAGTATAAGCAACTTGTATTTTCTCACTCAGAAGTGGGTGAATTCGTGCTGCGTCTAAATAATCAGTGATCGACATATTATCCAATTTAATAGCAGCCCGATTGTGCGTGCGATAAGTGATAGAAGTAAGAGGTTTGTTGCCAAGAGTAGCTAAATCCTGCTTAATCTTCTGTGCTAATGGAGCGAACCACTGTAAAAATTCTTTGTCGGAAACTTTCCGTCCTTGAAAATACGATATTTCCTGTATCAAATCCTTCTGGGCTGTATACAAATCTGCAATTTGTAAACCTAATTCTTGCACTAAAGAACGTAAACTAGTATGGTTTGTGTCGATAAATTCTCCACCCAAGTCTACAGGTATAGGCGTACCAGCAACATTTTGGACTGTAAACATCCGACCACCAACACGATTTCTTGCTTCGACAATATCTACAGGCACTCCAGCTTGAGAAAGGCGGTAAGCAGCTACGAGTCCAGCAATTCCTGTACCTACTACTAAGACTTTGGGAATGGTGGCATATGCAGCAGAGTCAGCTCCACCATGCCACGTCACGGCACTGATGGCAGTTGCTAATCCCAAACTCCCATATATGAAATGACGACGAGTGGTCTTTTGTTGGAGAATATCAAATATTTCGTCCGCAGGAATTCCTGTTTCTAGAGATGCCCTGGTGATTTTGTAAGCACGCCGTAATGATGCTATCAACGCCGCTCTCGCCATTGGGTTTGCCTTTATCTTTTCAACTGTGTTTACGTTACTGGACTTTAGACTACTCCCGAACCGCTCTCCAGATTACCGAAGCATTTTCTTCTCTTGTGCCCCCTAAATGCTAATCTTCGGGCGGGACAGGAGTAGTCAGGCGTGCAAAACTTGCGATCGCCTGTCAATTATCTCATATTTTGAATTTCTTGGTTAAGTGAGATATTGACATGGAAACTACACCTATTAAAGGGTTGAAGATATTGTTCTTAACGCCTGACGTAACCAGGTAATAGCGCTATCTTTATCCACTAACTTGCTCCACAACATTGAGATGGTCCAAGACGCTGTTTCAATTGGTAGCTCAAATTGTTTTAGTTCTCCATAACACTCTACATGCGTTGCAATTCGAGAAGGTAACGATGCAATTAAATCGCTTGATGCTACGATAGAAGGTAAAACTAACATATGTGGAGTCGTCACTGCAATCCGTCGTTTGAGGCTATGGGTTAATAGAACTTGATCAATAAATCCGGTTTCATCGCGGCGAATAGTGACTAGAGCATGGGGTAATTCTGCAAAAGTTTCCAACGATAAGGTTTTGTTTGAGATTGCTGGATGCTTCTTACGAGCGATACCAACAAATTGTTCCTCAAACAGAGGTTCATGCAAGGTTTGTTGAGGTGGATTAGGAAATACGCCCAAAGCAAGGTCGATTGAACCCTGCTCCAACAACTCTCCAACACTATTTTTCTCAAATCCAATTAATCGCACGTTGATTCCTGGGGCAAACTGCTGGAAAAAAGCAAGCAATTTCGGTACTACAACAAAACTAGTATAGTCTGAACTGCCAATTGTGAAGCTACGCTCTGTTGTTGCTGGGTCAAATGTTTGGCTAGCTTCAAGGGTCTGACGAATTTGGTCGAGTGCGGCTAAAATTCCAGGAGCAATCTCCAAAGCTTTGCTAGTTGGTTGCATCTCTCGCCCAATCCGGATGAACAATTCGTCCTCAAATAAGGTTCTCAATCGTCCGAGAGCCGCGCTCATGGCAGGTTGTCCTAAATATAGCCGTTGGGCAGCACCGGTGACACTTCGTTCTTCAAACAGGGCTTCAAACGCCACGAGTAAGTTGAGATCAACGGACGATAACTCTATTGATTTCATTGATACAATTCATTTATATAATCGATTTGCTTAATTTATCATCACTCTGCTACTTTCAAATCAAAGAGTTTAAGTGACAGCTAAAATGACAGATCAGAAAAAGATTGCAGTTGTAACTGGAAGTAACCGGGGATTAGGATATGCGATTTCTCAAAAACTTGCACACATTAGCAATGTTCACGTTGTCTTGACGAGTCGTAAAGAGGCTGAAGGTGTTGCGGCTAAGCAACGTTTAGCTGATGCGGGACTGAACGTTGATTTTCACCCCTTGGATGTGACTGATGATGCCAGCGTTCAAAAATTTGCAGTATGGATAGAGAAAAGCTATGGCAGAGTAGACATTTTGGTCAACAATGCAGGCGTTAATCCAACAGGTAACGAACCGGAAGAAGGAAGTTTACTAACGGTTCGGTTGCAGACTATGCTGTCAACCTTTGAGACAAACGTTTTAGCGATCGCACGAGTTTCCCAAGCCTTGATTCCATTGATGAAGGCTCAAAACTATGGTCGCATTGTCAACGTTTCAACTGAGATGGCATCCTTGAATTCAATCCCAACCGACTTCTATCCCTTAGCACCCTCCTATCGCCTTTCCAAAATCGCATTGAACGGACTAACAGCACTGCTGGCCAAAGAACTTCAAAATACGAACATTTTGGTAAATGCTTACTCTCCAGGATGGTTGAAAACCGATATGGGTGGTGAGAATGCCCCATTTACGGCTGAAGATGGTGCACAAACAGCAGTGTATCTGGCAACGTTGCCCGATGGTGGACCCCAAGGACAATTTTTTGCAGAACTTCGTAAGTTTGGTGGACCAATCCAATTGAACTGGTAATCAAATCAACTATTTGGTGGCGGTAGAGATTTGCCTCCTCTCTTTTTAGGCTTTCTCTACAACATTGGCATGTAAATCCTGTTACAGAGATATGCCTAAAAACCTTTCATATCCGTCCTTCAGCTTCTTTTTTCCATTGTCTTCAATAATGCTACCGTGAGCCATGATGACCCTATTGAAGTCCCAGCATAAAATCTTTTGAACTGAATTTTTCACCTTTTCTTTTTCTCTTGTAGCCACTTTCTCTAAGACTGATGGAATCAGTTGATCGTATACGCCAAATAATTTAGCAGCTAACCGTGTTTTTAAAGGGAAACTGTCATTAAAGTGAAAGGCTGTATCCGTCAATATCAGAGTGCGGCTGCTTTTGTGGAAAAAGACGAATTCATTAAGTATTGACGGTCCACTTAGGTCAAGAACTTTAAATCCATCGAACAACAAATAGTCTAGTTGCTCGGTAATCTTACCCCGATCATTGGTTATCACTCTATCAGCAGAGAGTAATGGTTTTTTAGAATCTAAGCCTGGTGCGATCCAAAGTTGTGCTTCTGGGTAAATTGCCTTAAAATCAGATACAAAAAGATGATGGTAGAGATTTGGGGCAATGATATAAGCTACATTACCAATTTCATTAAGTTGATGAATAGTGGTGCTGTCAGTTCTGATTGGAGATATAACTATTAGCTCGTTGGTTGGTAAGCGAATAACTGTCATTCGTGTACCAACCTCAAGCCCCCAGTACTTTAAGGGTTGTTCAGCAACCCAAATATTGTTGTCAATTTCTCTGAGCATGGTTTATATCTGACTATTGGGGTTCCACAGGGGGATATTTGTGAGTTGATAAGAAGAATGATAGTCGAAAAGGAGTGCGATCGCCATGGGCGGGCACTCTGCTGTGCGTCGCACTCCTCAATTCCACTGTACTATTGCTTGGCTGATATTTGCTCAATACACTTTATTTCATGAATACGCATTTGGTAGTCACTATCACCATCCACATGAGTCATTTCTATTCTTTCTAGTAAATCTTTGACTGTCCAACCTAATGGCTCCCCGTACTTGTACTCGTATCTTGTTAAATCCCACCATAATGTAGTTGAGCGCAGAAAATCTGCCCAAGCCCAAGGATTATCTAAAATTGCTTGAGCAATCTGCTCTCGTGAAGAAGCCTCAACAACTTTAAAACTATTTTCATAAACTCCTTCATCACATACTGAAGTTATTAAAAACAATGGCATTGTCTTAACTCCACTTGCATAAACACGCTCTAACATATTACAGCTGATGCTTACTTTCAACATCAAATCGCAGCCCACGCGGATTTGGCTAAAGTATTTTTATTATCGTTTCAGCATCTACCCAAATGGTTGCTGGAGATTAAAGAAACCCAGACTAAAAGCGGACTTGACTCTCATTGATGTAACCGATTTCGCCGCAGGCATCTGTTTTATACCATCCATTTTTGTAGCCATATACATTGATTGTTTTCACAGTCCTGACAGAGCAGATAATTTCTCCGTTAGGGCTTTTTCTAATATTTGAGGGTGGGTCCACGACAGTAGCTACACCAGCACGTGAAGTTCCTGGAGGAGTTGATTGATTGAGGCGGATTTGACTTTGATGGATATAACCTGTTTCACCGCATACATCCGTTTTATACCATCCATGACTGTAGCCATACACGTTGATTGGTTTAACAGATCTGACAGAGCAGATAATTTCTCCGTTAGGGTTTGTTCTAATATTTGAGGGTGGGTCCACCACAGTAGCCATATCTGCGGATGCGCAATCAGAATAGGCTAAGGCTAGGGCTAATCCAGCAGTCATTGCGGTCATGAGTTTTTTCAACATATGGCAGTCCTATTATTCAGTCAGTTTTTGAAAAAGGATTTATATGTACTATAATTATCTCATGGATTACTCAAACCAATGGATGCGATAGCGTAAGCGTTGCGATCTTCGGGTACTCCCGCGTCAGCGCTGCCGCCTACGGCAGATCGCATTTCTACACCTGCCCTTCTCGTTACAAGATAGGTTCTTTATAATGATATAGCGATTTTCGGCATTGCTGAATGGTCGTATGAATTGACATTTTTCGAGATGATTAAACAACGATTCTTTGCGTCTAGGAGTAAAGCGTGAGGCTAATTCATACTTTAAATCAGTAACGCCCGATTTTCAATTGGTGTGAGGTACATTCAAGAGTTAAAAAACCGCAGATGTACGCAGATAAATATGTACCGTCACCGGATGAAAACCGCTATAATAGGAGTTAGATAGACAAGTGATGCTATTCATGGCTACTAAACGACCTACAACGACTATCAGCTTTGATCCTGATGAATACGTTACATTAGAGAGGTGGGCTAAATCTGAGGCATCATAACCCAGGTAGGTAAATTATGGTTCAAGCCTTACTGAAGACCAAACCAGTAACCTTTGAGGAGTTTGCCCAATGGAAACCAGAAGGGGGACGGTATGAACTGCATGATGGGCTAATTATTGAGATGTCACAGCCACTAGGAGGGCATGAAGAAGTTAAAGGCTTTTTAACTACAGAGTTAGCTAGTGAATATAGACGATTAAATCTGCCTTACTTCATACCTAATCAAGCATTGGTCAAACCACCTGATAGCGAATCAGGTTATTTACCAGACGTTTTATTACTGAACCGTCCCAACTTGGTCAACGAACCATTGTGGAAGAAAGAATCTACAGTTACTCAGGGTGCATCAATCCCCTTGGTAATTGAAGTTGTCAGTACTAATTGGCGTGTTGATTACTTGACTAAGGTTAAAGATTACGAAGAAATCGGTATTCCTGAATATTGGATTACTGATTACTTGGCTTTGGGCGGTAGACGATTTATTGGTAGTCCCAAACAACCAACTATCTTGATTCACGAACTGATCGATGGGGAATACCAAATTAGTCAGTTCAGCGGTGACGACCGGATAATTTCGCCAACCTTAAGAGAACTGAACTTAACTGCTAACCAAATTTTTCAAGCGGGTAGTTAGATAATTACTCAATTTGCACCGAAAGAAAAAAGCAAGCCCAGAAAAGCACTTTTAATCAGATTGTCCCTTTGACGTATGTAGCTGCGAAGCATACAAATTTGGTCTTCACAGACGTTATGAACCCGACATTAAAAATTCGTAATTCGTAATTCATGCGGACGTAATTATTTTTCAGACGGGGATTTAAACCCAATACCCGTGAATGAAAGCCCTCACCCCTAGCCCCTCTCCCAAATTGGGAGAGGGGTGCAATCGCATCCGAGGCGATCGTTAGAGGCTTATATCTTGCACTTCTAAGCATAAACCACAAATAACGAAATAAGGAGTCATAAAATTGACAGTGATTTCAAAACTCATTCAGTCCTCTTTTAGAGGACTTATGCTATTAGCCTGGGACTTCAAGTCCCAGGCGGATGCCAAATGCTTGATTAGTGTAGACTGGGGCAATGGTCCTAGCAAGTGACTCCAAGGTAGTACCATATCTGTAAACCAGTTAGCATGAACATAGAAATCTAAGTCAGGAATTTGTCCTTTGAGTTGTTTGAAAGCACGGCGATAACTCCCCAAAGAATCGCCATAATCGCGGGTAAGTTCTAAAAGCTGGGAGAGTCTGCGATCGCCCCTCGATAACAAAGCTTGAATGATTGACCAATTATAACTTTCAGGGCGAAAATCTATCCCCTGGGGTTTGAGTTGTTTCTGTAAAAACTGCAACCGTTTCTCAGCTTGGGGATTCACCCCAAACCACTGAAATGGTGTGTGTGCTTTGGGAACAAAAGTACTACATCCCAGTGTTAAGCGTAAACCGGGAGCAGCTTTTTTGATACTGCGCATCATCGCCACAGTTTGTTCTAAATCTTCTGGTTCCTCACCTGGAATTCCCGCCATCCCGTAGAGTTTCAAACCAGTTAATCCCCCTGCTTTAGCATTCACCGCTGCTTGGATGATTTCGTCGTTGTGCAGCTTTTTGTTGATAATTCGCCGTAATTTTTCCGAACCGCTTTCTATGGCAATGGTAAGCGATCGCGTGTCTCGTTTCGCCAAAGTTTTTGCCAATTGCACCGTTACCGTATTCGTCCGCACCGAAGCAATACTCAGACGTACATCATCATACTTTGCTTGACTGATATAATCCAGCAATGCCTCAAACTCTGGATGCTGAGTCACCGAAGCCCCCAACAATCCCAACCGATTTGTAACTGATAAACCTTTTTCAATTGCTGGAATTAACGCACCTTCAACACTCGCGGTTCTAAAAGGTAGCGTAAGATAACTAGCTAAACAAAAGCGGCACATTTCTGGACAACTTCTCGCCACTTCCACCATATAAATATTTTCCCACGCCGCTTTTTCCGTCACCACCGTTGACGCCGAGAGGGTATTTCCCCGGTAAGTTTGCTTTTCCACCACAGCCGGGATTTCTGAGGAGATAGGTTTAACTAACTTTACGAACCCGTCTGATGCATGATACTCTACTTCATATAAACTAGGAACATAAACACCAGGAACTTGTGCTAGTGCTTGCAGTTGGGTTTGCCGCGAGGCGTTTCTTACTTCTTTGTAAGCGTCGATAAAATTCCCCACCAGGTTTTCGCCATCTCCCAGCAAAATCACATCAAAGAAAGCAGCGAAAGGTTCGGGGTTAGCAGTGAGTACGGGACCGCCACCAAAAACTATGGGATGATGATCATCACGGAAATTTGCCCTGATGGGAATTTCCAAAGTTTCCAGCAAGGTCAAAATATTGACATAATCCAGTTCCCACGACATAGAAAAGCCGAGTAATTCCGGGCTTCTCGGAAGCTGTTCGTGAGTATCGGTAAATAGGCGACTTAAGGAAACATCAGAACGCATTGCTAAAGTAGCCCATACCACCTGATAGCCAAGGCTTGTGATCCCCACGCTGTATTCGTTGGGAAAAGCAAAGATGGTGGGAATAGCGTCGGGGTCGGGGGTTGCGGGGGTAAAGAGAAGGCGTTCAGCAGTAAATAGAGAGGATGTCACTAGTATTTGTTACAGTACGTTTATCAATATTGGGGGAATGGCGAATGGCAATGAACAATTAGCCATTCCCATTGCCCATCATTATCTATATTTAATTTTAAGCCCTAGAATTATAATGTTAAAAAACAATGTCACGCCGTTAGCAAGAATAATTGGCAAGGCTTGGAGATAAATGCCGTATATCAACCATAAACAAATCCCCGTAATGAAAGTAATCAGCATGGCTAAGGAAACATCTTTAGCTGATTTTGTTTGCCAGGTTTGTATCATCTGCGGTAAAAAGGAAATGGTTGTTAATGTCCCAGCAAGTAATCCTAAAATTGTAATCAGATCCATGAGATGTACCCCTTCAAGATATTTGAGTGTAACTGCAATCTGACTTACTCTCCCGACCTTTATCGTGGGAATGCATTCACTCCTAGCAGCCTCATCCTTTCAAAGGAGGAGGCTGCACAAGGAAAGCTTGGTTTGTGATGATTTGTTCGTAGTGAGGACTTTAGTCCTTAAAAATACGAGGACTAAAGTCCTCACTACAAACCTGTGCTTACATAGTTGTGTTTTTTCTCGCCTATCTACTGAGGGTCAAATCTTCCCTATCTGTATTGAGGACTGTCACCATATCCCCGGTAATTATAAGTGTTATCAGTATATGGTGGATAGTTATAAGTATTACTACCATATCCTGAGTCGTTATATGTGTTACCAGTATATGGTGGGTAGTTATAGGTATTACTACCATATCCTGGGTCGTTGTATGTGTTACCAGTATATGGTGGGTAGTTATAGGTATTACTACCATATCCCAAATCGTTATAGGTGTTACCACCATATCCCGGATCGCTGTAGGTGTAGACGTGCCTGTCATCATCTCTATGATAGTGGGCTTGTCTGAAACGATGTCTATGGTGGTGGTAGGTGTCTGTGTTGAAATACTCGGGATACTGACCACCAACGCCAAGCCCTGGACTATACCCACTACCTGGTGTTGTGCTAATCCATTGGGCAGAAACCCAATTACCTGAACTTAATTCAGCAAACCCGTTGCGATATCTCACAACAGGTTTAAGCAGTGCGCCATTGCTGATACAGGTAACAACGGGATTTCCGAAGCTAGGACCTGTACGGACATTGAGGCAACTACCATTTGTGTTTACATAATAAGCTGCTGATGCTACTTCGGCTTGGACTAGAATCATCACCAAAGCTGCAATAGTAGCGAAATTTAACCTAGCGGATTTGAAATTTTTTTTCCAATTTAATTCCAACTGAGGGAGATGGGATTCAATATTCTCTCCTTCGTTGGCAATGACCATACTAGCGTAAGCAATATATTCCACGATGCGCTCCTTGCTGTGGAAAGATGGGATATAACACGTTTAACATAACTTAATACCAATTCTTGATAAACTTGCACGTTATCTGACCTCCCCTGTAGTCCCCCCGATTACATTCGGACTACCACAGGCTTTGGGCAAAATATAGTGCATCTTTACAAACAAACGGTATAAGACTACTCATTCCTATCATAAAAGGTTTTTTTACACCAAATAAATTTTAAATATTAACTTTTATAAAAATTATCAGAAAAAAACGCGATCGCTTTGCTATAAATGTAGGTTTATCAATTGAGTCACATTAAAATAAGATAAGCCCCTGTCCATTTGCGTCAACAAATAGATAGGGGGAGTTATGGCTGAAAAAGGGAAGAACCGAACAGTAATTGAGAGAAAGAACATTGCCAAGAAGTTGTTCAGACCAGCTTCTTGGTGAAATCTTCCCTAGGAAAACAGCGAATTGATAGTTATTGGTCCAGCTACTCCATCTGCTGTTAGACCTACACTACTCTGGTATCTTCTGACTGCACCAGATGTCCTGTAGTCATAGTATCCGGTAGGGCTAATACCTAAACGTTGTTGAAGCTGGCTAACAAGTTGACCTGTAGAACCAATGGATAGATAACTCTGACCGCCAACGCCAGGACCAGAAATATTCCCACTACCAGGTGTGCTACCAATCCATCTAGCAGCAACGTAATAACCGTTAGACAGCTGAGCAAAACCGTTCCTGTATCCTATAACCCGTGGAAGTCTTTGACCATTGGAGTATTGCTCAACAACGGGTGCGCTCACGCTAGCATAACTACGGACAAGTAAGGAACTGCCATTTGTATTGACAAAGTACCTACTACTCGGACCATAGTATGTTGCTGAAGCTATTTGGGCTTGGGTGAGAACTATAGCCAATGCACTAATACTAGTGAAAGTCAACCAAGCGGATTTTAAATGTTTTTTCCAACTGAATTTCAACTTAGTCTCGGGGAGACTAAATTCGGTATCTGGATTTGCCTCTGTATTGGCAAGAACCATGTGCGAGTAAGCAAAATATTCCACTATGAACTCCTTGCTTGGTAAACTGTGGATGATTTAAGAGAATTTTTGAGTTTTTCTCTATATTTCGTCTAAGTGTATTTTAGACTACACATCATCATAAAAGATTTTTTACTCGGGATGAATTAAGAAATATTAAATTTGATAACAAATTTCCGGGGAAAGGCGATCGCGCTTGAAAAAACCGGCTTCTTTAAGAAGCCGGGTTTTTATGTCACTTTTACCAATATTTGTCAATACTCAACTTTTGGGAAAAAATTAATTTGCAGTGGAAAAACTATCAGTACGAATAGGACTACCATTTCGCCAAACTTGTACTCCCTCAGGGCTAACGAAGTAAGAAAAGCTACCGTTATCTGCCCGATATAGACTTCTACCAACATTCATCGCAGGAAGTCGTATAGGCTTGTCGGGGTTTTGCTTTAATTGCCCGATATAAAACAACTGACCGTTTTCCTGACAAACTTTAACATGAGAAGTTGCCGTCTCACCTTCAATAACTGTTGCACCACTGCATCCAGTATTAACCATTGCAGATTCAACAGGTATGGGAATTGATTGTGATGGGGTTTGCTGTGCTGTGGGAGTAGATTCAACAGGTATGGGAATTGATTGTGATGGGGTTTGCTGTGATCCTGTGGGAGTGGGGTTTGCTGCTTGACTACTGATAGTGGAGGTTGCTATGCGCTGTGATGGGATCTTACCTGCAACTAAATGTGGTAATACGGGGATGGGGTCAACCACAGATACCATATCATGGGGATGAACTTCAAAATGTAAGTGAGGCCCAGAACTGTTACCTGTGGTTCCCATCTCGGCAATGGCTTGACCTTGACTAATCTGTTGACCATTTTTTACCAAAAGACGACGATTATGACCATAAACCGTGAAACGACCATCAGGATGGTGTATTCTGATCACATTCCCTAATCCCCAATCATCCCAACCAGATTTAACCACTTGACCAGATGCAGCAGCAAGAATCGGGGTTCCTGGTGGTCCTGCGATATCAATTCCTATATGACGATTTTTGTTAAAGCCTTGAGAAATAATCCCTTGAGTCGGCCAAATCAAGCTTGAGGTTGGGTTGGGAGATTGCTTATTCAGGGTTCTGTATGCCGTCTGAGTCTTTGCGGAGGTATTTCCACTTACTACAGTAGTAAAGGAAACTAACCCAATCAAGCCATAAGTACAGATTTGAGAAAAGGTAACTTTTGCCATTCGTTCCAAGCCTATGAATTGGTTTGATTATTGACTGTTACAACTTTAGGTCGCATCATCTGGATGGTAAATCTCAAGGTGAGCAACACGGCTGTTACCACATATTTGTCAATAATACAGATTTAGCGACATTACAACCATTTTCAGGTAAATAGACCACAGTAGGGGCGCGGCGGCAAGAGCGGCTGATATTGGGGCGTTTGAATCCTCCTTGAGTAAAGCTTAACTCCACAATCTAAACGTAACGAGTAAAGTCAACCTCCCTGATGCGGTATAGATGAGTACGTAAGTAGGGGGCGTGAATAAACACAACTATCAGCAAGCGGGTTGTTGTTGGTTGGTTGTTGGTTGTTGAGCGATCGCGCTGAGCGTGGGGGATTGAGAGTGAAAAACCTTTTCATTCATAAGTCATGGTGATGTTGATAAAATTAGAGCATAAACTTACATTCATGGCGTGTATAATCTAAGGTGCTTCTGAATTGGATAATCCTAAAACCTAGAATGCCTGTCGTGAATCGGTTTCTTAATTTTGAATTAAGCATGAATTATGGTAGTCCAACTCAGCGAAAGCAAATCATCAAATCAACTGATAATAACGTGGTCAGCCTTACCCAAAGATTTTCAACTAGAGGATGAACCAGTGGAGAATACAGGTCAGCCAATTTTGGCTGGTGCTTTGCGCGAAAGTTTAGAAATCAGCGGCTTGATCCAACCACAAATGTTGATTGCCTCAAACTTTGGATTGTGTGCAACTGTTAACGGACAATTGATTATTAAAGCACCAGACTGGGTTTACGTGCCAAGAGTGAAGGAAGTGCTGAGTAATCGCAAAAGTTATACACCGATTTTAGAAGGTGAAATTCCGCTAATTGTGATGGAATTTCTTTCAGATACTGACGGAGGAGAATATTCAGTCAAACGCACTTATCCGCCAGGAAGATGGTTTTTCTATGAGCAGATTTTGCAAGTTCCTATCTACATAATTTTTGAACCAGATGGGGGATTATTGGAATATAATCAACTAGAAAATGGACGTTATGAATTAAAGCTATCTGACGAGAATGGTCGTCATTGGATAGATGCAATGGGCTTATATTTAGGAACATGGCAAGGAACAAAAGAAGCTCATACTGGTTATTGGTTACGTTGGTGGGATAAAGATGGGAATTTGTTAGCTTGGGCTGTGGAACAAATTGAACAAGAACGCCAACGTGCTGAACAAGAAAGTCAACGTGCTGAACAGGAACGTCAGCAAAAAGAAAGGCTAATTGCTTACTTGCAATCTCAGGGTATTGATCCAAATAATTTGCCCTCATTTGAATAGAAAACATCAGCAATTCATCTCCCCGACTTTTCAAAGAAGTCGGGGATGTTGTTGGCACAAATAAACCTATAGGAATCCAGTTTGATTTTTGAACAAGGTTAGGTATTGTAGGGTGCGTTAGGACGTAGCAGTACGGCACCCTCATTAAGGGTTTGGTGCATTACGAGTAGCCCTTTCAACGCGAACAAAAGTACTACTAAAACGAAGGCTGAAACCCTTTCCCAGACTAGAGCCAAAAATCATAGATCTAAGTCATCCATAGAAATTAATGCGATCGCAAGATCAAAGACGGTCAAAATATTAACCCTTTGTTTGAGTATTTTGTGGAAGAAATTCCCGTAAGGACGATAGCACAAGGGTTCTAGGAGGTATTTTACTGGTTCTATGAGCCTGGGACTTCTAGTCCTAGGCGGATGTGGGCACAGCCGAAAAATCAGGACTTGCTTGTCGCTAACTCAGTCTGTTGTTTTTCCTCCTCTTCATGAGCCAATCCAAATATAGACCTAGACAACTTCACATACTGCTTAGCAGATCGATACCAACTAAAGTCTTGACTGATACCGCGTTGCTATAGCAAATATGCAAGGCTCATAATACTTAGCGAAATTAGCGAAATATTGATTCCTACCAATGTAGATTCTTTATGGTAGATTCTGAATAAGAACATATAGACATAATTCACATCTCCACTGAGGAGGATTAAAAAAAAAGTATTAATTAAACTTAATATATAGCAATCCTAAATGATTTGTAAAATATGGTTAAACTAGCGTTGCTGATTGGGGTCAGTAAGTATGCTTATAATAAAATTTATCAATGTAGGTTGGGTTGAACCCTGTGAAACCCAACGTAGGGGCGTATTGCAATACGCCCGTCAAATCGGGAGGCAGCAGCCCTCCTTGATCTCATTCCCAGCTGTCAGGCTCTTAACGAGGCAAACGCCGGAATTTCGTTATACACATGATGGTTGATTTGTCTTGTGCGTAAGTCCTGAGTAATTCTCCAACTAACTCAGTCCTCTCTTAGAGGACTTATGCTATGAGCCTGGGACTTCGAGTCCCAGGCGGATGTGGGCACAGCCGAAAAATCAGGACTTGCTTGTCGCTAACTCCGTCTGTGGTTTTTCCTCCTCTTCATCAGCCAATCCAAATATAGACCTATACAACTTCACATACTGCTTAGCAGATTGATACCAACTAAAGTCTTGACTCATACCGCGTTGCTGTAGTGCTTGCCATTGGGGTTTGTAGTGGAAGCCTTCCCAAGCGCGAACCAGACAGGTATACAAATCCAGTGGTTCATAGCGGTCAAAGCAATAACCAGTACCGGATTGTGTCATTGGGTCATGGTGTGATACAGTATCAACTAATCCCCCAGTACGGCGGACAATGGGTACGCAGCCGTAACGCAAAGCTAACATTTGGCTGATACCACAAGGTTCAAAACGGCTGGGCATGAGGAAGGCATCAGACCCGGCGTAGATGCGGCGAGCCAGAGCCTCGTTATAGAGTAAGTAAGTTGCTACGCGTCCGGGATAGCGGGATGCTAGCTGCCACATTTGAGTTTCGTAGTAGCGATCGCCTGTTCCCAGCAACACAAACTGTGCATCTGTGTAAGAGAGGAAGCGTTCCAGCATTTGCAACACCAAATCAATGCCTTTTTGTTCCACCAACCGTGTCACCATCCCCATTAAAAAGGCATTGCGATTGACTTCTAACCCCACTTCTTCCTGCAAAGCTACTTTGTTAGCTTTGCGTTTTTCTAAGGTGTCGGCGGTGAAGTTCTGGGTGATGTATTTATCCGTAGCTGGATCGTAAGACTCAGTATCGATGCCATTGATAATACCCGATAACTTGCCGCTGATAAAGGACAGCAAGCCTTCTAGCTGTTCGCCGTAAGCTGCTGTCTTAATTTGCTCAGCATAAGTGGGGGAAACTGTATTCACCTTGTCAGCGAACTGCACAGCTGCTGCCATAGTGTTGTGTCCTTGCATATACCAGGGACACCAAGTAATTTTCTCTAAATACGAACGCCACGGTCCTTGATAAGCCAGGTTATGAATAGTAAAAACGCTGCTAATATCAGGGGACTGGTGCATCCACACTGGAATCATTCCCGTATGCCAATCATGACAGTGGACAATTTCCGGCTTCCAATAATTCCAGCAAAACTCAGCTGCACCATTGGCAAACAAAGTAAACCGCCAGGACTCATCCTCACCAGAGTAGATGTGACGAGGCGCAAAAGAGGGATGTCCAAATAGGTATAAAGGAACATCACTACCAGGCAGAACTGCTTCGTGAACTGTGAACTCTTGGAACATGGCTGCTCCCCGCCAGATAGGTTCAGGGGGAATTTCCATTTTGTCTGGCAGGAAGCCATAGTAAGGCATGAATATCCGCACATCATGCCCCATGTTTCTGAGGATTTTGGGTAGTGCGCCAACCACATCTCCCATCCCTCCTACTTTCGCAATGGGAGCAGCCTCTGCTGCAACAAATAGAATCCGCATCGTATTTTTTGTTCCCCCGATTCTGCCTTGACTAGAATTCTACCGTAGTACGGTACCCCTAACTCCTAACTCCTAACTCCCCACTCCCCATTCCCCACTCCCCACTCCCCACTCCCCACTCCCCACTCCCCACTCCCTATTCCCCACTCCCTATTCCCCACTCCCCACTCCCCACTCCCCACTCCCCACTCCCCACTTTATTTACCCCCTTTGGATAACAGTAAAAATTTCTTCTAAAATTTCCTGCGCTCCCTGTTTTCGCATGCGCTGTGCTAGTTCAGTGCCTAACTGTTCTGCATGAGCTGCGGTACCGATAACAGTATCTTTTACCACCTTTTGACCATCTACGCTGGCAACTATACCTGTTAAAATTAAATTGATACCATCTATTTCAGTATTTACACCAATAGGAACTTGACAGCCACCCTCTAAATCACGCAAGAAAGCTCTTTCAGCGAGACAGCGATCGCGTGTTTGGGGATGCTCAATACATTTCAGTAGCGAGAGCAGTTCGGTATCATCAGCGCGGCATTCAATACCCAATGCTCCTTGTCCAACAGCATGGAGGGAAACTTCTTGTGGTAGGATTTGATGGACGCGATCGCCCATCCCCAATCTTTCTAACCCTGCTACCGCCAAAATCAGTGCATCGTACTCACCCGCATCCAGCTTAGCCATGCGCGTATTCAAATTTCCCCGCACATCTTTAAACGTGAAGTGGGGGAAGTGATGCCGCAACTGTGCTAGTCGTCGCAGGGAAGATGTACCAATCACAGCACCTTCTGGCAAGGTATCAACTTGCTTATCTTTGTGTTTTTCATGCACCACCAAGGCATCTGCTGGGTTTTCCCGTTCTGTAATTGCTGCTAGCACCAACCCTTCTGGTAAGCGCGTTGGCAGATCCTTGAGAGAGTGAACAGCAAAGTCAATCTCAAGGGATAGCATTCCTACTTCGAGTTCTTTGGTAAACAGTCCCTTATCACCAATCTTGGCTAAAGCAACATCCAGAATTTTGTCACCCTGGGTGGACATGGTGTGGACTTCAAAAGGGATATCAGGAAAGCTTTTCTGGAGTTGTTCTTGTACCCAGTAAGTTTGAACAAGAGCAAGTTGGCTTTTACGGGAACCAATGCGAATCGTGCGTGGTGGAGAAACAACTGATGTCATAAAGCGATTTTTCAAGCCAGAAGAAAAATTTACTCCATCTAGACTACCGCAGTAGGACACTCATCAGCCGCTTCCACGCCTGATTCTAGTTAATTTAACTTTTCTTTACCAAAGTATTGGCGATATTTCTTTCCAAGCGTCTGATTCGTGTAGGGGAGACCAGGGGTACTTTTGCCATTGGTTTCCTAATGGCTGTTTTCCCTTACAGGGAATGATGGGCCACCTTCACACACATATATTTGACTTTACCATCGCTACCCCTGGATTGTGCCGCAAGATAAGAGAAAGTGCGATCGCCAATCTAATACAATTAGGGTAGGATACTCTCGGCAACCTGATCATGACTCAAAGCCTAGCCATTTCTAAAACCATTCTTACAATGGCTGCCCTCCAACAAAGATTTGGTGTGATTCCAAGTCTTGATCCGCAGTTCTTTTCGGAATGGGCTACGAATTTACCTGAACTAACGCCCGTTGAAATAGACACACTGAATCAAATTAAAGCTAGGTTTGATCGTCACAGGAACCAAGGCTCTCTCGCAGAAGGAACCATCAACCAACTTTTAATTTCTCCCCTACTCACATTAGCAGGCTTATACGATGAGCCATTCTTTGTCTCCACAGAACCCAGCCTTGAAATTGAACTAGAAGACCAAGACGAAATTTTACGCGGACGGATTGATACCCTGATTATCCAACAGCAATTCTGGGTCTTGGTCATTGAGTCTAAATCTACTATTGCCTTTTCGATCGCGCTTCCGCAAGCAATGGCATACATGATGGCAAACCCTAACCCAGAGCGTCCTGTCTATGGCTTAGTCGCCAACGGGGATGAATTCATGTTCATAAAAATGCTGACACAGGATGTTCCCCAGTACGATCTCTCCAACGTCTTCTCCCTGCTCATTCCCCGCCGCAATCAGCTATGCGACATTTTACAAGTCCTCAAGCAAATTCGACAGATCATGCTTTAACCTTGAGCTACAGTCAAAATATCAGAATTAGCCCACCCAACCTCTACTCGCCTACTTTATCTTCATGACATCAGCGATTAGATCCCAGAAGCGATTGCCGAGAGAGGAAATTGCATCTCAAAAGGTTAGGAGAAGCCAGATGCTAATAAATCAGGAGCGATCACCAATCTTGTAGGTTGGATTGAGGAAGTGCGATCGCCGCTCTGATAGTGCGATGGCGTTATACTAAGTATGGTGACATTACTTGAAAGCATCGGTAAGCGCCTCCTGATTAAACCATTTGGAGGTCCTGGGGGGAACAGCTTCCAAGACAGACCACTGCCAGACGGTGCTAAAATCGCGCCCTTTTCTGAAACCCCCAAATCGATGGGGTTCCCCACCTACCCCCGTACCCCCTACCTTCATAGTCTTTGTGAAAAATATTTTAAATCAAATCGAATTATTATTGATCGACAGCAATCGTTCATAATCTTTTGGTGTGTCAATATCAATATTGCCCTGGGCAAAAGGAAGAGAAAATACTTGTGTCAGGTTATTATTAATAACTTTTTTGGCTCCTGAAGCTCCTTGTAATTCTGCAAGCTCTGAAAAAAATCTTTGACTAAACAGAGCAGGGACACCTAATGTTTCTGCATATTCGCAAGCAATAATAGGTTTTTTTGTTGCATGATATTCATCAACAAGTTGATTAATAATTTGGGTTGAAAGAAATGGTTGGTCGCAAACTAAAATAACTACTGCTTCAATGTTTTGCGGAAGATTATGCAAAAATTGCATCCCCTTATTGATGGAAGTACTCATTCCACAAGCCCAATCTAAGTTCTCAACGATGCTCACTCTAAGGTGATTGATTTGGAGGCGAATCTGTTCTGAGTATGCTCCAAGTACTACCACCACAGGTTGACAAACCGAAGCGATCGCAATTTCTGTGACGTATTGCACCAAACTCCTTCCTTGGTAGAGCAATAGCTGTTTTGCTGTACCCATACGAGTAGATGCACCCGCCGCGAGAATCATAATGGCTATGGTTGATTTTTCAGTTTCTATTTGCTCAGTAGTAGAGTCCATAATATAGTAATCCTATTTGATATCCGGACAAGGGGGACAAGCCGCTACGCGGAAATTCAAAATTCGCTCATTCAAAATTCAAAACACTTTTGACTTGTTACCTTCACTTTTGACGAACCCAAAGGGGCGGGGGGACAAGGGGGAAATATTTGTAACTCCTGCACGGATTGCTATAGTATTCCTAAATCATTCGTGAGATAAAGAAACCGGGTATCTGGGAGATACCGGGTTTCTCTGTGGAAAGCGAATCATTTAGGACTGCTATAGTATTGTGAATTGGTTGATTGCGATTTCTTAAAAAACCACCATTGTGGTTTTTGAGTACTGCTTGAATTTCTGCAATGATCGCGATCGCAATTTCTGCTGGTGTATCCGCACCAATGTCAATTCCTACAGGACTGTGCAATCTTCCTAATTGTTCAGGAGTACAAACTATTCCTTCTCTGTGTAAATCTTGCAGCAATTTTTCTGTACGGTGCTTTGGTCCTAAAACGCCAATGTAACGTGCAGGAGATGGTAGCAATGTTTTCAAAATTTCCAAATCATCAAGGTAATTATGCGTCATGACCACAGCTACCGTGTTAGTATCTATAAATACCTGTTTATGTACAATCTCTCGGCGGCTAAGAATCACATCACAATTCCTTGAAAATCGCGCTTTCGTAGCCTCACTGGCTCGACAATCAACTATAGTAACTTGCCAACCCAATGCTTCAGCAAACTGTGCTACGGGTACAGCGTCATGACCTGCACCAAATATCACTAAGGGCGTGGGTGGTTGGATGACTTCGATGAAAACGAATGCGCTACCAAAAGGTAATTGGTAATTCTTCACCCTTGACTTTTGATTAACAAAGGCTGCTTCAGCATCAGCAGTGAGAAATTGAGTTAAATTTGCATCTTCAATGTCAGTGATAATTTTACCGTTGGGATACAGCAGTAAGCGTGAGCCTAGTTTTATATCTACCGCACCATCTTTAGCAAACACTGTCGCTATAATACCGAGATGCTTGTTATTCAAGCACTCTTGCATAAAAGTCATCAGATTTGGTGTGCTTTTTGTTTCCAGACGTTCGATAAGAACTTGAACAATACCGTTGCACCCCAGACCAAAACCCCAGAGAATATCCTCAGAGGCAGTGTTATCGTAGGTAACAACAATCGGTTTACCGTCTACCATGCATTGGCGGGTATGCTCAAAGACATCGTTTTCTAAACAACCAGCGCTAATTGTTCCCACTATCTCACCTGTAGCTGTCATTAACATTTTGGCACCAGGTCGGCGGTAGGTTGAACCTTGAGTGTTAACTACAGTCGCCAAGAAGGTGGTTTCACCACTTTTTTGACTTGACTCGAAGGCTGCTAAAATTGCTTGTAATTCGTTCATTTGATTGCTGATGGCATTAATTTGTCAGGTGTAATTGGTAACTCGCGAATGCGTTTACCCGTAGCGTGATAGACTGCATTTGTGAAGCATCGTCCTTAAAGCGGTGTATGGCACACTGCTTCTATGGTATGACCATCCGGATCTAAAACAAAAGCCCTATAATAGTCGGGATGGTAATGAGGTTGCAGATCAGTGAGATGAGTTGACTAAATGGTAGATTATTACTGTTAGCTGCTCACATCAAAGGCAACAAGCATCAATCCCTCTAAAAATTTTAAACGCAGAATAATCATGAGTTTTATAAAGAATCTAAAACAGAAATGGCAAACTCTGGTAATTGGGTATCGCTTTATGCAGCTTGTCAAAGCTCCTTATGGTGATTTTTCTGGAATTAGTCGATTGTCCACCATCATTAGCGACCCTCATAGTTACAAATTAGTTTTGGAGTATTTATCAAGCTATCCCCAAGGAAAAACCGCCTTGCAGGAGTGTCATCTTCTAGGAAAAATTGACTTGCAGACTCTTCATTTATTACCAGAAAATACACTGGGATATTGCTACGCAGATCATATGCTTAAAAACGGATTAACTCCCCCTCCAGTGTCTAAAGTTGTCGATGAAAAGTCATTTGCAGGCGTTCATCTGCTGGAAACTCATGACATCTGGCATGTCATAACAGATTGTGACACTACTAAAGCCGGAGAAATTCAGCTAGAAGCATTTTACGTAGCACAGATTTATCCATCTCCTTTATTTTTGGCACTGCTTGCTAAAAACTTGTTAAAAACTGCTATTGAAGATATAGAACTAACAGAGCAGCATATGAATGCTCTAGCACAAGGATGGGTACTAGGAAAACAAGCAAAACCGCTGTTTGGCATTAAATGGAACACGCTATGGGAAACACCTATACAAAAGTTGCGTCTTGAATTGAATCTTAATCATGCGGCAGACCAGACCCTTACAGCAACTCAAGTTTATGCTTGATATTTAAAAAGCCTAGTTGCATGATACCAACTAGGCTTGAAGTTAGGTTAACTAACCATGTTAAAAAAAATAATCGCGCTTTGACTACCAATTAAACAGATTGGTGGTACCTCGACCATCAGTGAAGATGGCTACATTGAAGGGGCACCGGAATTAGTAGCGGAAATTGCCACCAGCAGTGCGGCTATCGACTTAGGAACCAAGCGAAACGTCTACCGCCGCAATGGTGTGCAGGAATATTTGGTGTGGCAAACCTTTGAAAATCGCTTCAGTTGGTTCCGGTTACACGCTGAGGAATTTGTATTAATTGAACCCGATGCTGATGGGCTGATTCGCAGTAGCGTGTTTCCTTTCTTTATGGCTGGCAGTGTCGGCATTATTGGAGGGTAACATGATGAAAGTACTGAATGTGCTGCAAGCAGGCATTGGTGACCCGAAACATCAGGCATTTGTTCAGAGGGTGTTTGAAAAGTCAGCCGAGGGGTAAAAAAGCTCTCTAAATATAAACTGTGAATACGTAGAACATCAAGGCAGAAATTCGGTTCGGTCGCTAAATCAAATTTTGTTAAGACTACCCAAGAAGGAATAGAAAAAGTTAATGTTAATTCCAAGACTTACGTGCCAGTTCTCTGAGGCGTTCAATTTCTTGTAACATCAGGTACAACCACCAACTGTGGAAATATAGCTTGGAAAGCGATTTCTGCTGCTTGTCCCCAATCAGGTAGATTCTTTGAGGCGATCGCGAAGCGGGGGGGTTTTTCGCCCCTGTGCCTGCAAGAACAGTCCTAACATCGCTTCGGTGATTTTCCTGCTGGTAAGTAGAAGGCATCAATGACAGCAGATATAAGCTAACCGTCTTTGTGCTGTCTTTTACATGGAATGCAAAAAATATTGCCATTTGGTGGTATTTTATAAATGTCGTCACTCTTGTTTATAAAAACACTCGAATAGAAACTTGAACCCGCCAGTCCCCAAAAGGATTTGTGCAAGTTTCTAATTGTCAATTATTACAACATCAACTCTGGCAATTACTTATGAAAAAAGCTTCGATTGCAGCATCAATGCTGTTGGCTAGTTTAGAAATTTTGCCACTGGCACAAGTGCCCGTTATGGCAAGCGCCAAGCCCATCATTCTAGTGAGTCAAGCGGTACAAAAACCCCTTCCACCGAACTCTACAACTAAGTCCCCCACTCCTGCCCTTTCTTTTGGTTTAGCAGATGGCACTCCTGTAAAAGTTAAATTTAAGCAAGCAATTTCCTCTAAAACGGCTAAAGAAAACGACCCGGTCGAGTTTGAAGTGTCTGAAGATGTTTTGGTGGGCAACTCAGTTGTCATTTCTAAGGGTGCGATCGCAAAAGGTATAGTAACGAAAGCAAAACGCTCTGGAATGTTGGGTCGCAAAGGAAAGCTGGAGATATCCCTCAAAGAAGTCACTTTAGTGAGTGGCGAACGAGTTTCTCTTCGAGCCGAGCAAAAAGGTGGCGGCGGCACATCTGGAGGAATCATTGCCCTGGCAGTCGTGATTACTCCTTTGGCTTTACTATTTAAGGGCAAGAATAGAACCTATGAAGCAGGCTACGAGGTTCTGGCGTTTGTAGATGGTAATTTTAAGCTTGAGCCTGATAAATTTAAACCGAGATTCAGGTAAACAATTACAAGCCAACTTCGTTGGCTGGGAGCAATGCTCCAAAGTGAGGTGGATCTAAAAACGAGCGATCGCCGATCTTTTCCCCTTTACCCTTTCCCCTTTTCCCCTTTTTGGTAAATTTTGGTGAAAAGCTAACGCGCTCAATTATGTTGCATCTTCGTTGCCAATGGATTGCTGGTAGTTGGGATAATTTCTGCAATTCCATCTTCACTTCTTTCCTCAATTCCCAAAGGAGTGGTTAAATTTTATACCAATTCTCTGTTTTGACGAGATTATTTGTAATAATAAACCGTAAACTAGCAAGGGAGTTTGCTCTTTTCGAGAAAATTCTAACCAATCTGCCAGATACGCATCAACCTCTGACCGATAATGCAAGTAATACAAAACTCAAACGCTTGGTCGTCCTCGGCAGTTCGTTTTTTATAAATTAAATAAGACTGCCATATATAGTATACTTTTTGATATAAATTAAGAAAAAATCAGAAAACATGGAGAGCATTATTAATTTTCACCAGGACTTCAACAGATTTGTGGAGGAGCGACTGGTTTGAAGTTTTGCAGAATTATCCTGAAATTGAGTGGGGTTATCAGTCAGTACCTCAACCAAGGTTAAACAGTCGCGTTATTCAGCTACCGCAAGCAAAAGTTTTAGGAGGGTGTGCGCTGCATAATGGGATGGTCTATGTGCGGGGTAGCATCTTTGACTTTGATGCATGGGGAAAGGTAGCGCCTGGTTGGTCATGGAACGATGTTTCGCCACACTTTCAGGAGGTAGAGCAGACGATGAAAGTGACCGAAAGTCATAGCACGCAAGCCCCACAGCGTAGGACATGGGGTAAGTGCGTAGGGGACTTCAGTCCCCGTCAAGTAACTCTATGATTTTGAATGTACAGCTTAACGATATCTAAGGGTGCGCCTCCAACGGTAGATACAAAATAAGAGTTAGTCCACAGTGTCGTTCGTTTTGATTTGAGTTGTGGAAATTCTAGCCTGAGATACCAAGATGATTGCGCCTTTGAACCGCTTAACTGCCCTATGGATACCAAACTGGGGATCTACTTCAATGAGTAGATGAACGTGGTCGGGCATTATTTCCATCTCAATAATCTCGACCCGTATTTCCTTTGCTATTTGTTCTAAAAGCTCTTTAAGCCGTAAATCGACTCCATCCTTGAGGACGCTACGCCGA
>JADQBA010000249.1 GCA_016903675.1 Stigonema ocellatum SAG 48.90 = DSM 106950 | reverse complement strand
GGCTGCTACCCTGATGAAAGGGCTGTTCGTCACGTCTTCCATGCACCACTCACGGTGGAATTAAATCAACTTGTTCTCAATGAAGGCTGGGATATGGGCTTACTGACACCGGAAGAAATTCGCAGTGGTAGCTGTTATTCTGCAGTTGCGGAGGAAGTGCGTCCCCTAGCACCAATCCATCAGCGTATTTTGTTAGATTTTATCAATATCCTGAGGGGAGTGGGGAATGGGGTGTAGGGAGTGGGGAGTAGGGAGTGGGGAGTGGGGAGTAGGGAGTAGGGAGTAGGGAGTGGGGAGTGGGGAGTAGGGAGTGGGGAGTAGGAGTAGGAGTTTTTCACAACTAACAACTAACAACCATTCCCCATCCCCCACTCCCCCACTCCCCCACTCCCCACTCCCCACTCCCCACTCCCCACTCCCTAATCATGCAATCAGCAAATAGACTGCCGCGATGGTTAAGTTTAGGATTGGCATTTCCCCTTGCCATACTTAATGGTTGGGTTTTGCTGCAAGTGGTGCAGTATTTTCAACCATTGGTAAGTGTTTTTGTCGCCGCCATGTTGCTGGCTTTTGTTTTAGACTATCCAATCCAGTTTTTACAGCGACAAGGAGTCAAACGCAGCCTAGCTGTTTCGGGAGTTTTGCTATTGGCTGTGGTGATTGTAGTCGCTTTAGCTATTACCTTGGTTCCCCAGATTCTTGTACAGCTCAACGAACTTGCTAACTTTTTGCCTGCTTGGATTGATTCTGGAACTCAACAGTTGCAAGCTTTGCAAAATTGGGCGGCTACTCAACAACTACCAGCTAATGTCAGCAATTTACTTACCCAAATTCTAGACAGATTATCCAATCAACTTCAGTCATTCATTGGGAAAATTCTCAGTTTTGCTGTTGATACCATTGGTACTCTTGCCAATGTACTGCTAACGGTGGTGCTGACTGTCTATCTCGTGTGGAATGGAGAACGTCTTTGGGATGGAATTTTCCAGTGGTTACCACCTCATATTGGATCACCGGTGCGACAAAACCTCCGAGAGGATTTTCATGGTTACTTTATTGGTCAAGCAACGTTGGGTGCTTTGCTAGCATCAATCCTCATACTGGTGTTTTTAATTTTGCAAGTTCCCTTGGCTTTACTTTTTGGGATCGTAATTGGGTTCTTTTCTCTGTTCCCTTTTGGTACTGGAATAGGTATTGCCATAGTCAGTCTTTTGGTGGCGTTACAAAACTTTTGGTTGGGAATAGAAGTCTTACTCGTTGCAGTGGCGATTGATCAAGTCAATTCTAACTTCGTTGCTCCTCGCCTTCTCGGCAATTTGACTGGTTTAAATCCCGTTTGGGTAGTGATTTCCTTACTGCTGGGAACCAAACTGGGAGGAGTCATCGGTTTGTTAATTGCTATACCTGTAGCCAGTTTTATCAAAGATGTGGCAGATATCTGGCGTGCTGGGGGATTTAAGCAAGTAATTTTGCCGACTAAAGAAAATTATGAATCTTAGTTCGTAGTTGCGCTTTAGCGCATAGAAACCGCGATTTTATGCGCTAAAGCGCAACTACAAACCCATCAAAACATATTTTTTTATAAAACAGACTTTATTCATAATTTTTTCATAGGAGAATCAGGTGGAAGGCAAAAAGCAACCCACACGCCTAGGAATAAATTCCTAGGCTAATAGCTGAAGTCGGCTTAAGCCGACTAGAACTAGAAGAAATTTAGTCCGTTTCAACGGACTTGATCTCTTAGCCACGACTTTGGTTCAAGGCTCTGGTCTAGAATGAAATAGCCCTGTGGCAAATTATTATCTGTGGTTCTCTTAATAATGCGTTTCGTGACTTTAAGAATGCCTTGAAATCTCATCCAGATGCCTTTAATGTATTGCTTGTTGACGCGGAAGATTCTGTTAAGGAGCAGTCTCCTTGGAGGCATTTAATGTCTAGGGATAATTGGGATTCACCAGGCGTAGATGATATTCATTGTCATTTAATGGTTCAAGCAATGGAAGCATGGTTTATTGCTGACCTTGATGCTCTAAAAAGTTTTTATGGTCAAGGATTCAGAGAAAATGCAATTTCTAAAAATCCAAATGTGGAGACTCTTGATAAAGATAGCTTGGAGCCTAGCCTGAAGACTGCCACTTCTAACACATCTAAAGGTGAGTATCAAAAAATCAAGCATGCCTCAAAATTGCTAGAAATATTGAATGTTGCTAAAGTTCGTGGCGCTTCTGCTTGGTGCGATCGCTTCTTTCAAACAGTCGCGCAGATAATGGAATCCTCATAAAAAAATATGATGCAATTGCTTACAGATGAAAAAGCTTATTAAGTAGTCCTAAAAATTATTTACACATTTATTTAACCTATAATGACGGTTTTACAAGCATTTCAGGCGAGGTGAGTATGAAATTAATTTTCCACAGATACTTATTTTTTAGGCAAAATAATTGTATCATTTTAAACATAACAGTAAGGGAGTTAATAAATGGACCGCTTGGGATTCAACTTACACTCGTTGATCAGTCTAGGATGGACTGATGGCGTCAGTGTGTTGTGGAGTACTTTTTTGGTAGCAACAGATTCTCAAACGGCTAACGCTACCATAGAAGGAGGTCTACTGCAAAGCCTTTTCCAAGCCTTTGTACTAGGTATTATACAGGGAATTACAGAACTTTTACCAATTAGCAGTACAGCACATCTGCTGGTTTTTACTAAAATCTTCGCATGGAAAACTCTTGGAGAAAAGTATTTTGTAGATGCCATTCAATTCGGAAGCGTTATCGCAGTGGTGTTGTATTTTCGCATACTCCTTTACCAAACGTTGACTGGTGGGTGGGAAGCTCTACGCCAGCGTGCTTGGGAACGGGAAGAGTGGAAACTTATAGTAGGGATTGCTGTAGGAACATTACCAGCATTGGTTGTCGGCTTTCTACTTAAGGATATACTGCCCCAAAACGCAGCAATAATTGCTGTTTTTTCAATTGTAATGGCATTATTGCTAGGTCTTGCAGAGAAGATTGGCAGCCGAAAGCGCGGTTTTGACGGACTCGAGATTAAAGATGGTATTCTGGTTGGCATTGGTCAAACGTTGGCACTATTTCCTGGCGCATCCCGTTCTGGCTGTACTTTGACCACAGCATTATTCTTGGGACTCGAACGGCAAACAGCAGCAAAGTTTTCCTTTCTGCTGGGTCTCCCCACGTTAACGATCGCGACTTTATACCAGTCGAGAAAAGCGTTATTGCATACTGATATCCTGCTACCTATGCTGGTGGGAATTGTTTCAAGTTTCATCTTCTCTTACTTATCCGTTGCTTGGTTGTTGCAGTATTTACAACGTCAAAATACTTGGATTTTTGTTTGGTATCGGTTAGCCTTTGGAGGATCAATTTTAACAGCACTTGTTATGGGCTGGCTGAAGAATTGACACTCTCTGTGGGTTGGTGCGGGGTGCGACCCCCTAATGAATAAATATTCATTAGGGGGTCAGAAAATTGCTATATAGCATTCCTAAATCATTCGTGAGATCAAGAAACCCGGTATCTGGGAGATACCGGGTTTCTGAGAGTCAGTATTTTCTCACAAAGAAAGCGGAGGATTGCTATAGTAATATCCGGATTTCTTGGCTAAGTAACTGAATATATAAAGTGACTTGAACAGTGTGAGAGTAAAGTTAACAACAAGTGATTAAAGACGTTATCATTGGATATGAGCTGGTTCCAATGTGTATTGATAAACATCAATGACTGCTTCTGACTCGGCATCTCAAAAAACTCAGACCAATGCCCTGACTGCGCCTCACGCCGATTCTCGACTAGTGGATCGCAGCAGACTCAGTAAAATGTATCAGCACTACGTCGAGATGAAGGATAAGTATCCTCACGCACTGCTGCTGTATCGAGTGGGAGACTTTTTTGAAACTTTTTTTCAGGATGCTGTTACTGTAGCGAGGGAACTGGAACTTGTCCTCACTAGTAAGCATGCTGGGGAAGTTGGTAGAGTAAGTATGACGGGTGTGCCACACCATGCATGGGAGCGTTACACGACCCTACTGGTGGAAAAAGGTTATGCAGTTGTCATCTGCGATCAAGTGGAAGACTCGGCTGATGCTGTTGGTTTAGTGCGGCGCGAGGTCACGCGCATCCTCACCCCAGGCACTTTGTTAGAAGAGGGAATGCTGAAGGCTGGTCGCAATAATTACCTGGCTGCTGTGGTAATTGCAGGTGAACATTGGGGTTTGGCTTATGCAGATATCTCTACTGGCGAAATCCTCACCACCCAAGGAAGTATAAGCGAGCATCTGACACAGGAATTAATGCGCTTGCAGCCTTCAGAGGTGTTGGTTCCTACCAACGCTCCTGATTTAGGTATTTTACTGCGTCCGGGAGAAAAATCACCACATCTACCAGAATGTTTGCCGCCATCATTCTGTTACTGCTTGCGATCGCAAGTTCCCTTCTCCCTTGGGGAAGCGAAAACAAGAGTGTTGCAGCAGTTTAAGGTGCGATCGCTCGAAGGACTCGGCTGCGACCACCTCCCCTTAGCAGTTCGCGCCGCTGGTGGTCTTTTAGAATACCTAGAAGATACGCAAAAAGAAAACTCTGTTGTCCTACAGCCACTACGCACCTATACCCTCACTGACTTCCTCATTGTTGACTATCAAACACGCCGTAACCTGGAAATTACGCAAACTATCCGTGATGGTAGTTTTCATGGTTCCTTGCTCTGGGCATTAGATAGAACCAGTACAGCTATGGGGGGTCGTGCTTTGCGACGGTGGTTGTTGCAACCCCTCCTTGACATTAAAGGTATTAACTCCCGCCAAGACACTATTGAAGAACTCATAGAAAATACTACCCAACGCCAAGAATTGCGGCAGTTGTTACGGCAAATTTATGACCTAGAACGGCTCACAGGACGCGCTGGTTCAGGCACTGCCAATGCTAGACATTTGGTGGCTTTGGCAGATTCGCTATCTCGCTTACCAGAAATCTCCCGCTTGGTGGCGAAGGCTCGTTCTCCCTTCCTGAAAGCTTTGCAGAAGGTGCCCCCTGTGCTGCAAGAGTTGGGGAAAAAATTACTTGAGCAAATTGTAGAGTCACCCCCTATACATCTCACCGAAGGCGGGTTAATTCGCCCTGGTGTAAATCTACAATTGGATGAGAGACGTAGCACTGTAGAAGCAGATCAGCAATGGATTGCTAATTTGGAAGTTGAGGAGAGAGCAAAAACGGGAATTCCCACCCTGAAAATAGGGTATAACAAAACTTTTGGTTACTACATCAGTATTTCTCGGGCAAAAGCTGACCAAGTGCCGTCTAATTATATACGCAAGCAAACGCTGACAAATGAGGAGCGCTACATTACACCGGAGTTGAAGGAAACAGAAGCACGGATTCTCTCGGCGCGGGATGATTTAAATGAGTTGGAGTACGAGGTTTTTGCAGCGTTGCGGGATGAGGTAGCAGCACAGGCGGAGATTATTCGCAATATTTCCCGTGCAGTAGCTGCGGCTGATGTGTTGTGTGGTTTGGCAGAGTTGGCAGTTTATCAAGGTTACTGTCGTCCGACTATGGTGTCAGGACGGGAGATAAGAGTTGTGGATGGGCGTCATCCGGTGGTGGAACAGTCTTTGCCGGCAGGGTTTTTTGTGCCGAATTCCAGTCAATTGGGGAGTGGGGAGTGGGGAGTAGGGAGTGGGGAACAAGAAAATTCCCCATTGCCCGATTTAATCATTCTCACTGGTCCCAATGCGAGTGGGAAGAGTTGTTATTTAAGGCAAGTTGGGTTGATTCAGTTAATGGCGCAAATTGGTAGTTTTGTGCCTGCTAAGTCTGCTACTTTGGGAGTGTGCGATCGCATTTTCACTCGTGTTGGTGCGGTGGATGACTTGGCCACTGGTCAATCGACGTTTATGGTGGAGATGAATGAGACGGCGAATATTCTTAACCATGCAACGTCGAGGTCGTTAGTATTATTGGATGAAATTGGACGTGGGACAGCGACGTTTGATGGTCTTTCCATTGCTTGGGCGGTGGCGGAGTATATTGCTACGGAAATTCGGGCGCGGACTATTTTTGCGACCCATTACCACGAGTTGAATGAGTTGGCGTCGCTGTTACCGAATGTGGCTAATTATCAGGTGACAGTGAAGGAGTTACCCGACCAAATTATCTTTTTGCACCAAGTCCAACCAGGGGGTGCTGATAAGTCCTATGGGATTGAGGCGGGACGGTTGGCGGGTTTACCTGCGGTGGTGATTAAAAGGGCAAAACAGGTCATGGGGCAGATAGAGAAGCATAGTAAGATTGCTATGGGCTTGCAAAATTTGGAATAAAGTGTGATGACAACTCACTCGCCTAGGAATAAATTCCTAGGCTAATAGCTGAAGTCGGCTTAAGCCGACTAGAACGAGAGTTGAATGAGGGTTCTTTTCAATGGACTTGAGTTCTAAGCTTAGACTAGATTTCAATGCTCTGATTTAGAATGAAATAGCCCTGGGAATATCATGTCCGGTTGAACACTTATAATAAGGTATGTAGTTGCGCTTTAGCGCCCTAGACAGTCGTGAGCGAAGACAGCGCAACTACGTACCTCTCCTATCCAATCATCTCGCCTTTACGTGGTTACCGACAATCGCGGCTAGTTGCTTGAGGATTTGCAATACCCAATCCAGATCATGATCTTGCCCTAACACAAATTGTCGGGATTTAGCATAGCGTGGGACATCCTGAAATTTTAACTTCAGAAAAATAAAATCGGTGCCATTAGTGACTAGACCATATAGGGGAAAATTCTGGTTAGGAACTGCCAGCATATAAGACAATATCTGTGGGATGCCCACTTTAGGTGAAAACTCTGCTCGCTTTGACTCAATCACGAGTACCCAAAGTTGCTCCTTCAAAACCAGTACGTCAATACGGCCTCGTACTACAATGCTCTCATCAGTCGCTTCTATTTCCACCGAGTCTTCGGTGCTGACGTAAAAAGGTGGTAAGAACAGCCCAGATAAATCCAGCAGAGGAGCAACGACAGCGAGTTTAACTGTATTTTCTAACACTGAGCGCCGCTCTAGGTTCGCAACGACTGCTCGTACCCGTTCCAGTCGCTGCTGTTCAGCCTCTGTGAGATTCGGTAAGTCTGTTTGCCACTCTGGGAAAAAGGACTTGTCTTCTGTCTGCTGTAAACTGAATCGCTGCTCCAGATCGTAGAGTGTGATTTTTTCTGCTGGTATTGTTTTTACCATAAGGATACATTTTTTTAGGTCATGCATTTGAACTAATATACTCCCCAAGAGCTTAAAACAAGCGAATTCAGCAGAATAAAAATTTAAGTATGAACCAATCTTAGAAGAATTGAAGAATAGCAAATATCCCTTACTTAAGAATGAGGATGATTTGAATGAGGAGCAATTAAATAAGCTCATTCAAGTTAAAAATGTATCTCCTATCCTGAAAGAAATGCATGAACTAAAAGAAAAGATTACAACAAAAGAAATGAATTGGTATACAGGAGTCTTTAAACTAGGTATGTGGCTATGGCGAGCTAAAAAATATTTCCCAAATAGCAACAGTACTATTATTCGCTGGTTTGATGAAATTATTGCTTACTTTGATAATCGCACAACTAGTGGTGCCGTTGAAGGCATCAATAACAAACTCAAGCTAATTAAACGCTCGGCTTATGGATTTATAAACTTTCATAACTTCCAAATTAGATGCTTATTAAATTGGCATTTTAATTGTTAATTGAACATCACGATTCCTGAAGGAATATCAATATAAATGGCAGAAATTAATGATTTTAAAGACTTAAAAATTTGGCAAAAGGGTATGGATATAGCCGAAAAGTGCTATTTTTTGACTAAACATTTTCCTTCATATGAGTTATATGGCATGGTGCAACAAATCCGAAAATCAGCGGTATCTATTCCAGCTAATATTGCCGAGGGATATGGCAGAAGATCAACAGCTGAATATATCAGATTTCTGGTGGATTTCTCAAGGCTCACGTAGTGGTTAGAAACTCATGTTATCGCAACTACCGAGTAGGATTATCTAAACAAGAAGATATAGAACCAATTA
>JADQBA010000149.1 GCA_016903675.1 Stigonema ocellatum SAG 48.90 = DSM 106950 | reverse complement strand
ACCGGGAATACTACGGGCGTGGTGGTTAAAAGGATTCCCAAAGCTTCACTTTTGAGGACGGGAGTGCAAGCCCCGTCTGGCAGTGGAGGCGTAAATCCTCCAGGGGAGAAGAGATTGACCGCTATCTCTTCGGTTGACTAGATTTATCCACTTGTGGGTAACTTTGGGTAGACTTTATTGAGCGGTTACTGTGGTACAAGTGGTGCAGCAGCAGCTTCAGGAAATGGTGTGTGGTACATTCCACCAGATCCAGAACAGCGAGAAGCAGCGATGGCAAGTCGGGAGGCAATGGGAGGATTTCTCTGCGATCGCCAGAATGCTGCTAGAAATATTGGCCTAAAGTTTCTATCTCGCAGATTTGTACAGCCAGCACTCGCAGTAGAGAAGGCTGGCAATGTCGGAAAAGCCAAACTTGTAAAAGTTGGGTGTGACAGGGTTGCAAGCAAGGTCGGTGGCTAACCGTGCCCCAATCCTATCACGAGCAAAGTGTAATTGCTCCGCCATCTTTCCTACCATCCTACGCCTACCCGGTTTGGTCTACGACCATCGATTCTAGGTAAAGCGCTCACAGAGGAGAGGGAAAACGAAAAGTAATAGTTGACTGCGGTTGACTACGCTTTTTGATTACACAACATTAACTCGCTAGCAGATTGGGGTTATCCCTTCCGTGTTGATACCAATGGACAGGTCATCCGGCGTTCCCTCCAAGGTCCGGATTACATGCGCTTCATGCGGAGAAAGATTAAGCAGGCTGGAGTAAAAATCTTAGACCATAGTCCTGCTTTAGAGTTGCTTGTAGATGCAGAAGGCGTTGTGGCTGGGGCACGGGGAATTAATCGTCAATCTGAGCAACGCTGGACAGTCAAGGCAGGGGCTGTGGTCATTGCCACTGGCGGCTGTGCTTTCTTGAGCAAGGCTCTCGGTTGTAATGTGCTCACAGGAGATGGTCTGTTGATGGCAGCAGAGGTCGGTGCTGACTTTTCTGGCATGGAATTTTCTAATGCCTATGCTATTTCTCCTAGTTTTTCTTCTGTCACCAAAACTCGTTATTATGACTGGGCATCCTTTACCTACGAAGATGGCACGGTTATTGAGGGTGCAGGTTCTAAGCATGGTCGCTCTGTCATTGCCAAAACTTTGCTGACCCAGCCTGTTTATGCCCGCCTTGACCAAGGTGTGGATGAGGAGACAAAAGCCTGGATGCGGGCGTCTCAGCCTAACTTCTTTGTCGTCTTTGATCGCGCTGGCATTGACCCCTTTACTCAACGCTTCCCCATCACTTTACGCCTGGAAGGAACTGTGCGTGGTACTGGTGGAATACGGATTGCAGACCATACCTGCGCTACCACAGTGGCCGGACTTTATGCTGCGGGAGATGCTGCAACTAGGGAGCTAATCTGTGGTGGATTCACCGGCGGAGGTAGCCACAATGCAGCCTGGGCAATGTCTTCAGGCTATTGGTCTGGTGAGTCTGCGGCTACCTATGCCCTCAGCTTGGGAGATAAAGCGGCTCAGCGCAGTTTGCACCCTGTCGGTGAAGCGGGATTGCAGGGTGCAGGTAACCATCCCTTATCTCCAAATGAGGCGATCGCTGCTACCCAAGCGGAAGTGTTTCCATACGATCGCAACCTCTTCCGCACTACCGCAGGCTTAAGCGAATCTCTAAACAGACTCGACCACATCTGGCAAGAGATCCGCAACAGTCAAACTCCAGCCGATAGCCTAGTCGTCCGTGCGCGGGAAGCTGCGGCGATGGTCGCCACTGCCCGTTGGATGTACAACAGTGGCTTGCAACGCCAAGAAACCAGGGGAATGCATAAGCGAGTGGATTATCCCCAACAAGACCCCAATCAGAAGTATCGACTGCTGAGTGGTGGGTTAGACACCATTTGGGTCAAACCTGAGCCAGCAGTTGCAAACCGGGAATTAGTATCAGTGTGATTCAATACAAGGACTGCCTCGTTCCTGGGCTGCTGCCTGGGAATGCATTTACAAGGAGGGCTGCCGCCTCCCGTGATCCACAGGAGGCGGCAGCCCTCACAAGAGGGCATTACAAGCCGATGCTTGTAACGAGGGTGATACACAATTGTGTTTTTCTGTCAATGCGTAAGTCCTACTGAGGTAGCCCTTTCAAGGTGCAAGTCGTAAGACTTGGATTTCCTTCGTGTTCTTCTCCCAAGGGGAGAAGAACACGAAGGTAAAATGACGAAAATTGGACATGATTTTCCAAATTTTTTACCCACCTTGAAAGGGCTAGTCCTACTGAGGTTTAAAGGATAAAAAATATTATGACTGCGACTATTTCATTTGACCGAGTTTCTGATATTTACGATGCAACTCGAGGATTACCACCCAGCGTCTCTGAACAGGTCACTAACACTATCCTCAAAGTTGTCTCAGCTACGTCGTATTACTAGATAACAGAATCTTGGAGCAATCCGGAGTATTGTGGAGTTAACCACACCTCCGGATTACGAAAATTGGGATTTCTCCCCACCCTTACGGGGTATAGTTTGCTTTGACAAAGTTCAAAAAAGCTCTGGTACTGAAGTTGGTTTTTCACCTGCTAACTGGCAATGTTCCTCTTCTAACCGCTTGAGAAAGCGCGAATCTCATTAAGGTATTGACCCTTGAAACGTAGCTTTTTTTTCAAAGCTGATCAGAGTGCAGTCAATTGAAGCCTTATTACAGGGCGTTTATATCCAATTGACACCGGATTACTCCGATTTAGCTCTACTCTGATACTACATTCTTTGCGTATTCGTGCCAAGCTGTCTTCAGTATCTGAGCAGTTGATCGTTTGGGAGGAGACTACTTTGAAGACAGCCTTTGAGTATAGCACTATGTTATAATAAGATGTATTCGCCTTAATGTCAAGTCCTTTTTTAGGCGCGGTGTACAGTTTTTGCTCTGTGTCGAATGAAAGGAAAACGCCAAAACTACCGTGTCAAGTGGGTTTGAGATGCGCTTACCCTGGATATTATGAGGTTTTTTATGTAAAAATATAATGTTAGAAAATTCTTAAAATAAATATTTTTAGGTAGGATTGAGCTTAACCTTCAAAGACATAAGTTTACCATACATGACAACAGAGATTGCTCATACTATATTTCCTAACTGGTCAAAGCTCTACAGTTTGGACGAGCTTGAGAGATTATTCCCAGTCCGCGATTTACCAAAAAAGGCACTGGTCACCCGAATTTCTCCCAGCCCGACAGGTATGATGCATATTGGAGGAATTTTTACTGCTCTTATTAATCATCAACTTGCCCATCAGACTGGTGGAATATTCTACTTGAGGATTGAGGATACCGATCAAAAGCGTGTAGTTGAGGGTGCATATGACACCATCATTGACAGCCTAATCCGTTATGGACTAACACCTGACGAGGGTCCCGTACGTCAGTCAGATGGAAAGGTTACAGAGGTAGGTGTATATGGACCATATGTTCAAACTGAACGTAAAAAGATATATCAATCCTGCGTGTTTGACCTTATCAAGCGTGAGATCGCTTATCCATGTTTTCTTTCCGAAGAAGAACTGAACGATATTCGGATCGAGCAGACAAGACTCAAGTTGAGACCAGGTATATATGGGACATGGGCCCGCTCAAGAAATTTTTCATTAAACCAGATAAAAGAGAACTTTGATGCTGGGAAACCCATGGTGGTTCGACTTCGGTCGCCCGGCAATCTGGATAATCGTATCTCTTGGAACGATGGAATTAGGGGTGAGTTAAGCATGCCTGAAAATGATCTTGACGTTGTACTGCTCAAGTCAGATGGAATTCCAACTTACCACCTAGCTCACATTGTCGATGATCACTTTATGCGAACAACCGACGTTATAAGAGCTGACGAGTGGCTTCCATCGGTACCACTTCACCTTCAGCTATTTAACTTAATGGGGTGGGAACCACCACGTTATGCCCATATTTCTGCCCTTCAGAAAGAAGAGGGATCCACTCGAAGAAAGCTTTCAAAACGAAAGGATCCAGAAGCAAATGTTGATTATTATGATCGCGAAGGATTTCCTCAACAAGCCGTTTTCGATTACCTTCTCAATCTTGCCAACTCAAACTTTGAGGATTGGAGAAAGGATCATCCCGATGTTGCGTACAGTGAATTTCCAATTGAACTTAAGAAGATCAACAAAGCTGGTGCACTTACTGATTCTGTAAAGCTCAAAAGTATCAGTAAAGAGATTATCGCAAAAATGGGCATCGATGAGCTCTACGAGAATATTATTTTGTGGGCAAAAAAGTACGATACTAAGCTTGCAGTTCAACTTGAGATAGATCCTAATTATGCCAAACAAGTCCTCAACATAGAACGAGAGGGGGAGCGAAAAAGTAAACGGCTTGAATCTTTCTCTGAAGTAAGGGCACTAATTGAACCATTTTATAATGATTCTTTTTTGAAAGACGGCTCACTACCGTTTCCAAAATCCGTTTCGAGAGAGGACTCTCAAATGATTTTAAGGCAATTCATGGAAAATTACGACACTTCTGATACCGCAGAACAATTCTTCGAGCGGATTAAGGCGATTTCAGAGGAATTAGAATTTTCTCCTTCGGTTAAGGATTATAAAAAAAATCCTTCTGCCTATAAAGGGCATGTTGGAGATGTTGCAGCAGTGATCCGGGTTGCACTTTTTGGAACTAACAAATCTCCAGATATTTACGAAGTTGCAAAGACTCTTGGGTGGGACAGGATCCAAAAACGATGTATGGATGGAATAACTGCCTTATCGTGATTAGCGTTCTCCAGGGGAGCAAGAGTTTATACAGCGTTTTTCAGGTAGATGAGGTACACGGCTAGGGGCAAGCAGTCGTTCCCACTTACAATAATCTGTACCTCACCAAGTTGCAATGGGAGCAGTGCGATTTTGTGAGGTGCCCAAAATTAGGGTACAAAATCACCTGTTTTAGGCGGCGATCTGCGCTTCTCCCAAGGGGAGACGCTTCGCGAACGCTTTACTCGCTTCGCTATCGCACTTCACCCTGATCCCAGCAAGCTCAAATATACTACTTGAGAATACAAAATGTCGTACGCTTCTTCTGACCACTGGAATCGATTCTTTGCTAAGTTCAAAAATGCTGGCACAGATTTAGATTGGGGAACCCAGTGGACGAAGGTTCACCTTCCAGTTTTGAAATCCACCAATATTCAAACAGTGCTTGACCTTGGTTGTGGAACAGGAAACGATGTATTGCGTCTTGCGAAAGAAGGTTTTGCCGTTACGGGTATGGATTTTTCACATGAGGCAGTGCAACTTGGACGCTTGAAAGCACAAAAGCTAGGACTAAGCGTGCAGTTTTGCGTTGCAGACATGGCAAGAAACCTGCCTTTTAGCTGTGCAGCTTTTGATGCTGTTATGTCTAATGTTGCCTTACATATGTTTTCAGATAAGATTACACGTGAGTTGTTTAAAGAAATCCGACGAATAGTACGCCCCGAAGGAGTATTTGTTTTTCACGTTAATTCCACCGAAGATGCAAAACTACGGGCTGAACGCCGCCCGATCATACGTGTTCTTGAGCCAAATTACATACTAGAACACGATGGACAAACTATGCATTTTTTCTCAAAAGACTATTTACTAGACCTGTTATCAGATTGGAAAGATGTAGAACTAAAACATTACGAAATATTACACCAAGAAACAGGTAAGCCGTTTAAATATGTTTGGTGGGGTAAGGCAGTACAGCCGGATTAATATCCTACATTTCTCTTCCCTATGAATTTTCTACCCCATGAACTCTATTTTAGGAATAGACATCTCCAGAAATTAATTGTGCGTTGTGTACAACCCTTGTAGAACGCGGGGCGTTCTACATTGTTTTCACCAGATGTCTAATAGACAAATATACTCAATCTTAATATGGATAGCTGTGCTTAGCTAAAAAGTTGAGCATTACTTCCACCACAGCATCTGGTGACTCCACTAAAAAACCATGCCCACCACGTTCAAGAATAACCAGTTCGGCATTAGGAATACCACCAGCTAGTTGCTGGGAAAGTTCCACAGGAGTAAGGATGTCTTCCTTTCCAACTACAACCAATGTTGGGCAGCAAATATTAATAAGATTTTTACTTGTGTCGCTCTTGAGAATAGCTCTGCTTTGATGATAAAGTCCGTGAGGTGTTGGCAGATAAGGGTACTCTTCGATGAAATTAATAATTTGTTCAATCGCCCCGGTCGAGGAGTAAAATTCAGAAGTAAACATCCAAGGTAGTAAAATTTTTTGATAAAATTTTACATCTAATTTCTTGGGCAGATCGCCAAACAGTTCAATCAGCGAATAAAACTTAGCATTACCCTTTCCCCAAGATGAGAGTAGTGTCAAAGTTTTGACTTTTTCTGGGTGTGCCAAAGCCAATTCCTGGGCAATTTGTCCCCCCATAGAATGACCAGCTACATGAATGGTAATCCCCAAATAGTTAAGCAGTGCTGCTGCATCATCAGCCATTTGCTGAATACTGTAGGGATAGTCCGGCGCAGAACTTTGCCCAACTCCTCGGTTGTCAACTCGAATCACCTGATACTTGTTTATCAGTGCTGGCATAACTGCCGACCAGTACGAGGAATCGCAATCAAATCCAGCAATTAATAATAGAGGTTCACCTGTTCCCTGAACGTCGTAGAACAAATCAATCCCGTTAACATGAATGCTTGGCATAGTTTTTACTTTATGAAGTTAAGTACAATAAAAATATACTAAACATCAGTGATTTAGGTGATTTCTAAGAAAGAATTTACCGATATATAGGAATCCTAAATCATTTGTGAAAAATCGTGTAGGGTGGGCACTGCCCACCATGTCTGGGTTTTGGTGGGCAGTGCACCGACTACGTGTGTTTCAAAAATCTGCGGAGGATTGCTATAGTAATCCTCCGCAAATTCGTGAACGCAGAGAAACCCGGTTTCGTAGGGGCGTATTGCAATACGCCCCTTCAGGTATTCGGATCTCAAATAGGATTGCTCTATAGCAATCCGTGGAGGATTTATAAACACATCTCCCAAGTCCTCCTTGTCCCCCAAGTCTTCCTTGTCCCCTCTGTTGAGATATCAAATAGGATTGCTATAGAGGCAAGCCGTTAGTGGTGGGTGGTTCTCCTAATCGGCGCGGGGTAGTGGCTTTTCCTAAGCCTCATGACTTACTCAATGGAGTTGCTAAACCATCAATGCTGACCAGATTTTTTTGCTGATGATATTCTTTAAGTCCGGCTTCACCTTTTTTCTTTGCCCAATTGACTAAAGTCTCCCTCTGTCCTTTATATTCATAAAGTGGTACGCCAAAACCACAGGATGTTTGCACTCTTTCGATATTCGCTACAATAATTTGACGCCCTCCGGGAATCTCTGGAAACAAGGGATACAGAGTTTCCCATTCTGGCGAACTGGGAATAACTGTGTATCCTTTACCGTAGAGACGGAGAATACTTGGGGGTTCTTGAAAAGCACAAAACATAAAAGTAATTCGCCCATTTTCAAGTAGATGGGCTGAGGTTTCGTTACCACTACCTGTCACGTCCAAGTAACCTACACGATGGGGAGAAAGAACGCGAAAACCTCCTAGACCTTTAGGAGAAAGGTTAACATGACCAGTGGGACTTAAGGGTGCAGAACCTACAAAGAAAAGGTGTTGAGCTTCAATAAATTCTTGCAGTTCTTCAGTGATGTATTCAAAGAGTTTAGCCATAGATTGAATAGTTCCTGTTGATAAATGCCCAATGTTTTATGTTCTCAGCCTATTTCTTCTGTGATAATGTAACTAGGACTTATGCACTTTACAAATTGATCATCATGTGCGTTGCTAGCTTGTTAAGATAAAAGTCTTGCCCTGCGTCGTTCCTGGGCTGCTGCTTGGGAATGTGCTCAAAGGAGGCTCGGCAACCCTGTTTGACGGGAGGCAGAGCCTCCCTGAAGAGCATTACAAGGCAGAGCCTTGTAACGAGAGGCGATGCACAGTTGGTTATTTTTGTCAATGCGTAAGTCCTAGTAACAAATGGGGAATGGGGAATAGGGAATGGGGAATGGGGAATGGGGAATAGAGAATGGGGAATGGGGAATAATTAATAGGCAATAACAAGAACTTTTAACCAAATACCGTTTCTGCCAGCCTTGCACTACCCAAGCAATATTTCAATGCCAATTCAGCCTGAAAACCCCGAGTTTCTTTCGCATCAAGAGTACATTTTACCTCCATCGGTAAATTCTTTCCTAGAAATCACCTTAACCCTTCTGGAGGACTTGCTTTTTGTGTTTTTATGTGATACAGGGGTTTATAAACAGTAAAATGCATTGTTTTCCCAATTTTCTAGTCGCTGATACTTGAATAACCTCTGTTTCATGCAGTATGATGGGGGTTTGTTTCATTCATAACGAGTTGAACAAGCTGGCAACTAACTATTGTACGCGGTGGAGAGTTTGTTGTTATTCAAGCAAAGGCGGTAATTCTCTGTACAGGGGCTTGCAATCTTTTGTAAAGTATCAGTAGGGAGCATCAAAAATTGAATGACTGGCTGGAAAAAAATATTTATCTGCATTTTCCCGCATTCAAATCGCGTAACTTTCGACTTTTCTTTAGTGGACAAACGCTTTCCCTATCAGGGACTTTCATGACCCAGGTAACGATTTCCTGGTTAATATATGAACTGACAAATTCTGCCTGGTTATTGGGTTTGACGGGATTTGTGCAATTTTTACCCACATTAATACTCACACCCTTTTCCGGGGTTTTTTGCGATCGCTGGAGTCGGCGAAATTTGCTGATGGTGGTGCAAGTTTTAGGCTTTATTGTTTCGTTTACCCTTACAACTCTCACTTTTTTAGGGTTGATAGATTTTAAGATACTGATGGTTGTCGCTATCTTGGGAGGATTGTTGAAGGGATTGGATATGCCCGTGCGCTATGCAATCGTGATTGAAACAGTTGATCAACGTGACCATTTGGGCAATGCGATCGCACTTTATTCTGCTATACTTAGTAGTTCTCTATTGATTGGACCCGCAATTGGTGGCGCGTTACTTGCCACTGTCGGAGCCAAATATTGCTTTCTGTACGACAGTCTCAGCTATGTTGTAGCCTTACTAACTCTAGCAGCTATGAGACTGCCACCAACTCCAAAACTAGATACCCATCAAACCAACAACACCTGGCAAAAATTGCAAGAAGGATTCAATTATGTCTATAGTGCATTACCGATTCGTATTATCCTGTTACTGTTGGCTTGCCACGGTTTAATTGGCATTTCCCATATGGCATTACTCCCAATTTTCGCCGCTGATATTCTCAAAGGTAATGGGGGTACAATGGGCTTGTTGAGTGCTGCTTCTGCGGTCGGTTCAGTCGTTGCCTGTGTTTATTTAAGTTTGCGTCGGCAAGTTTTAGGGTTAGAACGCCTCATGGCATTGTGTCCAGTTGCGATCGGAGTGGGACTAATTGCCTTTGGTCTATCTAGAATGGTTTGGCTATCATTGTTGATTTTGGCAGTGGTAGGTGGTGGTGGTATTCTTATAGTTTCTTGCGGTAACACAATCGTCCAAACCTTGGTGGAAGATGATAAACGAGGTAGAGTCATGAGTCTGTATTCCCTGGCTGTGATTGGTACGTTACCTTTGGGTAACTTGGTTGCAGGTACTTTAGCACAATACATTGGCGCACCAAATACAGTAATTGTGTGTGGCATTGTTTGTCTGTTGGAAGCAGTTTGGTTCTCTCGACAGTTACCGATTTTGACAAGTTGGATCAAGTTAAAAACAAATTTACCTCAAGCTGCGGCGCAATAGACTTGTATTTTCAAAACCACTATGGGATACTACTAAAAAATAAAACTACTGTAAACCAATCTATGATAAGTATTTTATGAGTTCGATTGATGTAAATATCTGCTATAGCGGATTTCAGCCGGGTGAGGCACACCTAATTGTAGGGGGCGCAATGCCGGAAGGCCCTACCACAGAACTACTGACTCGCAAACCGGCTATAAATCCATGTTGTGAGTAACGTTCACAACATTCCCACAGAATGCGTAAAAGAGTGCACAATTCCTGCGCAATCATGTGTACTGGCGTGAAGAGCTAAATGAGGACATCCATATAATATGACGGAAAAACTGGCACAAACACAATACCCTATTCATGACTTGATCCGGAATCGTTGGAGTCCGAGAGCTTTTGCTGATCGCCCCGTTGATCCGGATAAGTTACTTTCACTGTTAGAAGCAGCTCGTTGGGCACCTTCTTCCTACAATCATCAACCTTGGAGTTTTATCATTGCTACCAAAGATGATGCGACGGAATATAACCGTCTACTCAGCATCCTGGTTGAGTTCAATCAAGGGTGGGCAAAAAACGCTCCAGTGCTGATACTTGCCGTTGCTAAAATACGCTCTGATGATGGGAAAGAGAATCGACATGCATTTCACGATGTTGGACTGGCGATCGAAAACCTGGTAATTCAGGCAACTGCCCTTGGTTTATCCGTGCATCAGATAGCAGGATTTCAAGTAGATAGCGCTATAAAAGAATACCAGATTCCAGATGGTTATGCGCCTGCTACTGTGATTGTCGTTGGTTATCCAGGGGATCCACAGAGTCTTCCTGATGGGTTACGGGACCGGGAACTCGCACCCCGAGTCCGCAAGCCTTTGCAAGAATTTGTATTTACTGGGCAATGGGGAAACGTCTCACCATTTTTGACGTGAGGCTTCTGCATATAAGTGTTCAACTAAAGACGTTGCATGCAAAGTCTCTACACTCGAGGTTTGCCTTTCTGGCAAACCTCTGGGCGTAGTACCGGCATGGCAGCAGCGACAGGAGTGGAATTAGATTAAGCAAGCCGCAGTCCAAGATATCAAAGTAAAGCTAGAGACTTATGAAACTGATTTTACCTGTAGAACTGGCAGCGCAAATCGAGCCACTTTTACCCCCAGAGACTACATTTGTACATGTAGACAGTGAGGGTAACTTTGACGGAGATGCTAGTGATGCTGAAGTTTACCTCAACGGGTTCAAGTTAAAAAATACAACCCTCCATAAAGTATTAGCCGCTTCCCCTAAAATCCGTTGGCAGCATACACCAAGTTCTGGCGTGAATCACATCCTTACACCCATCTTTTTAGAACACGATATAGTTCTCACTAACGGGTCTGGAGTTCATGGCATTCCCATGGCAGAATTTGTTATTACTTTCCTGCTTTATCACGCCAAAAATGTTAAGAAATTGCACTCTTTACAAGCTGACCACCAGTGGATGAAGTTGTCAGAATTACAAGAGTTATACAACAAGACTTTACTCATTATCGGTACAGGAAATATTGGTCAAGAAGTTGCCATTCGTGCTAAAGCCTTTGGGATGAATGTTTTTGGCAGTCGCCGTCACCCGAAGCCATTACCAAATTTTGACCTAATAGTCGGTGCGGATGAATGGCGATCGCTTCTTCCAGAGGTTGACTATGTAGTCATTGCTACACCGTTAACACCTGAAACAAGAGGCTTAATCGATGCAGAGGCATTGCGGTTGATGCGAAAGAGTGCTTACCTGATTAATGTTGCTCGCGGTGCGATCGTTGATGAAAATGCCTTACTAACCGCTCTACGTGAGGATTGGATTGCTGGTGCTGGATTAGACACTTTTGCTGTTGAACCACTACCGCCAGACAGTCCTTTCTGGTCTTTACCTAACGTGTTTGTTACGCCTCACTCTTCAGCGATTACGCCACAACTTTACGACCGCATAGTGGCATTATTTCTTGATAATTTAACACGCTATCGTAACGGTAAACCCTTACGTAATGTCGTAGATAAAAATGCTGGCTACTAAAATCTACTATTCCCAACACAAGCAATGAGTTCCTGTTGGGTTTCGTTCCTCAAACCCCAGTCAAATGCGGAGGGTAACCCTCCTTCTAACTCTTGCTCCCCAACCTACAGATATTATAAGTGTTTAACCGAACTTGATATTAAACAATCAAGTCGAATTGTGCTGGTGCACCATGTGAAAAACAATAAGAGGCTCTGCCTCTGTAGGCAGGGCTATTTCATTCTTCACTCCCAACCCACACGCCTAGGAATAAATTACGCACGGCTAATAGCTGAAGTCGGCATACCGCCGACTAGAACTTTCACCGAATGAGCGTCAGGTAGGTTATTTTCTTACTTACTTATCTTTTTGTTATAAATAATACACAGTAAATATTTTTGCAGTGTTCGCCTTAGTGAGAAAAATTTGTGATCTACTGACATTAGTTTTTTGGAAAAAATACTTGCTTTCGACAGTTGTTTGTGAGATTATACAATTCAACAACTAAAATACGGTTTGTTTATAGACATAAAGTAATTTAGGTTTTTTTAGCACTAAGTTACGAATAATAGTGGCTTTAGCTGTGCGTTCGTTTAGAAAAAGCAATGCTGATGGGTTTTTAGTTGCCCAATGTCAGCGGCGACTGCTAAACGGCGATAAGCAATGGCTCGTCAATAAACTACAACAGCCTTGAGAATGACAACCAAGTACAGTGCGGCAGAAACAATTAGACAGCTAGAAGCAGGTGAAAACCTAGTCTACGTTATAGATATTTCTCTGTTGACTCCTAACTCCTAACTTCTGACGGACTGCACTAGTACAGGGGGCGCGTAAATAAGCGACCCATTTGAAATGTCTAAAACCCTGATAGTCACGGTAATTACGAATTACGAATTACGAATTACGTGCAGCGGTACTAGTCATTCTCTACATGTAGCAATAGGTTACACAGCTATCAAGAGCGGTTTCCTCTTGTTGAACTTGTGTTGCAATAGCACAACCCTTTATTTAACGAACTTACTTTGGAGAGAATCTCATGCCATCCGATCCCTATTCTGATGATGCTTCTCAAGAAGATACACAACAGCAAAGCAAAGTTAAACATTCCAACACCGACACTGCTAATGGAAGTCGTAGGAGCTTCTTTAGTGGTTTAGGCAGACGTTCATTTCTTAGTCGTACCAGTGTATTGACTGCTGCTGGCGTTACTGCTGGGGTCCTCTCTCCTCTGCTCTCCTCCACAAGGAAAAGAAACATCGCCCAGGCACAGAGTGCTCAGGATGCTGCGGCGGCGTTTGACAATGGGGCTTTTGTCCAGAAAGCCTATGATGTACGTGTCCAAGCAGCAAAACTAGAGCTAGATCAAGGCATTCCACCTCACCCTACTAATGGTGATGAGGAGCGCTACCCCAACAAAATCGCCAGTGATAGCAGGGGATTACCACACAATGAACTAGGCGAAGTTGACCTAGGCGCCTATAATTCTTTGACAAATGCACTGATATCGCTTAACCCAGCTGATTTTGAAAATGTTATCTTGGGCGGCGCAAGGAAGTTAGTTAGTCCTATAGGACCACTGGCAATTAGCTTGGAAGGACCAAACGCAGATCAGATAGCAAACCCGGTCCCACCAACTCTGGATAGTGCGGAAAGGGCTGCTGAAGCAGTTGAACTTTACTGGCAGGCTTTACTACGGGACGTCTCTTTTGACAAATTCAATAACAATACTGACGATCCCAACGTCTTAGCAGCTGTAGAAGAACTCAACAAACTTTCAGCATTTCGGGGTCCGAAAGAAAATGGTCGAGTCACCCCCCAAACCCTCTTTCGGGGCAGCGTTATCTATGTCGATCCAAGTGACCCCTCAGGTGGAACAACAAAATACGTGACTCCACCTGGGGTGACGGATGGTCCCTACATTTCACAGTTCTTGTTGAAGAATAGTCCTTACAATACGCAGTACATTTCGCCTCTAATTCGTACTGCTCTCCCTGGTAACGACTTCCTCACTACTTATGACGAATGGTTGCTTGTCCAAAATGGAGGCAGTTCTGGTAGAGTAATTAATTACGACCCGAAACTCCGTTACGTCTCGACTGTTCGCGATCTAGGTGAGTTAGCTCATATAGGCGGGGCTTTATTCTTTGGAGCTTTATTAATTTTAAGTGGAGCCGCTGGCACAGACCCTCTTTTCAGTGGTATTGGTGCACCGTTAAGTCCGACCAATCCCTACAATACATCGAGGACTCTAACGCCTGGGATCGGCACATTTGCAACAGGATATTTTCAAACCCTACTCTTGTTAGCTCCCTCGCGCGCAATCAGAGCTTCCTACTGGCGGAAGTATTATGTATTTCGCAATCTACGACCGGAAGCATTTGGTGGATTGGTTCACAACAATCTTGTGAATAAAACTCAATATCCGCTCAATCGTCACATTTTAAATTCCAAAGCTGTAGCTCGAACCTTCAGCAAATTTGGGACTTATCTATTACCCCAAGCGTATCCAGAAGGAGCTCCTTTCCATCCAGCTTACACTAGTGGTGCTGCTTCTATTGCAGGTGTCCAAGCAACAATATTGAAAGCTGCCTTTGACGAGAGCTTTGTTATTCCCAATCCTGTAGTTCCTGATCCTAATGACCCCACAAAAGTCATTCCTTATCAAGGACCACCATTAACGGTGGGTGGTGAGTTGAACAAGCTAGCAGCTAATTATGGCGTTGGTCGCACTCACGGCGGTATCCATTGGCGTTCGGATATAGCAGCTGCTCTGGCTGTGGGAGAAGAAGTTGCCATCGGCATCTTGAGGGATGAAAAACTAGGATACCTCGAAAAATTTGACGGTTTCACACTTACTAAGTTTGACGGTACAAAAATCACGATTTAGGTGTCAGAAGTTTAGCTTAGTTAGTTAACATTCAGCGGTCATACCAACTGCTGTATCGGATACTCTCCTTAAACTTTGTGGAGGGTGTCCGATAGAGGGTTGGATAAAGTGCATCTTTGCAGGGAAACAATATTATGATGCGTAATCTTCGTAAGTTGTACTCGCGATCGCAGTTTGTGTTCTTCAGCATAGCGCTAACAATCACGCTTTTGATCTATGTCACAACACCAGTAGTTACTGCGAAGAATACAGTACCAGCGCTTTTAACATCGAAGGATATAGAACTAGCTCAGAAAGTAGGTAAAGAAATCATTGCTGCTTGTCCTATTGTCGCGGATAGTAAAAATTTAGATGCCTACAACTTATGCTCTGAGAAACTTTCTCACCTGAGCATCCTTCGTAACACTATGAACACACCATTCTTATGGGGTGCGCAAAAGCAGTCTGGGAACTACAATATCAAAGATAGTACCACAACTGAATTTGACCCACTGGTTTGGCGTCGCATTTACCTCGCCACCTTCATGTTCAAAGGTGAGCCTAAGGTTGAACAGGTCAACAACTTGATTGTGATTCACCTCCCCACTCAGTTCCGTAATCAGCTTGATATTGGAGCTTATCCTTATCCATTCTGGCACTCATCGAAAAAGTGGGATTCTTACCAAAGAACAACTGAATTACTTCTGTTTATGGAACAGGACAAGCTCAAAGGAGGGTTGCGTTCAGCTACACTGGATCAGCAGCGTCCAAAGGTTGAGCATGTGTGGGATGGTAAGTGGGTTTGGACTGATGCTCGTGGTCAGGAGCCGTTTGCATCACTTTATACTCGTCTATTTTCACCATCGAACCCATACGTTACCAAAGTTGATGCTGCTTATCGTGCATTTGAGGTTAAGCTCAGGGAAAATGCGTGCCTTGTTTGCCACAAACCTGACAACGCTAGCAAGCAGAATCCCTTATTAATCCTGAGTTATCCTAATCAGGCGCTCACCTTAAGACACGAAACCGTGCGCCAGATTGAAGAAAAACGAATGCCTCCTCCGTCTGGGATTTTTGATGATAATGAACGACAAAAGCTACTGGAACTTGCTAAAGCATTTGCAGAAGCAGGTGACAAAGCTCTTGCTTACGAAGGAGAGAAATTGTAGAGAAATTAGTACTTTTCAGACATTGAAGTTCTCAGTACATTCAATCCACTCAAAGTTAATCTAATTATAAGGTCAAGTCTAACCAAGTCTTTCAACCCGAAATAGTAGTTCGCCAACAACACATTTCAGAATCTAGCATAACTTGTCTAACGTATCCAAAGGATGTCCTTTAGCTGAAGTGATCGCACTGCTTCGTACCAGCGATTGGGATGAAGCCATGCGATCGCTTCATGTAAAGTATCAGTAGGGAGCATCAAAAATTGAATTACTGTCTGGAAAATACTTCAATGTCCTCTTGCCATGATTTTTGACCAAGCAGAATTTAACATTCGTTGTGAGTGGGGTATACAAGGAGTTTCTCAACTCGCACCCATTAGCGATGTGATTGTTATCGTTGATGTCCTATCTTTCTCAACCTCTGTAGAAATTGCCACAAATAATGGTGCAATTATTTACCCCTATCGATGGAGAGACGATTCTGCCCTTGATTATGCAAAGTCTATGGACGCAGAATTATCAAGAGGTCGTTTCTCCAAAGATGGTTATTCACTTTCCCCTGCATCTCTGACTAAAATTCCTGCGGGGACTAAGTTAGTGGTGCCATCTCCTAATGGTTCTTCCCTGACGTTGTTGACTGGGACAACTCCCACTCTGGCTGGTTGCTTAAGAAACTGCGAATCTGTGGCACAATTTGCTCAAAGATATGGACCTCGAATTGCAGTGATTCCTGCGGGTGAGAGGTGGAAAGATGAAACTCTGCCTCTGCGTCCAGCTTGGGAAGATTTCATTGGTGCTGGGGCAATTCTCAGTTTCTTAAGTGGTAGCTTCTCTCCGGAAGCAGAAACCGCTGTAGCAGCATTTCATGCTTTTCAAAAAGATTTGCTAGGAAACTTAAAAAAGTGCAGTTCGGGAAAAGAGTTGATTGCTAAAGGTTTTGAATTGGATGTTGAATTAGCAGCAGCTTTTAATGTTAGTGATTGCGTGCCTTTGTTTACTGAAAATGCTTATAGCAGTTGTCAATTGGATAGAGGTTCACCTGTTCCCTGAACGTCTTAGAACGAATCAATCCCAATACTACTCGGAAAGAACGAAAATAAGAAACCCGGTTTCGCACGAGTTACCGGGTTTCTGGCACCTGGTGAAAGATGCTCCCGGAGGGCTTATTATTAAGCCCAGTTGCGTACTACAACAATTTTGACGATTCTTTCACCAGACAAATCATAGTCTAGAGAGCCATAGCGTTGCAAAGACCAATCCCGTAAATTTTGAATAACACGAGCAAAAATGTCATCTGGAAGATGCCAAGTATGGCGAGAAACCTTATTTTGATGATGTTCGAGCAATTTGCCTACAGTCAATTCAGATTGCCATCTAGCTGCTACTACTGTTTCCAAAGTTGCTCCTTGTTCGCGCAAAATGTCTAAAACTTCTTCCTCTATTGCACCATAGCGGGGTAAAGGAAAATCATAGTCAGCCATGATATCTTGCAATTTTTGCTCAAAATCAAACTTATCTTGATTGCTATTCTCATAAACACTACCGTGACTGTAAAGGTAAATACCTCCAGACTTTAAGACTCGACGAATTTCTGCTAGCGCTTGCTGCCAATTAGAAATAAGGTGAAACACATGAACTGTGAGTGCCACATCGAAAAAGTTATCTGCAAATGGTAGAGAAGTAGCATCTGCTTTTACTGTCGTTAGTCGGTGCGATATACCCTCTAATTTTCGTTGCAGTTCAGCTAGCATCTTTTCTGAAATATCTACACCAGTATAAGAATAGCCTCTTTGGACAATGGGTAAAGCGATTCTGCCAGTACCGATACCCGTTTCAAAGAACTTCGTATCCGGTGTTGCTGAAGTTAGGTTGAGGATAGTGTCAGTAACTGCAACAGAGGTACTAGTTGGTAGTCCACGTGTTGCATCATAGATATCAGAAACACGATCAAATGAAACACTCATTATTATTGATTCCTTATCACTTAGTACTAAACTTCCCGATACATTGGGGTTAGGTTTACACCGTATTGATGGTGTCAAAGCGAGGGTTTTTGTTAGATGTCTTTGAACACAACCGACGTGCCAGACAGGTTTATCCTCGCTCAACTACCCAAATTAACTTTGATAAGGGCGCGGTAGTTGGCGCAGTTTATGAGCAGTATCCAATTCACTATTGTTTTTTCTGCCATATCCCCAACCCAAGATGCGACGATATTCACCCATGATGCCACTTTCAATTAAATCATCCTCATTGACTGCAACAGTTGTATGAGATTCAGGCGCAACATAGAGCGCATCCGCCGGACAATATGCCTCACACATGAAACAAGTTTGACAGTCTTCCTTTCGGGCAATTACGGGTGGTTGGTTGGGTACGGAATCAAAGACATTGGTAGGACAAACTTGGACGCACGCATTGCAATTGATACAGAGTTTATGGCTGACAAGCTCAATCATGATAGTGCTCCTGCTATAACTTTGATACAGAGGGTATGTTTTGAGTGGTGAATACTGGTGGTGTAGCAGGCGCATCCGTTATCCAATCACGCCTCACCCAAAGCTTTTCTAAGCCGCCTGTTGCTTGATAATAACGCTGATTTGGATCGGTTTGGGGATAGTCCACACGAATATGTTCGCTGCGCGTTTCCGTGCGATGTAAAGCGCTAAAATATGCCCATCGCGCTACAGCCACAAGAGAAGCTGCTCGACGAGAAAATTCCACATCGCGCACTGTATCTTGTTTCGGGTTCCCTTGTACCTGCTGCCAGAGAGTTTCTAATTCGGCGAGGGAATCTAGAAGTCCCTGCTCACTGCGCAAGTAATTCTTCTCTAACGGGAACATCTGTGCTTGTACACCGCGCACAATCGCCTCGCTATCGAATGTTTCGGAAGCACAGGACTGCGATCGCAATCCAACTTGACCAGCAGGACGCACAACCCGTTCATTTGCATGAGCACCCAGACTCTTCGCAAAATCAGCTGCTCCAACTCCTGCCCATTGTCCTGTGGAGATTGCCCAAGCGGCATTGGGACCACCACCCCCAGAAGCTAAACCGGCTAAAAACTCCCGCGATGCAGCATCACCGGCGGCGTAGAGTCCAGGAACCAAGGTACCGCAACTATCATTCACAATCCGAATTCCACCTGTACCACGGACTGTACCTTCTAAAACCAGAGTTACAGGTACTCGTTCTGTATACGGGTCAATGCCAGCTTTTTTGTATGGTAGAAAAGAGATGAAATGAGACTTTTCAATCACTGCCTTGACTTCAGGTGTGGCTCGATCCAAACGGGCATAAACGGAGCCTTTGAGGAGGGCATTGGGGAGGAAGGATGGATCGCGACGACCATTGATATAACCACCAAGATCATTGCCAGCTTCATCGGTATAACTAGCCCAGCCAAAGGGGACACCTCGTGTCACCGTCGCATTGAAAGCAGTGGAGATGGCATAGTGATTAGAAGCTTCCATACTTGAGAGTTCGCCGCCAGCTTCCACTGCCATCAGCATTCCATCACCTGTATTGGTATTGCAACCTAATGCTTTACTCAAGAATGCACAACCGCCATTCGCCATGACGACTGCACCAGCACGAACCGTATAGGTTCGATTATTTTGCCTCTGCACACCTCTTGCTCCAGCGACTGAGCCGTCCTCAGCTAATAAAAGCTCTAGAGCAGGACTTTGGTCAAGAATCTGAACACCAACACGCAAGAGGTTTTTGCGAAGTACCCGCATGTATTCAGGACCATAATAACTCTGGCGCACAGATTCCCCATTTTCTTTTGGGAAACGATAGCCCCAATCTTCCACTAAGGGCAAACTGAGCCAAGTTTTTTCAATAACACGCTCAATCCAACGTAAGTTAGCTAGGTTTTTTCCTACGAGATAACGGTCCGATAAAACTTTATCCCAATTCTCAGGAGTTGGAGCCATGATGCCATTGCCACTGGCAGCAGCAGCACCACTCGTACCCAGAAAACCTTTATCAACGATGATTACTTTGACACCTTGAGATGCGGCTGCCCATGCTGCCCATGCGGCGGCAGGACCACCACCAATTACCAGCACGTCAGCAGTTAATTGTAGTTCATTTTCGCTATAGGCTGTTAGCAATTCCTTGTCCTCCTTTTTGGCAGTCAACTTCATACTTTGCCACTGTTGACTGCTGCGATGATAAGTTGGCTGATTTTTTAAAGACTGTGTACAGCAAATCCCTTTTAGTATGATACTCTAATTGTTAGCTTTTCAAACATTAAATATTGCAAATTAATAGGACTTACGCACTGTACAAATTGAACATTATGTGTATCAAGGGATAATGGTCGTTTCAGACTTGTAGGGGCGCTCATGCTTGCGCCCCTACGCTGGACGGGAACACTCTCATTCGTGGAAAAATCAAACCTTGAGGCGCTAAAAATGCCAACTGCTTACGGGCTTGTTTGTTTCTCACGAATGATTCAGGATTGCTATAGTAGCGGCTCACCTGTTGAAAACTTGTTCTACCTCTGTACTCTGTACTTGGTCTAGTTCTGGTAACTTTTGTCCCAAAATCATCACTATGACCATCATTAATAAACTTGTGACCATAATCATGCTCACTACATTGGGATCATCGAAGTTACTCGTCCCTATTAACAATGCTGCGGCAAAATTTCGTTGAGCAGTTCCTACTCCTAGCACTCTTTGAGTGTCAATACCAGGACCACCTAAAAGATAACCCACAGTAAAGGAAAACACAACAAAAATAGCACAAACAAAAATTACACCTGTTTTCAATAAAAAA
>JADQBA010000222.1 GCA_016903675.1 Stigonema ocellatum SAG 48.90 = DSM 106950 | reverse complement strand
ACCGGGAATACTACGGGCGTGGTGGTTAAAAGGATTCCCAAAGCTTCACTTTTGAGGACGGGAGTGCAAGCCCCGTCTGGCAGTGGAGGCGTAAATCCTCCAGGGGAGAAGAGATTGACCGCTATCTCTTCGGTTGACTAGCTTTATCCACTTGTGGGTAACTTTGGGTAAACTTTATTGAGCGGTGATATAGCGTTGGCATCAACATATAAAATACTCTTACCTACACTGGTTATTACCTCAGCTACCTGTGCTGCTGCTTCAGTTGCAGCGGCGGGAACTAGAACTGATAGCAATATATCCGATTCAATAGTGTGAATATTACCCGATGATTTATAAAAAATGATCAATTTATTTATATCTTTGGACGTATTGACAAAATCAACACGTTTCTAGCTTGTTACCAATGACTGGACAATGGTGTACGGTAGGCGTTAAATCAAGTGCTTCACACAAGTGCATAAGTCGGTTAGACTGATACCTATCTAAAAGTAGAAGGAGAAAAAACAAGCAATGACCTGAAGTTCCTCCTTCTACTCAACTGAAAATTGCACAATCAAAAGCAACATTCTTATAAATCTCAAACCCTATTTGCGACAAAGTTCTATGACTTCATTACTCAAAACGAAATCTTTGCAACGAACAATCAAGAAACTTCCTGCTATCGCACTAGCGGTGTGTTCCGTTTTAACTGCATCATTTTTATTACCTGAATTTAGCGACACTGTCTTCAAAAAAAGCGATTATGTCGCACAAGCACAGCAGAAAATAAGTTCTCAATATACCGTACAACCAGGCGATTTTTTATCAAAAATTGCTGAAAAATTTTACGGTGATGGCAGTGAAGCTTCGTGGAGAAAAATTTATGAGGCTAATCAGGCTGTCATTGGACCTGATCCTACTCAACTCCGAGTTGGGATAGTACTTGTTATCCCTGGAAATTCCACTCCTGTTTCTAGCAAGGGCAGTTTCCAGGATCTGTTACTAGCACTTGGACGGAGGGAAACAGGGCAACAAAATCCTCCTTACAATATTGAGAACCAGTTGGGTTTTATCGGCAAGTACCAATTCGGTGAAGCTCTATTAATTGACCTGAAATACTATCAAGCTAATGTTTACTATGGCAATGGTGCCGACAAGAACTATTGGCAGGGTAAGTGGACAGGAAAAAATGGGATTAATAGCAAGCAAGATTTCTTAAATAATAAGAATAATGCCCAAGAAATAGCTATTCAAGAAGCTTTCGCATTGAACTTGAATCGGATCAACAGTCAACTTCAACAGAATGGACGCTCCATAAAACAATTTATCGGACAGCAACAAGGAGGAGTATCCATCACCACATCTGGAATTCTTGCAGCTGCTCATCTGCGTGGCGAAGGAGGGGTTGTCAATCTGCTGCTTTACAATCAGGTTTCTTACGATGAAAATGGCACTTCTATTCTCGATTACTTAAGGGAGTTTGGCGGATACCAAACTCCGTTCGACTAGGAAAAACCCTGTAGGGTGCGTTAGCCCCTTCTCCCAAGGGGAGACGCACTCGCGTAAGCCCTACATCATTTCTAGAGATGTCTAATGAACAAGAGTAACTATTACGACAAAATTGCACAGATTTACGATCAAACACGCTGGTTAACAGAACCAGTAGCGGAGGAGATAGCAGACTTTATTCTTAGGTTGGTCTGTGCAACACCTGAGACATGTTTTTTAGAACCGGGCGTTGGCACAGGATTAAATGTTCTTCCTCTCATCAAGCGTGGTTATTCAGTCACAGGCATTGATATTTCTGAACAAATGCTTGATCAATTTCGTCAAAAGCTAAATGGAATTCCTTCCAATTTGATACTAGTCCATGCCGATGCCTCGCAGTTACCTTTTCCAGACAAAAGTTTTGATGTTGTATTAACTGTTCACATGCTTCATACTGTTTCTGATTGGAGAGCATTTTTAGATGACATTAGTCGAGTGCTAAAACCAGGAGGCTTTTATCTCAACTGTCAATGGATCACTCCACCAGCGCGAAGAGAATTTGAGGGCTATTTCCGAACCATATTTTCTAAGTATAAGGAGTCTCAGCAAGAATCGAAGCAAACACCACAAGAAATAGATGTGGAGGGATATTTTCACAACAAAGGGTATGCATCAAATTACCTGATTGCCAAGCAATGGACAGTGAGCAACACGGTCAAGGAATTACTAGATTTCTTCAAATCACGAGCATATGGCTTATGTTGGCAGGGTTCAGATGAAACGTTTCACCAGGTAATGAGCGAATTTGAAGAGTTTTGTGTTCAACATTATGGTTCCCTGGACAAAATTATCTCCTCCGAAGCTCAGTTTGAAATCTGGGCTTATAGAGATGTTTAGCCCTGGCTGCACTGTGGCACTATATTTAGTATAACCGCTAGTTATAAAGCTCACCTCATATCTTGCACCATCGTCAAGTTGCGAAAATCAGAGCAACAAAAGCCTTATGATTTGGTAAGGTGGGCAGTGCCCACCCTACCCTTATTGAGAAGGTGCAAGATGCCCGTGACTGACATCTTTAGAAATTTTAAGCACCAGTCGAGAAACTCAAAAACTTGAGGAAATGACCATGTGGCTGAATGCAATTGACCATATTCAGGTAACATCTTCTCCTGAAGCAGAAGATGAAATGCTGTTTTTCTACAACAAAGTTTTGGGACTGACTGAAATTCCCAAACCTGAGGAAACCAAAGCCGATGGGGGTGCATGGTATGTTCTGGGAAATATTCAGATTCACGTCACTACGGAGAAAAACCCCAGTAACGCAGCATCTAGACGACATATTTGTTACCTAGTACGTGACTTACAAGCTTTCCAAGAACACCTGGAAGCACATGGAGTAGAAATTATTAGCGATCGCCTACCGATACCAGGACGAAATCGCTTCTTTCTGCGTGACCCAGCAGGTAATCGGATAGAAATAGCACAGGCAAGGCAGTTGAAGGGGTAAGCTTAAAATGCCTATCTACGATTCAATTGGTAAACAATATGTATGAAATCATTACCGCCCTCAAGATAGCCCAATTCGGGCACCCCTCTCCCAATTTGGGAGAGGGGCTAGGGGTGAGGGCATTAATTCACGGGTATTGCGTTTAGATCCAACCCTGCCTCTGTACTGTTTCAAATCTGATAGTCCAATGCAACTAAAACTTTGCCACAGTGTTGATTCGCAGGTACAGCTTCCAGCATCCTTTTCGGATACGGTAGGTTAAGATTATTCATCAGCTGGATGAACTGGCTGCGGCTGCGTCCGGCAAACCGGGGATTCCAGTGCTTTTCTTCGCCAATGGTAGACACTGTCCGTCCCTGATAGTCGTGACCAGGATAAACCAGTGTGTCATCTGGTAGCGTGAATAGCTTTTGAGTGACGGCATCATATAGTAATCCAGCATTACCATTTTGGAAGTCGGTACGACCGCAACCCCGGATAAACAGGGCATCTCCAGTTAACAGGTGAGTCCCATTGACTAGGTAAGCCATATGGGTGTCGGTATGACCTGGAGTCGCGATCGCCCGCATTTGTACACTTGATAATCGCAATGTATCCCCATCGGCAATATAGCCGTCTGCACCAATAGTCTGAGCATTCGCAGGCACTATACCCAGACAACCCGTCAGTTCCCTCAAACTGCTCGTTCCAGTGATGTGGTCAGCATGTATGTGGGTTTCCAGACAGTAGCGCAAGCTCAAGCCCAGTTCTCGTAATAACTGAATATCACGCTCCACTCGTTCTAACACAGGATCAACGAGCACGGCTTCTTTGGTTTGTGGATCAGCAATTAGGTAAGTGTAAGTACTTGACTCTGGATCGAAAAGTTGACGAAATAGCATAGCTGTTTTGTGTAACGCGCTCAACGGATTTCCACTCAACCAATTTCCTTCAGCAGCAACACTATAGGGTTTGGGATTGAGGGATTGTAGTAGTTCTTGTACCAAATTTGCTGCTTGGACTCGAATTTCCCCAACGGCTGTGGTTTCCCAAAGATTACCTTTGCGTGGTGTTCCTAGGGTATAAAGCTGTTCTGAGATATTTCCATCTGGGTCAATTAAAGCACCATTTGGGGCAGTATCCATTCCTATGGACACAGCGTTGAAACGCATCAGCCGTTGTTCTTGCAGGCTGGTGAGTAATGGGTGCTGCAACGAGCGATAGTTACAGTTTGTACCAGTACAGTTCACTATTCTGTTGACCCGCAAAACCATATCTGTGTGCGTCTTCCGTTCGCGAATTGTCACATTGACCTGATTCTCGAATTCCTGACAAGTTTGAATTCGACCTGCGTAATGGAGAAATTGACCAGACTCTATAGCAGCATCCAGCACCTGTGCAATTTCTTCAGCAATCCGGTGGCGATGAACTTCCCAGTAAGCCTTGACGTGGCGCAGAAATCGCTTCTGTTCTTTCAATGGGAATGCTTGCCAAAGTTGTTGAGTGATTGGGCGGATCCCATCGATGACTGCACGCCAGTCTTGTCCTTGAGCAATTGCTGTTCGTACTTGGTAACGCACCAGATGGAGTAATCCCCGTGCCGTTTTTGGTGCAGTCTCTACATTAATAAATGTATAATAGGGGGCTGTCGGTTTGTGACGATGTGGCATGAATCCATGACGGGAGACGGCATAGATTTTTCCCTGGAAGCCTTTCTGACGCAAGGCGACAACTACGTCTGCCATAGTTAACCCAGTTCCTACCAATAGAATAGAATCTTCTGGATTTAAGTCAGTGAACGCCGAACTAGACCAGGCATCTTTGACATAGCAATTCTGGTTTTCCAGAACTGCTATTGGCTGAGGTAGAGATGCTGGGAAGTTCCCCAAGGCTAACACAGCCTTTTGAACGTGCAAGCACTGACCACTCCTGAGGGATATTATTGTGTTGTGGTCTGTTGTTTTGATGGCGATCGCTTCATCCACAATCCTCTCCAGGCGCACGTAAGCAGGAGCATTTGCCTCGGCTTCATTTAAAATTGCTTGTACATAATCCCCATAAACCCGACGCGGTACAAATGTGGATGCTTGTACCTTATTATGCCCATTTCTATGCAACCAATCTATGAAGTGATCGGGTTGATCTGGAAATGCGCTCATCATCTGCGCTGGAACGTTCAGCAAATGAGAGTCAAATGAAGTGCCGTAAGCAACCCCTCTACCCACTTCCAGAGTGCGTTCAATCAACTTAATGGACAGCGGTATAGTGGCGTTACGCAAAAGATTTGCTGCTACAAGAGTACCGCTCAAGCCACCTCCAATGATGGCGATCGCACAAGGATAAACCGTCTGGTAAGAGATGCAGTTGTTCATAAAATTTGTGTCCACTTGCCGCTGTGTACAAATTTAGCTTAAACAAGCCGAGAATATCGTTTGTTTTATCGAATCTATTCATTAAATCTAAAGCTCATATAGGTGAGCGAAAAACCGGGGATTGCAAACCAGAGAGTAAATTTTTTCCTAAAATAGGCATGAAAACTCAGACCAGACCAGTGTGTGAGCATCTTCAATATGTAGATTCCTGACCAATTCGATATGAATATCGGGGTTTCAATATGACCTCCTATCACCTGTTTTGGAACTAAATTTTACCAATTACAGTGTCAATATTTTCTGACACTGTGACCAGCCAATGTCTGGTGAAAGTGAGAATTTCTATGAATAATGGGAATGATTATGACAGAAGACACCGCAGTGAACAGCGATGTCTGGAGAGCGGCGCGGATGTATCAAGCGATCGCGTTTCATGGGAAATGCCTCCACTAATAAGCTAAATTGGCTTGTAGTAAGCGCTTTAGCGCTAAAGCGCTTACTACAAACTTTTAATTATTCACGCCGACCTAATTACTAGAAAAGCAAGCTCTTGTACAAGAAATTAACAAATTTTAATTTCTTCTAAAAGAGCTTGATTCCTTAAAGTATATATGTCATAATTCGATACTAATCCAGTTAACTGCGATTGATTTACAAATTTATAGTATTTTAAATATATAGGAATCCTAAATCAGTTCTGAAGATAATATTCTACTCACAAATAGATTAACTATGACTCTTGGGGGCTTGTACCTTTTTCTTTTTGGTCATAAAATTTCCAGTGATTTCAAAACTCATTCAGTCCTCTTTTAGAGGACTTATACTATTAGCCTGGGACTTCAAGTCCCAGGCGGATGTGGTCTCCGTGAGAAACCCATTAAATACTGAGTTATTTTTTTGATGTACTCCCAGACTGGTGCAAGATGTGAATTAATCCATATTTTGCCCATCAAGATGCTGTTGAAGAGTCCGCACTGGTAGCCCTTGGGGAAAACAATTCAGTTTTTTGTGCTTTTCGTTATACTCCTGAACAAATACCTTGGCTTTAAGAAAAATGACGTTGCTGAATTTGGGGATGAATTGTTCTTTCTAGGGGTGTAGGGGAATAATGTTAAATATTATTTCCCCTGCACAAGGTGCTATGTTTTAGTAAAGTGATGCCAACACTTTATCGGCAGCAGATCGGAATGCTGTGGCGGCACCTGCGCTCATATCTCTGGGGGCACAGATGCGATTTCTCACATAGGCCAGAGCGATCGCTCCAACAGCAGCCACAATGGTATCAGTACTGTTCTTGCCACCTGTCCGTCCACCGGGTAGGGGTGCGCCATTACCATTGATGAGATAGTCTGCCAGCAGTCTGAGGTGTAGATCAACCGCTTCTTGAACTGCTGAAATGTCGCCATCTACTGCCAATGCTTGCACCCCAGAGTTTTTCAGGATGTCACCGATGGCAGCTTCCCGGTTATCACTCAGTCTTTCAGCCGCTTCTGCCCGATATTGAATGGACTGGCTGTCTGCTGCATCCAGAGGCAATGGATTCCCTATGGGTTCCAAACCGAATCTGCGACGCAGGAGTAAATTGTTAGTAATATTGTCCGATTTGACCCGGTGATAGGCAGGACGCTGGTTGATTGCCTCAAACCAAGCGTTGATGCGAGGGTATCGCTCATTTCCCTTGATGTGATATCCTCGGTAAACAGGTAAGTTAGCCGCCAATCGGTCTAGATGGGGACTATACATAATGTCAACCAAGCTAAATGTTGAGACAAAGTAGGGACCTGGGTATTTAGCCAAAGCTTGCTCAATCTCGTCCAATTTAGCTTCAAAAGCCGCCTGTAAATTGGCTAATTCGTTAGAATCCGAGGTGCTTTCCCTCAAGAATTTATAACCAGCACCCAGAAAACCGCTGGTTTCGACATCCTCAATGAGTTGCCTCGCAACAACGTTTTCCTCTGGGTCATCAGGGAGCAGAGATGAGCCAAATCGCTCTTCTAAAGCTAAAAGAATGTCTTTAGACTCATAGACTAATTCGCCATGAATTTTCGCTGCGGGCACAAGAGTTGTGGGAACCAGGTCTGTATACCATTTAGGTTTGTTAGTCAAATCGATAAACTCCGTCTCAAACGGAATTTCTTTTTCTTCTAGGGCAAACCAAACCCTTTCGCAGAAAGGACACCAGGAGTTGGTATCACGGTAGAGCAACACGGGTGCTGCTGTATCTGGAGGCAGTTTATGAAGACTGCTTGGAATGGGAGCAGTAGAAGGCGACTGCCCAGGTCTACGCACCCGTCGAGCAGAGGTATTTTTTTGAGCAATCTCAAAAAGTTGCTCCCAACTGGATACTGTGTTTTGAATTGACATTTTTCACCTTTTGATAGAATTGAAGAACTTCATAAGAATAAGTGTAAGGGGTTAACCATACACCCTTAATGAACTACTTAGTGGACGACGCTGACATTCCTATATTTATCAGGATCACCAGAAAACACAAATAACTGTTGGTCCTTCAATAAAGGCAATCCTTCACCGAGATAACGATGAATACCTACTCCCATATCTCCTGTAAAAGTCAGCCGAAAACTGACTTCCTCAAAGTCAGCATCGCGGAAAACTTTGCGGACGGTGTCTGAGTAGGCAATACCGTTTGAATGACCGCGAGTCCAGATGACGAAGGAGCCTTTTTTAGATAAGAAAGGAAGGTTCCTAATCAATCGTTTCAGTTCCGCTTCGTCAGACAAATTACCAAAGATACCACATACAATAACTATGTCTGCTGGTACTGCTCCTATATAGTTAGAGGAATTAGTCGCATCGCCATTGATGAACTCAAGTTGCGTTGACAAACCCGCTGATTCTATGGCAGCTCGACCCTGTTCATACAGTTGTGGGTTTAGCTCAACGAGTCGTGCGTAGACATCCTTTGCGCGAGGATGCCTTGAGAGCGTTCCCAGTAAATCTCGTCCATCACCTGCACAGAGACTGACGACGCGAATTATTCCAGGACTTGAGGCATCTATGGCACTTGAAATGTATTCCTGAACGATTTGCAGTCGTTGCTGCAATTTTGGTTCTGTCTTGTAGAGGTCGTGCCATTCAAACCAATTTTTGGGCATAATGAGTGATTCCTGATATTATTTTTGACTGATGGTTGGAGGAGTAATTGCTGCATATTGTTCAGAAGTCAGCAAGGCTTCCTGAACATTGACGGGTTTGGGAATCAAGCCATTTTTATAGAAGTAATCTGCAACTTGCTGTTGATCCTTCATTAAATCTGGGGAAATGGCTCTCAATCCATAGGAACGACGCCTAATGACTGCTTCCATCATATCCAAAGGTAGTTTTTGGTGGGGTGCGATTAGCTTTGCGGTTTCTTGGGGATGTGCTTCAGCCCAGCGCTGAATTTTATCAATCTCCTCGATGACTATCCGCAGCAATTCAGGATTGTCAATGGTAAACTGCTTTGCGCCGATATAGTATCCACCAGGTGAATTCAGCCCTTGGGCTGTTTTGATAACCCGCACTTTACCTAATTTTTCAGCCAAAGCCAGATAGGGATCGTTAGTTACCCAAACGGGAATTTTCCCTTGCAGAAATACAGCAGTAGATTCCACGGTGGGCATGCTCACGACTTGAATATCACTATATTTTAACCCGACATCTTCCAAAGCTCTGAGGAGAAAATAGTGGGATGCAGAAGCTTTTTGGAAGACGACTTTTTGTCCTTTGATATCCTTTACACTTTTGATAGGAGAATTGGGCTGGACTGCGATCGCACTTCCTTTCCCAGTAATTTCAGTGCGTCGCGAACCAACAACATAAACAATCTGAGCACCAGCTGCTTGGGCGAAGATGGGGGGAGTTTCTCCCACAGAACCCAAATCTATTTTGCCAACATTCATGGCTTCCATCAGTTGCGGACCCTGAGCAAATTGTGCCCACTCCACCTTAATCCCCAAGGGTTCCAGACGCTTTTCTAATACTTTCGTTACCCTGACCAGATCGCCAGCTTGTTGATACCCCATATGGAGTACTTTGGTCTTGATTTGAGATGTCTTAGTGTCCGATGCGTTGCTAGCAGGAGATTGAGCCTCTCCAGTGCAACTGACTGACGTCAACAAAGTGATGAAAGCTAATAATCCTGGCACTAAGAGCACCTTAAAGCGGCTAAATATTTTCAGATATTGAGGTTTGACTATAGCAAGCATCAGTTTTCGGTTTTATAAAAGTGTCAAATTCTATGGGATAACCGAGATCCTCCCGAATTTCTGCCGACCAAGACTCTTTGTTGGGATGTTCAAGCACAATTATCATGCTAGGTTCTCCATATATATTCTTTCATCGAGTAAAAATCGCCACTTTAAAGGGGAAATCCCGACCCCCAGGGACTGGTTATCGGTTCGTGTTGTAGCCAAACTCCAAAACGCCTTCCTCACAGCACTTGCAACTGGTGAAATGCATCTCCAGTTGCAAGGGTTGAACAGTACTTGCGCCATTTTCTGTAAATACTATTTACCGACTAACTTATCGTACTATATCATAGGACTGTTGCATTAGCATAGCTACAAGACAAGTCTTTAGCAAACAAATATACGTTATGTTAAGCTAATTGTTAGCGATTCTAATAGACATAGTCGTGAAAAACAATGTAGAGACGCGATTAATCGCGTCTGGTCAAGGGTTGTAGACAACGCATAATTAATTAGGACTTACGCATTGACAGAGACAAACAACTATGCATTATCTCTCGTTACAAGGCTCTGCCTTGTAATGCTCTTGTAGGAGGCTCTGCCTCCTGTCAAATCGTCCGGCAGAGCCTCCTTGATCACATTCTGTGGCAGCAGCCCAGGAACGAGGTAGGGCAAGACTTTTAGCTTAATGAGCCGGCTTTGCACATGATGGTCAATGTGTAAAGTGCGT
>JADQBA010000136.1 GCA_016903675.1 Stigonema ocellatum SAG 48.90 = DSM 106950 | reverse complement strand
TACGAGTTTGTTGGGGTAAAAAACAATATTCTCAAAAACTACAGGCTCCGATATTACAAAATTGTTTTCTAGTTCCGCAAGTTCTTCCTTTGGTAAATTTTCCTATAAACAATTGTAGGGGTGTTGGGGTGTTGGGGTGTGGGGGTGTGGGGGTGTTTAAATCACCTCTCATACCAAGCAGACCTACCCTCATATAGCATGTGGGAATGGTGCTAGCCTTGGGACAGACCAAAAACCGATTAATTTCTTTAGTTTATCTAAAATCACATCTCAGTTGTCAACTTACCTTTCTAAGATAGAGGCAGCAACAACAAGTTGCGACGCACGGGATGAACCAAATTAACATCCAGTCTCTAGGGAGGACTAAAAAAATGGCTCAAGCGCCGGAATCTTTAGAGTTGCTTAGCAACGATACCACAGACAAAAGCTTAGATCGTGATTGTACAACATTATCCCGTCACGTCCTACAGCAACTTCAGAGCTTTTCGCCAGACGCACAGGATCTGAGTGCGTTGATGACTCGTATCGCCTTGGCTGGCAAACTGATTGCTCGTCGCCTCAGCCGTGCTGGTTTAATGGAAGGGGTTCTCGGATTTACCGGGGATGTCAACGTCCAGGGAGAATCCGTCAAAAAGATGGATGTCTATGCCAATGATGTGTTTATCTCGGTTTTCAAGCAAAGCGGTTTAGTCTGCCGTCTAGCTTCTGAGGAAATGGAAAAACCCTACTACATTCCCGAAAACTGCCCTATTGGTCGCTATAGCCTGCTGTATGACCCAATTGATGGTTCATCCAACACTGATACCAATCTGAGTTTGGGTTCGATTTTCGCGGTTCGCAAACAAGAAGGAACCGATCTCAACGGTGAAGCCGCTGACCTGCTCTCTGTTGGACGCAAACAGATTGCAGCCGGATACATACTCTATGGTCCCAGCACGATGCTGATCTATACTATAGGAAAGGGAGTTCATTCGTTTACCCTTGACCCTAGTTTGGGAGAGTTTATTCTGACCGAAGAAAATATTCGGATTCCTAACCACGGTTCAGTATACAGCGTCAACGAGGGTAATTTTTGGCAGTGGGATGAATCGATTCGGGAATATATCCGCTACGTCCATAGAACAGAAGGCTATACCGCTCGTTATAGTGGGGCAATGGTTAGCGACATCCATAGAATTTTGCTCCAAGGTGGTGTATTCCTCTACCCTGGGATACTTCCGAAACCAGAGGGTAAACTGCGCTTACTTTATGAATCGGCTCCCTTGGCTTTAGTCATTGAGCAAGCAGGCGGTCGCGCCACTACAGGACATATGGATATCTTGGACGTGATGCCAACAAAACTGCATCAGCGCACACCTTTGATTATTGGTAGCCCAAAGGATGTAGCAAAGGTGGAGTCTTTCATTCAAAATGGGCATTGAAGAGTGAGTTGGAAGTTAGGAGTTAGGAGTTAGGAGTTGGGAGAAGAACCAACAACAAGCAACTAACAACAAACAACAAACAACAAACAACAAACACCAAACACCAAACACCAAACACTATGGCAAATCAACTGTTGGAAATTAAAAAGTACGGTCAAAGTATCTGGATGGATAATTTGAGCCGTGACCTGATTCAGTCAGGTGAACTGAAAGACTTGGTAGAAAATAAAGGGATTTGCGGGATTACCTCTAATCCAGCTATTTTTGAAAAAGCGATCGCAGGCAACGTCATTTATGATGCCGATATCGAAGCTGGAGTTCGCGCTGGATTACCGACCTACAAAATTTACGAATCTCTGGCTTTTAGCGATATCCGCAATGCCTGTGATATTTTGCGCCCTGTTTATGAAGAATCCAATGGGTTGGATGGTTATGTGAGTATAGAAGTACCACCCACCATTGCTCATGATACTCAGGCAACAATCACTGAAGCACGCCGCTATTACCAAGAACTTGGTCGTGAAAATGTCATGATCAAAATTCCTGGCACAGATGCTGGTTTGCCAGCTGTTGAGCAGGTAATAGCTGATGGGATCAATGTTAACGTCACATTGCTGTTCTCTGTCACAAGTTACGTCAACTGTGCTTGGGCATATATTAGTGGCTTAGAAAAACGGGCGAGTGAAGGTAAGGACATTAGCAAAATCGCTTCTGTCGCCAGCTTCTTCCTCAGCCGCATTGATAGCAACATCGACGGTAAGATAGATGCCAAGTTGGCTAAAGGCGTTGATGACATTACGGTTGAAGCAAAGCTCAGAGCAGTCAAAGGCAAAGTGGCGATCGCCAATGCTAAGATTGCGTACCAGGAATATAAAAAAATCATTAAGAGCGATCGCTGGCAAGCCTTAGCAGCAAAAGGTGCAAAAGTCCAGCGGTTACTTTGGGCAAGCACCAGCACCAAAGACCCCAGCTACAGCGACGTTATGTATGTCGATGAGTTAGTTGGTCCGGAAACTGTCAACACCCTCCCACCTGCGACCATTGAAGCGTGTGCTGACCACTGCGACGTAGCCTGCCGCATTGAAACAGACGTAGAAGAAGCTTATAACCTGATCGAAAACCTCAAAGACCCAGACATCAGCATCAACCTCAACCAAGTGATGGACGAACTCCTCGTTGAAGGCATTGACAAATTTGTCAAACCCTTCCAATCACTGATGGACTCCTTAGAAACCAAGGTGAGAAAGTTGTCACCAGTGTAGGAATGGGGCATGGGGCATGGGGCAATGGGCAATGGGCAATGGTGAAGAAGTTTTGCTCTATTCATCACGAACCATACTCCACTCCCTATGCCCTATGCCCTATGCCCTATGCCCTATGCCCTATGCCCTAATCCAAAATCGAAAATCGTTATGGTCAGTCTACTAGAAAATCCGCTGCGGGTCGGTCTGCAACAGCAAAGGATGCCCGAACCCCAGATCATAGTCATCTTTGGTGCTTCTGGAGATCTTACCCAGCGCAAACTGGTACCAGCGCTTTACAAATTGCGACTGGAACGGCGCATTCCGCCAGAAACCACCGTTGTTGGTGTGGCTCGTCGAGACTGGAGCCATGACTACTTCCGCCAACAAATGCGGCAAGGAATGGAGGAGTTTCATAATGGTATTGGTCCAGAAGAACTTTGGCAAGATTTCTCCCAAGGACTATACTACTGCGCTGGGGACATGGACAACCCAGAGAGCTACCAGAAACTGAAAAACTTGTTGACCGAATTAGACGAAAAACGAGGAACGAGGGGAAACAGAATCTATTACCTCTCCGTAGCTCCAAAATTCTTTGCAGAGGGAATCAAGCAGCTGGGAACAGCAGGGATGCTGGACGATTCCTACAAAGATCGTCTAGTCATTGAAAAACCCTTTGGTAGAGACTTGGCTTCTGCCCAAAGCCTGAACCGAGTTGTGCAGAAATATTGCCAAGAAAACCAAGTTTACCGCATCGACCACTACTTAGGTAAAGAAACAGTTCAGAATTTGCTAGTGTTTCGCTTTGCAAATGCGATTTTTGAACCGTTGTGGAATCGCCAGTTTGTTGACCACGTTCAGATTACTGTGGCAGAAACGGTGGGAGTTGAAGATAGAGCAGGGTACTATGAAAGCTCTGGCGCACTGCGGGACATGTTGCAAAACCACCTCATGCAACTTTTTTGCATGACTGCCATCGAGGCACCAAATGCCCTGGATGCCAACAGTATTCGTACGGAAAAAGTCAAGGTACTCCAAGCGACTCGATTAGCTGATATTAACAATCTACAGCGTTCAGCAGTGCGAGGTCAATATAGCGCAGGGTGGATGAAAGGGAAATCTGTACCAGGGTATCATGAAGAACCAGGAGTTAACCCCAACTCTACAACCCCCACCTATGTCGCGGTGAAGTTTCTTGTGGACAATTGGCGCTGGCATGGTGTTCCCTTCTACTTACGCACTGGTAAGCGCATGCCGAAAAAAGTCAGTGAGATTTCGATCCACTTCCGCGAAGTTCCTTCAGGGATGTTTCAATCTGCCGCCCAACAGATGAGTGGCAATGTTTTGGCCATGCGGATTCAGCCGAATGAAGGAATTTCCCTGCGTTTTGAGGTAAAAATGCCTGGGGCAGAATTCCGTACCCGTTCCGTTGATATGGACTTTAGTTATGGTTCCTTTGGCATGGAAGCAACTTCCGATGCCTACGATCGCCTACTGCTGGATTGTATGATGGGCGATCAAACATTGTTTACACGGGCGGACGAAGTAGAAGCCGCTTGGCAGGTAGTGACACCAGCCCTTTCTGTTTGGGATGCGCCCACAGATCCGGCGTCCATTCCCCGGTATGAAGCTGGCACTTGGGAACCAGCCGAAGCAGAATTGTTGATTAACCAAGATGGTCGCCGTTGGCGCAGACTGTAAGAAGAGTGAGGAGTTAGGAGTTAGGAGTTAAGAGTTATTCCTAATTTTTAACTCCTTACTTCTAACCTGGTTTAACGCTCACAAGTTCACAAGAGTGAGGAGTTAAAAGTTATTAATTTTTATTCCTAACTCCTAACTCCTCACTCCTAACTCCTTTAACCCTCGCAACTGTTATGACTCCCCAAGCTCCTACTATTTTTTCACTTCAGGCTCCGAAGGATATTTCGCTGACAGAAATTGAAGCGGAACTTGGTCAAATTTGGCAAAGTTACGGCATTGCTGGTGATGATGGTGCACTTCCTGCGGCCACTCGCGCCACAACTTTTTCTCTAGTTGTTTACGAACCGGAAGAAACCCAGCGCCTGTTGGCTGCTTTGGGATATTATAACGGTCCAATAGATGGCATTCTAGGACCACAAACGCAAGCCGCGTTGCGGGAAGTGCAAAAGAAACATAAACTGCCAGACACTGGAAAAGCGACACCTGAAACCCTCACCGTGTTGCGCGAAGAACTCGCCAAACGTCTCGGCAATGGGGCCACTACAGACAATGGTTCTGGTGGTGTAACCTCTAGCGCAGATGCAACCAGCCCCAGGATTGCCGATGAAATCGCCCTCCGCAACCCCTGTCGGATCATTACCTTGTCTCCAATAGCAGGAGAAGACGAAGGTGTGAAGGCTCAAGTCTCCGCCTATTGTCCCATCCAAAAGCAATCGTCAAGTACACTGGTCTGCTGCGAATACATCACTCTTACCGGCACCGCCGCCGCCCTTGAACGGGTAGGTGGCATGATTCCAGCATTGTTAATTGGTGGTTTGCCCAAGTTTCTCTGGTGGAAGGCAACGCCAGACCCCAACAATGGACTGTTCAAGCGACTGTCGGCAGTGTGCAACAACGTTATTGTAGATTCTTGTAACTTTAACACACCGGAAACTGATTTGGTGAGCCTACAAGAGTTGGTAGAGGCTGGAGTACCATTGGCGGACCTCAACTGGCGTCGTCTCTCAGGATGGCAAGAGTTGACAGCTGAAGCCTACGACGCGCCCCAGCGTCGTGCTGCTCTCACAGAAGTAGACAGAGTAAACATTGATTACGAAAAAGGCAGCCCTGTACAAGCGTTGATGTTTTTGAGTTGGCTGGCGAGTCGTTTAAATTGGCATCCAGTTTCCTATCAAAAAGAAAGCGGAGATTACGACATCACCCGCATTCACTTGGTTGCACAAGACCAACGGCAAATAGAAGCTGAGTTAGCAGGAGTCCCAGTCGCTGACGTGGGTGAAGTTCCTGGCGACTTAATTGCTCTGCGTTTGAACTCCACTAATCCCCAGGCAAACTGTGGTACACTTATTTGCTCTGAAACTGGTGGTTGTATGCGGATGGAAACCCAGGGTGGTGCCCAGTCCAGTGGTGTGTTTCAACAGGTAACCTCTCTTTCAGAGCAAAAAGCAGAAGCTTTGCTCTCGCAGCAGGTGCAACGCTGGGGTCGGGAAGCACTGTTTGAAGAAAGTCTGGCAGTGGCAACTAAGATTCTCAGCCTATAGGATTCCTCCGCAGTTAGAAACAAAGTGAGGAGTGAAGAGTTTATTCCTAACTCCTAACTCCTAACTCCTAACTCCTAACTCCTAACTCCTAACTCCTCCCTCCTCACTCCTCCCTCCTCACTCCTCCCTTAATACACTGCTGATTTGTTGAACCACTTTGTTGCTCTGCCAGTAGCTGCCATGAGCTTCACCACCGTGGACTAGAGATAAAATTGACTGTTCAGTCAAAAAGTCGAACATCCCTGGTTCATGGGTGATGAGATCTTGAATATCTAGGTATTTGCTGTCACCGTCCACTAGGTCGGTCATCAGTTCTTTCAGTGGGTAAGCGATCGGATCACCAGGATGAATATAATTCCTCCAAGGTAGTTTTTTCCCATTTCGTGCTTCGTGCAGGGACTCCAGTAGTCTCTGTAGTTTTGGTGTAATATCGTGACTGCTGGACGAATCGGTGTTATCCTTACCCGGTGACACATCCATCAGGCTGAAGATTGCAACAGGTGAACCCATAGTGTGAAAACTAGCAACTTGGACACCCTGAAGCGGATTGGGATTTTTCCCATATATGCCATAGATGGCATCGCGAATCGCCATGACATCATCGTGACCTGGTACTTTTTCGTCGTCCCAGCGACTGGCAAACAATAGGTCAAACAGAATCACCGTTCCCCAACTGTGTGTGACTAAGTGCAGGCGGTCATTTGGTTGAGCATTCTTTAACCCCTCTAGAGCCTGCGTCTTCAGCGCGTTGACAACTTGGACGCCTACACCACGGCTAATGTAGAGTGCAGCATCTCCAGCAAACTGGAGAATTTGCTTTTCACGAAATGTTCTAAACCACATCTGTGACCAAAGGGGTGAAGCTTGGAGTTTGTTGAGGAGATCGGTTTCGGATTTTTCATTGACTTTACCCCAGTAGAGAGCTATCTTCTGGACGTCTGGTTTGTCACCTGAGACAGTTTCTTGGAGGAGTTTGAACAATGAATCGGCGTATTCAGGTTGTTGACGCACCTCGCGGGTATTAACGCCGTGTATAAACAGAATATAGTCAGTAGCCATTGCAGTACCTTCTGATGAATTGATAATGTCTATGTGTATGTTAGAAAAAAGCCAACAGAGTCTAATTTACAAGCTTGGACGATACTCAATCAATGCTTTTTTTTCATCCCCTGACAAATCAGTTCCGTAAAGATGCCCGTGATTTGAATTGGTAATAACTTCATCATAATTCGTAATTCGTAATGAAAAAGAGGTTTTGAACTCTTGCGTCTACACGTGGTCATTTTTCAGTCGGGGTTTAAATTTACGTCTGAAAAATAATTACGAATTACGAACTACGAATTACGAATTTTTAATTGTATCCTTATATAGATGTAGGCAAAATGAACTTATGCACTTTTGGATAGAAACGATTGACAAAATTTTGAGCGTGTGAGAATTCCCATAGTGCATAAGACATAAATCACTCAACTTAGTGGGTTTTGAATCTAGAAGACATCAGTCCTCATAGCTGCATTTTTAAGTAGGTGTAAGTGAAATCAACTTATGCACTTAATGAGATGGAACGTGGATTGTAGATAGCTGAAACATGAGGATAGCAGTGCTTTTGAGCCGCAGATACAGACAATGCTTCCTTCACAATCACGCACGTTATGCACGGGTCCGGTCTTTTTGTACAGTGCTTAAGTCCTAAAATAATTTTTGAACACCAAGATTACCCTATATATTGTTTTCTTAAATAGACTTCTTGCAAAAGTCCCTACGACTAAACCAAATTTAGCTTCGCATCCTGAATAATGACATCACTAGCTTTTTCGCTAATCATGTAGACTGCACTAACAAGAAACAGTCCGGGAATATGAGGGAATACAGACGCATCTACAACTCGCAAATTCTTTGTTCCGTACACACGAAAATTGCCATCCAGAACTGCCATCTTGTCATCGGAACACCCGATTTTGCAGGTACCACAAGCGTGATGACCCCAAGCTTCATCCTTAATAAACTGTCTCAATTCATCTGGCTTATGAATATCTGCGCTAGGTATCAATAATTTCGTAAACAAGTGAGAACGCTTTGTAATATCCTTGACAAACTCCACTCCTGCGAGTAAACTTTCCAAATCTTCTCCTTTGGTATCGTTGCCTTCATCGAAATAACGGAAGTTAATCTCAGGAACATCACGTGCATCAGTACTGCGGAGAGTTACGCTCCCTGCGGTATTGTTCGTGTGACCTTTGAGGATAGCCCAAGTAAACCGATTTTTCACTTCTGCAATAAGCTCAGAGTACTTAAGGAAATATCCCTTAAAGTAAGCCGGTAGACCAAAAATGAACAGGTCAGGATCTTGCCGTTCCAAAGTCGATTTCTTGACGATACCCAGCACTGCTCCGTTAGTCGTGTAAATACCTGTTTTAGAGTTTTCCCATTCTTTAAAACAGGAGTCTGCCTGTTTTTCCTGCTCAGATTTCGGATCCATAAAAGTACAATTTTTGAGTAGCGAGAAGTTTTGCGTCATCTCGTTGATGACGCCTACTTCATAGCGGTCTTGTAAATTCGCACCTACCCCAGGCAGATCAACTCGAACAGGGATGCCCAACTTTGATAGTTCTTCTTGTGGTCCAATTCCAGAGAGTTTGAGTAGCTGAGGCGTGTTAAAGGCACCACCTGACAGAATCACTTCCCGCTTGACCAGCACTGTTTTCTTAATTGCCGAGTCATCGCCAAATTGATTAGCTCTCGGATCGGCTCGATATAAATGCTTTCCTTGCAAATATTCTACACCGATCGCCTGATTATCTTGAGCGTCAAATAGAACCTTGGTGACCAGCGCGTGTGTCTTTACGGTAAGACGCTCAGGGAACTGTTGCTCAACCTCTCGAATATAGTCTCTAGTACTTATGCGCCTACCATTCTTAACAGTGAGTGGAACTTGAAAAACTCCCTCCCCACCCCCTTTGGTTCCTCGCCAGTCATTAGGATCTAAAAGCAGATTGACAAACTCTAATGGATTGCTGCGCCCTCCTCCCTTAAGGTAACTCCTCAAAGTTATCCAGATATCTCTAAGTACCGTCTTAATAACCAAAAACGGATTTGCTTTCTCAGCCTCAAGCGCACTCAGAGCAGCCTTAATAACTAGCTTGAGTAGTTTTCCATCTCGGGTGAGTAACTTTGGATCAGCCAGATTTGTTGTCAGCCATCCGTCAAAACCATGACGACTGAAATTATGATTGGGATTGTCAGGACGATCAATGTACTGACACTGCTCCAGACGCTCGAAATACTTGCGCATGTTGTCACTTCCCCAAGATGAATCGCCTGTAATCTCAGCCAACCGCTCCCAGTCACTATTATGGGGATAAACCAGGATCATGGCGTTGTGGGCTGTGCATCCCCCCAACGTCCCTGCACGGGGATAGAGAACTCCCTGGTGTTCTTTGTTGTATTTGCTGTCACGTTCCTGTTGCGCTTGATTCGAGTAGTGCTTGACAAAAAAACTCCATCGCAGATCATCATCTTCTGTCGATTCTGGATGTAGAGCTGGCACAGAGTAGCTATAACGTTCATGTTCCTGACCATTGTCATCCCGCAATGGATCACCACCTGCTTCCAATAACAGGACTTTATAGCCAGCCTTGGCGAGGTTGGCTGCCAATGGTCCACCACCTGCTCCTGAACCCACTACAACATAGTCATTTTCGGGTTCTGCACTGGTATCAACCTCTTCGCTGCTCCTAGCTTCCGCATTTGCTTCAGCGTCAACAGCGACTTTACGACTTGTTATCTCTGTATTAGTCTCTTCCACTCGAACATGAATATCAGAAGTTTCTTCACTTTTCATCGTTTTTATCACTTATAAAAGTGATTAATTACTAGTGATATTATGCATCCTTTAATTCCTGTTGCAAATCATTCATAAATGCTAGAAAAAAGTCTTTGAAAACACAGGCTCGCTCTGAACTTCCGGTGCCGAATGTAAAATAAATGTTCTTGGTCTTGGCAGCAGCTTTGGCAATTTTATGTATTACCACTGTCTTTCCTCTAGTTGTAGGGAACAACAATAGACCACCAAGCTTCGACGAATTTACGACTATCCGAGGGGCTTGAAGTGTCAGAGCGTGTGTTGTAAAAATTTCTTCAATTGGCTGTTCGAGATTATCTTTTAACCTTCTTAAGCCTCCTGCTGTTGCCTGAACAACTTCTCCGATATTATGTCCAATATCTAAAATATGGACATCTTTAGAAAGATTTTGCTCACAGTAATCCATGATTTGCTGCTGGGCTTTTCTACCACGTATATATTTCCACGGAAAGATAGCCTCACCTAGACTTTGTAAGGGACATTTTGCAGCTTTAGTAATATCTAATGGAATCTCCTTGCCAAAGAATCTCTGGTTGACTACTTGAACCATTTCATGTGCAAGAACCTCATCCGTTGCGTTTGTCTTTAACAGTTGTGCAATTCTTTTCACATCTTCTTTGCTATAACTCGTTGCTACTTTTTCTTCAAGATATGCCCGTCTTGGTTTATAAGTAGGATTAGAAGTGGATTCAAAAGGGCAAAACCACAAGTCACGCTTATCATCATGAAATTTAGTAGCTCGAAAATAAAACTTCACCCACCAGGGTAAGGATGCAGTATCAAATGTATGCAAACGGTCTACATCACCCGAAGTCTCGATTGTCCTAATTTGTTCTGGATCGGAGACTATTATGATATCTAGCAAAAATGGGATGTTTATCCGTAGTGGGTTAAACGGAGATTTAATGCGATTGAACATTTTTGAGCCTTTGTTTGAAGTAAGAGTGTGTGTAGAGTGAATAACTTGTAATTCGGAATTATTGCCTCAATTACAAATTGCGAATTGTCAATACGCGCCTACAGACAACCAGGGGGCAAACCCATTCTTGGTTAGTCTGAGTGCGGGTTCTAGTTTGAGCGTCAATTTTGCCTTTGTAAACCGACTCGATTTTTTTCGCCAGTTTAGGATCTGCTGTTAGTTCCCGGAACGTCTTGACTGACCCAAGATGGAGCAATTTTCGTGGCAAATCTATGCAGTTGCTCCCACTTTCCGCCATGGGGCAAAGGCATTTTCAACTCCCCAAAGGGAGCGTGCTAGATCAGGATAGTGACGCAGCAGCAGATTTGTCATGGTGGTTTTCTCAATCCAATCTAGTCCCCATTGAGTGTAGACTTCAGATCTGTAGTCTTTGGTGAAGAAGCGATCGCTCCTCAATCGCCGAGAAGCCATCAAAATAAAGACGCGGAATGCCGTATCGCTAAAGCCAAAGCCTTCTGGCAAATCCTCTGAATATAAGCCAACCATGAGATCCACGCTATCCACGTCATTGTTGTAGATCTCGCGAAGTTCCTTCGCCCATTGAGGGTTACTTGTAATTTCTTCAAACGACTTGACTCGACCGCGACCCAATAACTCTCGGAAAAGGTTGTAGCGCGGCACACCCCGCTCTCTATCCCGTAGAATATCCACAGACGCCAAATCAAAAGTTTCATTGTTTTTCACCAGTCCTCGCAAGAACTGGGGATAGTTATGCAATGTCAGGGATCCAGGATTCATAATGCCAAACGAGTAGAACAGATCCGCCATCGATATGGTTTCCATAATCTGACGAGCCTGTTTTTCAAAAATTTCCAAGAAGTTGGTCTTCCGGATGAGTCTACCGTCTTTAACAGAGTAAAACTCATACTCGTCTCGCACCAGCGGATGCATCCTATACACCGAGGTGAACTCTTCAGTTAAATAATAAGGAGCCGCATCATGATGTGCCATTGATGAACCGACGATACCACTCAAAATTTCACTATCGCCAACGCGCCCAAACATTCGCTTAAAATCCGGTCCTAAGATTCCCCACCAGTTAGCGTGTAGAGCCATCTTCGTAACGGGATGGGGCAAAATAGCGGGAGTCCATTCGACCGTATGAATTTTGGCGGTTAGCGCTGCGACAATTAAACGAGCATGATCAAAGAGTTCGTCGTCCGTCCATTGCGAATACTGTTCCTTCAGGTAATCGCAGATTAGGTTGTGTTCCTTGACAAACAAGGTATGTAGTAAACCTATTCCCAGCCACCAAGTTCCTGGATTTCCCACAAGCTCAGTTCCAGTTGTTGGATCAATTGGAATTAGACCATCTTCACCAAGATTCAACTTCCCATCCACATGGGTGCGCACTTGATCAATTCTTTCTTGGCTGCTGCCATAAATTTGTGATGCATCCCACCAGTGAGTTTCATAATTAATAAATGAGGGAGGATGTTTTGTATCTCCAGTTCGAGTTGTATCTTCTAACGTTTTGTCAATTCGCAAAGGTTGGTGAAACTGTTGTTCCCAGTCATCGCCGGAGGGTATGGGAACATCAATCTTGTTGTCAGGTTGGTTATTGCCATGACTGAACCAGTCATGGGTTTCAAATTGAATCCATGCAGCGGCTAACAACGACAGGATTGTAGCGGGTTTAAATTCCTGACGTGCTAACAGTTTACTACTAATCAGGCGAGGACTTGGGCTCAGCAGTTTCGACTCATCAAGCTTAGCATCCTCCAGTGGTATATTCCGTCCAAATCGGGTTTTAGCCATACCCATTTCTGGATGATCAAGATCATTGTAGCTGCCATCTGCCGTGCGACTTACTAAATGATGATCATCGGGGCTGGGAGCAGGAGGATGAGCCAGCTTATCTTTATCAGGAAGCTGAGAGGTGTCATGCAAATTATGTTTCCGTAATTCTGTACGAAAGCCAACAACTTTTAAAAGACCAAGGGGAACAGGTAATTTATGCCATGGAATTCCAAACATTTCAGAAATCTCCTGATTCAAGGTGAAAATTACTGAGAAGAACGCCACCTAATGAAATCATTCTTGCATAACTAGATGTCAAAACTGAATAATTCTAACTTTAGATAGATAAAAATTATCAAAAAAAAATTATCAAAAATAATATATAGGTGCAAGTTAGATGAACTTATGCATAAATTTGTTGTTTAACCCTACCTCAGCTTCCTATAGCATTCCTAAATCCGAAGCGGTTTCAGTGTTAGTATAAATAGCAGGACAAAAACTTTCCCCCTACACCCCTACACCCTCACACCCCTACACCCCTGTGTTTGGTGGAGCGCGGCAAGTGTCAAACAGATTAAATATGATATATGGCTCTAGTCATTGCAGGAGAACGCAGTGGGGTGGGTAAGACAACTGTCACTCTCACACTGCTGGCATCTTTATGTCGTCGGGGTGTACAGGTACAATCTTTCAAGGTGGGTCCTGACTACATTGATCCGATGTTTCATCAGCACGTTACTGGGCGTGCTTGTAGGAATTTAGACCCAGTGCTGACATCTTCGGCTTACGTTCAGGAATGTTTTGCTCTTCACAACCAAGGAGTGGATTGTGCCCTCGTAGAAGGAGTCATGGGGCTGTTTGATGGAGTAATGGGGAGTAGGGAATGGGGAGTAGGGAGTGGGGAAAAAAATCACTTACCAACTTCCTTTGCTAGTACGGCTCACGTAGCGCGACTGCTAGATAAACCAGTAGTATTAGTCATAGATTGTAGTCGGTTATCAGGTTCTGTCGCTGCGATCGCCCATGGTTATTGCTCCTTAGACCCCAGAATGAAAATTGCTGGATTAGTACTAAATCGAGTCGGAAGCGATCGCCACCTATCCCTCCTAAAAGATGCCCTACAACCCCTACAACTACCGATTCTCGGTGTCCTGCGTCGTCAGGATAACATCACAATTCCCGATCGCCATTTGGGTCTAGTACCCACAGAAGAACTCCCCCAACTGAATGCTTTGATTGATCGACTTGCCCATTTGGGAGATACTTGCTTTGACTGGGAACGCCTACTCCCCCTCTTAAAATCCCCCCTCATACGAATTGCCGTTGCACGCGATCGCGCTTTCAGTTTCTACTACCAAGACAATCTCGACTTACTGCAACACTTAGGTGCAGAACTAGTTTTCTGGAGTCCCTTAGAAGATGCTTTACCAGACTCTGTACAGGGAATGTATTTGGGTGGTGGTTTCCCAGAAGTTTTTGCCCAGCAACTAGCAGAAAACACCAATGCCCGTAATGCAGTGAAAACAGCAATCCTGGCGGGAATGCCCACAATAGCCGAGTGTGGGGGGTTAATGTATTTGTGTGAGCAAATTGTCGATTTTGAGGGAAAGTCTTGGTCCATGGTGGGGGTATTGCCCACAACAGCCGTGATGGATAAGGGTCTTACCTTGGGATATCGTCGAGCAGTTACTCTCCAAGATAGTCTGCTAGTAGATGCAGGTACAACTGTTTGCGGACATGAGTTTCATCGTTCCCATTTAACTTCCTCTCCCAATCAATCACTATTTCAAACTTATCGCTACGACACCGAAGAATCCACAGGATTTGAGGGATGGGGAACCCTTGCTTTACACGCAACTTATATTCATTTGCACTGGGGAGAACATCCAGAGATTCCGCAACGGTTTGTGCAGCATTGTCTTGATTTTATGCAATGCTAATGAATTGTGACGGGCGCTTCGAGGCGCAAATCGCGCGACGAGGTCCCCACATACACCTTGCGCGATCCTGTTGCGGTCGTCCAGCGCTTGGATTCTACCGACCAGTATTGAAACCGACGCAGCGGAAGATGCAAGGAGACGCTGCGCGATTCACCAGGTCTTAGCGTGATTCTGTCGAAGCCAGCCAACGCACGTATCCCAAACTGCACAACAGCTGGCTGATCGGACGGAGCGCCGAGGTAAACTTGTGGAACCTCGTCGCCTGCGACTGCGCCTGAGTTCTTCACCTGGAAAGTCACGTCAACTCCATGGTCGCCGACGGGCGCAACCTTCAGTCCCGAGTATTTGAAGTTCGTGTACGACAAGCCGTAGCCAAAGGGGAATAGCGGCTCAATATCTTTCTTATCAAACCACCGATAGCCGACATAAATGCCTTCCGAAAAAGTTGTTTTGCCGTGTACCCCGTTCTTTGTGCGTTCCGGATAGGCTGGGTCATTCGCCGGCATGTCTTCCAATCGTCTCGCCCAGGTAAACGGTAGTCGTCCGGCGGGGTTCTTGTTGCCGAGTAGGATGTTGGCTGTCGCCCAGCCACCTTCATCACCTGACCACCACATCTGCAGCACTGCCTTAACTTTTGTCAACCAGGGCATCGCAATCGGCTGACTTACATTCAGCACGACGATGGTGTGCGGGTTCACTGCGGCGACGTCGTCAATCAGCTTGTCCTGATCGCCCAGTAAAGCAAACTCAGGTCTGACAAAGACTACTGCGGTTTTAGCCTGTTTCGCCGTTGCGATCGCTGCTTCATAATTTGCCTTCTGCTGTTGCGGGGTCACCCAGTTCAAGCGTACCTGCACAGGATTGTTGGAACTGTCGGGCCGCGTTGAGACGGAGATAGCATGGGGGCCGACACTCAAGGGCAGATCCATCCGGACGTTGTCCAAGCCGTCCGTGGTAGGCATGATATCGTGCTGACCAGCCTGGGTGATGTCTCCGTGGAGCCAATTCCACTCAACCTCGGCTACCCGCTTGCCGTCAATCATCAGATTTGAAAAGCAACCCAGTACCTGGAGATACAGCCGATACGTACCTCTTTCTGGGATGGTCAATGTTCCCTTCCACTTGTTGGTGGAGTTTGCGGGCAGTGCTTTTCCGCTGGACTTTGTGAAGTCAATTTGTGAATCCACTTGCGCAGGAGCACCCTTGCCTGAACTGCGCTCAAGTCCTGGTTTGCCATCATGAGACAGGAAGTGTGGTGGAATAGGCGTGCCCGTCAGATCGTTCGCTACGGCATAGGTAAGCTTTACTGTCTTATCAGCGTGAGTGATGTTCTCTAGAGCCTCAAACGTGCCTATTTGCCGTTCTGGCAGCCCGACAGCCTTCTCGCCCTGCATTCCAACAGCTATTGTCTGACCTGCGCCAGGGCCAATCAACGCGAGAGACTCTAAGTCGCTCTTGTTCAGCGGAAGCGCCTTTTCGTTTTTTAGTAGAACTGCTGCGTCCTCGCTCGTCTTCTGAATGATCTGGGCGTTTTCTTCCACTGCGGAAGGCGTGATATCATGCTTCGACTTGCCAGCGAGCAGACCGAATTTGTCTATCTGGTAGAGGATGCGCCCTACCGCCATTGTGATGGTCGCTTCAGTGACAAGGCCGTCTTGGACTGCTTTTCTGAGATTAGTTGTTGGCTTCGGCAACCCATGGGTTCCGTTTTCAAAAAATGAAGGTTTTGCCCAGGCAACTGGAAGCGGTCCCGGCATTTCCATATCCAGACCAGCATTGATGAAGTCAGTCCCATGGGTGGCACCCCAGTCAGATGTCACGAATCCCTTAAACCCAACTTCTTTCTTCAGAATTTCGTTGAGTGTTTTGGAGTTACCGCAAGAATAAGGTCCGTTCACTCTGTTGTACGAGCACATTATGGAGGACACTTCGGCTTCGACTGCATCCGCAAAAGGCGCGACGTAGATTTCGTGGAGAGCCTGCTGATTAATGAAGACGTTCGAGCCGTCGGTGTCGTATCCCACGTAGTGCTTTGCTTGCGCCATTACCCCCTGGCTCTGCACGCCGCGAATGAATGCCGCACCGATCTGACCGGTCAGCAGCGGATCTTCACCATAGGTGTTGTAACCTCGGCTAAACATGACATCCCGATAGATGTTGATGAATGGCTCAAGCACTACATCAATGCCGTGCGACCTTGCCTCTCGCCCGACCAAAATGCCATTCCGCTTCGCGTCCTCACGGCTGAACGTCGCTGCCAGTCCCATCGTCGCGGTAGGTGCGGCAGATGGGACGCGCGTCAGCACGCCAGGGGGCCCGTCCGCCAGCCGTAACGAAGGAATCCCCAGGCGAGGTATTCCTGCCAGGTAGCCGGCTTGCCCCTGGTACGTGGATGGGTCTTCGCTGGTTCCATGGAGCAGCGCTATTTTCTCGGAAAGACTCATCTGGCTGAGCAGCTTATCGACGTGCGGGTTACCGGTTACAGTAGGTATCGTTTGCGTAGTTGCGAATAAGGCGCAATTTAATGTCACAAACACGGCAACTGGAATACACAAATAAGGGATATTTCTTATCAAATTACTTAAAATAACAAGCTTACTCATTTTTTTACGCTGATGATAACCAAGAAATAATACCCTACGCAATACTCTAGCGTAAGTAGCACTCTATACTTTCTACCATTAAAAGTATTTTAGGCAAATGGAACGCATTAGACATAAAGAGTGAAAATTAACTATGCATTACTGGAAACCTTTGTAGAGACGCGATTAATCGCGTCTCTACAGATGACGTTCATCCGCGTGATTCACCAACGCTATTAATTTTCTCATTGAGTTCCCGAATTCGACGAGATAGCACACCAATAATATTCACAGCGATTTCGGGAGTTTCTTCAATTGCTTCGTAAAGTTGCTCTTGTGTTAGTTCTAAACATTCACAAGTTTCCAAAGTTGTTGCTGAAGCCGATCGCGGTTGGGCATCAAATACAGCCATTTCCCCAAAAGATTGTCCTTTGGGAAACACTGACATTTCTTGATTACCGATATGAACTTTGACTCGACCCGAGACGACAATATAGAGCGCTCGCCCTTCATCTCCTGCTTGAAAAATGTTGTAATTAGCTGGAAAAGACAGTTCATCCATCACAGAAGCCAGCCGGACGATAAAATCATCCCGTAATTCTTTAAAAATCGGTACTTGGCGTACGAATAATAAACGGTCAACGCTTGTTAGCATAATTGTTAGTGGTTTTTGTATTGTTCAATTAATTGTTTAACTTGATCGGCTACCAGAGGATGTGGATCATTTTGCAGTTTGGGTAGAAGTTTGAGTAGGACACTGGGTGAAACAGCACTCAAGTATGCGATCGCTGCTTCCCTTACAAAGCCTGTTGGATGACTCAGGCTTGCTAAAATTTGTTTGCTAGCTAGTCGGATGCGGACAATTTGAGCAAAATGAAAACAGCAAGCCAAGCACCAATCGGAAAGCAAATCTCTCTGCGCTACCAAATTTCGCGTGCGATCGCCGACTGTCATTGGTTGATATGCCACCATGCCTTTTGCCACAAGTTTTTGCAGTTTTTCTTGGGGCGATCGCTTGTCTAAAACATTTAGCAACACAGATTTACTCGGCAAATTCACAGTATGATCTAAAATTTCTAATCCCCGCGCTAAATTAACCCCTGATTTAGACCGGAGATTGAATGCCGCAGCTTGAAGATTTTCTTGAGGATAAAGCAGCTTCAGTAGTAGCAAACATCGCTCCTTGACATCGATTTCCAACTCTAGGAGTGCGCGTTGCAGCAATTGACAGACAATATTAAACCTCTCACTTGATTGATAATTTTCTAGAGCATTTTCGGCTTTCAAATCTATATAGGCGGCATAAATCTCTCCTAAGGAGCATAATTCCTGTTCAATTAATTTTTCCACCCGACTATGCAACCCATCCAGTAAATCGGCAATTCCCTCTTGTTGATGCCTTTTCAGTAAGGTGCGGAGGATATGATCTCTGGTTGTACCTCGAGAAATCTCCAAGTGCAGCCATAAAATATCCATCGCTTCTAGAGTGGACATTTGACCAATGGTACGCCAAGCACATATCCGCACCACATCTGGTTTGTAGATATTGGTAGCCAGCTTCGTCAGCATTGGTAGGGTTTCATTTTCCAGTCGTGCTAGAACACCCATAGCTGTCATTCGGGTTGACTTGTAGTAAAGCCCTGCTACGAGTGCAGAATAGTATTCCTCCAAATGGTTGGCGGCGATCATTTCCAATACCGCACACCGCACCCGCAAGGACTCATCCTGCAACAAATCCGGTATGTGAATCCGCAGCGCCTGTAAATAAACTCCTTCTGATAGGGCTTTCACCGCATTGATTCGTTCCCGTTCTTGTTTGTGAGTCAGCATACGCCGTAAAATATGTATAGCCGCACTTGATTGCATTGGTGTTCCCCGACGTAATAGTAGGGCGGCGGCGGTGGCTCGAATGAGTGAGTTTTGGGGTGCTTTCAGGTACGTTTCTAGTTCACCATTATCTGGATTTGTCTCACAAAGCCAAACGTAACGTAAGGCTAGGGCAAAAACTTCCGGTTTTGGCGGTTGGCGCTGTGCTAACAAAGCCCGAAGTTCAGGCAAATAAGTGGGATTTACACCCGATTTGAGCATCATCTCCAAACTGGGCTGCTGCAAACAAGGAGGTAGCTTGACAAGCAGGGGTGCTAAAATTCCTGCTGCTCCTTTGGGATCAATTTGGGATAAAAGTTCAATATAAGAACGTTTATCTGCCTCGTTGCCTTTTTCTCCTAAAGCTTTGACAACCGCCTGCTTGAATGCAGGCAAATCCACGTCTATGGCATTGATCTGACCTCGTCCTGCACTCAAGACTAACAGGTTAACATAGCGTGTTTGCAGTATCCAAACTATTCCTATGCAGATCAAACCGAGGATGGCAGTTTCTACAAGTAAGGGTACAGGCGCAAGCCCCATAGAAAACCACAGGGTGAGTAAAATGACTACGCCAGCCATACCTGCGCCGAAGGCGTCCGCGACACCTCCTGATAATGTCTGGATAAAGCTGCGAATTTTATCTGGAATTGGTTGGAATAGCAGTGGTGCGCCGCTGGCGACGAAGGTGTAGCGCAGAAGTTCGTCTAAGAACTTGAGAATGACTAGACCCCAGAATAAGTTTTGCCATTGAGTCGTGGGAAGTAAACTGAGTAGAGGGATCGTGAGTGGTATGAAAATACATACACATGCAGGTAAACTCGCAACGGTAACAAACACGCCGAAACGTTCGAGTACGCGACTGGAGATAAACAACTGCATCCCAAGTTCACACACTCCTAAAATTCCACCAAATAAACCTAAGAAGCTAGCGATGTCTTTGTCGCTATAATGTCTCTGTAGCTGAGTAAGATACTGAAAATCTATTAAGACTCTTAGCACTTCCAGTAGGGCAAAAAACACAAACAATAGTAATGCATAGTGTTTTAATAATGGACTTGAAAGGCGGGGTTTTTGATAGTGCTGTACTTGTGGAATTTGTGTTTGTGGAACATGGGGAAAAACTTGTTGATATTTGTTAGTTAAATGCCAAAGAATGACCGCCCCTAATGCTATGAATACGCCAGCAACTGGCATAATGACGTTATCGAGTCCCACAAAGAGCAGCAGAAAAGGTAAACTAAAGCCGGCGATGATATCGGCTACCAAAATACCGCTGCTAACCAGTGGGTAGGCGCGTTTAATCTCCCGAATATTGAAGAGTTGATTGGCTGTAATGGAGGTGTTGAGTTCATTGACAACATAAAACGCGTCTATCCATAGCCGCAGCAGAAATATGCTGATGATTGCCAAGTGTGGAATGTGCATCCCCCAACTCAATAAAACTAATGGCACGAACATACTTGGTGCGATCGCCACGATTACCCGGCGTAAGGGGAAAATCTTTTGCAGCCAGGAATATAAAAAAACCAGTACAACTCCAGTTAGCGCACTGGCAATGTAGATCAAAGGTAGGGACTTGGCACCATACTCATCCAAAAACAGCGCTACCGCACTATCTTCCGACCAGCGTAATCCTATAGAGGTTGTCGTATAAAAAGCGAACATTAACCATGTGCGATCGCTCTCCTCTGGGCGGAGATTTACCCACTGTAGTAGTCGTGGCACAGTCCCTTTATTTGAAGCAAACCAGTGTTTTTTCTGTTCCATATCGCTTTCATTTTCTGGAGTTGTCACCCTTAAGCGGATACGTAAAAAGGATAACACTTACTCACTACAGAGAGTGGGGAATGGGGAATGGGGAGTGGGGAGTGGGGAAGATGGGGGAGATGGGGGAGATGGGGGAGATGGGGAGATGGGGAGATGGGGAGATGGGGAGATGGGGGAGATGGGGGAGAATAATTGTTTACCCCGTATCCCCCCTATCTCCCCTATAGCAATCCTATTTGAGTTGTGAAAATTATTTTTTTTACGTAGACGCGCAGCGGGGGGCACGCAGGCTACCGCCAAGATGCCTTGGCTGACGCCACGTCTGACGACGAACGCGCAGCGTCTCCCCCTTGGGAAAGCCAAGAAAAGAAACAGAGGTTTTCACGAGTCATTTAGCAGTGCTATATCTCCCCGATCTCCCCTATCTCCCCATTCCCCATTCCCCTCTCCCCTCTCCCCTCTCCCCCCTATCTCCCCTATCTCCCCACTCCCCACTCCCCTATCTCCCCTATCTCCCCACTCCCCATTCCCCACTCCCCACTCCCCACTCCCCTCTTTAAAAAGTCCTGAGTAACTGAGTATTAATTAACTTTAACAAAAACATAGTCTAAAATAGTCTAAAATAGTATTTTATTCTAGTTGAGACTATGAAACTCACGAGATAAGCTAAACACTTGGGGATAGCTTACCAGACAGCGTGGAAGCACTACAAGAAAGGTCTAATCCCTTACCCTACTAAGCAGCTACCTTCTGGTGCGCTTAAGAGTAGATTTTGACGCAAAAACTAGTTTTGATCACAAAACCTTCAATAAAGTTGCGATCTATACACGAGTGTCGTCGGCTGAAAACCGTAAGAACCTAGATTCTCAAGCAGAAAGAATGTGCCAGTACTCAACAGCTAAAGGCTATCAGGTAGTGCATATAGTGAAAGAAGTGGGCAGTGGTTTAAATGACCATCGCAAAAAACTGGAGAAGCTGCTGACGCTAGATGACTACAACATTCTGGTTGTTTCCCATAAAGACAGGTTGTGTCGTTTTGGCAGTAATTACATTGAACTGCTTTTGTCCAGACTTGGCATCCGCCTAGAAATAGTCAACATGACAGATAATGGACGTGATGAGTTAATGACCGACCTAGTATCAATAGTTACAAGCTTTGCTGCACGTCTTTATGGTCAACGACGGGCTAAGCGCAAGACAGAAGCCATCATATCTACATTACAAGCTATTGAGCCTGACAGCGAGAACTAGACAATCACGTAAATATTAAGTAATTTCAGAGGGAACTCTTAACAGGGAACTCTTAACAGGGTATCCCACGGCTAATCAGGGGGATTGAAACAAGGACGTAGAATTTCAAAGCGCCTAAGAAGCGTGAAAAACATATTTTTTTATAAGTGGGCGCTACTCCCACAACTGAAGTTTTTTTTGTTTCATATTCACTGGTTCGAGTTCCCAGTTCCCAGTTTCCTTTTTTTTGTAACAATATAGTCCAATATATGGAAATATGGTATATGCTGAAAGCAGGTCGAAAAGGAAACTTCAGGTGAAATTAGTCGAAAAACGGGTAATCAAAGGCAATCATGAGGTGTTCAGGCAAATTGACGAGATGTCTTTTGCCTCAAAAAATCTATACAACTCTGCTAATTTCATAGCGAGACAAGCTTTCTTTGATGGTGGGGAACGACAAGTCCCTAAGTATGAAAGTTTGTATCATACGATGAAAGACGCAGAGCAGTACAAAGGATTACCCGCTAAGGTATCTCAGCAGGTTCTAAGGTTAGTTGCTCAAAACTGGACATCTTATTTTGCAGCTTTGGACGAGTTTGCTTCATATCCAGGGAAGTTCAAAGCTAGACCTAGACCGCCAAAATATCTAGAGAAAGATGGTAGATTCTGTTTGGTATTTACCGAACAGGCTACGTCTAAAAAAGAGCTAAGGAAACGTTCAATAAAGCTGAGCGGTATTGATTATTGTTTTGACACTGGAATCTTGCTAGGCAAGATAAATGTATACTGCCAATCTAGAATAGTTCCAAAATTAGATCACTATGTTTTAGAGATTATTTATGAGGTTGCAGATCTTCCAATTGTTGATAGCAATTACATAGCTGCTATAGACTTTGGGGTGAATAATTTAATGGCTATAACTTCAAATGTGCCTGGTTTCCAGCCAGTTCTCATTAATGGTAGACCATTGAAATCGACCAATCAGTTCTATAATTCTAAGCGTGCTTTGCTTGCTTCAATTAATCGTTCTGGTAAATCAAAAAGGCTAAGGCACATATCTCGCCGACGTAATCACATAGTTAAAGATTACCTTCATAGGGCTTCAACTTACGTGATCAATCTTTTGGCTGAGTCAGGAATTACTAAATTAGTTCTTGGCAAGAATAAAGGATGGAAGGATAGCATCAACATTGGCAGCAGGAATAATCAAAATTTTGTACAAATTCCTCATGCACAATTGATTAATATTTTGATTTACAAAGGTGCTATGCGTGGGATTAAGGTAATAGTTCAAGAAGAAAGCTATACAAGTAAAGCTAGTTTTTTGGATAAAGATTCAATCCCAACTTACAAAGAAAAACCTGAACACTGGAAACCTTGTGCGATTCGTTCAGTTGAAATGAGTAGAAATACTCAAGGATGACTGGCTTTAGATGAGTAACCCACCTTGGGTAGAGTTCGCACTTTAATCCTCATCTAATGACAACTCACTATTCATGTAGGTGAGCCATCTAGCCGA
>JADQBA010000054.1 GCA_016903675.1 Stigonema ocellatum SAG 48.90 = DSM 106950 | reverse complement strand
TTCACCGTTAATCAGTCCTGCTACTTCTGAATGTGGTCCAGTTGGCTTAGGCATTTCAACAATTATTCCATCATGTAACTCATATTTGTGTTCTGAATTTTCTGGATACCATTCAATGAATTCATCAAATGTGACTAGTTGCGGTAAGGCTTGAATCATAAAAATCCTATTTTTAATAGAATAGGACTTACGCATTGACAGAAAAAAACAATTGTGTATTGTCCCTCGTTACAAGGCAGAGCGTTGTGTCCCTCGTTACAAGGCTCTGCCTTGTAATGCTCTTTTGGGAGGCTCCGCCTCCCGTCATCCACAGGAGGCGGAGCCTCCTTGATCACATTCCCAGGCAGAGCCTGGGAACGAGGCAGCAGCCCAGGAATCATTTAAACACAAGCTTGTTACTCACATGATGATCAATTTGTAAAGTGCGTAAGTCCTATAGAACTAAAACTATTTTACTGATGTTATCATTTTGTGGTAATATGCTAAATTTACTCACGACGGTTCGGCGACTAGCAAACCATGCCAGAAATTATCAATGCTGTCTATGAAAACGGGGTTCTGCGCCCCTTAAATCCCTTATCCCTACAAGAACACCAAACTGTGCGGATTTAAGTTTTGACGCTTGAGTAATGCAACTAAAGGTCCCGTATCAATCAAAACAACTTGCGCCATCAAGCCCCAAACCCTTCCAGATATCTTTTATTCGTTGATAAATCTGATGGACCTCCATCCAAACACCCCACTAGATCACCAGCAGCCTCCAACGCTGAAACCACTTGTTTTGTTTGTGAAGCTTTCACTTGTAAAAATTCAATAAAATTGAGTGCCTCCAATTGTTGATTTGGTGGCAGTTTTTTCAGTGCGGCGATCGCCAGTTCTTCCGTCGTCATAACTCATTTCTCGTTTGGGTCAATTGTTTCGATTTTGATTTGACATCACAATTAAAACATCATATCTGTCCAGTTAGTGGTTGGTTGATTGTTGTTTGGTGTTTAATGCCAACAAACAACCAACAACCAACAACTAACAACCTCTAACAAACTTCTCCAATCTATCCATTCCCTTCTCAATTGTTGCCATATCCGTGGCGTAGGAAAGGCGAATATTGTCGTCAGCACCAAAGGCTATTCCGGGAATGACTGCTACTTGTTCTTTTTCCAGAAGAGCGTTACAAAATTCTAGGGATTTGAGCTTTGTTTTGCTGATATCTGGAAACATGTAAAAAGCGCCGTCTGGTTTCGGACAACTTAGTCCGGGAATGGCGTTGAGTCTTTCTAACATCACCTGTCGCCGTTTAGCAAAAGAGGAACGCATTTCTTCTACACAGTCTTGTGAACCTTCCAAAGCAGCGATCGCACCATATTGAGCAAAAGTACACACATTGGATGTACTATGCCCTTGGATGGTACTTGCCGCTTTGATGATTTCCCTTGGTCCTGCCAAATAACCGATACGCCACCCCGTCATGGAGTAACCTTTGGCAAAACCGTTACTGATAATAGTTCGGGCAAAAATTTCCTCGCCTAGGGTGCCAATACTGACATGTTTTGCACCATCGTAGAGAATCTTTTCATAAATTTCGTCGGAAACCACAAAAATATCTGCCTCAACGACTACCTCCGCCAGTGCCTTAATTTCATCCGGTGTATAAACCATACCCGTAGGATTTGATGGCGAATTCAGGACAAATAGCTTTGTTTGGGGTGTAATTGACTGACGCAGTTGTTCGGGGGTAATCTTGTAACCAGTGGAACTATCTGTCTTAACAATGACCGACTTTCCACCTGCAATGGTCACCATCTCAGGATAACTTAGCCAGTAGGGTGCAGGGATAATCACCTCATCCCCTGACTCAATCAGTGCTAAAATCAAGTCGAACAGAGAATGTTTACCGCCGTTAGTGACGATGACATTTTCTGCTTTGTAATCCAGACCGTTATTGGTTTTGAGCTTGTGGGCGATCGCTTCCCTCAGCTTTGGTTCTCCTGCTTCTGGTCCATACTTGGTCTTTCCTTCATCCAAAGCTTTTTTTGCTGCTGCTTTGATATGCGCTGGGGTGTCAAAGTCTGGTTCTCCGGCGCTAAAACTACAAACGTCTATTCCTTCTGCCTTCATTGCCTTAGCTTTCGCTGCGATGGCTAAGGTTAAAGAGGGCTTTACTTGACTTATTCGTCCTGCAAGCTTCATCGTCACTTCATTTGACAAATCTCTGATTCTTTTCAGGATAGCCTAATTTTGGTAGGATATTTTCTATTTTTTCCTTTAAGAAATCGCCCTACTGTACAATCTGTTACAGATTTTGGAGGGCGTTACCTTAGGCTACCTTAGGCTGTAGGCTGGGATGTATACCCCTTCTCTAAGACTACGAATTAGAGCATTAGCATTTGGGTGTACGCCAGTTCTAGCTTTGATTTGGGCACGTCTAGTTAAGATGCTCTGATGGGTAACATAGAAAAGTCCGCCTGCGCGGACTTTTTTTGTGATGATTTGTTCGTAGTGAGGACTTTAGTCCTCATATTTTTGAGGACTAAAGTCCTCACTACAAACCTATCAAAGTTGACTTGACAGATTAGTAGTCTCCACGTTGTGCTTTATTGCGGGCTAGCTCTTGTTCAACTGGGCTACGTTCATAATCTTCTGCCCCAAACGCCCGCTGAATTTGGTTGTTACCCAATTCTTCGCCAGCTCGCTTCAGCATCTCGATGGGATTCTTTTGCCGACTTCCAGTGCCCAAATCCTTAGGAATCACTTCTGCTGCTCGCCTACCGCTATCGACATAATCTTCGCCACCGATATCTGGTGTAACGTTGTCGTTCTGTCCAATCTTTTGTTCGATGTTTTCTCTGGTTGCGTAATCTCCTGTATAATGACCACCTGCTTGAACTGAATTGACAGGTAGACTGATCAGCAACACTAGACCAGCCAGCATGATTATGGCAATTTTGCGGCGCAATTGACCAAATATTGTGTTAATTTTCAACATTCGGGAAGTTCCCTCCTTGCTTTGTGAATTCACGCTTTGAATCTTAGGAAATTTGTATAAAGTTAACTTCTGTCTATAGGCGGGTTAAGAATCTATACAAAGTAAGGTAAGCATTGCTACTGGAAGAATTAAGAAACCGCAGATGCACACAGATAGACGCGGATGAAAACCGCTATAACTGCTTCCATCTGCGTTCATCTGCGGTTCCATATTACTCCTCTTAGAACTGCGTAGCGAATAAATCCCCACCGAAGCAAAGCTGTTGGTGGGGTCCGTTCAACCTGAGGTTAAGCTATGGTAACATCTTGAGACAAGTACACATCTTGGATAGCGTGAAACAGCTTCACCCCTTCCTCAAAAGGACGCTGGAACGTCTTACGTCCGGAAATCAATCCCGTTCCACCAGCGCGTTTGTTAATCACAGCAGTGCGAATAGCTTCCGCAAAGTCGTTTTTACCAGACGCCCCACCAGAATTAATCAGCCCAGCACGTCCGCAGTAGCAATTCAGCACTTGGTAACGAGTCAAATCAATGGGATGGTCGGTTGTCAATTCTGTGTAAACGCGCTCATTGGTTTTACCGTAACTTTGACCAGTCGCTTTGGCAACTGCTCCGTACCCATTGTTATTTTCAGGTAGTTTTTGTTTAATAATGTCAGCTTCAATGGTAACACCCAGATGGTTCGCCTGTCCGGTGAGGTCAGCCGCAAGATGGTAGTCTTTATCTTGCTTAAAAGCGTTGTTACGCAGATAGCACCAGAGAATTGTTACCATCCCCAGTTCATGGGCGCGTTTAAAAGCTTTGCTTACTTCCTGAATTTGCCGGGTGGAGTTTTCTGAACCAAAATAAATTGTTGCGCCAACCGCAACTGCACCCAAATTCCAAGCTTGTTCCACATCAGCAAACAATACTTGGTCATATTGATTGGGGAAAGTTAGCAGTTCATTGTGATTGATTTTGAGAATAAAAGGTATTTTGTGGGCGTATTTGCGCGAAACACTACCCAAGACTCCCAAAGTCGTAGCAACAGCGTTGCAACCTGCTTCTATTGCCAGCTTGACAATATTTTCGGGGTCAAAGTATATAGGATTGGGCGCAAAAGATGCACCTGCTGAGTGTTCAATCCCTTGATCTACTGGCAGAATAGAGACATACCCCGTGTTAGCAAGACGACCATGAGAATACAGTTGCTGAAGATTACGCAAAACTTGGGGATTGCGATCGCTGTTCAGCCAGACTCGATCTACAAAGTCTGGTCCTGGTAAATGCAATAAATCTTTAGAAACTTTTGCCTTGTAGGTCAGCAGGTCTTCTGCTTCTTTACCTAGAGTTGATTCAATGAGATTAGGTGTATCCAACGTTGCTGTCATAGCCTTTCCCTCAAAATTTTAGCGAATGCTCTTGACTTTAAGATAGCATTCCTAATATTAGTAACCTACTTATGACTGCATTTACCACTAGATGAGGAAAGTATTATCTGATGGTACACGGGGCTTATTCCTTAAGACAAACTGCATTTTTCTGGTTGTGTGATTTTCCAGTATTAGCTATCTATAAAAATTCTATCTGAGGAGTGAGAATTCCGACAGTCACCAAACCCGGTTTCTTTAAGAAACAGGGTTTCTCTGCTTTCACGAATTATTTGAAGAGGGCTATAATTTCATGGCATTTTTTTTATCGTCCTTGATCACACGTGATTGACGTTACTTAGTAATAAACATAAATTTTGGAAATAAACCTAACCTTTGGGGGATGCAATAGCGGCCATATCCCAATACGGTTCAGTTAGCGCCAAAAACCTCAACCCGCGTAGGTTGGGTTGAGGAACGAAACCCAACAAACCGCGAAAATGTTGGGTTTCGCAAAGCCTCAACCCAACCTACAATTCTCCTTAACTGAACCGTATTGGGCCATATCCGCCTGGGACTTCAAGTCCCAGGCTCATAGCATAAGTCCTCTTTTAGAGGACTGAATGTGGGGTATAAAGATACCGGACTGCTTGGGCAATGCAATCTATCGATTGGTTGGTTTTGAGGAGTAGCGAACAGGCTGCTACCATCCGAGGCTTGATAATCCAGCGATTTATAAGTAATTACCTGAACTTGATATTAAAGATGGTAATGGTCAAGCAAAACCATCGCATAATAGTTTGTGCAACCCCCACTCTGAAAATCTGATTCCGCTGACCATGAAAATACTGGTATTGAACGCCGGTTCGAGTAGCCAAAAGAGTTGTCTTTATGAGATTACAGGTGAGACTCTCCCCGCAGAACCTCCCCAACCTATTTGGGAAGCAAAAGTAGACTGGACACATCACGAAGGCAAGGCAGAAATCAAGGTAAAAACTGCTACAGGCGAAGTGCTGGAAGAAGAAATTCCATCAGATTCCCGACCTGAGATCATTGCTCATATGCTTGATACCCTCAGCCAGGGTTCAACTCAAGTCATTAGTCAGCCATCAGAAATTGATGTGGTGGGACATCGCGTAGTACACGGAGGACAAGATTACCGAGAGAGTGTGGTAATTACTGAGGATGTTAAGGCGGCGATCGCTCGTCTTGCAACTCTCGCCCCTGCCCATAATCCAGCTAATTTGGAAGGCATAGAGGCGATTGAGCAACACCTAGGGAAAGTCTATCAAGTCGCTGTGTTTGATACCGCGTTTCATGCCCATCTCCCTGAGGCAGCAGCCATCTATCCTGGTCCCTATGAGTGGGTAGAACAAGGTATCCGTCGCTACGGGTTTCATGGCATCAGTCACCAATATTGCTCTCAACGTGCTGCTCAAATTCTCGATCGAGATTTAGCATCTCTGCGGCTAATTACCTGTCATCTTGGTAATGGCTGCTCTTTAGCGGCAATTAAAAATGGTCGCAGCGTAGACACAACTATGGGGTTCACGCCGTTGGATGGGTTGATGATGGGTAGTCGTTCTGGTGCAGTTGACCCAAGTATTCTTATTTACCTTTTACGGCAATCCGACTACTCTGTTGACAAGCTGGACGATGTTCTTAATCGCGCTTCTGGCTTACGTGGAATTTCTGGGGTATCAGCTGATATGCGACAGATTAAGGCGGCGATCGCCCAAGGTAATTCCCGTGCTCAACTTGCGTTGGATATCTATGTGCATCGTTTACGGTTTTATATTGGGGCTATGCTTGCTAGTCTGGGTGGATTAGATGCCTTGGTATTCACCGCAGGTGTGGGCGAAAATGCCCCTGACATTCGTAGTGCGGCTTGTGAAGCTTTTGGGTTTTTGGGACTAAAACTTGATTCAGAAAAAAATACGCACAAACCTGTTGATGTAGATATTGCTACCGCTGACTCGACGGTGCGAGTGTTGGTGATTCAGACCCAAGAAGATTGGGCGATCGCTGTTGAAAGTTGGCGACTAAAGAGGGAGAGTGGGGAATAGGGAGTGGGGTGTTGTTAGTAGGATACCCAACAACAACCAACCAACACCCAACAACCACCAACCACCACTCTAAGCCATTTGCCGAGCCATCAACTGGGCAAATAGCCCCTCCACAGCAGCTAGCTGGGCAAAACTTCCTTGTTGCACAACCCGACCTGCTTGGAGTACATAGATGCGATGAGCATTGCGGATGGTGCTAAGTCGGTGAGCGATCGCTATCCTGGTAACTTGCAACTTATCCAAACTTTCACTGACAATTGCCTGGGTTCTGTTATCGAGTGCACTAGTAGCCTCATCGAATAACAAAATGCGAGGTTTTAATGCCAAAGCGCGAGCAATCAGCAATCGCTGTCGTTGTCCCCCAGAAAGATTCCCACCCCCTTCACTAACTACAGTATGCATTTGCATTGGCATGGCAGCGATATCGTCAGCTAATCCCGACATCCGTGCTGCTTCCCAGGCTTCTTCTAGGGTAATCTGAGCGCCGCCTGCAATATTCTCGAAAATCGGAGATGAACTCAGCTGACCATTTTGCAAAACAACCCCCAACTGTCGGCGTACTGCATCGACATCTAACCCAGATAGGTCTTGACCATCGTAGTAGATACTACCAGCTTGCGGAGTCTCAAACCCCAGTAGTAGTCGGAGTATGGTCGATTTACCGCTGCCAGAACCGCCTACCAGGGCAATAAACTCCCCAGGCTCGGCAGAGATACTTACATCCTCCAGGGTCAGTGGTCCATCACTTTGATACCTAAATACAATACGCTCCAAAGTAATTTTACCAATAAGTCTGCCAGGATCGGCTTTGGTAATATCCACTTCTGGGATGGTTCCCAAAATTGGCTGTGTGCGTTGCCACTGTGGGGTAACTTGTAAAATTTCCGTAACTGTATTACTCAGGTTTGTGGTTCCTCTAGTAAAGTTACCAAAGGCTGTGTTGAAAGCTAAGAAAGTACCAAGGGATAATTCTATACCTCCTGAAGTCTGAGAACCTTCTAGCAGCTTAATAGTAAACCAGAAGAGTACTCCATTGGTCAGTATAGGCATTAATGTATTGAAAAGCACAACAGCATCATCTACTCGTTGCGTGCTAAGTTCGAGCTTAATTTGCTGAGTATATTTTTGACTCCAAGACGCAAAGGCGCGTTCTTCAGCCCCTGCAATATGCAGTTTAGAAATGCCATTGATCAGCTGCACCGTCTGCCCAAAAATACTTCCCCGCACTTCTAGCAGAGGACGCACTTTGGACAACAGGAGCATACCAGAGACTGTAGTGAGGGCGATTGTAACTATTGCCGCTGCGACTGCAATTAGGGCTAATTTATAATTGTAATAAAATAACTGCCCCAAGTAAAACAGTGCGAACAGACTGGTCATAAAATTAATCAGGGTTCTGCCACTGAGTTGGCGACGGATTGTACTCACCGATGTTATGCGGGAGAAGAGGTCTCCTGTGGTATACTTTCGGAAAAAGGATACTGGCAGGTTGAGCAGCCGATCCCATACACCAGCTTGAGTCGAAGCATCCCCAGCTGTTTCCATGCGCAGGAGCGCAAACCCCTGAGCCAGTTGCAATAGTCCTGTACCCAAAGCTGCAACCAGTAAGCCCAATCCTATTTGCAGCAATAACCCGCGATCGCTATCTGGAATTGCGTTGTCTATGATAATCGCAGTGGCATAGGGTGTCAGCATCCCCAAAAGCGTGACAGCAATGCCACCAAATACAATTAGCAGCAGATCCCGCCCATGTCCAGTGAGTGTAAACTTGAGTATATCAATAGCTTGGAGTGACAGCGAGGGCAAAGAGCGATAAAACATATAAGCAACAGGAGCCAGTGTCGCTGCTATACGCTCATCCACTCTCATCCGAGTATGGTCAACTGGGTCAAAAATTTCATAGCGAGTTGCAGAAACAGGTAGCAGCGCAACTGGTCGGTTGTCCTGAGTGTAGGCTACTATTGGACCAGAATCCTTCTCCCACCAATTATCTCGCAATAGCACTCGCCTCATTCGGATGCGTGAAGCCCGGACAATTGCTTCCAAAGGCTCCTTAACCCGCTTGAAGTTTTCAGAGCGAGATGGAGGGCAAATTTTTATACCCATAGCCCTTCCCACCGCACCAGCAGCAACCAACAAAGGAGTGCCTTCTAGGAAAAAGTCCCCGTCTTGGGACCTCAAGGTTGATGCTAGCTCTCCTATAGCCTGTGCTGTGACTTGGCGATTCAGGCGTTGGCGATCGCGCAACCGTTCCAATTCTGCCTGCGCTTCAAGCTCATCCAGGAGGTAAGTGCATTGTAGGATTTGAGTATGCAACTGCGATAATCCAGCCAGCAGGGTATGTGGGTTTTGGAGTGCGCTCTTCGTCTCAGTTGTGAATTGAACCCCCTCCACGGCTTCTAACCACATTCTGTCACTAAGGGGGAAAGTTGCAGTGGCGGGCGTCAGAGTCAGTTCCTCAAACCCCAAAAAGCGGACAGTACCTTCAGTCAGCTTTACCCAACAACTTACACCTGCTTCTGGCTGGAAAGTTTGAGCATCAATCAGGGAAAATCGCGATCGTCCTTCAGCCTTCACCTGAATTGTTGGTATGGTAACGTGGGACAATACACTACCGAGTTGCAGCAGCCAAGTTTCGATCCAGGCGATAACTCTCGCATCTCCATTGGCTACTAACTCCCGAAAACATTCCTGATGTATATGTAGTAATTCAGTCTCCCCCATCGGTACTGCCAAAATCTGACGGTGCTGATTGTCTTGTAGAGATATGATATCTCGCCTCTGGTCAGCAGTTCCGAACAGTGGTTCACCTTGACTAATACTGCATAGATAACGGCGAGTCCCTTCGATAACGCCATCTTTTACCGTAACAGCAAACAAAGCCATAGAACCAGACTGAACCACCCAAATCCGATCTGGGTCATTCAGTAGAATCGGTTCATTGCCATTAATTATATAAGTTTGTCCTTGTAATACCATATAGAATTTTAGATCTGAGATTTTCAATTAATTTAGGACTTACGCATTGACAGAAAAACACAATTGTGTATCACCTCGTTATCACCTCGTTACAAGGCTCTGCCTTGTAATGCCCTCTTGTGAGGCTCTGCCTCCTGTGGATCACGGGAGGCGGCAGCCCACTTGTAAATGCATTCCCAGGCTCTGCCTGGGAACGAGGCAGTGCAAGGAAATCATTTTAATAAGTTTGATATTCACATAATGGTCAATTTGTAAAGTGCGTAAGTTCTATAATTAATAGTCTCCCCTTTCCCCCTTCCCCTTCTTATTCAGTGCGAATTAAGCGGGAGTATACACCGTCAACTTGCCACAATTGTTGGTGAGTGCCTTGTTGTACAACCTTTCCGCGTTCTAGGACGATGATTTGATCGCAGTCGCGGATGGTGCTTAATCGGTGGGCGACAATGATGCAGGTACATCCACGGCGACGGAGATTCTGGTCAATAATTTGTTCGGTTTCTGCATCTAGGGCGCTAGTTGCTTCATCCATGACGAGTATGGAGGGATTATTCACTAAAGCGCGAGCGATTTCTAGCCGTTGTCGCTGACCTCCACTTAAATTAGCAGCACCTTCTATGAGTTCTGCATCAAATCCTCCAGACATGGAGAGAATGACATCAGCGATCGCTGCATCAAGACATGCCCGCATCAGGTTTTTATCTGGTACAGTAGTATCCCATAAGGTTAAATTGTCCCTAACCGTGCCGCCAAACAGCAAAATATCCTGCTCTACCATAGCAACGGAGTTAGTCAGCAGTTGCTGAGGAATCTGTTGTCTAGGTTTACCATCAAAGCAAATTTCTCCTGCCCAAGGTTGATAAAGTCCGCTCACAAGTTTGGCAATGGTAGACTTACCAGAACCGCTTCCACCGACCAAAGCTACTCGCTGCCCAGGTTTAATTGAGAGGTTAAAGTTTTCAATTAGGGGAGGTTCTAGACGGCTATAACCAAACGTGATATTCTCTAACTCAACATACCCCCACAACTTAGGAACAAGATAGGACGATAATTCTACCTCCCCTACTCCCCTACTCCCCTGCTCCCCTACTCCCCCTACTCCCCCTACTCCCCCTACTCCCCACTCCCCACTCCCCACTCCCCCCCTAATTGGATTATCCAGCACATCATCAAGGCGAATCAAATTCCCTTCCAGTTCTTGAAGAGTAGTACCGAAATTGACAAGATTATTTACAGGCTGCTCAAAATTAAACATCAAACCTTGAAAGGCGATGAGCATCCCGATGCTGAGATGTCCATCCATTACCCGTAAACCGCCGACAACCAACAACAACATGGAAGAAAGGGCAGAGAGGAGGGTGGGTAATACTGAGAATGTCTGATTTGTTACTCCGAGTTCCTGCTGGGAATTGAGAGCTTTTGTGTAGTAACCTGACCACCGGGAAAAGAAATCTGACTCTAAGCCAGATGCCTTAAGTGTTTCTATACTTTGCAGAGCAGCAATGGATACACCAGCAGCTTTACCATATTCTTGGATCAATCTTTGATTCGCGTCTACACGTTGACGGGAAATCCACTGTAAGGTTAAGACGTTGACGCCAGCAAAACTGACTACAATTAATGTCAGTACCCAGTCATATTGCATCATGACTAGGGCATAAAAAAGCACCATAACTGTATCGATGATCGTAGTCGCTAACTTTCCGGCAAGAACATCAGCAACTTGGTCGTTGAGGGTGGTGCGGTTACTGATTTCTCCAGCAAATCGTTGGGCGTAAAAGCTAACAGGTAGGCGCAGGATGTGCCATAAAAATCTGCTGGACATGCCTACAGCTAGTTTGATTTTTAAACGGCGCAGGTAGCGTAACCGCAGTAGTGTTAGTGAGCCTTGAAGTACACAGGCGATCGCCATTGCCAAAAGCAAAGGACGCAGCCATAACTGCCGCCCCTGCACCAAGATGTCGTCTACAAACACTTGGCTAAACACAGGTACTACCAACCCGACCAAGGTTAAGAAAAATCCCGCAATCATGCAGTAAATTAAAGCACCTTCAGACCCCTGTAGCCGTTTCCACAGGGATAGCATCATGCTGGGTTTGCGACCACCTTTTTGGAACTCCGTCCCTGGCTCAATCACTAGCACAACTCCCGTATATCCCTCGTCAAATTCTTGTAAAGATATATGACGCGGACCCGTAGCGGGGTCATTGAGATAAACCCGCTGTTGGCGAAATCCCTCTACGACGAGGAAGTGGTTGAAGTTCCAGAAGACAATATAAGGAGGGCGCAAATCCGGAAGTTGCTTTAGTTCTTTTTTAAAACCTTTGGCTTGGAGTCCATAGCTTCTAGCAGCTTTGAGCATGTTGGATGCTTTACTGCCATCGCGGGAAACGCCGCAGTCTCGCCGCAGTTGTGGTAGTGGTATAATTCGACCGTAGTAACCTAGAATAATTCCTAAAGCAGCAGCACCACATTCCACGGCTTCCATTTGTAGGAGAGTGGGAGTCTTTACCCGTATGCTTCTGCGTGGCAGTAATTTTTGCAGGTACTGCCAAGGATTAATCGGTGTTACTAAGATAGATTTAATAGATACCACTGACAGACCTCAAGATCGGTAAAACGAAGGTGATAGGAGGGCGTTCTTCCACCTTGATTCGCACAACAGTGGTAGTTCCCGAAGAGATTTTCAGGTGTGGTCCTTTAGAAGAAGACCACTTGTAGCCGCTCGGTGTGTTAGCATCTAAATCGAGGTCAGATAATACTTGTATCAGTCCTTGTTGTTTAGACACGAGACTTTCTACCACTTCTAGATTCCCAACCTCCGACGCAGCTGCCTCTTTTGTAATGGGAAACCGTGAGATGGTGGTGACAGTACCCACCATGCCACCAAAGCGTTCTCGTTTGACTGTTTGGGGGGTAATATGTATTTTCATCCCAGGTTGAATTTTCTTGCCCTCTGATACTGGAAAATAGGTGACGCCAACTAGCTTACTTTTAGGATTTTCTGCCTCTATGGTTGCCAAGCGGGTGCCGGCGTTGACAACTTGTCCTGGTGTCAGCGTAATTTCTAAAATGCGTCCTGAGTATTGACTAATAATCTGGCTGTTATCGCCTAGTTGCAATTCCAGTTTGGCAATTTCTCTTTTGACTTCTTGAATCTCTTTATTGCGGGTAGTTACATTTTCTAAGTCTTGTTGAGCCGCAGAAGCTTGTTTACTATCCAGTGCTTTCAACTGAGATTGCAGGTCAGAGATGGTACTAAGATTTTCACGATAGTCTTTTTCTTGTTGAGTCTCCTTCACATCGAGTTCTTTCAATTGACCTTGGATATCAGCTATTTTTTCCTGGTTTTGCAAATATTCTTGTTCTCCCTTGAGAGCTTCATCCCCAGAAAGCGCTCCTTCTTTTTTGAATAGCTGTTTGCGGGTTTCCATTCTCTGTCGGAAAAGGGAAGTCAGACTTTGGGTTTGCTGGAGGCGCTGCTGCAAACTTTGGCGTTGCTGCGCAATAGAGGTATTGCCTTTGGTTTTCAGCAGAGGCGTCATGGCTTGCAGTTGCTGGATGCGTTGTTGGAGATAGTGGCTTTGCTGCTGCTGCGATCGCTGTTCCTGTTCCAGCCTTTGCCCTTGCAACGAACCAACTGCTTGATCTTGTGACTCTAGTTGCGTCAGTTTAGCTCGCTGCTGTTGCAGTTGCTTGCGGAGTTCAGCTTGATCAATCGTCGCCAGTACTTGCCCCTTTTTAATGACATCCCCAACTTTGATATTGAGAGCCATTAACTGCCCAGAGCTTTTTGATTGCAGTGGTACAACGTTATTGGGGTAAATTAGGACACCTTGACCCTCGATGGTAATCGGAATGCTTCCATAAATACTCCAGATCGCAGCTACTCCCACCACCGAACCTAAGGCAACAAGAGGTAGCCAGCTTCTGGGACTGACTACCCGCATCAGCTGGTCTAGTCTTTCAGGAGAAGATAGACGCTCCAGTGATTCTTTTCGGAATAGGCTGCGCTTCTGGTCAATCATTTAACCCTCACTTTAATGATCCGAAAATAAGGCGATAACTGAGCCATAACGCATACTCGTGTTCGCACTCAGTGGAGGGTCAATCGATTGACCCCTCTACCTGAGTTCAACTTTGTTGATCAAGCATCAAGCGTCAATTAATGATTTACAGGAACGCCTACTTTCCTCAAGAGAAGTCCCGTACGGCCCCATGTATTTTTTCACGAAACGAACCATGGAGGTATGGACGAGCGGGACATCCCAAATACCTCTGGGAATCTTAGCTTTGACCTGACGTTGAATTGCATTAACATATAGAGGAACTATCCGACCCATTTTTTGGAGATCCTGCCTGATAAAACTGCAGCTATAGCGGATGGTGTCGGGTGCAATGCGATGGGTTATTAGCCATCCAACTACCTGTCCTTGATAACGCAGACCTAGACTGTTTAAGGGTTCCAAGTTCTCATCGTGTTTAAAAGGAATTAGATGCAGTGGAATCCATGGTTCTGCTTCCTGCTGTTGCTCGATTGCGACGCGCTCCTCTGAAGTAATTTCCACCCAGGGGAATAAGGTGTATGAAGCCGGAAGGCTAGACTTCTGCATCCAGGGAGCATTCGCGATTTTATCTGTTGTAGTTTTACACACTATCGTCCAAGGCTGGGGAGGTGTCCAATTGCGCTTTTGGAGCAGACGTTCCAAGGCGAGTGTTGTCGGTTGACCAGTTGTGTAAATCAATTCAGCGCTTGTGCAGTCTCGTAAAAATAACTCTTCCTCCAAACGGCTGAGTAGATCTGTGCCAATTCCCTTACGACGGTGGGTTCGCGCCACAAAAACAGAGTGTACCTCAGCAGATTTGCTATCTGGCAAAATCTCAGCCAAGGCTAAACCAATAGGCTGAGCCGAGTCAGAAGCACTGATCGCCACAGTAGCTCCCTCTGGTTTTAAGGCTTTTAACTGATGACGAACTTGCGGAAAGGTAAATGCCTGATAAAAAAATGCAGATCCAAAATTGTCGAGGCGAGTCAATTTATACATTAATAACCCCCAACCAATACAGTTGCCAACTACCCTGATGAAACACACCATGTCCTTGGAGTGTAATTCGCACCTCATCCGGATGCATATTCCGTAGAGGGGCGACTTGGTGATAATTTAAACCAGAGTGTAGTGCCAGACTCCCCACTTTATATGAGTGGATTCTCTTTTCCCTGGAATTGACCAAGTTGAGCAATTCTGTTTGGGAAAGATCAATTGTTTCGTCAAGGTGTAAATCCCACACATACATACCAGCACCAGACTTAGGCAGCGCGATCGCCAAGGTGAACGAGAGCGGATTACCGAAGTCTATGCCTTCTGTAGTACCCCAATCGACGACAAAATGAGGTGTGTCACAGTGGATGGGATTCCCCACCACCTCTGGGACATATCGGCGACGAAACCATTCTTGATGTGTTAAATCCTTTGGCTGCTCAAATGCCTTGTGCGACAGGAAGATATGAAACCCTGGTAGCGCCAATTTCTCCCGGTAGCCTACCGGTGCTTCCAGCTTCTTCGCCAGGGTATCTGCCAACCGCTCATACAGCCAACCTAAACGCTCAAGCAGGATAGGATTATATAGCTTTGCCATCCTGTAGTAAGGTAACTTAGGGTTGTAGGCGATGTCAAAGTAATTCGATGCTCCTAGCGTGTAGAAAGGAGCTACAGGATGCCGCTGAATCCAAATGTCTTTCCAGTCTTCAACTACAGAGCGGACATCATCGCATTCTTGTTCCGTCAGCAGTTCAATGTTATTGATCGTGAAATTACGTACTTTCAGCATTTTGTCTAATTAAAAACTGCTCTGGTAATATCAACTATTCCAGGATATTTATAAATTAAGCAGGTAAACCAAAATAAACGTAATATGTCATTCTGAGCGGAACAAGGTGGAGCAAATAATCGTTGGATAGCTGCGACTCTTCAAGATACTTCATTAAGCTTCAGTTCCTTTACTTCGCTCAGAAATCAGCATAACAGGGTGTTAGGTTTTTTTAACATCTACTTATAATTGGTCAGTTTTCGTACAACCTGAGCCACCTCTGCCGAACAGGTTACTTTAGATTGGTCATTCAATGTTGCATCTGGCTTTTTAAAATCAATTAATAACACAATTCTGTTGATATCTCCGTAATTCCAAGCTTCATGCTCTACCGTATCATCAAAGATTAAGCACTTACCTTCCTGCCAATTTCTAGTTTGAGTCCCCACCCGGAGTGTACATCCATCGGAGACAATTAAACCCAGATGACAACGCAGCACAGTGTTAGAGTAGCCGACATGAGGAGTGATATGAGTTCCCGGAGCCATTGCAGAAAACCCAGCTGTGGTCATTCCTGGTATCATCTCGACTAACCGGGTTGTTTCTGGACATAATCGGCAGTTATCATTGAGTTTGCTGCCAAAAGCATACAAGCCAAAAACTTCCCAGCCTTTTTCGTAAAGAAATTTTTCCGGCCAGGGCATAAAGCGGTCTGGCTGTAGTTTCTCTAACTCTTCTCTGATCAACAAGAAATTAGATTCTAAACCTGAAACAAATTCCAAATCACTAGATTCAAAAAACATTTACCCATGTCACCATTAGGATTTTCTAGATTAATTGTGGGGCTTTTTAAAATCGACTAGCAATACGATACGAGTTTCACAACTACGATTCCACGCTTCATGAACTACGGTGTCATCAAAGATCAAACACTTACCCTGCTGCCAATTTTTAATTTCGTTAGCCACCCGAATCGCACAGTCAAATGGTGTATCAGTCTTAGGAATAATTAAACCCAAATGCAAACACAGTACAGTGTTGTTTAAAATCTCACGTGTTGTCAGATCCCCCGACTCGGAGTATTCATAGTGATATCCGATGTGAGGCTTGATATGAGTTTTTGGTTTCAGGGAAGAAAACGCTGCTGTGACTAAGCCTGGAATAGACTCTACAAAACTGGTTGTTTGGGGACATAAACGACAGTTTTCATCGAGCTTATTGCCAAAAGCATGGAGTCCAAAAACATCCCACCCTGTTTCATAGAGAAACTTCTCTTTCCACGGGATAAAGTGGCTCTGGGGTAGTTCGAGCAGTTCTTGTTCAATTACTTGCCAGTTTGCCTCCAAGCGGGATGTAAATTCAAACTTGCTAGGAGCGTAAAAAAACATTGATTCCTCCTTCATATCATCTCTCCTACCAGAAGGGTGAGCAAGGTTCGCCCAAATACACGAAAAAGGGAAAATTGAAATCTCAGATTTTTCTCACACAGACCTGCCAAATCTGTAGCAAATGGCGCTCTGGCGTTAAGTAAGCTGCTTCGGAGAGCATTTTTGGAGGTGGATAGTCTGGGGATAATGACGGAAACCCCAGACTAGTTAGTAATTTCTGCCGCGTCACAGAGAGCGCAGGCAGCCGCGAAACCAGCCAGCAAGTCTCACTGGGACAGTAAGCTGCTGGCTAGGTTCAAAATTACTCGTTATAACCAGAAATACTCGCCTGGTTTTTGAGGCTTTAGACTTTAGATTTGTGCTTCTTCTTCTGCTACTCCTGCCTTATACTGATTTTGGTTTTGTCGCCGTCGCGATTGCCACCTGCTACCACCTCCAACTCCTCCTCGGACAGCTCCCCACTTGCAACAGATTCTTGCATGAAAGCTTCCAGTTCCAGCTCAGTGAACTCATAGCCCTTCTCAGCCGCAATCTTAATCACGCTCGCTGTACTGTCGGTAGACTTGATCCTCTCTTCGAGTGCCTCATCGCTTTGGAAGACTTTGTAAAACTCTCTTACTGCTTGTTTAGACATGAATCCAATTAACCGCTATAGACACTAACCCTTTTAGGTTGGCGAGGAAGCGGGGCGGGATAGTGACCGCTTCCTTATTACTAACTAAACATTTACAATACGACCCTATCCAAATTTGCTAAAGACTCTTATGTATGCCATACAGTATTCTTTTTCCGTCGAATATCAAGATATATCGCTAAGCTAACTGAACAGCACCAGACTCTATATCAAACTCCGGAATCTGCTGAAGTCGAGTTTCGCTCAAATTGTACTGCTCACAAACTAGGCTGATACGAGCTTGTGAACTTTTGACTTCATTAACTAAATGTGTCAGATCGCCCCTAAAGTAAAGCAGAGTGTTTGTCTGAGGCTGAATCTGGCCAACTTTGTTCTCACGATGCTGGAGCACCAGTTCTCCTCCTTGGAGGTCGGGTGGCACTTGGACATAGAGGACACTCACAATAGTTGGAATTGTGGTAGCCCGTGCATAGGAGGAAATGCTGCAGTCAATATGTGGCTCTACACGAGATCCCTCCTCTAGTATCAGGGGATTGAGATAGAATGCATTACACCCAGACTTCAGAGCAACCCCCAAATAGGGTTGGAAGAAGGGAAAGTGCCGTTCAACTTCACTGAGACCTGAGGGTTTAAAGATCACCGAGAATCCTTTAGTTCCTGCAAAGCTGTCACTTAGTTGACTCCCTGCTAAATAGGGGCAAGACAGGATCTGCATTTGCAATTCGTTCAGGTAGTCAAGGGAAAAAGCATTTGACTTAAGCGAGTAATATTGATTCAGAGTTATTTGCATCGCTTAAACCTCTCTCTTATTTTGACTGCAAAAATTGTAATTACTGTTCATGGGAAATAGACTCAGTAGCATCACCACTTTCTGAGTATATGGGTCAGATAATTGACTATTGTACTTTGGCATAAATAATGCAGCGCTTATGCCCCCTTTAGAGATGTTACATGTAACGTCTCTAAAGGAGACACAATTCAGAATAGCATCAGTCATTTAAGTTTATTCACATAGTTAACATCTTAGTTCTTATTTTCTTTTACCAACCTGACAAGAGTATTTCCTATCTTCATCATGAGAGTCTTGCTCGCATTAGAGATTGAGCCGTTTCCATTGGGTTGTCCCCATTTTTCTATTTCTCGCTGCCGAATAGTCTCGAAAATATCCTTGTATGGAAATCTGAGATCGAGAGGATCTTCTATTTTAGATTCAGCGGGTTTAATAATTCCATGAGGAGTCGCTATGTATATTTTATTAAAACTGCGATAATAGCCGCCCATATGGGCAGAATCCCACCCTTTGACTCGTTTTAAAAGACCATAAAAACTTGAAGCTGTAATGGTGGTAAAGAAATTAGCAAAAGGATTCCGACCTGATCGGGCTTGAATATTCTCTTCCAAAAAATCAAACGACCATTTGCGAGAGGAATTAGGAAAAACTATCTCTAACTGATAAATCACATTCCAGCGGCAATGCTCTAAAAATAAAGAATCTTTCTTTCCTATAATGAATTTGGGTAGATTAAAGCAGACTTCTTCTTCGATTGCCTCTCTCATCTCATCGAGATTATAATTATCTGGATTGTCATCGATTAGACTACCCTCTACCTTCACAGGCGAAAAATCCAAGCTCTCTCTATCATCCTCCACCTTCTTGACAAATTGACACATTTCACTTAAAAGGCTAAATTCGCCGTTTTTAAATGCTAGGATGTCGCCCGGATCTAGAGCAAATACGTTTTCTCCTATTTCTGGACAAACCATCTTTACATCTTCACAAAATTGTTCTCGCGTTACTGGAAATGCAATCTGGTTTAGCCAAGATGACCCATTGATAAATTTGAACCCATTGGCTCCAGGGGCGATCGCCTTTGGCCGAATCACACTGATGTTTCCAAGCAACTTGTTGTATACGGAGTAAGGAAAAGACAAACTCCGATTAGATTGGTAGTTAGTCTCTAACATTGGTTGCCATGTTGCCAATAAGAAGTCAACATGCCGATAGCGAGATTTTACAAAACGAATTGTATCTGGGCTGACATCCGAGTCTACCTGATTCCAGAAAACGCCTGATTGGTCAGCAAATACTACACCATACTCAGGTACGCGGTTCTCTGAACGGGTTGTGAGGATACTGGTGGAGCCAACTTTAACTTCACTAAAATCTCCCAAAGGATAGATTTGCGAATATCCCAACTTACGGAGACAGGTTTCTAACAGTTTGTCCTTAGGAATTAAGACATCGACTGTTTTTGGTAGATAGGCAAGGGAGCGAATGTCAAAGTGATCCAAATGCTGATGAGATATGATTAGCAGATCAAATTCTGGAATTCGTTCATGAATCACTTCTCGCTTAGGAAATATATCCTCTATACCTTCCGCGTGTGGATCCCATAGCACAGGATCCATGAGAATTTTGCAATCTTGCGTTTCTACAAATATCGAAGCATGTCCAATCATGTGAATTTCCATGGTTTACCTCTCTTGTTATTAAGCTTCTTAGGCTGGGGAGGAAGCGGGTGCGGGACAGAAGCCGCTTTCTTATTGCTGAGGGCTTTTATGATATAAACCTATCCAAGCTCGCTAAAGACTTTTGTGTATGCCATACAGTGTTTAGGAACTGTATTAAAATTTCTAAAAGCGGTGTAAGAGTCTTAGTAAGAAATCTTCATTTAATCCATCAAGGCTTCTGGTAATGAGCCTTAGACTGTCAACGTAGCCAAGATAAATTTCGTACTGCTCTTGCTTGTCTGGAGGGATTTTGTCAAATTCAACTCCTTTCCCCCATCGGTGAATGGTATTGGGTTTAATTTTCAATACTCTCGCAATCAGGTTAATGCACTTCTCCCTATAACCGTACTCCAACTCCATTGCTAAAATCAGTTCTTCTGTGTAGCGCGGTCGTCCATTAACATCTAGGTCTTCCAGTCCGAACCATCGGCGACAAAAAATTCTTGGGTGTATACCTTTTCCGTGATTGACACACGTTTTCAGAATCCTGTCAACTACCCTAACTGATTGATGGTTTTTGATTTTTGAAAAATCTTCTGTGTTCCAGACATCTTGCTGAAGACCTGCGCTAGGTTCGGCTAGCTCTATTCCTTTTATCCCCTCAAAATTGTGGCGAATCCCTGCCTGAAAATTCTTTATGTGTGACATAGTTGCTAAATGCGTGGTATAAATTACATTGACACAGAGTTAATACTATGCAGTTTAGTAACTGAACGCACTGCTGCCATCTGGTGCTTAGCAAGGCAATCCAGATAAATTTAACTTACTATTAAGCGCTGCTGCATCCAATCAAATCTTTTACCAGCCAGTGCCATCTGATCTAAAACACTGGTATTCAACTCATCCTCATATTCAATATTTTCATCCAATGACTGACCTTTGCTGTAAACGCGCCTACCGTAACCAAGGCGACTCAGCATTCCCTGCAATCTATTTGAAAGCAGAGTAGCAACCACTCGATAAAAGCGCGATGCAAATCCTACATCCTGCTGTAACTTTGCTGCTAATTGCTGTCGAGAAATCGACAACACTATTGATTCTTCAATAGCCTTAACGGTTACAGAAGGTAGACGCCCATCAATGAAGGGTGTTTCTCCTATGATTTCACCTTTCGATAATCTTGTTATCTCTCTACTAGAAATTTCGCTACCTTCTATAGCAGCAAAAGCACGAGCCAAAGGATTACGCTCATCCTCAGCAATAGATAGAGACATGGTTCCATCTAGCAGAATATACAGTGCATCTACAGGTCCTCTTTCACGGATGAGTACGGTATTAGCTGCAATTTTTTGCGGTTTCCCACAAGCCATCATCCAATCGATGTCACTATCGTGTAAATCTCCTAAAACAAATAGCACATCTCTAAGTGCTTCACCTTGTACCAAGTTACTACGACCAAGCTGATTGATACTACTTTGTAGTCTATCTGAAAGCATAATGGCGATCGCTCGATAAAAGCGCGAAGCAAAACCAACGTCCTGCTGCAATTTTGTCGCTAATTCCTGCTGAGGAATTGACATCACCAGTGACCTTTCTACAGCTTTAACAGTTGTGGCTGTTAAACTAGTACCCACGAAGGGAAGTTCTCCCACTACCTCACCGCTGGATAATCTCGCAATCTCTCGACCTAATGTTTCACCACCCTCGATTGCGGTAAAAGCACGACTTAGAGGATTGTTGTCTGGTTGAGAGACAGTAACTGTTAAGATTCCATCTAGTAAAATGTGTAGGGAATCGGCAGCTTTTCCTTCTTGGATGAGTAGAGTGCCTGCTGCTATTTCTCTTTGATGACCCTTAGCAATTATCCAATCAATGTCAGTGTTAGTTAATTCTTTAAGTAGGACTTCTGTCATTAGTGAATTACCTTATGTTTTGTTAAGGATAAGGAAGAAAAACGAACCGCGAAGACGCAAAGGACGCGAAGAAGAAAAGCACACTGGGCACATTGATGCGCCAATACTTGAATCTGGGCTGGGGAAAAGGTTAAAGGGTAAGGGGTAAAGGACTTTTCTTCTCCTTTTCCCTTTAACCGAGCAGTATTGGGGGTTGGGGAACATAGCCCCCCTTTTTAAGGGGGGTTGGGGGGATCAGCAGGGTTGTCTGCAATACCTCTAAGGTTTGTTGGATCAGCGAGTTCGCCTCTTTTGAAGCTAATTCTTCCAATGTTAAATAGGTTAATGCCATGACTATCATGGGTTGAATATTAGTGTCTGGTAACTTCCTTGTGTACTCAGTATGAAAGCGCTGCAAATTTTCGGCTGCTGCCTTCACCATCTTCTGTAAAATCTTAAAAGCCCCATCGGATAGTGGAGGTTGACCCCGGTAATTTTGCAGCCTACCTCCCTCTCGGTAATTGGGAAACGACTCTAACCCCAAAAAGCGTAAGAACCAATCGGCTCGATAATACCCCGTAGCAGCTACAATGCCTCTATAGTCGGCAATTAGCTCATCGAGTATATTGTTTCGCATGGAATTAAACAAGCGACGTGTGAAGTAGTGTGTACATTCATGTTCCAGCCGAATTGTCAAGGAGAAGCGTTGCCATTGGGATTCCTCAACTCCAATGTCACTGGCTGAAACGTTGCTATAGGGGCCATCGCTCAAAATAATAAACTTATCCTGATAAAGTTGCTTTTGCGGGATAAGACGCTGAAACTCTTCTGCCCAACTTGTTTGTGAGCAATTAGCTAAGTTTTCAGCCTCCCATTGTTGGCGATACTGACGAATCCTATCCCAATTGTTAAATCCACTGACTATGCAGGCTCCCATAGAGGTAGGGACTGGCTGGGGTTCATTTCGCATTGTCAGTGCTTGTACTAGAGAAACAAAGTCCTTTCGGTTGCGGATGAGCAATACTGGTATAATCCCCGCCAAGCTTTGGTGTAGTATTAATTGGAGTTTCTGCGGTTGTTGCAAAACTAAACCAATCGCCTCTACCATGCCATCCACCATCGCACCCCTACGGGTGGCACTTCGATATGCCTCAGTTTGGCTGATACCCTCAAGTATGGGAAATCGGAACTGCACTAGCCGCTGCTTAAGTACCTCAAATGCTCCTACAACTCTTGCTGCATTGGTGTATTCTTCCCAAGCAGTTACATGAGATTCAGGGGGAAAAGGAAACTGGATAGGATAGGTTAATGTGTTATGATTGAAAACATTTTGGTTGTATACCAATAACTCCTCTACCTGTGCAGCAGTCGCTTGGAAAGAGGTAAGGATATCAGTACGAAATGATTGTTGATCAATCATGGGCGATCGCCTTCAGAAATGGAGAAACATTTGGGCGTTGCTGAATCACGGTATGAATTTACCTCACGCAAAGGCGCAAAGGCGCAAAGGCGCAAAAAAAAGAGTTTTAAAGTACCCCATTTTTTCATTTCATACTTCAATTCAGCAACGCCAACAGTTGACTAACGAGTAACGACTAAACCAGCAATCTGCTCGGTAATCCCTTTGATTGTCTTACTGATGGGATGCCGAGAGTAATGCAGACAGAAAAGACCTTTGCTTGCTAGCATCACCATTTCTTCTGAGAGAGGCAAAATCCCAGCTACTGGGACGTTGTAAATTTTTTCTACCTGTTGTTGCAAGTCGGGAAAATTTAAGTTTGGTAGCGCCTTATTAATCACCATCAACATTTTTGGCACCTTCAATTTGCGAGCCACATCCACTGTTACAGCAGTACCTTGGAAATCTTGATTATCTGGACGTAGGAGGATTACTAAAACATTAGAAATACCAATGGAAAGTAAAGTTTCTTCATTCAACCCAGGGTGTGTATCAATTAATAAGTAGTCCAGTTTCAATGTGCGAATAAGTTCTTGAAAACCATCGTTAAGCCGGACTACATCATACCCCTCGCGTAGAATCCTGGCAATTTCACCAGCCTTAATACTAGAAGGTACTAGGTAAAGACTACCCTTGACTGTACCTGTATTTCCCTCTTCTGCAATTAAAGTATGAGTAACATCGTAAGCCGCATCTTTAATATCACATCGCCCCCATAAGTAATCATTGAGGGCACGTTCCATTTTGTTTTCGTTGAGACCGAAAATAACGTGAATCCCTGGTGATTGGATGTCAGTATCGATAATGCCTACACGTTGCCCCTGAAGCGCCATAGTAGCTGCGATATTGGCAATCAAGTTTGATTTGCCAGTACCGCCACGGAATGAATGAATTGCGATAATTTGTGACATTAGTTGTTAGTTGTTAGGTGTTATAGCAGGTTTCATCCGGTTCAAATACAAATTTATCTGCGTTCATCTGCGTTCATCTGCGGTTTCTAAACTCTTGAATCCATTAACCACTCCTGGAAACGTAAACTTCAACCAGCACCCATCGTGAATCAGAGGTAGCAAAACTCTCCCACTAGATAGCTTCAAGTCAAACTGCATATTCTTGTTTCCACTTTGGACTTCCACAAGTGCAGGTAAACTCTGGGAGTCAATGTTGGAATTGCTCCTATGTGCCCACACTCTGAGTTCCTTTTCCCGTTTGGTTGGTAACCGAAAGGTGGCATAGCGCAGGGATGAGAGTGATGGAATCTCCACAGTAGCTGCTTGGTGGTGTTGCTCACCTTCGGCATATCCCAGCAGCACTTCTGCTATTTTCGGTTGTCCGCCAGCAGTGATTGTGAATACAGAACGCCCTCCTTGGTGTTCCTCTTCTCGTAGTTCTACAACCACACGAGAAGTGAAGGCTCCATAGCGTTTCATCATCAAAGTTGCTCCTAAGGATAGCACAGCGATGCCCAATGCACTGATCCGCGCCACAGAATTTGACCAAATGAACAAACCGTGAACGAGCAAAATGGCTAAGAATAAACTGTATACACCCACGCTGAACAACGGATGGTTGAGAATCTTGAAGACTACTCCAGGTACAAGCTCCCCCTTCCGCCGACTAGAAACCAGCAGTAAAACTGGGAAAATACCACCAACAAGGGAGTTACCAAGTACACCAGCAAATGCGAGTACACTGGTAAAGGATTGAGTACCTGCCAGAAAAAGCCACTCTGTGAGCACAAAGACTAGTAGTAGAGGGCTGATGGATAGAAAGAAGCGACGATGGTTGAGCAGGGTTGTCCAAAACCTTCCTGTCTGACTCTGAGCCTTGGAAGTAGCATTACTGACATCAACCTTTAAACCTCCTTTGTAGACTAGAAGCATGGGTGAAGTGGCTTGCACAGAGGCACCATCTTGGTTAGCTGACAGTATCTCTAGGGTGAGGCGAGTATCCCATTTACGTAAGTCTGGAAACTCACTGAGTATTTCTTTAATGTCCCAACGTTCAGTGAATGCAATTTCTACATGGTGAACATTGCCGCTCAACTGAATATCTAGACGAAATTTGGACTTAGTATCTTCCAGACCCAAATACGTGAAACCAATATGGGGAACTTGACTGGATTCACCAGAGGGGTGTAATATTAACAGTCCTTGCTGGCGGGGCAACCTCAAAACAGGTTTGGGTCGCGCTGGTAACCACTCCCTAGCTAGGTTGACGAGGAGACTGGAACTACGCAGCCAAGCCATTCCTAAAAGGAGGGTAACTAACACTGTTCCCAAAACTGTGACGATAGAACCTACTTGCAGGGCTAGTGGCTGTAAGGCAGTGCCTGATTGTCCAGCTAGCAATTGTGGCGCGATCGCTCCATTGACTGCTAACACCCAAATGCAAAACAGAACAGTTAAAAAAGCAGTTCCCGCCACGCTACCCCAAATTAACGATGTGGCGCTGGAGTCACGAGGAAGTATAAGTTTACCACATTCCCCTACATACACATGTCCGAAGTAGAGCATGAGGCTCACACCCAGAATCCGCTGTAGTATTCCCGGTTGAAAAGAGTGACCGTTAAGAAAAGGCAAGTTTACATATAACAGGTTTTCTAGTTGCATGTGCCCTAATGCCAGCAGTGAAAGGATGAGGAGCAAACTCACGTTGACTGCTGCCAGCAATACCATCAAGGCAACTGTGAAGTTAAGTGATTTACGTGATAGCACGTACAATCCCGCGCAGAAAAGTAACACTGCCCACAATGCTGCTGGTATGGGTGTGAAGCTTGCCATAGTAGCCGACAAACCGATATAGCAAGCCAACGCGATGAGAAAAACACGGATGCTAACTGCTAAAGAAAGTATAAATGAGCCTATGTTACCTAAGTAATTAGAGACTAATTGTTTGATAAAAGAATTGCCATAACGGAAGTCGCCACTGCGACCAACTGCTTCTGCCATGCAAGCCATAGTCAGGATGTTGATAATGCCAATGATGACCAAAAAGGCAACAGCAGCTAATGGACCAACATCGGCTACAGCGATGGGCAAGGCTAAGAAGGCTTGGGGAAGACCAAGCGCCACTGTGAGTATGGAAGCCAGCCAAAAGGGTGGAAGAGACTCTAGGCGTTGCGCGATCGCCGCAGCCATCCAGCGCCACTGTTCTATGAGTGGCATCCTAGATGCAAAGATGGTCAAAAGTTGTTTTCTGTAGAAGCGGGAGTAAGCTACCTGTACCGCTTTCTCATCCAAACCCAAAGTTGCTCGGATGTGAGGCACTGTCTGATAAGTGAAAGTGTACTTCTGGCACAGCGCGTGGGCAATGGCGGCTTTCAGTTTCGGGTTTTCTGGCACGAGGGATGCCCACTGACTGGCGTAGCGTTCCAAGTGCTGAATGGTGGGGTGGAGTGGCGGCGCATTTCCTAAAGCAAAAGCTTCTAAGAAAGCCAGATCGCGCTCGTTGGCTGCTTGCTCGGTGAGAGAAAACTCCACCCGAGAACGCGCTACTATCTGCGCTGTCCGACTCTCAATCAAAAACAGCAGTGTATTCGCCCGTCTAGCTGGTAAACCTGCTAGCACCTCCTCCCGCGATATCAGTTCGTCATCGGATAACATATCTATGCCTCACTTGTGAGCGATCGCTCTTTGAGAGATTGCACCTTACTCTGCAATCTCTGGTAGTACTCTGTCTCACTTTCGCTCACAGTTACCTCGTGTTCTCTGAGCTTTTGGATCTTTTTTTGTAACTGCTGAAAGTGTTCATTTTCCGTAATTTCCGCAACATTGCTGGCTCTTTTGGTTTCGTCAATTTCAATCCGGAGTTCTTGAACTTGCATTTTCAGCTTCTGATCTCGCATCCTCACTTCTTCAGCCATCTCCAAGAAGACGCGCACTAATTGACCGATGTCATCTTGGCTATGAGTTAATTTCGTCAAACTCTGACGCAGCCCTGGGACATGAGAATCAAAATCATCTTGCTCCAGTGTTTTCGCTGCGGCTGTGAGGGCGTGGATGGGTTGAGAAATTCTCCTAGCAAAGAGCAGCGCGATGATTGCTGTGATTCCTCCCACAATCAGCACACTGCTGCCATACAGCCAGATCAGGCGGTTCAAAGGAATTGCAAACTGTGCCTTGGGTTGGCTGACTCCCAATACCCAAGGTTGTTCTTGCAAGGGTGCAAAGCCAACTATCCGGGGCATTTGTTGAGGCGGAAAGCGATAGGTGGTGTGACCGGCAAGTTTTGCTTTCACCATCACCTTCAATTCTGGGATGTTTAAGCTCTGAATCTGTTCCAAACCATAACGTCTGTCGGTGACAACCTGCTTTAAAACTTCAGGTGACAGGGGGACGAGACTATGGTATAGGAGAGATTTATCAGCATGACTGATAATGACACCCTGCTGGTCAATCAAAAAGGCATAGCTTTGAGAGCCTACTTGCAACGCATTGACAATTGCCCAGATATCTGCACCCCGAATCTTGAGTACCATCACTCCCACAATTTTGCCACTAGGCGATCGCACTGGGTGAGAGAAGAACATTCCAGGTCGTTTCGTCGTTTCACCCACCAGGATACTAGATACGTAAGACTTGCCCTGGATGCTGGAGCGGAAGTATTCACGGAAGGCGTAGTTTTTACCAATGAATGTAGAATCGGTTCCTGCGACGGCACGACCCTCTCTATCCATCATAAAGACAGCATCAAAGTCTGGGTTAGAGCGGGAGAAGTTGTGTAGTGTTTGTTGTAAGTTGGCGCGGAAGGCTTCTCGCTCACTAGACGTGGTAGCAGCTAGGAAACCTACTACATTGCGATCGCTGCTGACTTGGAGGATAACACGTTGGATATCTATAATTAACTGGTCGAGGCGACTCGCAGTACTGGTGGCTAACAGTTCTAATTTGCGATATTCGCCAGCCTCTACACTGTCTAAGCTCTGTCGCAGATTGTAGTAGGAGGTGAAGCTCATCGGTATAACCACAGCAGAAACCAATGCTGTCGAAATTTTGGCAGCGATTGACCAAGCAGGCGGGTAAAATAACCGATGGAAGTGATTCATTTTAAAAATGCACAAGAGGTGTTATGAGAAAAAACTTTTAACTTAACCGTATGAATAAGGTGCTTGAATCCCAGAAATTTTTTCACTACTTCTATTGGTACTTAGCAGCTTAAAAGAGGCAACTTCCAACCTCAATGCACAATCTTTCTATAAGACTCACAATTTTTTGGTTTCTGGATGCATAAATCTAGTATGGCAACCGAACTTTGATTGGTTTGTAGTGAGGACTTTAGTCCTCAAAAATACGAGGACTAAAGTCCTCACTACGAACAAATCATCACAAGCCAAGCTTTCGTTCGGTTGACAGACTACTAGATGCAACTGCGCTGTGCCTTTCTCCAAGCTTGGGGTGTAGTCCCGTGATGCTGGCGAAACTGCCGGAAAAAATGACCCTCATGCTGGTAGCCCACTGCCTCAGCAATCTGATTCGCGCACAGGTTGGCTTCTAGGAGCAACAATGTGCGTGCTGCTGCCATCCGGCGTTCGACAATCCAGTGATTCACTGTTTTTCCCGTATGACGTCGCACTAAGTCGGTTAAGTAAGCAGAAGAGTAACCAACTGCAACAGCGACATCGCACAAACTAATCGGTTGATGGTAATTTTCCTCAATGAACTGGAAGACTTTACTCAGATGGGGGTCAGAAGGAAATATTGGCTTTTGTTCTACTGATGAAGCAGTCTCGGCAAGAGGTGGGGATGGAACTGACTGGAACTGAGTAGCATACCACTCCTTCATGGTTGCTTGTTTTTCTAGTCGGGCGGCGATCGCTTCCAATAATTCTTCTACTGTAGAGGGCTTGGTGAGATAGTCATCTGCTCCCAACTTCATGCCTTGGCGCTGTTCAGTCTTGGTAACCTTGGCTGTGAGAAAAATGAAAGGAATAATTGCTGTGAGCGGATTTTGGCGCAGCGTAGTGAGAACACCGTAACCATCGAGTTCCGGCATCAAAATATCGCAAATCACCAAATCTGGCAACTTTTCCTGCGCCCTCCGGACACCGACAAAACCGTTTTCAGCACCAATGGCATCGAATCCTTCCACTTCCAAGCATTCTAGAAACATCTCTCGGCTTTGCGCCTCATCTTCAATCACTAGAATCTTTTTCATTGTCTGCCCCCATTTGTCACAAGTTAAAAATATGTAAAATTTGTCAATACATCTAAAGATAGAAATAAACCACTTGATTATTGAGTTCACTACATTACAACTCCATGGAAATCTGTCTATCGAGGGTGTACGAACTGTCATATACGTTAGCAACATCAATTTATGCACTTAGCTAAATGGACTTAAGAGCGATCGCTTGCGGTCGCGATCAGCAGCCCTAAAAACGACGGCTGAAACCCTTATTCTTTCGTCAACTTTCAAAATTTCTGAAAGCGCTCCCACTACACGAGAGTTTTGGACGTATATTTTTGCTTCTTCAACTGCACTTTCTACTGCGTTGCTTGCTTCAAGTCTCAGGGTGTTGACTGTACCCAAAGAGATGGAGATTCCAAATAAATCTTGCATAGCACTTTGCACCATTCGAGCACTGTGGCGGTACAGTCCGCTCAATACGGCAACAAGAGCTACCACTCTCACTCCGTACCCACTTGCGTGTACATCCACAGGCAACGTTGCACGGGTTAAAGTCCCGCATTCCTGACATAGCAATTGATGCAGACGATGTTCTACGATTATTGGGCTGATGGGGGGAATTTCTACTATCTGATGGCGGTAAGGGTTAGCATCTTCTCCGCTTAATGTTTCTCCACAACAGCTACAAGTTAGAGGGTGGTGGTCTAAAACCTTTTCACACTCTTGTTCTGGGTACAGAACGCGGCTATGACCTTTATGACCTGGTTGTCCTCCTCGCTTTTTACCTGTCTTGTTTTTCTCTGGGCCTTTTTTTCGCTAAAGCAAAAAAACTGCGATTTAGCCGACGCTGTAGACGCTGCGCGGCTTCCCGCAAGGGTAGCGCTACTACAAACCCATCAAGGATGGTAGCTTGATTGTAAATGTAGTACCCACCCCAACATCACTCGCGATAGAGATTTCACCCTCATGGATGTCCACAAGTTTTTTGACAACTGCTAGACCAAGTCCAGTACCTGGTATGTCACCGACATTATTACCCCGATGAAATGCCTCAAACAGTCGTTTTTGATCTGCTGCTGGAATGCCAATTCCGGAATCTATAATCTGGAAAATGACTTCTCCATTCCTGCTGGAGAGCCTCAAATCAACTGTGCTGTTATTTGGAGAATACTTAATCGCATTGTCAAGCAGATTTGTCAGCATTGGTCGCAGCAGTTTTTCATCTACATAAACTCTTGAGCAGTCACCAAGACTTGTAAAACACACGGTATGCTGGCTACTGTAGCTTTGTTGAAATTGTGCTACTAAGTCACGGCAGAATTGCTCTAAATCAAGGGTTTTTGGCTCAAATTTTAATTTTCCTGCTTCTGATCGACCAATGATTAAAACGTCATCCATCAATTTGCTGAGATGTTCGACGGCTATTTGAATGCGATGGAGAGACTTAAGTTTTTTCTCCTCAGTGTATTCCTGGCTGTAACGTTTCAACAAGCTGGTGGCAAATGAGATAATGTGCAACGGGTTGCGGAATTCATGAGAAATCATATAGACAAACCGCGCTCTTAGTTCACCGAGTTCTTTTTCTGTTTTCAAAGCCTCATGAAGTTTGACTTCTGCTTGTTTGCGCTCAGAGATGTCTTCAACTGTGGCAACAAAATACTTTGGCTCCCCCTCTGGCTGAGGCACGAGCGACAGGGTTAAATTGATCCAAACGTAGGAACTATCTTTGCGGATGTAGCGCTTCTCCATTGAGTAAGTCTGGATTTCCTGAGCCAACATTTGGCGAACGTACTCAAGATGGGCATAGATGTCGTCGGGGTGGGTAATATCTTGAACAGTTCGCGACAGCAGATCCTCTTTTGTATAACCAACAATGTCGCAAAGCTTTTCGTTGACTAATAGCCACTTTCCATCTATACTTAATTGGGCAACGCCAACAGCGGCAAAATTGAACATGGCTTGAAATAGCTCTTCCCTTGCCCCCAGTTCTCTTTCTGTTCGCTTGCACTCAGTAATTTCATTCATAACTGCTCATTAGTGTCGCTGAATGGTTAAAATACAAGGTTCTCTAGAGAATCTGCGATCGCAGCAAGGAAATCTTTTAGATTCTATCACGTAACTCAAAACAAATTTTAGATTTTAAACCGCAGATGGACGCAGATGGATGGGAACACTTGTCAGTTCTATCAGCGTGCATCTGCGGTTGCAATGTTAATTTGGAAGAATTTTAGGGAACTATGTACATATAGCAATCCTATTTAAGATCCGGACAAGGGGGACAAGGGGGACAAGGGGGACAAGGGAGACAAGGGAGACAAGAGGTTTCCCGCTTACCGAGGTATTTAGATGATTTTTTGATAATTCATAATTCATAATTCATAATTCATACAGTATGTTCGCTATCTCTCGTCAAGCTGTCACTGCATCTTTTATCTTCTGCTTGTGTATATCGGGAGTGGGTTTGCTTCAATTCCCACGTATGCAAAAATTACTTAATAACCATAAAAATGCCTCCTTAGAAACTTTAGAAAAAGAAATTAACTCAGAAAACCTTCGCCTGAATTTATTAAAAAAAATGCCCAGTTTTGGTTATGATAACTTAATGGCAGATTGGGTATATCTGAATTTTGTGCAATATTTTGGCGATGATGAAGTTCGGGACAAAACAGGTTACAGTCTGAGTCCAGAATATTTTGAAATCATTCTGGGACACGATCCGCGATTTCTTGCTGCTTATCTCAGTCTTTCTACTAGTACTTCCATGTACGCAGCTATGCCAGAACGCTCAATACAATTGATGGAAAAGGGTTTAAAATCCCTATCGCCTCAAGTTCCCCACAGGTCTTACTATGTATGGCGCTATAAAGGAATTGATGAGTTACTGTTTTTAGGAAACTCCTCGGCAGCAAAAAAATCATTTGAGACAGTGGCCACCTGGGCTAATAACTATTCTGATGAAGAAAGTAAACAAATAGCACTCATTTCCCAAAAAACGGCTGAATTTCTCAGTCACAACCCAAAGAGTAAATTGGCTAAAATTGCTGGCTGGACGATGGTTTTAAATAATACAGTAGATAAAAAAACTCGGAAAAGAGCAATCAGTGAAATTGAAGCTTTGGGAGGCAAAATAGTCACTAATCCAAACGGCACTCAGAAAATTGAATTTTCTCAATAAAGATAGTTGTTGGGTGTTGGGTGTTAGTTGTTGGGTGTTAGTTGTTGGGTGTTGGGTGAAGCCTTTTTCCCCTACACCCCCACACCTCAAAGGGGAAGTCAAAAGAAACCACATCCGCATGGGACTTGAAGTCCCATGCTAATAGCATAAGTCCTCTAAAAGAGGACTGAATGAGTTTTGAAATCACTGTCAATTTTATGACTCCTTATTTGGTTATTTGTGCTTTCTACTTAGAGGTGCAAGATATAAGTTAAGACAACCCCACAGGCAGCCATCGCTACCCGTTATGAATGGAACAAACACCCCCATTCCCCCTCTTCCCCCACTCCCTACTCCCCACTCCCCACTCCCGTGTTTCTTGAAAGCACCCCACGGGCGGCGCACCACCCCCTATGAATGAAAGAAACACGAATTCCCCCCTCTCCCCTTCCCCCCTTCCCCCTCTTCCCCCACTCCCCACTCCCCACTCCCTACTCCCCACTCCCCGTGTTTCTTGAAAGTACGGTCATCCTGCCCTTGGGATCGCTAGAATATAATCCCTACCATTGGGATTTTCGGCAACAGCAAAGATTTTCTAGCATTTGAGGAGCATTATTTGCTATAACTTAAGATAAGTTAACATAATTCTTAATAACGCCCTCTGTATACAGAGACGCTACGGGAACTTACAAGAAATTTAGGAGGATTGACCAAGAGTGAATAATAAACGATGGAGAAATGCGGGGTTGTATGCGCTGCTGTTTATTGTTGTCATAGCGCTTGGGACAGCGTTTTTTGACAAACAACCGCAAAGCAGAGAGTCATGGCGATACAGTCAGTTTCTTCAAGAAGTACAAAAAGGCAGAGTCGAGAAGGTTAGTATTAGTGCGGATAGGTCTACAGCGCTTGTAACGCCGAAGTACGAACCCGCTAAGAAGCTCGTGACCTTGGTCAATGACCCTGACCTAATCAATACTCTTACTGCTAAAGGTGTTGATATTACTGTTTTGCCTCAAACTGACGATGGATTTTGGTTTAAGGCAGCAAGCAGCTTATTTTTCCCAGTATTGCTTCTAGTTGGTTTGTTCTTCTTGCTGCGCCGTGCTCAAAATGGTCCTGGTAGCCAAGCGATGAACTTTGGTAAATCCAGAGCCAGAGTGCAAATGGAGCCGCAAACTCAAGTGACGTTTGGCGACGTTGCTGGTATCGACCAAGCCAAGCTGGAACTTAATGAAGTCGTAGACTTTCTGAAAAATGCCGATCGCTTCACTGCTGTGGGAGCAAAAATTCCCAAAGGCGTGCTGCTAGTCGGTCCTCCTGGAACTGGTAAAACTCTTCTAGCGCGTGCTGTAGCAGGCGAAGCAGGTGTCCCCTTCTTCTCCATCTCTGGTTCCGAGTTCGTGGAAATGTTCGTGGGTGTGGGTGCATCTCGCGTCCGCGACCTATTTGAGCAGGCAAAAGCCAATGCTCCTTGCATCGTCTTCATCGATGAAATTGATGCTGTAGGTCGTCAGCGGGGTGCGGGTTTAGGCGGTGGTAACGATGAACGGGAACAAACCCTCAACCAGTTACTGACAGAAATGGACGGTTTTGAGGGTAACACTGGCATCATTATTATTGCCGCTACCAACCGTCCCGACGTTCTAGATGCGGCATTGCTGCGTCCTGGTCGCTTTGACCGTCAAGTCGTTGTGGATCGCCCAGATTATGCTGGACGTGTAGAAATCCTCAAGGTTCACGCCCGTGGTAAGACCTTGGCGAAAGACGTAGACTTGGAGAGAATTGCCCGTCGTACCCCTGGATTTACTGGTGCAGACCTTTCCAACCTGCTGAACGAAGCCGCAATTCTGGCAGCAAGGAGGAATTTAACCGAAATTTCCATGGACGAAATCAACGACGCCATTGATCGGGTGTTAGCAGGTCCAGAGAAGAAAGACCGGGTGATGAGCGAAAAGCGCAAAACCTTGGTAGCATATCACGAAGCAGGTCACGCCCTCGTTGGTGCTTTGATGCCAGACTACGACCCTGTGCAAAAGATTAGCATTATTCCTCGCGGTCGTGCAGGTGGTTTAACTTGGTTTACCCCCAGTGAAGACCGGATGGATACTGGTTTGTACAGCCGGGCTTATCTAGAAAATCAGATGGCAGTAGCTTTGGGTGGTCGCCTTGCTGAAGAATTAATCTTTGGTGAAGAAGAAGTAACCACTGGTGCTTCTAACGACCTGCAACAAGTCGCCCGTGTAGCCCGTCAGATGGTGACACGGTTTGGCATGAGCGATCGCTTAGGACCAGTTGCCCTTGGTCGTCAGCAAGGTAATATGTTCCTAGGTCGGGATATCATGGCAGAGCGTGACTTCTCTGAAGAAACAGCCGCTGCAATTGATGAAGAAGTCCGCAAGCTGGTAGATACAGCCTACGTAAGAGCTAAAGACGTGTTGGAGAGTAACCGCAACATTCTCGATCAACTTGCCTCCATGCTAGTTGAAAAAGAAACCGTCGATGCCGAGGAATTACAAGAACTGCTGGGTAACAACGATGTGAAAACCGCAGCGTTTGCGTAATGCAGTTAGGAGTTAGGAGTTAGGAGTTAGGAGTTAATGAATAACTGATGATTCCTTTGATTCCTTGCTCATAACTTAATTTGGTATAGGATAAGTGTTGGAGTAAAAAGAACCCGGTTTGTTGAACAAACCGGGTTTCTTGGCTTAATTATCCTTTTTTCGCTTTTTCGTAGGTTCAAATTTCTGGCGTTGCTGAATCAAGGTATGAATTTACCTCACGCAAAGTCGCAAAGTCGCAAAGAGGAAAAGTTTTTAATTCAGCAACGCCAAATTTCTAGATAGGATTCCTATATTACGGATTTATCTGCGTTCATCTGCGTTCATCTGCGGTTCCTTAACTCCAATCTTGCTTATCTCAAACTCATTGCCATAAACACCACAGGAACTCCCAGCAACCTCTTCGCTAAATGAGAAAATCCAAACTTACGCGCCAGAGATGGAGGGATATTCTCAAAGGAAATTGGCACAAAGCCAAAGCGAGTGTAAAACTGCGCCAGTCGCTGACCCAGACATTCCAGATAGAGAGGTTGAGTTGCTTGATGAATCAGATGCTGTGCCACAAACGTCCCCAGACCACGACCTCTCCAAGTTGGTGCAACAACCAAACTTCCGAGTTCTTGTGCGCCAAAGAAGTTCCGTAGTTGTCCGCAAGCTACCAATTGTCCCTCGTATTCAATGACCCAGAATTGCTGCCAACGTAATTGAGTAGGGTCAAGTTTTGCTGATAGCACCAACCACCGAATTGACCAAATGTCTTGAGATGTTGCTCTGCGAAAAACACAACCTATTGGTAATGATAAATCGTTCTGTGTCATTAATTACTTAGCAAACAGAGGCGTCATGGTCTTCACTCCTTTACTTGTATCAGCCGCCTTATTCAAGTATTCGTTAATTCCAAAAGCCTCCTCAGTAGTTCGCAACAAAGAGTAGTGATTGTAAGGGGTTCTATCTACCACACCACGCGGTCCATGATTGGTAATGACTATGGTGGCAATGTGTCCACCGCCAAAGTTAGCATGGCTTTTGGGGTCAAAGCCACAGCATCCTTGGGTATCAGTTTTGCGTGGCGGATTGTTGTCTTCATCCCATGTGATGATGATAGCATTGTTGCCTGATGAACCCCAAAAGCTGGAAGTAGTGATTTGGTTGACAATCTTGCCAATCCAAGCATCTCCTTCTTTAATTAACTTTGAGGTGTCAGAACACTCTGGTAAACCATGCATCTCGTGACACTGGTTAAGTATGATGTGGCTGTAGTTCGGGACATCGCCGCTCTTAAGGTCAGCCGTAAATTGGTCAAATCCCACAATCTTCTTCGATATGTTGGGATCGTCCTGTACTTTCTTAAAGTTCATAAAGCCATTATGCTTAACAGCATAGAGGGCGCGAACAACGTTAGGATAGACAACTTCCTTTGAGCCAGGAGTGGGGATGCTCTCAAAATACCCCTTCCAAGTCAGCCCTTTCTTCTCTAGTTGATCAAGCAAACTCTTAGAAGAAATTGTGTGGTTCGCATAGTCTTTGAGCTTGGAATTGCTACAAAATTTCTCTGAAGAACCGGGCTGACAATAGAAAGCATCATCGTCATGGATGCCAAAGGTGCTACCACCGAGCATAGCAACATAGTTTGCTTCGCTGGGATGTACTTCACCGTAAAAGTTCGCAGCCAAGCCATAGGTTTTTGCCAGTTGATTGATATTTGGAGTATTGGGGCTGCCAATGATTTGCTTGTAGGCTTTATTTTCCTCAATAATCACAAATATGTGTTCGTAATTGGGAATTGGCTTGTTCTCTGCAATGAGCTGTTGCTTACTATCCGTCTTACCGGAGTCTGGTTGCTGAGATGAGCAACCAATCGCCATCAGGCTTAAACTCAGAACACAAAGCGTCAGAAGGGTGGTTTGATAGGGTAGACCTACGGACATAAAGTATGTGATTAATTTTTTCAGGGGCGAGGAAGGTAATTGGCAGTAGGCAGGCTTGGCTCAGCAGAACTTATAGAACTTACGCATTGACAGAGACACCCAACTGTGTATTATCTCTCGTTATTATCTCTCGTTACAAGGCTCTGCCTTGTAATGCTCTTGTCGGAGGCTCTGCCTCCCGTCAAACGCCGGAGGCAGAGCCTCCTTGATCGCATTCCCAGGCAGAGCCTAGGAACGAGGCATTCTGTACTTAGACAAATCGCTCTGAAAGAAGCTAACATTAGAGCAATTTTCAGGTTAATATACCACAGTGAGAGGGGCGGGGCGGCCTTACGCCTTTACAAAAAGTGTGGTTTATTTAGGTAAAAACTGCCGTAACAACACAGATTCTGACATTGACAAAGTACTCTTGTTTTAAATTTTTGTAACAATTCAAAATTCAAAACTATAAAATTGTACCCTTAACTTTCAAGAAACACAGGGGTATATGGCGTAAAAGTCAAGTTTTTCTTCGTGTTCTTCGCGTCTTCGTGGTTAAAAAATATTTTTAAACCGCGAAGACACGTTCGCGCAGCGTCTCCCCTTGGGAGAAGAACACGAAGATCAAATTAGGACTTACTCACTATACAAATTGAACATCATGTGTATTAACCGATAATGGTCGTTTCCGATTCGTAGGGGCGCAAGGCATTGCGCCCCTACAGCATAAAATTTTCAAAGAAAAGCTTATAATCTAACAAATATTAATTTTCTTTGAGGATTTTGAGATGTCTAGTGAAATTGGTCTAGCAGAACTAATTCAGCAAGTAAAACAAGAACTGCTGACGACTTACCCACGCAGTGAAAATGATACACCAATATTGAGTATTGATGCTGTTGAGTTGGAACTACAAGTCACAGTTAAAAGAGAAGGGAAAGGTGGTGTAAAAATTAACGTTCTTCAATTTGGAGGAGGAGAATTATCAGGGGGGGCTAGTCGGGATGATGTGCAGAAGATAAAAGTGAAGCTGTCACCACTGGTAAGTAAAGAGCAGATTCTCAAAGCCTATTACAAAGAAAATCCGGAAAAATGGCCGGAAGTGTTGGAGAAAACTGTGGACGCATTGCTTAAAGGCGATGATGAGCCAGGAATTTAACAACCCGTATTGAGTAGTAAGGAAGTAGTTTGTTGGAAACACTTGAACTATACCTTTCGCCAAGAGATGCCAAGGGATTTAAGGCAATTGTCACCAAATCTCCCGCAGGTGAAGGAGAAACACAATCTTCATTACCTTTCTTTGAAGGGGAGAAAGATTGGCGAACAACTGTACTCAGATGTCTGGAGGTGACGAGCTTTAAATCCGAACATTTCGACCCGGAAGAACAGGAATGGATGGTAAATTCAGGCATCCTGAATGAAAATAGGAACGCCTTTGATGCTAAATACCTAGTCAAGATTGGGCAACAAGTTTATCAGTCTCTGTTTCCAGCAGATAGTAAGGCTAAAAACGCATTATTAGGATCACTGCGGTTCAGTGAAGAGAAAAAGACTCAACTACATATTCAACTGAAGTTTGCAGCAGAGCGATCGCCTTTAGCGGACTATCCTTGGGAACTGCTGCATGATGGTAAAACATTTTTACTCCACTACAATGTGACAATTTCTCGTTACATTGCCTATGACAGTGTTCCTCCCAAATTACCACCTACTGTTAAAGTAAATGTCTTACTGGTGTCTTCTGCTGCATGGGACTCAGAATTGGGGTTGAAGCAGCTGGGTGAGCAAGAAACACAAGCTATCCGTCAGGGATTGGAAAAAGCTAGGGATGCAGGACATATCAATTTTGTACAGGAAGATGCTACGAAACATAAGTTAACAAATTATTTAACCGAACATCGAGGTGAAGATGCACCTCATGTGCTGCACTTTGATGGACATGGACTATTTGGTAAACGGTGTTCCAACCCAAAATGCCGCACTATGCATAATGGCAACAAAGCCGAAAAATGCCGGAAATGCGATTGGGTATTACCTGAACCTCAAGGATATCTAGTATTTGAGGATGCAGATAAAAAAGCAGATTACGTCAGTGCAGAAGAATTAGGGGTATTACTGTACCAGTCTAGTCTTGGGAATGGCAATAATAAATCTGGTGGTATCGCCTTAGTCGTGCTGAGTGCTTGTCAGTCGGCGATGGCGCTGGATGGAGATTCGGTATTTAATGGCACAGCACAAAACTTGATTAGCCACCGAATTCCTTCTGTAGTGGCAATGCAATATTCGGTTAGTGTTGTATCTGCAACCAAGTTTGCTGAACAGTTTTATCGTTCTTTGGGACAAAAGAATTCTCTGGGAATTGCTATGAGTCAAGCACGGGAGGTAATGGGGATTGGAGGGGAACAGTGGTATCGTCCTGTGCTGTACCTGCGTTGGGAGGATAATGAGGGAGGACAGTTATTCAAGGATTCTTCGGTAGCATCTAGTGTTGGAACTGATGAGTTTGTACCACAAAAGAACAGAATATTGGAAGAGACAAACAAACCTCGCCAAATATCTCGTATTACTCAAATTCAAATTGATAGCTTGAAGAAGGATTTAAAAAAATTAGAAAAAGATTATCAGGACGTAGCAGATAAAAAGAGGCGAGAAAGTAACCCTCAAGAACAAAATAACTTGGAATTACAGCTTAAGGAAATTGCTAAAAAAATGGAGGAAATTGAACAAGAAATTCAAGAAGTAGGGTTATGAAGATGATTACAATTATAGAAATTCGCATCGAAGCACTTAAGAAGGATTTCGATAAGCTGGCAAAAGATTATGAGGACGTAGCAGATAAAAAGAGGCGAGAAAGTAACCCTCAAGAACAAAATAACTTGCAACTACAGCTTAACGAAATTGCCGTAAACATGGAGAAAACTCAACAACAAATAATTTGTCTTAAAACCACAAAAAATGAAGATAATATTCAAGATATACTAAATTTATTAAAGCCCTATGAACAAGACATCTCAATTTATGTTAAGAGGGCATATCAGGCTTGTTCTCCTGATGACTGGCCACATCCACTACCAGATAAATTAGAAAGGATTTTGGCAGAACTCAAAAAAATGAGCCAAGGAGAATCGAAATATACAGTTATTGAAAAGTTTATAGCTCGATTAGTATTAGATTTGGAAATGCCTCAGCTAATCTCTCAGCAATTAAGGGCATGGGCTGAGACTAATATAAGGGGGTATTCAGAGCTTTTAAATGTAACTTTAACGCAAAAAAAAGAATCGAACAATCAAAATTCTTATCTGATTGTTGTTGTACGTCGCAGTGAACAAGATTCTTCGAGTAATCCCAACAAAGAAGCTTGTTACTTTGTAGATGCTTGGCTGATTCCTGATGGTGATAATTATAATTATCAAAATAACTCAGTTTGCCAGCAGCTTTTTTATTTTCAAAATACAACGGAAACAAAGCAATCAGAAGTAAAAAATGAAAAAAATCTGACTTTTAAAGAAATACCCAAAGCCATAAATTTTTTTCTCAATCAAATTGGGGAATATTCTTCATATAGATTAACAATTGAAATATTTCTGCCGCTTGATTTAATTAACGAAGCAGTTGATATCTGGGAAATAGAAAATGAATTTGAGGTTCCATTAAAGTTAGCTCATCAGTACAAGGTTGTCGTTCGCTCAACAGAAAGATTGCTACCAACTTATAGTCGTTATCAAGGATTTTGGCAACAAAAATGGATGACATTACAAAAGATAATTAAAGAACCAGTGATTAGTAGTTTTGTATTGTGGGATGATGATGATTTAAAGAGGTTGTTATTTGAATTAAACAAAGAAAATACAATCGGGATTAAATTACAAAAAATTCCTAAACAAACTGGGAAAGGAAGTGTTTTCGCAGTTATCTTAAGTACGGCTACTCCAGTTGCACTGTGGTTGAGATGCCACCCACCATCGGAGTGCAACCAGCAAGTGAATGAATTGCTAAAATGTTGTATCGAGCAACTGACTAAAACAGTAGCAGAGAAACGCCGCGAAGCACTTAAGAAGCCTGAAGATATTCACATTGGTCATCATCTTTCTTTATTATGGGAAGATCCTTATCGCTTGCCTCCTAGTATTGATTACTCTATGTAAGTAAGTCGGCGTAAAAAATTAAAGGTTTGTAGTAAGCGCTTACTACGAACGAACTTATGAGCTTTACTTTTCTTTACATAGTTGTGTTTATTCACGCCGACTTACTTAAGTTACTAAATATAATATTTGTTATGAGTGACTGGAAAATTTTTCAAGGTGATAATCTCCCTCCCCATGATGGTATCGAAAGCTTACCAGAAGCGCCAAGTTGGCGTAAATTTAGCGGTGATGCTGAAAAGAAACAACGCGGTGCTAGTTTTCAAGTTCGCGATGAAGAGGTTCAGTTAGTTAATGCAGCATTATATCTACGACGACCTTTATTAGTGACGGGGAAACCAGGTACGGGAAAAACGTCTTTAGCTTATGCTGTTGCCTACCAGTTAAAATTGGGTGAAGTTTTGTATTGGCCCATCACAACTCGTACAACCCTCAAAGATGGACTTTATAACTATGATGCGATCGCTCGTCTTCAGGATACCCCACAACAAGGGTCTAACAATCCAGATAACCTCAAAGAAATTGGTAAATATATTCAACTCGGACCATTAGGAACGGCTTTATTACCATCAAAGAAACCAAGATCGCTATTAATTGACGAAATTGATAAAAGCGATATTGACTTACCTAACGATTTATTGCATGTGTTTGAAGAAGGTCAGTTTGAAATCCCTGAGTTAGTTAGGATTGCAGAAAAGTTAGAAACTGTAGAAGTCAGAACTGCTTATAAAGATAAAACAGAGGATGCTTACAAAGTTACAATTAACCAAGGGCGCATACAATGTAGTGCTTTTCCCTTCGTTATCCTCACAAGCAACGGAGAGAGAGACTTTCCCCCAGCATTTTTACGTCGCTGTCTGCGTTTGAATATCAAAGAACCTGATGAATTTGAGCTAGAAAAAATTGTTGCAGCTCATTTGGGTAAGGATGAAAAAATTACTACACAAGCTAAGTTGCTCATCAACGAGTTTCTGAAAAAGCGCAAAGACGGAGATTTAGCAACGGATCAACTACTGAATGCGATTTACTTAATCACCCGCAAACATGCACCTGTAGGCGAAGAAAAGGATAAGCTGGTTGAACAATTGTTAAAAATTCTTAATAGTGCAGAAGATAGATGATAAAGCAGGTAATTCGCCCTCTGGGTATTGCTTCTCTATCTGCTTTGTTAAAGCAGGTTCAACTAGAATTAGATGGGGAAGAAATGGCAGAACTCCTCTGGTTGGCAGTTCACATGGGTGAGGTTGAGGTAACTTCAGCAGCAGAAACACCTACTGAAGAAACCCAGACAGAGATTATCAAAACAGAGATTGAAGAAACTACTGAGTCCCCACCGACACCACCACTTGCTGATCCCGAATTCAGTCAACCATCAGCATCTGTCTATCTTCCCAGTCCGCCTGATCATAAATCCCAGTCAGGAACCGCACCAGAAGGTATACCATTTAAAGCTCCCGCAGCCCCAGGATTGCGTAATCCTTTGGCTTTAGCAAGGGCATTGCGTCCTCTGATGCGTAAGGTATCTTCTCAAACTAAAAAGATTTTAGACGAAGAAGAAACAGTGAGGCAATTTGCCGAAAAAAGAATTTTGATACCTGTACTCAAACCAGCACCCGAACGTTGGTTAGACCTGGCTTTGGTAGTTGAAGAATCTCGTTCCATAGTAATTTGGCAAGAAATCATAGCTGAGTTTCAAAAACTTACCGAATTGCAAGGTGCTTTTCGATCTGTTTCTACTTGGAGTTTGCAAACCGACGAAAAAGGCGAAATTAAACTTTTTACGAAGCAAAATCAAACTGCAAATCAGCAAAGCGATCGCAGTCCTAAGGAATTATTAGATATAGCAGGTAGACGTTTAGTATTATTAGTTAGCGATTGTACTTCTGGGATATGGCATCAGGGTAAAATTCACGACCTTTTAAAGCTCTGGTCGAGCTCTAGTCCATTAGTGATTCTTCAACTATTTCCGGAACGGTTGTGGATGAGAACTGCGATGGGTTTTGGGTTTCCAGTGCAGTTAAATGCTTTAGCGCCTGGTGTCCCTAATACAAAGCTGACGATTGATGGGTTACCTGTTTGGGAGGATGTGGATATTAAAAAAGCTATTATTTTGCCTGTGGTGACATTAGAACCTGATTCTTTGCAACAATGGTCGCGGGTGGTAGCTGGGGTGGGGAGTACGCAAACAGCAGGGATTTTATTTGAAACTTCTTTAATTCCTGCTCAACCACAGATATCAAAAGATACTAAGAAATTAACCGCACTAGAATTGGTCAATCGGTTTCGAGCAACTGCATCTCCCACTGCTAGACGCTTGGCTGGTTTAATGGCCACAGTTCCTGTAAGTTTGCCTGTAGTCCACCTCATACAGGAAACTTTGTTGAAAGAGTCTATGCAGGTTCATGTGGCAGAAGTCTTTATGAGCGGTATTTTACAGCCCATCACAGTTAATAGTACAGCCTCCAAAAGGGAAAACGTTAACTATGAATTTGTCGAAGGAGTTAGGGATTTATTAATAGATTCCGTTCCTACCCCAGATGTTGATACAGTCTTGGAGGTAGTTTCTCAATATATTGCCCGTAAAGTTGGTCTATCGATTAAAAATTTTGCAGCCTTGCTATCTCCTCATGCTGACTGGGATAAAGCAACACAACAAGAAATTATACCCTTTGCTGAGATTGCTACTCAGGTTTTACGTCGTTTAGGTGGAGAATATGCAGCTTTAGCAGAACAATTAGAGCAAAAATCTCCAGTTCTTCCCAAGCCTCCAACAGTATTTGACAATTTTCCACCCCTGCAAACCTATGATTTTAAAATCGCCAATATTACTATCGAGGATGGGGAAATAGAGGATGAGACAGATATTAATCTCCAACTCTTTGAATTTGAAGTAGCCACCATCGAAGTGCAAAAATCAGGCTTGTTCCGACGTCAGACAAAATTGATAATTAAGCGTCGTCGTCAGCAAGCTTATGGTTTTATCGAATATTTAGGGGATGGAATTGCACTGGAGATGGTACAGATTCCTGGTGGTAATTTTATAATGGGCGCTCCCAAAAATGAGAAAGATAGCCGTGATAATGAACGCCCTCAACACCAAGTAACCATTAGTCCTTTCTTCCTAGGCAAGTATCCAGTAACCCAGGCGCAATGGCAAGCAGTAGCAGCACTTCCACAAGTAAATCGCGAACTTAATCCAGACCCATCTAGATTTAAAGGAGAAAATCGTCCTGTTGAACAAGTTTCATGGTATGATGCTAGTGAGTTCTGCGATCGCCTCTCTCGTGCAACAGGGAAGCCCTACCGTTTGCCGAGTGAAGCTGAATGGGAATATCCCTGTCGTGCTGGTACGACTACGCCTTTTCATTTTGGTGAGACGATAACATCAGAACTGGCTAACTATAATGGTGAAGTCCAATATGGTCCAGAACCGAAAGGAACTTATCGAGGAGAAACTACGGATGTAGGCAGCTTTGGTGTAGCGAATGCCTTTGGTTTGTATGATATGCACGGGCTGGTTTTGGAATGGTGTGCTGACCATTGGCATGTTAATTATGAAGGAGCGCCGACAGATGGCAGTGCTTGGCTGATTAAGAATGATAATGATAATCAAATCCGAGTGCTGCGCGGTGGTGCGTGGAACAACGATCCTGTTTATTGCCGTTCTGCGTGTCGTAGCGGGGTCAACACCGGCTACAGCACTTTCGGTTTTCGGGTTGTGTGCGGTCTTTCGCCGAGGATTCTTAGCCCTTGACACTTTAGCGCTTTTGCCCTCTGCACTTCTTCTCTTAGCCCTTTTCAAGGGTAGCAGAGCGGAATGATCAATTTTTGAAACCCTGAAATAATGGCGTTGCTGAATTTATTAATGAATTACGTTTAGTTACAGATTTGTAATTTTTCCAAACCCTTGTAGAGACGCGATTAATCGCGTCTCTACGATCAACGTGATTTCACAATTCATATCTTGATTCAGCAACGGCGAAATAATATCATAATTTTGTATTTAAGAGAAAAAAAGTTTATAAACGAACAAGTATTATAAATGGCAAAAAAAATAGTCATTCATCATACCCAACAGACAGCGCAATATTATATAGAAGATTTAGGGAATGGAGTTGACCTACATATGGTGCTGATTACTGGTGGCACCTTCCTCATGGGCGCACCGGAAACTGAAGAAGGTAGCAGTGATGATGAACGTCCGCAACACCAAGTCACAGTTCCCACGTTTTTTATGGGAAAATATCCAGTAACCCAGGCACAGTGGCAAGCTGTAGCAGCACTTCCACAAGTAAATCGCGAACTCAATCCTGACCCATCTTATTTTAAAGGAGAAAATCGTCCTGTTGAAACAGTTTCATGGTATGATGTAGTAGAGTTCTGCGATCGCCTCTCTCGTGCAACAGGGAAGCCCTACCGTTTACCGAGTGAAGCAGAATGGGAATACGCCTGTCGTGCTGGTACGACTACGCCTTTCCATTTTGGTGAGACGATAACAACAGACTTAGCAAATTACCGAGGTACAGATAACGAAAAATATAAATGGTCAGGCTCTTATGGTGCAGGACCGAAAGGAACTTATCGAGAAGAAACTACAGATGTAGGCAGCTTTGGTGTAGCGAATGCCTTTGGTTTATATGATATGCACGGGCTAGTTTGGGAATGGTGTGCTGACCATTGGCATGATAATTATGATGGAGCGCCCACAGATGGCAGTGTTTCGCGAAATGAAAATGATAATGATAATCAAACAATGCTGCTGCGCGGTGGTTCGTGGAACAACGGTCCTGAGAACTGCCGTTCTGCCGTCCGCAGCAGGGACGCGCCGGACCTCGGCATCGGCAACATCGGGTTCCGGGTCGTGTGCGTTCCCCCGTCAAGTATTCTTAGCCCTTGACACTTTAGCGCTTTTGCCCTCTCCACTTCTTTTCTTTGCCCTTTTCAAGTGTAGCGGAGCGGAACGATCAATTTTTTTTTGCAGCTTGGCGAAGGTTAAGATTTATTGAGCAAAGGCTACTTTGGTTAAACCAAGCATAACATATAAATTTGAGCATGTAAACCCTATGTCAAAATTTTCTGAGTCAAAATAATGGAAGAATTACCAATTATTCAAAAAACCTACGATTGAATCAAATGGTATGTGCCAATTCTGCATCGCCTACCGAAGACTCACAAATTTACTTTAGGCGATAGGATGATAAATCAACTGTATGATTTGTTGGATATCTCAATTATTGCTCGTTATGCCAATCAAAAACTGGCGAAATTAGCTATTCCGACGCACACGCCTCCCACTGAATTCTGTACTCAGAATCAGTGGTAGTTGGGAGGCGCGGTGGTGAGGAATTGACCGTCAACCGATAGTAACAAATTACTTGGCTTATTGCTTCTATCTGGTGGGTTCTTCCAGTAACCAAGGTGGTGAACCTGAAGAATCCTATCAGCACTTTTATTCTTGCAGTCTGGGTTTTGGCATTTGTAGCCATCTCTGTGACGAATATAATCCGTCAAGTTCTTGTAACCTAACTGCTCACCTTGTTGATATTCTTCACTTTGAATGTCAGGATTTTTGATTTTCTGAATATCAAATTTTGCTGTTTCTACGATGATTTTGGTAATTGGCATTCTCGTTTTAATGCGTTCCACCAGCTTAATGTGTGAGTCTAGCTTGTGTTGAATTGATGGGGCTAACCATCCTTCAGGACGCTTACGATGATCAAACCTTTTTATCCGATAGCGTAGGCGATTACGACGTGTTCTACGGTGTGACGCCACCGATCAGCAGGAGCACGCCTAAGCCCCGCATAAAGTTGAAGGAGTGCTGCTCGACGCGCAACAAGCCGAAGTGGTCAATGGCGCTGTTAAACCATCTGGTGGGGGCGCTGCTGAACGACCATTGTAGGGGGGTTCACTGAAGATACTTGGGTGGGGATTGAGTTGTGCTAATACTGGCAGCATCAGCCAGGAATTAATACTATTGATAGCTGCCTTGCCCGAAGGGCTTGTCAGGGGGCTAGCCTTCCTGCCGTGCGACATATTCACGCAAAGCGCGGTTGATGCTGGTTTGATAGCCTTCATCCTGTTGATGATGGTTTTTGAACCAGTCGATCAGATCGGCATCAAGTCGCAGCGTAATCTGTTGTTTGATAGGGCGGTAAAACAGCCCGCGCTTGGCTGAGTTCCAATCCCACACTTCTGGAATATCGTCGGTTTTGATCTGGTCTTCCGGCAATGCGGCCAAGGCGTCAATTTCAGCCTGTATCTCTGGCGGCACCGGATTAGAATGTCCCTTCTTCATAGGCTGTTAGCACTTGGAGGCACAACGCCATATCTTCAGTTGTCATTGTTCAGATGGTAGTATTGTAATGCCGCGTACATTACAATGTCAATGGGAAAACCAACTAATTCTATGACTTTTAGGTTATCCGATGAAGAAAAAGATATCTTAAAAGCTTATTGCGAACAAATGAGTAGATCTCAAAGTGACGTACTTAGAGAACTTATTCGCGGACTATCCAAGAAAACATCAAGGCATCCTAAAGGATGCAACCAGCCTTCATCCCTTGCCTGAAGTACGAAGTTAGGACGCTTTGCGTCCTACTTCTCAAGGGTTTTCGGCATTTACCTTATAAATTTAGTCCGTTTTAACGGACTTGGGCTACTCGCGCCCAGAACTGAAGTTCTGGGCGGGTTAAACCTCCTATAATAAATAACAGCCAATATTTCCCCAGGATTGGTATACTAGATTATATTGCAACCAACAAAACAAAATGTAGACCAATTGTGGATTGTACGCTTGGGTAACGCTATGCTACTGGTAGGTCAAGTGTGGCTACATTTACTTCAAGGAAAGGTCTACCACCGCCAAATTATGGAACATCTGGTGACAGTGGGACCTGCTTCTATCTCTCCAGTTCTCCTTGTGAGTGGTTTTGCTGGTATGATTTTTACTCTTCAAACCGCGAGCGAATTAGTAAAATATGATGCACTCAGTGCTGTAGGCGGTGCTTTTGCTCTAGCTTTTTGTCGGGAATTGGCACCAATTTTGACTGCTAGTGTGATTGCAGGACAAGTAGGAGCTGCTTTTACAGCAGAAATAGGTACGATGCGAGTGACAGAGCAAATTGATGCTCTGTATATGCTCAAAACTGATCCAATTGATTATCTAGTGGTTCCTAGAGTCATTGCTTGCTGTTTGATGGTACCAATAATGAATATTTTTTCCTTGGTTATAGGAATTATTGGGGGAATTTTTATCATCACACAATTTTATCAAATGACTCCAGAGAGTTTTTTAGACTCAATCAGAACTTTGTTGGAATCATCAGATGTGGTGGTTGTTTTGCTTAAAGGGTTGATTTTTGGAGCGATGATTGCTGTCATTAGCTGTAGTTGGGGACTCACTACCAAGGGAGGAGTCAAGCAAATAGGAGAATCAGTAAAAGCAGCAGTTGTGACTACCTGGATATCAATTTTTATTGTTGATTTTTTTCTATCTTTCGTGATACTTGGCAAACCCGTGTTGTGAAGGTCTACCTTTAATCCGCTTTAATCTGTGCGGAATGTGGGTTTAAAGACTACGACCGCGCCATTGCTGACTTCAACCCGCTGCAAACTCCGTTAACTTCCGCCCACTCACAGGCTGATACGCTAACACAATCTCCCCCTTAGGCACCCCCAATTCCACTAATTCATTCGCTACTCCTACCTCCGTCCCGTCATACTGAATCCAAATCTTCCCTTCAATAATATCGATATGAATCGTACAACCAAACACCCGTCGCCGATTCTCCCAACCCACACTAAACAACTGATAGTGATCGCGCTCATCGTCAAAGAACACAACTTCCTCAATCTCGCCATAGGAAGACTTCAACCGACTATGCTCCGTCAAAATCCGCTTAATCCAAACCCGGTATTGTTCTAGCTTATCCATTGCACAACCTCCTGTAAATCTGGCTCAAAAATTAGCAACTTCACTGCATTTTCCTCAATGCTGATTCGGACGACCTCTTCTGGAAAAAACTCCTCGTAGGTAAACAGTGGCACCGCCAAATACAGCACCCGTTCTGGCTGTTTCAATCGCAATGCAATCCGATAATTAATAAACTGTCCAAGCGCCGTATGAAATTCTGAAATGGTTGAGGGTGCTAGAAAACTCTTCACCTCTACAGCGATGAACTGATTGTCCTTTTCTGCCGCAACCATTGCCTCAGCTGCCAAATCAATCTGCAATTTGTAGCGCGTCGAAAATTTCAAGGTCAATGGATCAGCCGTCACCTTCCAGCCATCTTTGATCAGTGCAGTCTTCACGACATCATGATAAATATCCCGTGCGGACATATCGCAAATCACTCATAGGTATAGTTATTGTACCGTTTATTGCGCAATTTTAAAAAAATCGTTAAAAAAGATGTCTGATCGAGACACGTAGTGCAAGAAATACTACCTCCTTGCTACAGGCCCCTAAATTTATTTATTGGGTTCTTAATTTTGAATTTTGAATTTTGAATTTTGAATGGAACGTAGGACTTAGATGTTCATTGAAAGAGAAATCCTCGCCTTCATTGAAAAACATTGGATGAGCGAAAATACAGTCTTCTAGTTCTTCGACGGTTTCGGCGATAGTCTTGCCCTCTTGGTAATTACACTTCCAGCGTTTTTGACCAATGGACCCCAGATTATGACTCTTCAGAATAGTTGTGCAAAGCTCATGCACTTCTTTATCGTTCAGGATAAAAGAGCAGAAGCTAATGACTCCTCCATCAAGAACGAAGAGTTGCACATCACCTGAGTTTAACCAACTTAAAAAACGTTGGACAACTGCTTGATGTGCGGCTAACTTCTCTGCTTGACTCCTTGCTGCCTCTGCGTTACGTGCCGCTTTTCTATCAGCCTCTTCCTGCTTCTTGACCAGTCGATTCATCTCACCAATTGCGTCCCGGAACCGTTCTCGCTCCACTAGCTTGTTGATTGCTACAGTTTGTATAATGTGCTGATGTTCTGAGGCAAGTGCGGCGATCGCTTTCTGGTAATCAGTTTTAAAACTTCGCTGGATTGCTTGCTCCTGGGCTGCGCGTTCCCGATCCTTGGCGAACTGTTGCGCTTTGCGTAGTTCATACTGGATTTGATTAATTGCATCTTTGTATAATTGCTTAGTCGCTAGCTCTTTTATGTAGGGGGTAATTATTTCTTCGCTCACCTCGGCAGCCATTGTCTCATACTTCTCCTGGCAGGCTAACTGACGAGCTTTTTCGTCTGCGATCGCCTTAGCTTGCCTACTTAAATGCTCATCGGCATAGTTCTTAATCTTCTCCAAGATTTCGGGCATCGCCTTGATAATGGCTAACACCTCCCTCATCCCTAGCACTGGGTAGTCGCCGCGCTTGTAAGTTCCCCACCTCGTTATGGGCAACACTCCTTCCATTTCTTGCAGCCGCCTCCTGTTGGCAGTAGAAATACCAAAAATGCTTTCAAAGCTATTGATTTGTACTTCCATACTGGGGATAAGTTCATTCTTCACCCAGGCTCGTGTTTTTGTTTTTGCTTGAGCTTTAATGAGTTCAACCAACTGTTCCTTGGTCAGAGACTTACTGGTTTCGGTTGCTGTAGCAAGCTGGGTTTTATTCAAGGCTTCAATGAGGAAGAAGGCGTATTCCTTTAAGTCGGCGTGGTTAAATTCCCAATAATACGCCGATAACAATGGCTTTAGGTTGTCAATCTCCTTGCCTGGGGTTGCCTTGGTTCGTGCGATCGCATCCCGCAGCAGAAACACTATTTCTTTGTTGGTGTACACTTTGGCTTGTGCCATAATTGAGTGTCCTTGTAAATTAATTTTGTGGTTTTGAACTGCCCCCTAATTAAGGGGGTTTTTCGTGGGTGTAGGCAACGAAAGGTTTTTGAGTTGCCATCCGGAACAACTTCTATTTAACTGGATCTCTCTTGTAGAGATGGAGATGAGTCCAGAAATAGACTTTCGCAGAATTGGTTAGGAGACTATGATTCTGCTACCAGAGCTTAATATTATAGCGCTTTTCATTGTCAGTCTACGCACATATGCAAAAACGGTAACAGGAGAGGTAAGCAAAATTAGGCGTTGCTGAATCACGGTATGAATTTACCCCATTTTTTCATTTCATACTTCTAGGACTTAAGCATTGACAAAAAGAATAAACTATGTATATCTCTCGTTACAAGGCTCTGCCTTGTAATGCTCTTCAAGGAGGCTCTGCCTCCCGATTTGAGGGGAGGCAGAGCCTCCCTTAATCACATTCTGTGGCAGAGCCTGGGAACGAGTCAAACGCCGGAATTTCGTTATACATATGATGGTTGATTTGTAAAGTGCGTAAGAGAATCGTAGGTTGGGTTGAGGCAATGCGTTACCCAACAAAACGCGAAAATGTTGGGTTTCGTTCCTCAACCCAACCTACGCAGAACTAGGCATAACAAGGGTTTTTCGCCCTAACTGAACCCTATTGCCTAATACCCGTGAATGAATGGAATCAGAGGGCAGTAGTCCTGGTATTTCATTCTCATTATCGCCCTCAAGATAGCCCAAGAAAGGGCACCCCTCGGACAATTTGGGAGAGGGGCTAGGGGCTTTCACGGGTATTGATTTTAAACCGTGATTCAGCAACGCCCAAAATTATTATCCACCACAGTAGTAAGGGCGCAAAGCCTTGCGCCCCTACATACAGGTGTGGTTCATTGATGTGAAAACGGCTGTAATTCTTTTGGGTTTGTAGTGAGGACTAAAGTCCTCAAAAATAAGAGGACTAAAGTCCTCACTACAAACCCATCAAAGTTGATAGGACTTTTATCTTTCTAGTTTTGAGGTAGTATCTAGCGGGAACTCTTTAGGCACAGAGGAACTCCGATCAGTGATGGGGAAGTCAGGGTAAGCTAAAACACCTGTTTCGGCAATGTCTAAGCCTTCGAGTTCCACTTCAGTTGAAACCCGCAGCTTCACAACTTTATCAAGGAGTTTGAAGAACACATAGGACAGACCAAAAGCCCAGACGATGGCGGTAATGCAACCAATGATCTGAGCAACAAGCTGACCGCCGTCTCCGTAAAAAATCCCCTTGACCGAACCGTTAACATTGTTCCAAGTGCCACCGTAGAAGGCGGTTCCGTCAGCGAACAGACCAAGGGCGAGTACGCCCCACAAACCGCAAACGCCATGTACAGATATGGCACCTACTGGGTCATCAATTCTCAACTTGTCAAATATCTCGATAAAGACGCAGACCAGCACACCAGCGATCGCCCCAATGATAAAGCCTGAAGTTGCACCAACAAACCCTGATGGGGCGGTAATGGCAACTAACCCTGCCAACAAACCGTTAGCAATCATTGTTGGGTCAGGTTTACCTACCTTGAATATCATATACAGTGCTGCTGCTAGCGCTCCGCCTACACTAGCTATCATGGTGACAACAGCAACAATACCCACGCGATTCAAGCCACCACCTGAGACACCCAATGTACTGCCTGGGTTGAAACCAAACCAACCAAATGCCAAGATGAACGTCCCTAATATTCCCATAGGAATATGGTGTCCTGGTATGGGGTTAATTGTTCCATCATCATTGTATTTGCCAATGCGTGGACCAAGAGCTATTGCTCCTGCCAACCCGCAAAGACCACCTACAGCATGTACAACACCTGAACCAGCAAAGTCAACATAACCATGTCCCAAACCGAAGTTGCTTCCCAACTGAGATAGCCACCCGCCACCCCAAGCCCAGTTACCAAACAGCGGGTAAAGCAGCATGGACATATAGAAGCCATAGATGGTGAATGACTTCAACGTCCACCGTTCAGCCATAGCACCAGTGGGAATGGTTGCAGCCGTATCCATAAACACCATCTGAAAGAGGAAGATGGTATAGACACCGACATCATAAACATTACCACCCAGAAACCAACCATTTGTGGAAAATAGACCAAAGGGCTTACCAAAGAGATTAAGAACGACCTCCTTACTAGCCTCCAATCCCGCAGTTCCTCCCAGGGAAGCTACCGGTTGGGCACCATACATCAGCGCAAAGCCGGCGATCCAGAAACCAGTGACACCAATAACGTAGATCAAAAAGTTCATCAGCATTGTGTGGGAGGCATTTTTGGCTCGGCAAAATCCCGTTTCCACCAAGGCGAACCCAGCCTGCATGAACATGACCAAGAAACCTGCGATTAGGGTCCAAGTCAGGTTAATAGCAGTCTGATTTTGACCTACTGAGTCAGCTAACTTGGCTGCCAAGGGTTCCTTATCTGCCTGTGCCTTATAATCTTGATAGGCTTTCAACTGATCGGCATACTTAGGGTCTTTCTTATCAGTTGGCTCTGGCGGGGCAAAAGGATTAGCTTGAGCATCTTGGACATTGGCCGCAGTTCCCGTCTTATTGCCTCCAGGGTCCCCAGCAAAGGCACGTTGAACCCCAATAACAGTCAACGCAATCAAAAACATGGTTACCAGCATCCTGGCAAAACGCTTGACAGGTTTCGCCACCGGACTGCGACGAACCGACCTGCTGGACTGACTAGCTTGCCTATTCAATATTTTACCTTCCTTACTTTTCAAAAAATAATTCAGTATTTTCACTTAGTTGCGGGGAAAAAACATGATAATTAAAACACTTATCAATCCTAAACACACACCAATTAGGTCATAGCGGTCGGGAGGAATCCCGTCTACCTTCCAACCCCAAACCATTGCCATAGCAATAAAGACACCTCCGTAAGCAGCATAAACCCTGCCGAAGTTAGCAGGTTGGAGAGTGGCGATCGCCCCGTAAACAGCCAAAGCAATTCCACCCAACACGCCCCACCAAATCGACTTACCTTCTCGCAACCACAACCACACTAGGTAGCCGCCCCCTATCTCAAATAAACCTGCCCACATAAAGTACAGCAGGGACTTAATGACTGAAGCCACGATTTTTTTATATCAACGACCCTAACCCAGGCAACAACACATAAACATTTTTATAATATAATTAAATGATGAAGAAACAAATTTTGCTAAAATTCTGTATCTTGAACATCAAAAAAATCTGTATAATAAAATAAATTTTTCTTTGGTTTGCCACCCTTGGCAGCATCCTGACCAAAAACGGGGTGTGGGGTGTAGGGTGTGGGGTGTAGGGAAAGAGAAAAAACCACACCCCACGCATGGTACAAGCCGAACGTAGTTTGGATCGCCAAAGGCCAAATCATCTTGAAATTAAGCACATGTATCCCTTGCTCCTGGATTTGGCAACCCTAGGAGAAAAAATAAAAATTGCTGCTAGTAAAGGTGACTGGGGACTGGTGACTGGTGACTGGCGACTGGCGACTGGGAAAGAAATTATTTCAAGATTTGGTTGGGGTTTGAATCCCAATCCCCACTCCCCATTCCCCACTCCCCATTCCCCACTCCCCATTCCCCACTCCCCATTCCCCATTCCCTTTTACTGCATCTGCTTTAAATATTGTTCATAGCCCAGATGTTCTAGTTGTGCTTGCTTTGCCATAACCGATTCTGATAAACTTTGGCGGTAGTGTAGCACTTTTTCTAGTAATTCTGGTTGCTGGATAGCAAGAATTTGTAATGCCAAAAGACCAGCATTTTTGGCATTACCAATAGCAACAGTTGCCACTGGTATACCAGCAGGCATCTGTACAATAGAATACAAAGAATCAACTCCTTGTAAGTGACGGCTGGGCACGGGAACACCAATCACAGGAAGTGGGGTTAAAGATGCTACCATTCCTGGGAGATGGGCAGCACCGCCTGCACCTGCGATTACCACCTTAATGCCACGCTGATGAGCAGATTTAGCATATTCTACCATGCGTTCTGGGGTACGATGGGCGCTGACAATGGCCACCTCAGATGTTACACCAAATTCTTCACAAATGGCGATCGCACCTTGCATAGTAGGCAAATCAGAATCGCTACCCATGATAATGCTAACAAGAGGTTGAGACATAGGAGTGGGGGAGTGGGGGAGTGGGGGAGTGGGGAGTGGGGAATGGGGAGTAGGGAGTGGGGAGTGGGGAGTAGGGAGTGGGGAATGGGGAGTAGGGAGTGGGGAGTAGGGAGTAGGGAGTGGGGAGTGGGGAGTAGGGAGTGGGGGAGTGGGGGAGTGGGGGAGTGGGGGAGCAGGAGATTGGGGGAGCAGAGGAGCAGGGAAGCGTAGGTAAATAATAATTCCCCATTCCCCATTCCCCATTCCCCATTCCCCATTCCCCATTCCCCAATCCCCATTCCCCAATCCCGTTTTTATTAAGAGTTAGGAGTTTTATTGTGAAGATTATTATTTAAAAAAAAAAAATAAAAAATATAAAATCACGAGTAAACGGTTAAAAAAATTTAAAAATTATA